>JAULYZ010000017.1:0-185282 GCA_032117595.1 Acidimicrobiia bacterium | reverse complement strand
CTCGTACCGCTCCTCATCATCTGGCTCGGCATCTACGAGAGCCCGAAGGTGACGCTCATCGCCCTTGCGACGTCGTGGCCGATCTACTTCAACACCTTCGGGGCCATCCGGGGCGTCGACCGGCGACTCGTCGAGGCGGCAAGCACGCTGGGCATCGGACGATGGGGGTTGGTCCGCCACGTGATCCTGCCCGGATCGCTGCCGGGATTCCTCGTCGGGCTCCGGATCAGTCTGGCCAACGCGTGGCTCGCGCTGGTGATCGCCGAGGAGATCAACACCGATTCGGGACTCGGCCGCTTGCTCAGCGACTCGAGACTCATCGGGCGCGTCGACTCGATCGTTCTCGTGATCGTCGTGTACGCGATTCTCGGCATGGTCTCCTATGCGATCGTCAAGCTCCTCGAGTCGCGGTTGCTGCAGTGGCGTCAGGGGTACGAGGGGTCATGACCACTCACCTCCCCCGTGAACAGCAGGACACAGCGCTCGAGGTTCGCGGGGTGAATCGTTCGTTTGCCGGTCGCTCGGTGCTCGCCGACCTTCACTGCTCGGTGGCGGCCGGGGAATTCGTGGTGCTGATGGGAGTGAGCGGCTCGGGCAAGAGCACTCTGCTGCGGATTGTTGCCGGGCTCGACCCGGAGGCCGACGGCGAGGTGCTCGTCCCGGACCGGGTGGCAATTGCCTTCCAGGATGCACGCCTGCTCCCCTGGAAGCGCGTCGGGGCCAATGTTCGTCTCGGTCTCCGTGGCGAGGACGCACCAACTCGGGTCCGGGATGTGCTCGACGAGGTGGGCATGGGCTCGTTCGCGCGGGCGTGGCCCGCAACACTCTCCGGTGGGGAGACCGCTCGCGTCGCACTGGCACGGGCACTCGTCCGTCAACCATCGCTGCTGCTCCTCGACGAACCCTTCGGCGCGCTCGACGCCCTGACTCGGCTCAAGATGCACTCGCTGCTCGCCAGGGCCTGCGCCCGATACCGGCCGGCCGTGTTGATGGTCACCCACGACGTCGACGAAGCGCTGGTCTTTGCCGATCGGATCCTCGTGCTCGTCGATGGTTCGATCAGGCACACCGAGGAAATCGCTCTGCCTCGACCGCGCCGCCACGGCTCGGCCGATTACCAGTCGATCCGCACACGCGTCCTCTCGATGCTGGGTGTCGACGGCGACTGATCCCCGATGCGGCGACCACGGCTCGAGCGGGTCGTCACTCCCAGTCGATGAACTGCACGCCGCCGAACCAGCCCTGCTCCGCAGCGCGCACGTGCTCGACGCGTACCGAACCCCCACGGGCGCGGTGCGCGACATCGAGTGCAAACCACGGCCACGGGTCGTGGGCACCCCAACCGAGAGGCCTCGCCACCCCCACAGTTCGGTCGAGCACCTCGACGATCCGCTCTGCATAGTCGGAGCGGTAGCGGTCGATTCGCGCACCCAGCTCGTCCATCGACGACTCCAGCCGGCCGGCGAGCACCGACGCAGCCGGCGACCGACCGCTTCCGCTCGGGTCGGGGGTGGTCCGCAGTGCGTCGACGAGGATCCCGCAGAAGGTTGCGTGGTACCAAGCAAACCCACCGAGTCCGGCCTTGAACACGGCGAACACCGATCCGTCACGGTCGTCGAGCGTGGAGCGCAGGTTCGACAGCTTGTCCGCCGCGGTCACCCGGATGACACCGAGATCGCCGGCAGCGGCAAAGCGTGAGAGGTGCTCGATGTGGTGCACCTTGCGGGACCACCACGGCGCCTTGTTGTCTCGGTCGCCTCCGGTGTCGTCGGTGCAGGCCATCACGATGTCGGCGACGCGTTCGCCGAAGCGCTGTGCGATCGTCGCCCGGCTGATACCGCAGTCCTCCACCGCATCGTGCAGCAGTGCAGCGATGCACTCGTCCTCGTCGCCGCCGTCCTCCATCACGGCTGACGACACTGCCAGCACATGCGACACATAGGGGACCGTGGATCCCTTGCGCGTCTGGGTCTCGTGCCACTGTGCCGCGTCGACGAGGGCGCGTCGGTATCGCTCGCCCAGCACCGGCGACGGCCCGGTCATCGGCTGGCTGTGCCGATCTGCTCTCGCTCACGCCCGGGAACCGCAGCGCGGAACTCCATCACGCCATCGGCGATCGGTCCGTGGCCGATGAGCCATTTGTCGCGCCGGTAGCGCTGGGTGTTCACCCACGGCTTGCGGTCGCCCTGCTTGGGCATGAGGTGCATGACGCGACGCATGTACCCGGCCGAGAAGTCCTCGATCCAGTCACGCGGACGCATCGTGCGGTCGCCGGCGCGTAGGCGCGGTGTGGCCATCACGGCACCGGACGACCGCATGTGATTGAGCAGGCGACAGACGTAGGTGCTCGTGAGGTCGGCGCGCAGGGTCCACGACGCATTGATGTAGCCGAAGGTGGAGATGAGGTTCGGCACGTCGGAGTAACCCATCCCCTTGTAGGTGAACCGCTGCGAGAAGTCGACCGGCTCACCGTCGACCGCGAACTCCACCTCGCCGAGCGTCACGAGGTTGAGGCCCGTTGCCGTGACGATGATGTCGGCCTCGAGTTCGGTACCGGAGGCGAGCCGGATACCGGTCTCGGTGAACGTGTCGATGGTGTCGGTGACCACCGAGGCCTTCCCGGCGCGAATCGCCCGGAAGAGATCGCCGTTCGGGAGCAGACACATCCGTTGGTCCCACGGGTTGTAGGTGGGGGTGAAGTGCGTGTCGACGTCGTAGTCGGGGCCGAGCGCGTGCCGGACACCGCCGATGATCAACTGCTTGATCTTCTCCGGGTTGCGGCGTGTGCGGTTGTAGAAGTACTGACTGAGGATCACGTTCTTCTTGCGGGTGATCGCGTACGCCGTTCGTTCGGGGAGGAAACGGCGGAGCTTGTCGTTGATGTGGTCGTGATCGGGCCTGGCCACCACGTAGGTGGGGGAACGCTGCAGCATCGTGACGTGCGCTGCACCGGCGGCCATGGCGGGCACAATGGTCACCGCCGTTGCTCCCGATCCGATCACCACGACGCGCTTGCCCGAGTAATCGAGGTCGTCGGGCCACGCCTGGGGGTGCACGAGCGTCCCGCCGAACCGGTCGTACCCCGGGAACTCCGGCAGGTAGCCGCCTCGGTACGAGTAGTACCCGGCACACATTGCGAGGAAGTTGGTGGTGAGGTGCTCGACCTCGCCGGTGTCTGAGCGACGGATGGCAAGGTTCCACGTGGCCGTTGCCGTGTCCCACTCGGCGCGCTCCACGCGCCGACCGAACCGGATGTGTTGCCCGATGCCGTACTCGTCCACGGTCTCGCGTAGGTACTCCATGATGGACGGCGCATCGGCGATCGACTTCTCGTGCTTCCACGGCTTGAAACGGAACCCGAGCGTGTGCATGTCGCTGTCGGAGCGGATGCCCGGGTACCTGAAGAGGTCCCACGTGCCACCGATGTCGGAGCGTCCCTCGAGGATCACGAACTTCCGGTCGGGACACTGCTTCTGGAGGTGGACCGCCATCGAGATCCCCGAGATGCCTGCACCCACGATGACCACATCGGAGTGGTGGGGTTGATCGTGCGTGGTCGTCATGTTCGGGACTGTACCCCCGAACGGCCAACTGGGGTATCGGGCAGCATCACACCAGCGCGGCAGCAAGCCCGGTCATCCGCCGGGCCGGTGTGAGGATGCACCCACGCAGGGCAGCCTCCGAGCCCACCACCATCAGGTGCGCCTTCGCGCGGGTGATGGCCGTGTACACGAGTTCCCGACCCACGAGTGGTGAGGTGGCCGGCGGGACGATGAGCACCACGGCGGCGTACTCACTGCCCTGGCTCTTGTGGATGGTCGTGGCGTATGCCGTCTCCACGTCCTCGAGCTCGACCGGCTCGAACTCGAGCGTGCTGCCGGTCACCGGTCCTGCGAACACAGCGACGAGTCGGTCCTCGCGCTTGATCACCACACCCGTGTCACCGTTGGAGAGGCCCAACCGGAAGTTGTTCTTCGTGACGAGCAGCGGTCGGCCCGGGTACCACGCAGTGCCGGCACCCTTGGGTCCGCACATCCAGCGCTCACCCCACTCGTTCCAGAACGAGACCCCAAACTCCCCGAGCCGGTGGGCGCAGAGCATGCGCACGGCAGCGAGGCCGTCGAGGGCCGGTGCACCATCTCCTGAAGCAGCCGCCTGCTGAACGTTCCCCATCACGGGTGCAACGGCGGCCTGCACTGCAGCAAGCGAGTGCTCGGATGCCGGACGCAAGGTCTCGACGAACGAGAGGCCCGATACGCCCTTGCGCAGCATGGCCAGAGCGTCGTCGGCACGGGCCTCGCGTACGCAGTCGGCGAGCAGGGCAATGGGCGAGTCCGCCTCGAACCGGTGCCCACGCTGCAGGCGCACGGCATGACCGTGCAGTGGCGAGCCGGACCGTTCCGCCGCCGTCACGATGTCGCCGAGCGCTGCGCCGAGCTCAACACTCTCGAGCTGGTCGGGGTCGCCGATGAGGACGAGGCGGGAACTGGCGGGTACCGCCTCGACCAAGCGCGCCAGAAGCGGGGTGGACACCATCGAGGTCTCGTCGATGAGCACTACGTCGTACGGCAACGGGTTCGACTCGCGGTGCACGAAACGCTGGCGCCTGTCGGGGAGCGACCCGAGCAGGCGGTGGACGGTGGACGGCTCCAGCGCAAGCATCGTTGCCTTCACCGAGTCGCTGAGGTCGTCGGTGTCCTGCTCGGCCCGGGCCACAGCGGCACGGATGGTCTCGCTGAGCCGCGCTGCTGCTTTGCCCGTGGGAGCAGCGAGCGCAACACGCAGGCTCGCACCACGGTCCTCGGCGTCGGTGAGCAGCGCCATGAGCAACCGCGCCACCGAATAGGTCTTGCCGGTACCCGGGCCGCCGACGACAAGCGCCAGATTTCGGGCAAACACCAGGTCGGCAGCGCGTCGCTGCTGGTTCGCGCTGCCGTCGTCCTCCGTGGGTGGCAGCAGTCGGTCGAGCAGGCGGGAGGCGCGATCGCTGAGCGATGCCGCAGGGCGCTCGCTGTCGCGGGAGACACGGCGGATCAACGAGGCTGCGACCGTGCACTCGTCCACCCAGTGGCGCTGCAGGTACAGGCGCGTGCCACACAGAACGAGCGGGGAGTTGTCGAGCACCGGCTCGGTATCGGCACCATCCACCACGCGGACGACCGGAGAACCAGCACGCAGGGCCTCGAGCCACACGGCGGTATCGGGCCAGATGGCGACGGCATCATCCACGTACTGGCGCACCGGCCGCTCGCGCTCCACTGCCGAGGCGAGCAGCGAGAGGTCTGCGCAGGTATGCCCGTGCAGCGCAGCCCACGAGGCCACGGCCACTCCGAGCAGGACGAGTTCGTCGTCCACCCCCGAGGCGCGGGCCACCCAATCGGCCAGATGCACCTCTGCGGGCCCCAGCACACCGGCGTTGACGTACGGGGTGAGGAACGAAACGGCCTCCGACACACAGACGGCACTCATGCTGCACGACCCCCGAATAGTTCCTCGAGCCCAACAACGGTTGCGGCAGGCGGCTTCCATGCGAACACGCCGTGCGGCACGCCCTGGTACACGGGCGTGCTCGGCCCCACCATGCCGCGCACGAACAGGTACGCGATGCCTCCCAGGTGGTCCTCGGGCCGGTAGCCGGGCAGGCGCCAACGCAGATAACGATGCAGCGCCACGCTGTACAGCAGTGCCTGCAGTGGATAGTCGCTGTGCTCCATGGCATCCACGAGCAGGTCCGGGCGGTACGCCGCCAGTGGGTCGGCGGCGCCACGCGCGTGCAACCGGTTCGTCTTGTAGTCGACCACCACATAGCGATGACCGTCGACCGACGGGATGCGCAGCACGGCGTCGATGGAACCGGTGAGGTAGCCGGCAAGGTCCACGTCGAAGCGCCCGCCGGCGAGGTCGGCCGCATAGGGGCGCATCACGTCACCATCGGGAAGCGTGTCGAGCAGGACATGGCCGATGTCGGCGGCGTGAATGCGCTCGTCGGCGAGCGGTAGGTCGAACTCGAGCTCGGCAAGGCGGTGAGGACGTCCGATGTCGGCGAGACGCAAGCCATCGGCCAACGGGCCGAGCGGCGTGGTGGCGGCGAGCACGAGACCACGTGCCAGCACCGCCGGATCCACCGGCAGGCGATGACGACGCAGTGCCTCGGCCACCACCGCAGCAAGCTCGGCCTCGAGATCGTCGCTCGTCGGGTCGTAGTGCTCGAATACCTCGTGCACGAGTGTGCCGAACGCCGTGCCCGCGGCCACCTCGGCGAGGGGTACGGCGACGGACGCCGCGCCGAGTTCGGTGTCGTCGTCGGTACCGGGTTCGTCGTGGCCACCGGTCACGGGCGGCACATGCACCGGCATCGGTGCCCACGGCTCGTTGCGCGTGCGCAGAACACCCGAGAACGACCAGCGCCGCCAGGCGGTGTCCACCGCCGTGCGACCGCCCGGATCTGCGATGGCGAGTTCGACCGTGCTGGCAGTCTCCCCGGTGCCGGCCCACCGCTGTACGGGCGTTCGCGCCGGGACGGTGGACACGTCGATCAGCCCGGGCGAGCGGTCGGCGATGGCGCCGAGCGCGGCCCGCACCTCATCGTCGGTGGGCTCGAACGACGGGATCTCCGGCGAAATTCCACCGCGCGGGCCCAGCAACTTCGGTTCGGTGTTGAGGGGCTCGCCGTGTTCGTCACGGTCGAAGAGCACGGTGGTGAGCGCGCCCTTTGCGGTGTCGTCGCCCGCCGCCCACCACACGATGGTGCGGTGCTGGGCACGGGTGAGCCCCACATAGAGCAGCCGGAGGTCGTCACCGCGACGCTCCACGCTGGAGCGATGGTCACGCCCCTTGACGGAGTCCTCGGGGATGCCGCCGTTCCAGCCCTGCTTGGTGGCGACGTCGATCACGCGACCGTCCGGCCCGTTGTAGATGAGCGGCCCGCGCAATCGTTTGCGGTTCCACGAGAACGGCAGCAGCACCACCGGGTACTGCAGGCCCTTGCTGGCGTGCAGCGTGGTGACCTGGACGGCCTGCGCGTCGGAGTCGATGCGGCGCATCTGCGGACCGTCCTCTGCACCATCGGCCTCGCTGATGAACTGCTCGAGGCTGCGGCGTACGGCGGACGGCGAGTGCCCGGTGCCCGGCAGTTCTGCAGCGAGCAGCTCGGCGATGTGGTCGAGATCGGTGAGCTCACGCTCCCCGCTGAGGTTGGCGAGCAGGTGCTGCACCACACCGCTCTGAGAGCGGATGCGGTGGTACCACGTGAGTATGGAGTGGTCGGCCAGCGCATCGGCCCACTGGGCGCACCGCTGTTGCAGCAACGACACGCACTCGACGGACCCGGACGCATCGGGGTCCAGTGCATGTGGCTCCTCGTGTAGGAACACGCCGAGTCCGGCAGCCCGCACGAACGGCGCATACGAGGGGCGCTCGAGCGCAGCGAGCAGCAATCGCCACTGCTGCGCGGCCTCGGTGGCGAACACACTGCCCGTGCGCGTGCGCACCACGGGGACGCCTGCCTGCTGCAGTGCCCGCACCACTTGCTCTGCGGTGGCGTGTGTGGGAACGAGTACGGCGATGTCGCCCGGTGCGAGCGGCTCCTGTTCGAGCATGTCGACCACACTGCGAACGAGATCACCGAGGATGGAGCGCCTGGCGACCGGGCTGCTGAGCGGTGTGCCGATCGTGCGCTTGGCGCGCTTGCGGTACGTGGTGGGCTCCTTGCCGCCGAGCAGCTCTGCGTGGCGCGGTACCCAACGGATCTGTAGCGGTGCCGCCTTCGGCAGCGCGCGCTGCGGTGCCGACTCTGGCGTCTCCACGTGGGTGACGGCAATACGCGGGTCGCCGAGATGGACGCCACCGATCAACCCGAGCGTTGCGTTCACGAGATCTCGGTCGCTGCGGAAGTTCTTGAGCAGTTCCTGCTTCGCGACGCCCTCGGTTGCCCGCAGGTACGCGTGGACATCGGCACCGCGGAATCGGTAGATGGCCTGTTTGGGGTCACCGACGGTGATGACCATGCTGCTGCTCTCCGGTCCCGAGAACGCGTGGTCGAAGATCTGCCACTGCACCGGGTCCGTGTCCTGGAACTCGTCAACGAGCACGAGGCGATAGCGGGACTGCAGCATGCTGCGTGCCTCGACACCGTGTACCGGGTCGACCACCGCATCGCGCAACTGCGTGACGAGGTCGTCGTAGCCCAGCTCGTGGCGCTCGGTGCGGCGCTCGCGCACACGACGCACGGCTTCATCGACGACCTCGGTCCATGCCGTGAGCCGCTCTGCTGAATCCTTGCTGCTCGGCATGGCGAGGCCGGGGGCGGGTGCTGCGACCGCGCCCGGGTTGTTGAGCAGCGCCGTCACGGCCTCCTTCAGTCGCTTGAGCACGGCTGCGGGAACATTGCGGGAGATATCGGGCCACGAGAGGGCGTCGACTTGGGCGACCAGCCGCTGCACCACCAGATCGCGGCAGACCTCGTCCACCACATCGGCAGCATTCTCGGCAAGGTCGCTGCCGAGGCGTGCCCCCGAACGCAGGCCGAGCTGGCGCAGCGCCTGCTGGCAGAACCCATGAATGGTGGAGATGGTGGCGTCGTCGAAGGAGGCAATGGCCGCCTCGATGTTTCGACGGCGCTCCTGCATCTCGCCGGGCGTGGTGAGCAGTGCCTGCATCCAGTTGTCGGGTGCCTCACCGGTGGCGAGAACCTGGCGTGCATCGAACAGCGCCCTGCGCGTGCGGTCGCGCAGTTCGGCCGCAGCGGCCCGAGTGAACGTGACCACCAGCAGATCCGACGCAGCGAGGCCGCGTTCGGCGACGTAGCGAACGACGAGCGCCGTGAGGGAGTAGGTCTTGCCGGTACCGGCGCTGGCCTCCACCACCATGCGGCCGGACAGCGGGAGGGCGCCCTCGAGATCCAATCCACTCATTCGTCGTCACCTCCTTCGTCCGCTGCTGCACCATCGGTGTCGATCACCTCGTCGAACAGCCCCCACACCCAATCGGCGGTGGCAACCGCCCGCCCCTCGCTACCGAGTGAACGCAACTCAGCCGGGTCGGTGTGACGCATCGGCGTATCACGAAGGTCGTCGAGCGAGGAATCTCCCCACAGGAACCGCACCGAATCGTCCTGCAGGTCGGCGATGAGCTGGTTGTCCGCAGTACCCCACTTGCGCTCGGCGATGGAGGCTGACGCCCGCTCGAACAGCGGGACGGCATCTCGCTGTGCCCACTCGGCGACCTGAACGGCACGCACGAGGAACCGATGCGCCCGCTCCACACGCTCGGCCCCGGTTCCGACGAAGCGCATGCTGGTGACCGGGGTTTCCTTGGCGTCATCGTCCTCCTTGCGGGTGACGAGCAGCGCCGACCAGTCGTCGTTCGGGAACTGCACCTGCAGGGCGGCGAGGCGCAGTGCGAGTCCGAGACGTTGCGAGTCCCGCGGCCGCGTGTAGCGCGTCTCGACGAGCAGCGTCCCCTTCAGGCCGGTCACTGTTCCGGAGAACTGCACGGTGCTCACCGATGCGCCCACCGGCACCTCGAGCGACAGGTCGATCTCCCGTTCCTCGCGTGCCGGTTCCGTGACGCCGCACGCAGCGAGCACCGCCTCGAAGTCCTTCACGTCACTGATGACGTTGGTGAGTGCAGCGGTAGCGAGGTCGCCGGGGGGCAGCGTGCCCGTGATGCGGGCCGTGGCCTGCCACTCGTCGTAGTCCACGCCCTCCCGGCGGGCGGCGAGCAGTGCCCGACCGAGCGCGCTGAGGTCGAGTGGGTCCAGGCTGATGGGCAGGCCATCGTCCAGTGTCTCCACCTCGCCGGGCAGGCGGATATCGAGGCGATCACGCAGGTAGACGCGGCTCGGGTTCACCAGCGCACTCACGGCGTGGTCGAGATCGAGACGCTCGATGGGCCGGGGTGGCAGCGCCCAATCCGAGGCGCTCTCGACGGACCCGCGATGAACCTGAGCGGCCTCGAGCATGTCGGGGTCGAAGGTGAACGGCTGGTCGGCACCGAGCGCACCCGGCACGAGCGCACGCTCATGGAACCCGTGGCGAGGGTGCTTGACCGGGCGCACACCCAACACCGTCACGGCATCCATCAACTCGGCCAGCGCCACCGTGAACGGGATGTCCTTGTTGGTGGTGAGGTCTGCACCGTTGCAGGTGATGAGGAGCCGATCCTGCGCGGCGAGCACGGCGTCGAGGAGGAGATGACGGCTCTCGTAGCGCGGGTGGCGCTCTCCGACGCACGGGCGGAGGCCGAGCACGTCGTCACCGTCGAAACTGCCCGTGCGCACCACGCCATCGTCGAGACCGAGGATGCAGATCACGCGCGCACTGACACCGCGCAGCGGGATGAGCGATGTGACGGTGACGGCACCGGTGCGCAGGCGCAGGCGGCCGGGGCGCTCGGACAGGTGGTTGGCGAGCACGGCCTTGATGTCGGTGGCACTGAGCAGCACGGCGCTCGGCCCGGCGGCGGCACGGATGTTGTCCAAGATGTTGTGGAGCACGGCGATGCGCCAGTGCTCGTCTCGGCCGACAGCGCAGAAGTGGTCTACCGCTGTGTGCAGCACATCGACCCAATCGGAGATCGGCTTCGATTCCGCAATGGCCCCGTGCAACCACACGAGCCGTGCGAGGAAATCGGCCATGGCACCGGCGAGGAGCACGTCTTCTGACCCCATGTCGTCGAAGGGGACGACGTCGCCGAGTACGGCGCGGTCTACCGGGGCGGGCATTGCGGCCCCGGCGAGCAGTCGGTCGCTCATGGCTCGCCACGTTCCGCCCTGTACCTCGCCGGGGATGCCCCAGCGCACGCGGTGTTCCGGCAGCAGGCCCCAGCGCGTGCCCAGGGTGGTGCACCACCCGGCAATCTTGCCGATCTGGTCGGCCTCCCAGCCGAAACGTGTGCGCACGGGTTCGGTCTGTGCGAGCGACAGCACCTGCGTGAGCGTGGCGCGACCCTCGACGAGCTCGAGTGCTGCCTGCAGGACGGAGGCGAGCGGGTCCTCGGTGGTGAGCGAGCGATCGCCGACGCGCACGGGGACCGGTAGCCCACCGCGATTGAGTACGGACTCGACGAGCGGCGCAAAGGTCTCGAGATCGGGGCACAGCACGAGGACCTCGTGTGCCTGGAGCGTGGGATCGGCGACGAACGCGTGGCCGAGCGCGTCGCGCAGCACCTCGAGCTGACGGAAGGCACCGTGGCAGGCGTGCACCTGGATGGTGTCGTCCGGTTTGGCGGTGACTGCGGTGGGCGCAACGTCGTGGCGGATGCCGTGCTGCAGATGGCCGAGCAGTGTGGTGGGCTCGCTCTTGCGGGACTCTGCGACCTCGACGACGTCGGTGAGCCCGCCCAACAGTGCACGGGCCTCCAGCGCAGGCCGCCCCCACGATGCAAGCAGCGGGTGGTTGATGTGCGACGTGACGTTCAGGCCGGAGCGCACCTGCAGACCGCCCGCCAAGCGGTGAGGCGACGAGTTCCATGCCACGCGTGACGGGTGGCGTAGGAACACGTGCACGTCTCGCACCTTGGCGAGGGAACGCAACGTGGACAGCAGTGTGTAGGGCACGGAGCCGATGCCGAATACGGCAACCCGCGGGGGCAGCTGTGGCTCCAACTGCTGCGGCAGGCGCTCGGGCGGGCTCGGGACACCGAGGTGCTGGCGCACTGCGCGCCACAGGTTGGCCTGCCAGCTGTGGCTCGCATCGAGTGGGGCGAAGGTTTCGTCGGCCAGTCGTGTGCCGTCGGTGTCCAAGCCCTCGGCCCATGCGCGGATGAGCGAGGGGCGCTGGGAGGCGTACTGATCGAACAGATCGGCGATGCGGCGTGCGAGTGCCCACGGATCACGCGACGGCCCGGTTGCCGTACCGCTCGTGCTCTCACCGACCCACGGGAGCAGCGCCGGGTTCGCGTCGATCACGTGGAGCACTGCCCACGTGAGCTGATCGATGGCCCACGGGTCTGCGGTGCGCTCGGTGTCGCCGAGGGCACGCTGGACGAACTGCCCGAGGAACAGGAAATCGACGTTCGCCACGATGCCGTCCCCGCGGCCCGTGGAGCCAAGGCGCGTGCCGAGCGCGGCCATCACCGCATCGGCCATGCCGGCGGAGGGAACGGCCACTACTTCTGCGATGAACGGGTCGTCCAGCGGCTTGTCGAGCAGCGTCGCGAGGGAGTCCAGCAGCGGTTCGAGTTCGTCGGCGTGGTGCAGGGTGAGCATCGTGGGGTGGACCTTAGGTCAGGGGTGTGACACCATTTTCGGGGTCGTATGGGCGCGATGTGCGATCGGTCAGCAGCCGAGAACGTGCAGACCGAGTTGTCGCGCTGCCTGCCCCTGCCGCAGGTCGAAGGTGCAGAACGTGAGGTTGGGGATCCGCAAGTACTGCGCAGTCCCGAGGTGGATTGCGTCGAGCGTGCGCACGCTGAGGTGTTCCGCGATCTCCGCTGCGGCCCGCCACATGCGTTCGTCGGGATTCACCATCGACATGAGGTCGAGGTCACGCTCGAAGACGTCTTGGGCCCGACGCAGAGCCACACCGTCGAGCAGCCGAGCGAGGTTGCGCCGAACCTCCACGTGCGTCAACCAGGACGTGACGAGAACGGGGTCTGCGTTGAGTATCTCGACCGCATCGTTGGAGTCCGCCTCCTGCACATACAGCTTGAGCAGCGCGCTCGAGTCCACATAGGTGGTCACTCGCCACGATCCTCGGCGAGAACATCGGTGATCAGTCGCTTTCCCTTCGCCCGTTCGACGGCCCCGAGCATCCCGGTCCGCTGCGGCGGCCGGATCCAGCCCTCGTCGATGCCCCGCTGCAACGGATCACCCGCAGCAATCGGCGTAATGAGGGCAACGGGTACCCCGCGGTCGGTCACCCGGATGACCTCGCCCTCGGCGACGCGCCTGAGGTGTTCCGAGAGGTGCTGCTTGAGTTCGCGAACCCCGACATCCATGTAGTCACAGTAACAACTGATGTGTCCACATTGACTGAGCCGGCCTGCGTCGATCCGAATCCGGCACCTGGGGCCCGTACCGGTCCAGCGTCCGCAGACGCGGCGCAATGGCCACCGGGTCAGCGGCCCCCGGCACGCCCGCGCCACACCTCGTCGGGCCACAGGCCCCGCAGCTGCTCTGCCACGAAGTCGCTCGTCCACTGCACCATGTCGAACCACGGCAGCTCGGCGCTCGCCATCTCGGTGAAGGCCATTCCTGCCAGCAGCAGTTCGGCATCCTCGATGTGCATCTCGAACATGCGTGACTCATCGGCGGGCACATCGCCCATGGGGAAACCGGCCCACGAGCCGGTGAGCTCGGGCCAGACCGCATGGAAGCGGGTGTCCAGGTCGAGGAGATGCTCCACGTTCCAGCTGGTGCGATATCCCTCGGCGTCAGCGAGGTTCACCTGATCCAGCACGATGCCGAGGATGGTCACCAGCGCTCCGGCTCCGGCACCGTCGAGTTGCATCATCTGCGGCTGCGACACCCTCCCAGCATGCCGGGAGCGGCAGCCAATTGGCGAATGGCGCACAATAGGGCGGTAGCCATCGTCGAAATGGAGGCGCCGTGGGAGTACTGGTGCCCGAGGATTTCCCCCTCGGCGAACTCGCAAATGACGAAGAGCGTTCCGCGAGTACGACCACGTGGTGCTGGTGGTGCCCACCGAGTCATTCGACCGACGTCTGGCCTACGTAGGCGTCGGGCGCGCGATCTCGGCGTTCACCCTCGTGGGACACGCAGCGTTTGCGAGCGAGCTCGGGCTGAACTGACACGCCAGATCAGCGGGGTTGGGGTCGGGGCCAGGTCAGAACGGTTCGTGTTCCCACGGGAATTCCGCCAGCCGCGCGTGGATGAGCCGCACCATCAAGTCGACCCGCTCCCAGTCGATCGACCGGGTGCTGTCACGTGTGACGGTCGGTGACGCCGGGGTGCCCACCGGGATGGTCACCCCGAACTCCTGGTTGATGATCTCCGCGAACTGCACCTCGCTGACGTACGCGTCGTCGTCGGAGGCCTCGGACTCGAACTCCTCGATGAGCCGGTTCCCGACGACCTCGCGCACCTGCACCTCGCTGAGCCGCATGACACCCTCGTGCTGCTCGCCCTCCTGCAGCCCGAGGGACTCGAACATCGCAGAGATGAGGTCGGCCCACGTGCCCACTGCCGTGTCTGCATAGACCTCGTGCGTGTCGGGGTCACCCTCGGGGTCGCTCGCATGGACCGGGTCGCCGAGCATGAACGCCGCGTCCACCACGGCCGCAACCCGGGGCCAGAGGATCCCGCCGCGCCCGAGCCGCGAGTCGGCCAGTGCGATGCGGTAGAGCCGCCGCATCCCGTTCATGTCGAGGCACGTGCACGAGTCGTCGTCGTGCTCGCTCTCCGAGTCGTTGCTGTTCTGGTCGTCGCCGTTCTGGTTGCGGTGGTCGTGGGTCATGTGGAGAGCAACGCAGGGGCACCGCTCCACTGTGACGGCAGCGATGACGGCACCGGCGCTGCACTGCGGACTCGCCGCTGACACATCGCTGACCTGCGGAATGTCACATCGCCGGCGTATGGCGGATCGACCCCTACGACGGCACCTCATCCCGTGACACGGACCGGACGATCCGGCCACATCACACCGACCCGGGGTGCCTGCGTTGTTGACCCGACCCCCAGACAGGAGCCCCCCGATGCAGCCACACCTCGCCCTCGACCGCACGATCATCGCCACCCAGATCGATGAGGTCCTCAATGTCATGGTGGAGCTCACCGCTCCGCCCGCAGCCCAGGTCGAGCGCGCCCCGCTCGATGTCGTGGTGGTGCTCGACCGCTCCGGCTCCATGGCCGGCGCACCGCTGCGCTCCGTCACGGCGGCCACCGAACAGTTGCTCCGGCTGGCAGGGCCCTGGGATCGTATTGGAGTCGTGGCGTTTGCCTCCGAGGTGCAGCTCGTGCTGCCCCTCGCACACCACGATCCCACCGTTGCGACCCGCGCCCTGCGCCGCATCGGCCCCGGCGGGAGCACCAACCTCTCCGGAGGCTGGCTCAAGGGCCTCGAGATGTTGGCTGCGGGGGTCCGCGAGGGTGCGCTGCGGCGCATCGTCGTGCTCACCGACGGCCACGCAAATGCCGGGATCCGCGATGCCGCCGAGCTGACCGCCCTGGTCGGCAGCGGCCACGCGCAGGGCATCACCACCTCGTGCATCGGCTTCGCCGACGGCTACGACGAGCAGTTGCTCGCCAACCTGGCCGACGCCGGGCACGGCAACGACTACTGGTGTGCCGGGCCCGACCAGGCCACCCAGGTGTTCTCCGACGAGTTCGGCGGCCTGGCCAGCGTCGTTGCCCAGAACATCTCCGTCGAGATCGTCCCCGGCGCACAGGTCGCCACGGCCGCAGTCCTCAACGAGTTCCCCATCACCGACCTCCCCAATGGTGGGGTCCAGGTGGCCGTCGGCGATGCCTACGGCTCCGAGTGCCGCCGTGTGGTCGCCCGGTTCCACCTCCGCCCGCTCCAGGGCGACGGCCCGGTCGACATCGCCACGGTCACACTCCGGTGGGCATCCACCGTTGGGTCGGTGGCCTTGCACACGGTCACCCTCCCGGTCACCGTCACGGCCGGCTCAGACCCGGTCGTGACGGACCCGGGCGCAGATCCCCGGGTCCGGGAGGAAGTCCTCGTGCTCGAGGCAGCGCGGTTCCAGCGCGAGGCACACCGGGCGGCCGAGCTCGGCGACCTCGGCACCGCCGCGCAGTACCTGCGCAGCTCGGCGGGCCTGCTCGCCGAGAGCCCGTCGGCGAGTCCGGCACTGCTCGCCGAGCTCGCTGCCGATGCCGAGGCCCTCGAGACCGGGATGTGGTCCGAGTCGCTGTCGAAGAAGCACTTCTCCCGGTCCCGCTCCACGAGCAAGGGCCGGCGCAGCAACTACGAGGACCCGTTCGGCCCGGAGTCGCTCTGAGTAGGGGGCGAATTCCGGGCCGCTCGGTGGGGCCCGGAAACCGTGTCACACCCCCTCGTCATTCTGGGCCCATGAGCACCGAACCAGCCAGGGGCCCCCGGGCCAACACCCATCCGGTTCACCCGTTTTTCCGCAGTTCATCCATCACTCAGCGCCAGGAGGGCACTTTGAGCAAGAAGCAGACCAAGAAGCAGCAGAGCAAGATCCAGCACCCCAGTTCGCGGGTGGCCAACAAGCAGTCGGCGGAGGATGTCTACTCGACGTACCTGGGGGTCCTCCTCCGTGTGTCGTATGAGTTGGCCCATCACCGGTTCAAGTACTCGGCGGATGCCGCAGGCGAGATTGCTGCCCTCGTGGCCGAGAAGTTCCACCGCGACGGCGAGGCCAACATGGCGAAGTACCCCACGGCGGAGGTCTTCGCACGGGTCACCACGTGGCACATGGCCATCTCCTTCGACCGCAGCGAGCGTGCGCAGCGGTGCGAGGGAGCGCACCTCGTCAGCGAGGAGCTCAGCGATGGCACCGTCGCACGGCGCAAGGGCCGCTCGTGGGTGTCGGGCCACGCACCGATCCTCGACGGCGACGGCATCCTCTACGACACCGTCGCAGCGGCGGGCAGCGATGTCGAGTCCCAGATCGTTGATGCCGACGAGGCCGCATTCATCGTCGACTTCTGCTTCACGGGACTCTCGGAGCGACAGATCGACTGGGTCATGCAGGTCGATGGCTACGGCCACACGGTCGGCGAGGTGGCCAAGAGCGCGGACTTTGCCCGCGAGACGGTGCAGCGTGAGATCAGCGCAGCGCGCAGGATCATCAAGGACAACTACGAGCGGATGGGAAGTGCCTCGTGATGGCCGCCGGGTTCGAACCTCTTGCGACCGACACGGCGATCGTTCGCCTGTCGTACCGCCCCGCAGCGGATCTCCTCGTCGGCACGGTCCAGCTCCCTGCGCTGCAACACAGCGCCGACTCGGCGAACTGGGCCTGGAGCGCTCGTTCCGAACAGCCCGATGCCGATACCTCACTCGTGTGGCACGCCCTGGCATCGAGCACTGCAGACACCACCCACCAACACCCGAGCGATGATCCACACCGCGCCGTGGTGCTCGCCTCGTTCGAGATCGTGCACGCCATGGCCCGCTACGAGTCCGACACCCTGCCGATGCTCCCACGAGACCTCGCGGCATCGGTGGCCGGATTCGCCCGCGAGCACCAAGCGGCCGTGGCCTCGACCACCGACATCATCGAGAGGATCCGCTACTGCGGACGCCACGAGCTCACCATGCCGCTCGCAGCACTCCTCCAGACCGAGGCGGTCGATACCCAGGCGATCCCGGGAATCCAGTGCGAAGCACTCCAACTGGCGCGGTCCATCGATCGGTTCGCCGACTCGTTCCGGCAACTCGAGCTCATCGACGGCACCGAGTACCCCAGCGTCACGCGTTGGTGCATCCTCGCAAGAGAACTTGCCTGCACCCTCTCCGAGCGCGATGCCATGCCGGCACCGGGCAGCTCGGCGGCGGTTCGTCGGGCGCTGCGCACCGGCATCCCCTGCCGGGCCGAGACACTCGAGGCCATCCGGCGCACCTTCGAGCTGATCGACGATCCCGCCCGCTGGGTGGAGGCCTCCGAGATCCTCGACCGCTTCACCCGGGCCCTCACCCGACCCGACGGCGGTACCGCAGCCGCCCACCGGGAGGCACAGTTCGCCTGACCACTCGCCGTTCACGCCAGAGCACCTCGAGTCGGCACACCGGTTTGCAGCCGGCGCGCCGGCACAGAACACTGGCGGGATGACACACCGACACGACGGACAGCACCGCGGTCTCCCCGACGGCACCCACGACGGCGTCACCTACTCCGTCGACGGTCCGGTGGCCACGGTGACGCTGTCGCGTCCCGAGGCACTCAACGCACTCACCCCGGCGATGCTCGAGCGGCTCGGCGACGTGCTCGAGCATGCTGCCAACGACGAGCACCTCCGGGTGGTGATCCTCACCGGTGAGGGACGGGCCTTCTCGGCCGGAGTCGATCTCAAGGCCCTTGCCGGACGGGAGATCACCAACGGTGCCGTGGGCGACATCCTCGACATCCCAGCCCGGCGGGTCACCTCACTGCTCTCCACGATGGGCAAGGTCACCGTCGCCCGGGTCAACGGCTTCTGCTTCACCGGAGCACTCGAGCTCGCCATTGCCTGCGACCTCGTGCTCGTTGCAGCGGAGGCCAAGCTCGGCGACACGCACGTGAAGTTCGGCCTGCGCCCCACGTGGGGCATGAGCCAGCGCCTCATCACCCTGGTGGGTGCGGCGCGGGCGCGTGATCTGTCGTACACCGCCCGAACCTTCACCGGCTCCGACGCTGCCGCCTGGGGGATCGCCGCAGGGGTCGCACCCCTGGCCGACCTCGACACCCTCGTCCAGCAGTACGTGGACCGGATCCTCGCCAACAGCGGTGCGGCCATCGCCGCCTACAAGGACCTCTACCGGGCGGCCCTCGACCACGGACTCGGCGACGGCCTGCGCTACGAGTACGGCACCACCTATCTCCTGCCGTACGACGGGGCCCGGCTCGACGCATATCGCTGAGCCCGTGCGAGACTGCAGCCTCATCCCCGCCAGGTCCATCGAAAGGACACTCCCATGACCAAGCCCTCCGTCGACCTCGGCAAGGTCGGTATCTGGTACGGCGCCATCGACGCACTCACCACCCCCGAGGCACAGGCGTGCGCGCAGCTCATCGAGGAACTCGGCTTCGGGGCGCTCTGGGTGGCCGAGGCCGTGGGACGAGATCCCTTCGTGTCGTCGTCGGTCCTGCTCAGCGCCACCAAGACGCTCAAGCTCGCCACCGGCATCGCCAACATCTACGCACGCGACCCCATGACGATGGTGGCCGGCCAGAAGACACTCGCCGAGGCCTACCCGGGACGTTTCCTGCTCGGCATCGGTGTGAGCCACGGTCACCTCGTGGCCAAGGTGCGCCAGCACGACTACTCCAAGCCCTACAGCTACATGGTCGACTACCTCGACAAGATGGACAAGGCACTGTTCATGGCCAAGGGCCCCGCCGACGACGGTGGCCGCATCCTCGCCGCACTCGGCCCCAAGATGCTGCGTCTCTCCGCCGAGCGCGCGAACGGTTCGCACCCGTACTTCACCACGCCGGAGCACACCAAGATCTCTCGAGATGTGATGGGCGCCGATGCCATGCTCGCCCCCGAGCAGATGGTGGTGCTCGAGACCGATCCCACCGAGGCCCGCCGCATCGCCCGTGCCGGCATGAAGATCTACCTCGGTCTGCCGAACTACTTCAACAACCTCGCACGCCTCGGCTTCACCGAGGCCGACTGGACCAATGGCGGCAGCGATCGACTCGTGGATGCCATCGTTGCGTGGGGCACCGAGGAGCAGATCGCAGCACGTGTGAAGCAGCACCACGATGCAGGCGCCGATCACGTTTGCGTGCAGATCCTGCAGGACGGTGCAGCAGCACCCGAGCAGCAACTGCGTCGACTCGCGCCGGCGCTCCTCGGCCGCTAGCGCAACGGCTACTGCGCCGCGTCGCGGTTCTCGGTCGCCACACCGAGCAGCCGACCAAGTTTGCGGAAGCAGGATCGAAAGGCTTCGACCACCTCTGGGTTGGCCACTACCTCTCCAGGCAGACCCTCCTGCACAACGGTGATCAGTGTTCCGCCTCCGTCCTCGATGAACGTCTGGGTGGAGCGGAGTTCGTTTCCCATGAAGTCGGGTTCACGGAACACCATCCGGGTCGGAGGGTGGAGTTCGAGTACGTACCCGCGGTTCGGGCTCACCTCGCCGGATTCGTCGAAGATCATGTCGAACTCGAACCGACCGCCCGCGTGAAGTTCCATCACGACGGACTCGAGCGGGATGTGCAATCCATCCGGGGCGAAGAACTGGTGGAACATCTCGGGCGTCGTGTACGCCCGCCAGACCTCTGCCGGTGTGCTTGCGATCCAGTGCTTGATGATCAGGGTTTCGGCCACAGCGGAGTCTCACCGGGACGACACCAGTCGCCAAATTTCGGCCACACCGACAATGGCTCGCTCGCCTGTGTCCGCCCTCCCGGTCGACAACACCACCGATCTATGACGGATCGATCTGCATTCCCGTCGTAGTGTTTTCGCATGTACCTTCCCCGTCACTTCGAGATGTCGATTGTCGACGCCATCGGACTTGCAAGGCAAGTGGGAGTTGGACATCTGGTGACTGCCAACAACTCGCAACTCGAAAGCACCTTGGTCCCTTTCGTGCTCGAGCAGTCGGGCGATCGAATCGTGCTGCTCGCCCACATTGCCGCAGCGAACCCGCAGCGACATGCGATCGAGGCCGGCTGCGCCGGTTTGCTGATCGTGCACGGACCGGACTCCTACGTATCACCGACTCTCTATCCGAGCAAGGGAGAGCACGGTCGTGTTGTGCCCACGTGGAACTACGCCATCGTTCATCTCCACGGCTCACTCCGACTGGTGAACCAACGCGACAGGCTTTTGGCGCTGGTGACGCAGCTCACCGACATCCACGAGTCACTCCGCAATGAACCCTGGTCGGTAAACGATGCCCCGGCCGACTTCATCGATGGACAACTCAGAGGCATTATCGGTTTCGAGATGCACGTAGACACCGTCGAGGGCAAGGCCAAGCTCAGCCAGAATCGGCCAGCCGGAGACCGCTCGGCGGTACGGGAGGCCCTGCTCACGGGGACCGCTCGACAGCGCGAAGTCGGCGAGATGATGCGCTGAGTTCGAGTTTGTTCCGGTGACCGACCGGGGCCACACCACGGTTGGTTTCTGAATCCCTCAGCGGCTCAGCGCTTCGATGAACGCTTCTGCATCGACACCGGCCTGACGGAGGATGCCGCCAAGGGTGCCACGTTTGATCTCGCGGTGGAGCGGCACTACGCACCCGACCGCTCCTCGCCGCAACATCACGTGGCTGCCACGATGCCGAATCACCGCGAACCCGAGGCGCTCTAGCGCACGGATCACCTCTGCCCCCGAGACCTGTGGGAGTTCAGGCAACGTCGGCGATGAGGAACGTTGTGACGACGGGCCGCTCACCGAGCGGCAAGGGGAACTCTTCGAGGTACAACGCAGTCGCCTCCACCAGATTGCTCAGCGCCTCAGCCTGGGTCTCCCCCTCGGAGGTGGTGCCGGTCTCTGGGTTCAAGGCGGTGAAGCCACCCTCGGGCGCCGCCCACACGACTGCGGTCAGTTCGGCTTCGTTCGAGGATGTGGCCACGGGGCCATCTAACCGTTCCCGGATCCAAATCGCAAGGTACGCGGTGGGCATGTCGATTTGTGCAACCAGCTCGTACCTGCCGATACACGTGGGCTCCAACGCAGCTGCGCTTCAGGTCGGGGGTCTACGAACGCACGCAGTTGAGTGCTGTGACCAAATGGCTGCACGCCATCGATCGGAAAACGACGTAGGGGGCGGGCCAGTGGCCCGCCCCCTACTGAGTGACTCAACTCGTCAGTGCTGTAGCGCCGTATCAGGCGTTGGCAGCGGTGATGAGCTCGCCCGGCACGACCACCACTGCACCGGGGGCCGCGCCGCCAGCGAGGAATGCGTCGATGTCGGTGAGTGCCTTGTTGGCAATGCCGGCCCAGTCCTGGCGCACGGTGGCGATCCAGTTCGAGCCTTCCTTCTTGATCTCGGCGCGTGCGAAGTCCTGACCGTCGACGCCGACGACCTTCACCTCGGTGCGGCCGGCCTCAACGGTTGCTTGGTAGGCGCCGAGCGCCGAAGCGTCCCAGGCCACCCAGATGCCGTCCACTTCACCCTTGGGGTACTTGGTGAGCAGGTCGAGGATCGTGGTCTTTGCGAAGCCGGTCGAGTCGGCCGGGTCACCCTGGATGTCCTCGAGCACCGTCACGCCGTTGGCCGTGAAGAACTCACGGGCAGCAGCGCCACGCAGACGCACCGGCTCGAACGGGTCGAAGTGGATCACGATGATCTTCTTGCCGGGTGCCATGGCATCGAGCAGCGCCTTCGCGCTGGTCTCACCGAGGAACTCGTTGTCGGAGGTGAAGTTGGTGACCACACCATCGGCCGAGCCTGCATCGAGGCCGAACACCGGGATCTTCGCATCGACAGCCGACTTCAGGCCCGCCGAGAACTCCTTCGGGTCGCCCATGCCGAGCACGATGGCCGACACCTTCTGCGACACTGCGTTGGTCATCTCACCGTTCACTGCGGCGAGGTCGCCCTTGGTGTCGACGAGGGTGACGGTGTAGCCCTTGCCCTCGGCAGCGGTCTTGAACGCGTCGACGACTTCCTTGGTGGCGGGCTGGTTCGAGTAGTACGGCGACACGATGGCGATGGTCTTGCCCTCGCCAGATGCTCCGCCCTCGGTGGTGGCCGGAGCAGCAGTGGTGGTGCTCTCGGCGGACTTGTTGTCGTCACTGCAGGCAGCGAGGCCGGCCGCAGCGGCGAGCGCAACGACGCCCGCAAGCAGGCGGCGCCGGGTCGTGGTGGACATGGATGGTCTCCTCAGGTTGGGTCGGGCTCAGGTCCCCCCGGGCCCGGGTTGTTCACGAAGTCCGGAAGGGTAGCGAGCAAGGAGCGCACTGCGGCATCACCCCGGCCTCCCTGAGACACACGGCACGGCGCCGGAAAACCGCTGCGGGCAACCCTCAATGGGCCCAGGGTCAACGGGCCCGGAGTGCCCCGAGCGCGGCGAACTCGGAGCGAAGACCACCGGCGAGGTTCATGAGGACCCCGGCCATCACGCCGTGGGCTGCAGCGCGGTCGGCCCGCGGCTCGAACGTGGCGAGCGTGGGGGACCCGGCGAGTGCCGGGGCGCCCAGTGCCTCGTGCGCACACGACGCAGCGCCCCGCAGGGAGGCATGGTCGTCACTCACCCGGCGCACCGATCGACCCGTCACGTCGGCGATCACCTGGCACCACACATCACTACGCGAACCGCCACCGCACACTGCAAGCGATGCACCCGACGACGCCCCGGCCGTTGGTTCACCGACCACCACCCGGGCGATGGCAGCAAGGGTGTGGGCCACCCCCTCGTAGATGGCGGCGGCCACCGTGGCCGGCGTGGTGGAACGGGTCATGCCGATGAGCACACCCGAGGCGAAGGGATCGGGGGCAGGGAAGCGTGTGCCGTCGAGCTGGGAGAGAAACCCCACACCCTCCTGGGCTGCGCACGCCGACGCTGCAAGGCGGTCGAACTCGTCGATGCCGACACCGCCGAGCAGTGCATCGCGGGCCCAGTCGGCGGCTCCACCTGCCGTCGCCACGGGCATGACGCTCAACCATCGTTCGGCAGTAGCGCCCGGCAGGACGATGACTCCGGGGCGCGGCTCGGGTGCGGGGCGGAACACACCGACCCAACCCGACGTGCCGAGATACGCATAGGGAGCATCGAGTGCTGCACCGAGCACACCGATCGAGGTCGCCACCGCGTCACCGCATGCGTGCACCACCGGTAGGCCGGCTCGAACACCGAGTTCGGATGCAGCCGCTGCGTGCACCGCTCCGGCCACCGACGTTGCACCCACCATCGAGGGCGCGGGCAACTCCACTGCATCGATCACCGGCGCCCACCACGTTGCGCTTCGCACCTCACTCAGCCCCGTCGTCGCAGCAGTAGTGGGATCACTCGTGGCACGACCCGTTGCACGCCACACCACATACGCAGCGCCACCGAGCAGCACCGCCTCGGTGTCCGTTACCGCCGCCGGCTCGTGGCGACGGAGCCATTCCCACTTGGCCGCAACATTGGTGGGGTCAGGTTGTGCAAGCGCCGCGTCACCCCACGCAGTACCGAGGCGCGCAGCGAGCGCCTCGTGCTCGACCACGGCGCGCTGGTCGCTGTAGAGGATGGCCGGACGCACAGGTCCGCCACCCGAAGCCGCGCCCTGAACCGGCACACAGTCCTGCATCTGCCCGGTTGCGGCGAGAGCATCAACGGTGTCGAGACCCTGCAGCGAGCGAACCGCCGTGACCACGGCCGACCACCACTGATCGGGATCCTGCTCTGCCCAACCGGGACGTGGGTGCTCGAGGTCGAGGGGAACCTCGGCCACCTCGCCGATCCGGCCGTCGACGACGACGGCGGCCTTCACCGAGGTGGTCCCTACATCGACGGCGAGGATCCTCATGCCGACGCACTCATCGGTTCTCGCGAATACGGGCGATCGCCGGCGGGAGCACCGCAAGGATCACAGCTGCCCAGTTGATGACGTCCTGCAGGTAGTCGTTGATGCTCGTCTTGTTCAGCCCGTTCTCGAGCGTGCGGAACAGGATCACGCCGAGAATGGTCCCCGGGAGGTTGGGTCGACCATTGCGGAGCAGCGCCATGCCGAGGAACACTGCGGCGATCGACTTGAGCATCCACGGCTCCGGCGCCGTGGTGTTGGCCGTTGCGTTGTAGGCAGCCTGCATCAGGCCGCCGAGCGCTGCGCCAACTCCGCAGATAGCGAACGCAGCCCACTTCACCAGCTTCACGTTGATGCCGCTGTAGCGGGCCGCATCGATGTTGCCGCCGACGGCGTACATCTTGCGGCCGAGGGTGGTGCGATCGAGCAGGAACCACACGAGCAGCGCAATCAACGCGGAGATGTAGATGGTGTTGGGGACCGCCCAGGTCTTGCCCTGTGCCACGGCGACGAAGTTGTTCTGCACGAGTCCGTACACGGGCTTGCCCTGTACACGGAAGCGTGCGAGGTTCTTGAACACCTCGTTCATCGCAAGCGTTGCGATGAACGCGAGGACACCGAGGTACGACACGAGCGCACCGCTCACCGCTCCACCGATGAACCCGGCAAGGACACAGAGGAGCACGGCGAGCAACAGCGAACCGGCCTCCTTGGGATCTCCGTCGATCGTGGCGGTGTTGAGGATCGTGGCCGCAAAGCCGGTGGCGAGCGCAGCGAGACCGCCGACCGACAGGTCGAACTCGCCCACCACCATCACCACGGTCTGCACCGAGGCGACAATCGCCAGGGCGGTGACCTGCTGGAGGATGTTGTCGACGAGGTTGGTCTTGGTCAGGAAGGTGTCCGGGTAGATCGACCCGAACAGCACCACCATGAGCACGAGCGCGAGCGGACCGAGGAACGGTCGCACACGGTCGAACGTGATCCGGCCGGAGATCCCGCCGGAACCATCCGACGGTGCGGTCGCAGTGGCAGTGTCGCTCATCGTCGTCTCCCGTAGCACGCGTTCAGCAGTTCGTCCTCACTGGTCGTCGAGGCATCGAAGGTTCCCACCGCATGACCCTCGTGCATCACGAGGATGCGGTCGCAGAGGCCGATCAGTTCGGGGAGTTCCGAACTCACGACAATGACGCCGGCACCCCCGGCGGCACGCTGCCGGACGAGGTGGTAGATCTCGCTCTTGGTCCCCACGTCCACCCCTCGAGTGGGCTCATCGAGGAGCAGCACACGCGGCGAGAGCGCCCAGAACTTTGCCAGCACGACCTTCTGCTGGTTCCCACCCGACAGGCGGAACACCGGCTGTGCGATGCCCCGTGAGCGCACGCCGAGTTCGGTGTGCCGCTCCTGGGCGTGCAGCCGGGCTCGCACCTGATTGACAACGGTGCGCAGCCACGTATGCCGACCGAGCGTGGTGAGGTTGATGTTGCGCTCGATCGAGTCGGGAACGAGGCCCTCTCCCCGCCGTTCCTGCGGAACGAGGCTGATACCGAGTCGCTGTGCACGTCCGATCGTGTGCCGGCGTCCCACCTCGTTGAGTTCACCGGCTGCATCCCGCACCTCGAGCGTTCCTGCACGACGCACCTGCGCACCGGCGAGAAGGCGCACCACCTCGCTGCGACCCGACCCGGCGAGCCCGGCAATGCCGAGCACCTCTCCCTCCCGGAGCTCGAAGGAGACATCGTGACTCCTACGGGCGCCGATACCGCTGGCACGGACCAGCAACTCACCGTGGTGCGCGCTGCGCTCGGGGAAGAGCGTCTCCACCGGGCGGCCTGCCATGGCAGTGATGATCTCGGGGATCGACACCTCGGCAATGAGTCCCTCGGCAACCTTCTGACCGTTGCGCAGGACGGTGTAGGTGTCGCACACCTGGACCACTTCCTCGAGACGGTGCGAGACGTAGATGATGGCAACCCCGCGCTCGCGGAGCCGGCGCATCACCGCGAACAACTGCGCAGTCTCCTGATCGGTCAGCGACGCCGTCGGCTCGTCGAGGATCAGCACCCGCGCGTCGCGGGAGAGCGCCCGCGCAATGGCCGTCATCGTCTTGCCCACCGGCGAGAGCCTCGCTGCGTCCTGGCGAACGTTGAGGTCCTGGCCCAAGGAGGCGAGCAGCTCCCGTGCGTCGCTGCGCAGCTTGCGCCAGCGGACGACACCGAGCGTCTGCGCGGTCTTCTGGCCCAGGTAGATGTTCTCGGCCACCGAGAGGCCCGGCACGATCGCAAGCTCCTGATGGAGGGTGGCGATGCCGAGGTGCTGGGCGCCGTGCGGGCTGTGGATGTCCACCGGCGATCCCCCAAGCACCACCTGGCCGCCATCGGAGCGGACCACGCCGGAGAGAATCTTGATGAGCGTCGACTTTCCGGCGCCGTTCTCGCCGAGCAACGCGCGGACCTCGCCGGCGGCCACTGCCATGTCCACTCCGTCGAGCACGGTCACCCCGCCGTAGCGCTTGGAGAGCCCCGAGACCCCGAGCACCGGCACGAGAGCGGTCGACAGGGTGGGCATAGCCGCAAAGTCTGCCGCATGTGGTCTGCGTCCACCATCTCCGTGCATGATGAGGACATGCCGGAGTCGTCATCAGCGCTGTCGGGCCCGCTCTTTCTCGGTGTCGATGTCGGCACCCAAGGGTCCAAGGCCGGTCTCTACACCGTGGACGGCGTCTGTATCGCCGACACCTACGCCGAGCACCACTTCGATCACCTCCGCCCCGGCTGGGTCGAGATGGACCCCCGGCAGATCGAGGGTGCTGTCGTCGATGCCATCGCACGCGCGATCTCGCGCGCCGGGGTCGACGGCTCGCGCATCGCGGCCGTCGCGCTGTCGGGAATTCTGTGCGGACCGGTCTTCGTGGACGACGACTGGGTCCCGGTGCGACCGATCATTCCCTTCCTCGATGTCCGCGCGCAGGACGAAGTGGCGTGGCTCCGCAACGACGTCGAACCGCTCTGGGAGACCGAGTCAGCGAACGCAAGCCTCGACACCTACGTGATGGCGAGCACCTACGAATGGGTCCGACGCCACGAGCCCGAGGTACACCGCCGGATCCGTAAGATCCTGTCCCTCGCCCCGTACATCGCAGGATGTCTCTGCGGCCTGCGCGCACGCGACGCATTCAGCGATCCATCGCATCTCTCGGGCTGGATCATCGGCTGGGACGCCGCAACCGGTCGTGTCAGCGAGCGCCAGCTGGAGTCGCTGGGCATCCCGGTCGAGCACGCGCCGCGCATCGTCGCTCCGTCGGAGGTGATCGGCACGATTTCTTCCGATGCCGCTCGACGAACCGGACTCGCAGCGGGCACTCCGGTCGTGGCCGGCGCAGGCGACGTGATGCAGAGCAACCTGTCGGCGGGTCTTGTCGCAGCAGGAATGGCCACCGATGTCGCCGGCACCGCCAGCATCCTCACCGTGGGCGTGAAGGGTCCGGTGGACGCCGTCACCCGCGTGCCCGGAATGCTCTACTCACTGGGCACGCTGCCCGGTCAGGCGCTCTACTGGGGTTACGTCAAGGCTGGCGGGCTCTCGCTGCGCTGGTTGCGCGACGAGGTACTGCGTCGACCCGGTGACGACGATCTCTACCGCGAGCTCGATGGCCTCGCTGCGCAGGTGCCCGCCGGCAGCGACGGGGTGCTGTTCGCCCCGTACCTGTCGGGCGGCAACCCCGACAATCCCCATGCGTCGGGCACCTGGCTCGGCATGACCGCTGGTACCAACGTCGCCACACTCTGGCGCTCGATGCTCGAGTCGATTGCGTTCGAGTACGCCGACTTCCTCGACGTGTTTGCTGCAAACGGCATTGGCGTCGGTGAGGTCCTCGCCGTCGGCGGCGGAGCACGCAGCGCGATCTGGAACCAGATCAAGGCCGACGTCGTGGGCGCCGCGTGGCGGGTGCCGTCACGTCAGGATGGGGCCATCCTCGCCAACGCTGCTCTCGCAGCGCTCGGTGTCGGCGCGATCGACGATCTCGCTGCAACGGTGAGCAACTGGGTCTCCGGCGGCGGCGCCAGCGCCCCCGATGCCGATCGGCACCGCACGTACCGGCGCGTGCAAGAGGTCCGCCGTTCGATCCTGACGGGCTCGCTGCGCGAGACCTTCAGCGCCATTGCCCCACTGCGGGCGGCACTCGACTGATCGATTCCCGCAGGACGGGAAGCATGAATAGAGTCGGGGCCATGACGAAACTGATCGTGCTGCCCGAGACCGACACGTCGAACCCGAGCCTCTCCACCACCGATGCCGCCGCAATCGCCGCGCACCTGAGCAGTGTCGGGATCCGCTTCGAGCAGTGGACTGCGGGCGCGCCGCTCGCCGATTCGGCCGATCAGGAGGCCGTGCTCGCGGCCTACGCAGCCGACGTCGCGCGCATCAAGGCGCAGGGGTTCAGCACCGTCGACGTCGCTCGAATCGCAGGTGACCCAACCGACGATGCCTTCCTCACCAAGGCCGCAGAGGCGCGTTCGAAGTTCCTCGCCGAGCACACCCACGCCGACGACGAGGTCCGTTTCTTCGTCGAGGGGCGCGGGGCCTTCTATCTCCGCATCAACGGTTCGGTCCACATCGTGATCTGTGAGGCGGGCGACTACCTCTCGGTCCCGAAGGACACCAAGCACTGGTTCGACATGGGCACCCGGCCGCGCTTCACCGCCATCCGCTTCTTCGCCATCGAAGACGGCTGGGTGGGGAACTTCACCGGCGATCCCATCGCTGCGCGGTTCCCGAGTTTCGACGAGCTCGTCAGCCCGGCACGCTGAACCCGTGATCAGCCACATCATCCTCGACATCGAGGGGACGACATCGTCGACGTGGTTCGTGCACCGAACGCTGTACCCGTACTCGCACGAACGTTTCGACACCTGGCTCGCAGCGCACCGTGATCGTGCCGATGTCCAGGCGATGGTGCAGATGGTCCGGGATCTCGCCGGCGAGCCCGAGGCCGATGACGCGCGCGTGGTGTGGTGGCTGCGGCACTGGCTCGACAATGACCAGAAGATCACTCCCCTGAAGGCCTTTCAGGGCTGGATCTGGGACGAGGGCTTCGCCGCCGGTCACCTCACGTCCCACTTCTTCGACGATGCCATCCCTGCGATCCGGGCGTGGAAAGCAGCCGGTTTCGACCTGTCGATCTTCTCGTCGGGCTCGGTGAGTGCACAGCGTGCGTGGTTCGGGCACTCCCCCGAGGGCGATCTGCTCCCGCTGTTCTCCCACCACTTCGACACCGAGAACACCGGCCCCAAGCGTGTCGCAACGAGTTACCACCAGATCGCCGGAACGCTTGGTGTCGCGCCGGGGAGCATCGTGTTCCTCTCGGACCTGAGCGCCGAGCTCGACGCAGCGCGCGAGGCCGGTTGGCACACCGTCGGTGTCCGCCGCGAGGGCGACCAGTACTTCGACGCCGGGGTGGGCGATCACCTCGCCATCACATCGTTCGCGCAGCTCGACCTCTCGGGAGACCTCCCGAGACGCGTCAGCGCCTGACCGGAACGTTCATGCTCGGCCACCCGAACAGCAACTCACTCGACGAGCGGTTCGATGTCATCGTCGTGGGAGGTGGCATCACCGGGGTGTGCGTGGCGCGAGAGGCGGCGGGCCGGGGTCTGCGCACCCTGCTCGTCGAGCGGGGCGATCTCGGTGGCGAGACGAGTTCGGCCACGACGAAATACATCCACGGCGGCATCCGCTACCTCGAGCAGTACGACATCAAGGTGGTCCGAGAGAGTCTGCGCGAGCGGCGCATCCTCGCTCTCGGCGCACCGCACCTGGTTCGCCAGACCCGCTTCATCATGCCGGCATGGCGCTGGAGCAAGCCGCCCACGGCGCTCATCGGCGCTGGCGTCGCTCTGTACGACCTGCTCTCGTTCGACCGCAACCGCTCCGCCCCATCGAGCCTGCGGATCCCCCACCCCCGTTGGATCCCGGCGCGCCGACTCACCGATCTGGTGCCGTGGCTCGACTCCGAGTCACTCCAGGGCGGCTATGCGTACCACGACACCCTCAACATGCACCCCGAGCGACTGCTGCTCGCCTACGCGCAGGATGCCAGCAGGCACGGTGCGGTCCTGCTCACGCACACCAACGCAACCGGCTTTCTGCATCATCAGGACGGTGGCCGACTCGTCATCGACGGCATCACGACCACCGATGCACTCACCGGTGTCTCACGTTCGTTCCGCTCCCGGGTGGTGGTGAACGCCGCGGGTCCCTGGATCGATCGAGTGCTCGCGCCACTCGGTCGACCGCTCGGCGTCGCCGTGAACCGGTCGAAGGGCGTTCACATCCTCACGCGTCCACTCGGTGGACCCGGCCGAGTCGATGCTGCGGTGTTCGCCCGCGCCAAGTCGGGTAAGCACGTGATCGTCTCCCCGTGGATGGGCAAGTCATTCATCGGACCCACCGACTCACCACTTGCCGAGGGCGAAGCCGTTGCAGCCACGCCAGACGATGTTGCGGGCATCCTCACCACGGTCAACTCCACGATGAACGGTTCGGAGCCGCAGCTCACCGAGGCCGATGTCATCACCACCACGGTCGGCGTGCGCCCACTCATCAAGCGAGGCCTCGATGCCGACTCGGGCGGCGGCACGTACTCCGCAAGCCGACGGCACGAGCTCTACCACCACGCCGACCGGGCGGTCGATGGGCTGTGGACGATCGGTGGCGGCAAGTGGACCACCGGGCGCGCCACTGGAGAGCAGATGCTCGACGCCCTCATGAAGCACGAACTGCGCGGAACGCCGACTCGCTCCTACGACTCGCGGCGTGCGCCTGCAGCAGGCGCATTCGCCTGGGCCGAGGACGCCGAGCCCTATCTGCGGAGTGTTGCTGAAGAGGCTGCACGCGTGGGGCTCGATGCACACACGGCTGAGCACCTCGGACGTCTCTACGGTGCCGACTACGTCGCAGTCCTCGACCTCGTCGAGCGCGACCCGGCTCTTGGTGCACGGCTCACCACCGATCACGACTGTCGCGACCTCGCTGCACAGGTAGTGGTCGCAGTGGTCAACGAGGGCGCACGGACACTCGGCGATGTCATCGACCGCAGGCTCGTGCTCGGAACACTCGGTGAGGTCGCTGCCGAGACCGTCGAACGCATCGCGCTCCTCGCCGGGCCCTGCTGGGGTTGGGACACCGATCGCTCACGCGCCGAGGCAGCCGCCGAGACCTCCCGGCGTCGGCTCCGCAACGCGCTGCGCTGACAATCGGCGTCAGCCGAGCCGGTACTCGGCCTTCGACGACGGACGCCCGTCGCCGCCCACCGTCACCACACCGTCGGCGACGAGCTTGCGCAGGTGCGACAGCATGCTGCGCCCCGCCGCCTTGTGGAGCTCCTCACGCACATCGGCGTAGAGCACCTTCACCATGTCGGGAATGTTGGTGGGACCCCTGCGCAGGTACTCGATCACCTGTGCCTCCCGCTCGAGACGATGCGCGAGCAGCGAACGGAGGAACGGCTGCGGATCGGTGACCGGGTTGCCATGGGTGGGCCACAGCGTCCGGTCCGTACGCGCAATCACCTTCTCCATCGACGCGCAGTAGGCACGCATGTCCCCGTCGGGTGGCGACACCACAGTGGTGGACCATCCCATGACGTGATCGCCCGTGAACAGCGCCTGCTCCTCGCGCAGGGCGAAACAGGTGTGGTTGGACGTGTGCCCGGGCGTGTGCACCGCATCGAAGGTCCAGCCGGGTCCACTGATCTCTGCACCGTCAGCCGTGACCACATCGGGGACGAAGTCGGTGTCGATCGTCTCTCGTGACTCCACCTCGGTCTCGGGCTTCTTGTCGTCGGGCTCGGGTTCGGGATCCGGATCGTCGTCGGGATCGTCGGTTGCACCGTGCGGCCCGAATGCGTACACCGTGGCACCCGAGTACTCCCGCAACCACGCGGCGAGCGGCGAGTGATCGGAGTGGCAGTGAGTAACGAGAATCGCCACCACGCGCTCGTCGATGAGTTCGGCCATCAAGGCATCCCGGTGGGCATCGAGCGTCGGGCCGGGATCGATCACGGCGACCTCACCACGCCCGACGATGTAGGTACCCGTGCCCCGGTAGGTGTACTTGGAGGGATTCTCCGCAATGACCCGCCGCACGAGCGGCGAGACCTGCTCGGCCCTGCCGTAGGTAACGGGATCGAGGGGCGGGACGAACGGGATGACGGTGGCCACGACGACGACGCTAACGCCGCGCGCTGCGTGCCTGCTCGACGAAGGCGTCGTAGATGCGCTGCTGCGCCGGATCGACGGGCGCAGTGTCCTCGGGATGCCACTGCAGACAGACGAACCAACCCGACTCGCGCTCCATCGCCTCGACGTGCCCGTCGGGTGCCCACGCTGTGGCGACAAAGCCATCACCGAGTCGGTCGACCGCCTGATGGTGATACGAGATCGCGGGCGGGGTCACGTGCCCATCGAGCGCCTTGGCGAGCAGGCTCCCCGGTGCGAGCTCGAGCTCGTGCTCGACGCCCTCGGTGGGCGACGGGAAGCCATGGGGCCCGTGGGCGATCTGCACCGGCCGGTCGATCTCGGGAAGGTGCTGATGCAGGGTGCCGCCGAACGCCACGTTCGCAATCTGCATGCCACGGCACACGGCGAGCACCGGGAGCCCGATGGCGCTCGCAGCACGAACGAGCACGATCTCGAACTCGTCGTTGCGCCGGTCGACCCCGTAGGTGCGGTGATGTGCCTCCTGCCCGTAGAGCGCCGGGTCCACATCGGCGCCACCCATGAGCAGCAGCCCGTCGAAGCGAGACAGCACCCGACGTGCGTCGTCATCGGACATCTCACGCGGTGCAAGAGTCACCGGCTCGGCGCCCGCACGGATGAGTGCCTGCAGGTACCGCATCCCGGCGAACGACACCTCGACTCGCGACACCTTCCCTGCGCCACCGATACGACCGGCGACGGCGATCAACGGGAGCATGAGGAACGAATCTACTCCCGTGCTGCAAGACTGACCGAGTGCCCCAGGATCCCGACGACGAGTTCGCCCCGGAGGACTTCGACGACGATCCGGACGACGATCGTCCCAAGTCGACACTGAAGCGAACGAGTCGACCCGGCCAGATGCTCGGTGCCGCGATGCTCGGCCTCGGCGAGATCCTGCAGCCCAAGCCCAAGCAGGAGATCCCCGTGCAGTTCGAGGCTCCCGGTGAGCCGCCCGACATCGACCGCAAGGGACTCGACGAAGTCTTCGACACCGCCGGGCGCCGCTTGCAGGGACCACCGCTCGATGCCATCAAGGCGAAGGCCACCCCGCCCCAGCGGCGCAAGCGGCGTCGATAGCCGCTCGCAACATCGCAGCTGTCACATCACGGCACCGTCAGTGAGCGACGGTGAGTCGCTCGCGCCGCAGTGCGCTGGCGAGCGAGCCATTGCGGGCGACGTGTACGCGCTCGAGCCCGAGCCACGCCGCCATCTGCACGAGTTCCCCTGCCAGCGCGCTCGCCACCCGACGACGCTCCGCCGGAGCGGCATGAGCCTCCTCCACGAATGCACCGCGGACCTCGAGTACTCGCTCGGCCCGGTGTGCCTTGAGATCGAGCCGCCCGACGAGTTCGTCCCCGAGCAGGATCGGCGGCACGTAGTAGCCGAACACCCGCTTGTGTGCGGGTGTGTAGATCTCGATCCGATAGCGGAAGCCGAAGAGCCGCTCGGTCCGTGCCCGGTTCCACACCACGGGATCGAACGGCGAGAGCAGCGCGCAGGCCTCGACGGCGCGCGGCACGCTCACCGACGGAATGACGTAGGCGGGTTCGCGCCATCCCTCGACACGCACCGCCGTGAGTCGTCCCTCGTCGAGCAGTTCGCGCACCAGTGGCCGGCACGGTGCGGTGTCCTGCCGGTGATAGTCGACGAGATCGGACAGGGTTGCAATACCGAGGTGCGATGCGGCGAGTGCGAGCAACTCCTTGCGTGCCTCGCTCTCCGACGGTGTCGGGGCGTTCACGACAGCAGGTGGGAGGACGCGCTCGGTCAGGTCGTAGACCCGGGCGAAGTCCGCAGGGCGACGGCGCGCCGTGATACGCCCGCACCAGAAGAGGTACTCGAGGGCGCGCTTGGTCTCGTCCCAATCCCACCACGGCCCTTTCGGACCCGTTCGCTCGGCGAGGTCGCCGGCAACCACAGGACCCTCATCGCGAACCTGTGCATACACACGCTCGACGAGCGAACGCCGACGGCCCACGGCATCGACGCCGCGCCAACGGTGCGGCTGTGCCATCTTCCAGCGGTGGAGCGGGTGGTGCTCGGTGGGCACGTGCGATGCCTCGTGGACCCAGTACTCGAAGAGCTCGGCGCGCTGTGTTGCGCGCTCGATGAGATCACGCGGATGGGGCCCGAGACGGGCGAAGAGCGGGAGTTCCTGGCTGCGGACCAGCACGTTCACCGAGTCGATCTGGATGATTCCCATGCATCCGAGCACCTGTCGCAGGTGACGCAGGTCGATTCGCCCTGCGGGTCGGGAACCCGTGAGGCCCTGGGACGACAGCGCAATCCGTCTCGCCTCGGGGAGCGAGACTCCGTCCGATCGCAACGAGCCCATCGGTGCGGGACGCTAGCCACCTGCTGCCGATGCCGGTGCTGCCTGCTCTGTGTACACGGCGCAACCACCGCTGGCGGAATAGGTTCGGACCGTGGCGGTCGCAGAGCATCCCGAGGCCGAGGTCCGGTCGGCGATCCCGCGCCGCACCGAGTACCGGATCCTCGGCGGGCTGATGAGCAGTTCGGCGCTCGGCGGGCTCGGACAGCTCATCGGACTCACCGGGACCGCACTGCTCATCGAGGATCTCCTCGACTCCAAGACGTTCATCGGAACCGGGAGCTTCGCCATGATGGGCGGTACGGCGCTCGGTGCGATGCTGCTCACCCGCCGCCTCGGGAGGAACCGGCGCCGGCCGACCCTGATCGGTGGCTATCTCATCGGTGCGCTCGGCGGCGTCGTCATCGGACTCGCTGCGCGATGGCAGTGGTACCCACTGGTGCTCATCGGTCTGCTCATGTTCGGGTTCGGCAACACGGCGAGTCAGCAGTCGCGGTTCGCCGCCGCCGATGTCGTGCCCGACGCCCGACGCGGTCGCGCCGTCTCGATCGTCGTGTGGGCGAGCACCATCGGTGTGGTGTTCGGCCCCAAACTGTGGGGACCCTCCGGGCGGATGATGGAGCACCTCGGGATACCCGAGCTCGGCGGTGCCTACGTGGTGGGCGGCGGTGTGTATGTGGTGGCGGCAGTTGCGTGCTGGGCGGTGATCCGACCCGATCCGCGTGAGTTGTCACGCAAGCTGCGCGACGAACCGGCGACCACCGAGACCGTCGACGTCGACGTGCGCTCGTGCCTGCGACGCCCCACCCTCCAGTTGGCGCTGATCGCCCTCGTTGCCGGGCAGGTGGTGATGGTGGCGGTGATGTCGGTGACCTCGGTGCACCTCCACGACAACGGCTATTCCGCCGACGCCATCGGCACCGTCATCTCCGGTCACGTCCTCGGCATGTACGCGCCATCGCCGATCTCGGGCTGGCTCATCGACCGCATCGGCCGGACGGCCGTGCTCGTCGGCGGTTGTGCGGTGCTGATTGCGGGATGCATGCTCGCAGCACTCGCCCAGCCCGGCAATCACGCATTGATGATCACGGCGCTCTTCGTGCTGGGGGTGGGCTGGAACGCGAACTTCGTTGCGGGTTCGACCCTCGTCACCGACGCCGTCGAGTCGTTCGAGCGCCCGCGGATCCAAGCGATCTCGGACTCGGCCACGTTCCTCGCCTCCGGCACCGCCTCGCTGCTCGCCGGCTTCGCGCTGCAGTGGTCGAGTTACGCCGTGATGGGCGTGGTCAGCGCCTGTATTGCTGCACTGCTCGGCGTGGTGACGCTTGCGTACCGACCCGGTGCGCGTCGGGTGCCGGTCTGACGGCCGTCAGTCGGCGACGGTGATGGTGACCGAGTTGATCACCACATCGGTCTTGGGTCGATCCCCACCACCGGTGGGCACGCGCTGCATCGAATCGACGACCTCGAGACCCTTCACGACCTTGCCGAACAACGCATAGGCGGGCGGCAACTGCACACCGCTCGGGCCGCTGATGAGGAAGAACTGCGAACCGTTCGTGTTCGGCCCGGCATTCGCCATCGCGAGTGAACCGATCTCGTACTGGCCCGGCTTGGGGAGTTCGTCCTCGAATCGGTAGCCGGGACCGCCGCGGCCCGTTCCCGTGGGGTCGCCACCCTGGCAGACGAAACCGTTGATGATGCGGTGGAAGATGATGCCGTCGTAGTAGTGGTACAGCGACAGGAACACGAAGTTGTTGACCGTCTTGGGCGCCTTGATGGGATCGAGAGCGATCACCATTGTTCCCATCGAGGTGTCCATGGTTGCGGTGTACCGCTTTGCGGGATCGATGCCCATCTCGGGGATGTCGTTGAACTGCTGGGTCTTCGGCGAGGACCCATCGAGGGCGGGGAAGGGATACGGCATGGCCTGCACCCTACCGACGCTGTCGCTCTAGGCTGTCGCCCGATGGAACCCGATCGGGCGAACGAGATGCAGTCGAACGAGGTGCAGGCGGCACCTGCCGTGGTGGTCGACCTCGACGCGATTGCCGCCGAGCTCGCCGATGTGGAAGTGGCCCTCGCCCGGCTCGAGGCCGGCACCTACTTCCTCGACGAGGTCACCGGGCAGCCGCTCCCGGCGGCGTTCCTGGCAGCGAACCCCACTGCCCGAACGCTGCCCACCGCCTAGTCGCGAGCCGACCGGTTCATGGACATCCACTCGCTCGCCCGCCTTGCCGGTGCGTCGATCTGGGTCGAGCGGAAACTGCTCGAGACAGCATCAGCCTCGCTGGGTGCTCTCGGTGATGCAGACACGAACCTCACCGGCCGGTGGTGCGCCATCCACGGCGACCACATCCGTCGGTGGGGCGAACGGATGCCCGTCGTCCCGGGCATCGACACCGATTCGCTGGTGCGTTCGCCCGGCGGCGAGGTCGACGCCGCTGCGGCGGTGCTCCGCAGTGCTCCTCCCGGGAGCGCCGAGGCCGCCATCGCGCGTACGACGCTTCTGAACCTGCTCGATGAGCGTTACTGCGCCGCACGTTCGTCGGTCGATGCATCGGTGGACGGACCCACCGCCCGACTCCTCGACGTGCTCATCACCGAGACCGCTGCGTTGCTCGACGAACTCGGCGCCAGTGAGTTCGGGAGGTCGTGATGCAGCGCCTCCCGATGCCGCTGGACGTGACACTGCCGTTCTGGTTCGACCGGCCTGCCACCGAGGCGATCGAGATCGCGGCGAACGCAGAAGCGGCAGGGGCACACGAACTGTGGATCGGCGAGATGACAACTTGGGATGCTGCAGCACTCGCCGGTGCCGTTGCCCGCACCACGTCACGCGTCTCGATCGTGCTCGGGCCGCTCGCAGTGAAGGTGCGCGACTCCGTGTCGCTCGCCATGGCGGTGTCGTCGGTTGCTGCGCTCGGCGGGCGGCCCGCGCATCTTGCGATCGGTGCTTCCTCCCCCGTGGTGGTCGAGCAGTGGCACGGACGTGCGTACGAACGCATGGGCACCGCAGTGATCGAGACCTTCGAGGCGCTCCGGCCCCTGCTTGCGGGCGGACGCGGCCCGGGCGGATACCGGCTCCGTCTCGACCCTCCCGGTGGTGAACTGCGCGTCGCCGTGTTCGGTCCTCGCCTCACGCAGTTCGCTGCAGCGCATGCCGATGGCGTGGTCCTCAACATGTCGACACCCGAACAGGTGGTTCCCTACCGCAGGATGCTCGACGAGGCAGCGGCCGCGGCCGGTCGTGCGCGTCCCACACTCGCCACGTGGATGATGGCGGGCCTCGACCCGGGGCCCAGGAGTTTTCAGCAGGCAGCAGCACAGCTCGTTGCGTACCTGCACCCACCCGGTTACGGCGAGAAGATCGCAGAGGCAGGTTTTGCGGATCTCGTCGAACGTGCACGCAGCGGAACGGTGGCGCTGCCGGCGATGGCAGCCGACATCCCCGACGCCTTGCCGCGCACCTTCGGACTCTTCGGCTCGCCTCGCGAGATCGTGGAACGCATGACGCAGTACCGCGATGCAGGAATGGACCGGATCGCGATTGCGCCGGTTACCGGCGAGGACCCGTCGGGCTCACGGTTGCTGCGCGAACTCGCTCGCCTCAGCCGATGATCGCCGGGCGACGCCCGGGATCAGAGGGCGATGGCGGGTGCTGCAATGAGCACCGTGAGGGCGAAGAAGAACCCACTGAGGCGCACGATGCGGGAGAAACTCTGTGCCGAGAGCGGCTTGCCGTGGGTGACGGTCATCATGGTGGTTCCTCCTCGAGGCGGGGCCGAACGATCCACTCGCTCGGTGACTACTTCACTACAGAACGTGATGATACCCGAAAGTCCCTCCACGTGGTGGCGTGAGCGCAGAACGTGACAAACCTCCCGACCGACTCCTCCCGAACCGACTGGAACCCGCTCCTGCGGGGTGAGTTCGACAAGTCGTACTGGCGCGATCTGCAGGCCTTCGTGCGGGCCGAACGCGCCCGGTCGGCGGTGTATCCGCCCGCTGAACAGGTCTTTTCTGCGCTCCGCCTCACGTCGTACGCGGAGACCCGCGTGCTCATCCTGGGCCAGGACCCCTACCACGGCCCCCGCCAGGCACACGGATTGTGCTTCAGCGTCACCGAGGGCGTTGCCATCCCACCCTCGCTCGCCAACATCCACGCCGAACTGGAGACCGACCTCGGCTGCCCGCCACCCGATCACGGGAACCTCGAGCACTGGGCCCGCCAGGGGGTGCTGCTCCTCAATGCGGTGCTCACGGTGCGCGCCCATGCAGCGGGCTCGCACGCCGGCAAGGGATGGGAGACCTTCACCGATGAGGTGATCCGTGTGGTGAATGCCAAGCCCGACTGCGTGGTCTTCATCCTCTGGGGCGCGTATGCCCGCAAGAAGCGTCCGCTCATCGACAACGAGCGTCACGTCGTCATCGAGTCCGCGCACCCGTCGCCGCTCAGCGCCCGCAACGGCTTCTTCGGGAGCCGACCGTTCTCACGGGCGAACGCTGCGCTGGTCGAGGCCGGGAGGACCCCCATCGACTGGGCCATCCCGCCGCGCAACCCTGCATGACAACATGAGCGCCATGCCCTCATCTCCCATCCGCACGCGCCGCGCTGCCGTGAACGGCGTCGAACTCGACCTCCTCGAGGCCGGGACCCCGGGGAACCCTCCCGTGATCCTGAGCCACGGCTTCCCCGAAGCAGCACATTCATGGCGCCATCAGCTGCAGCCGCTCGCCGACGCGGGCTACCACGCCATCGCTCCCGACCAGCGCGGCTACGGCCGTTCGTCTCGACCCAGCGACGTGAGCGACTACGGCATCAAGCACCTCACTGCTGATCTGCTCGGCATCCTCGACCAGACCGGACACGAACAAGGTGTGTTCGTGGGCCACGACTGGGGCGCGCTCATCGTGTGGGAGCTTGCGCGCCTGTACCCCGAACGCGTGAGGGCAGTGGTTGGCGTGAGTGTGCCGTTCGTTGCGTGGCCGGGTCGGCCCACCGACCTCATGCGCATGCTGTACGGAGACCGCTTCTTCTACATCCTCTACTTCCAACAGGTCGGCCCCGCCGAGGCGGAGCTGGGTGCAGACCCGCGGTACTCGATGGCCAAGACGCTGTGGGGCGCATCGGGTCGCGGGTGGGGCGGACCCGGCAACCTGCCCACCGAGCTGCCACCGATGGAGGGAACCGGCTTTCTGACCCAGATGTCCGAGCCCCCGGCGCTCCCCTACGCAGGCCCCGAGGGCCCGTGGCTCACGGCGGCGGACCTCGACACGTACACCGACCTGTTCACGGCGAGCGGCTTCTTCGGTCCGGTGAGCTACTACCGCAACCTCGACGCGAACTTCGACGTCGTGAAGGACCTCGGCCCCGAGCGCGTCAGCATGCCGAGTTACTTCATCGGTGGATCGATGGATCCGGTACTCGTCATGGACCCGGGCGGCATCGAGCGCATGCAGAACCTGTTGCCGAACTTCCGGGGGCACACGATGATCGAGGGCGCGGGCCACTGGACCCAACAGGAAGCACCAGCTGCGTTCAACTCGGCCCTCCTCGGCTTCCTGAAAACACTCTGACGATTCGGCACTGATGACTGCTTCTGCCCTCATCCTCGCCGGCGGCTCGCACGGTCACGACTTCCCGGCCACGGCGCGTTCGCTCTCCGCAGTACTCACCGAGCACGGATATGCAGTCGACACCATCGACGATCCCGACGATGTGTGGAGCGCGATGCTCGAACGGCCCGAACCGTACGACCTGCTCGCGGTGAACGGTCTCCGGTTCCGCATGACGCACGAGCGGTACGACACCATGCGCGCGCAGTGGGCATACCGAACCCCGCGCGCGGCGGATGCAGCAATGGACCGGCACCTTGCGTCAGGCGGCGCCATCTTCTCGGTGCACACGGGATGCATCTGCTTCGACGACTGGGACCGTTGGAGCAACCTGCTCGGACGCAGGTGGAGCTGGGACGAGCAACGGATGTCGTGGCACCCCGAGCGCGGTCAACTGCACATCGAGCCGGTCACCGGTCATGGTGCACCCTTCGACATCGTTGACGAGGTCTACACCGACATGGTCGACCTCGGTGGTGTCGACGTCTGGGCGCGCTGCGACAACCAGCCCGTGATGTGGCGCCACGAGGTCGGCGGTAACCGCATCGCCGTGACCACGCTCGGGCACGGCACCGACTCGTACGAGAACCGCGCCTACCGGCGGTTGCTCGACGAGCTCGTTTGCTGGCTCGCAGCAGGCTGAGTCGTCACCCTGCCGAGCCGGATCAGTCGAGCGACACCGGGGTTCCGTCGGGTCGCTCCACAATGATCGCCCGGTTCGGACAGTTCCTCGCGATGCGCACGGCAGTGGCCTCATCGAGCAGCCCCTCGCTGCCGGGAATCACCTCCGAGAGCTCATCGTCGTTGAACCGGAACACCGTCGGCGCATCGGCGAGGCATCGACCGATCGACATGCACTCGTCCTGATTGACCCGAACCCGTACTGCTCCACTCATCGCCTCTACTCCTCGTACGACCTGTTCCCGCTGCGCCGTGCGTCCATCGAATCCGGCACCCGGTCAGAACTCGAATTGCACCGCTGCGCGCTGGGCAATGATCGGCAGACCGATCTCTTTGATGACGCGCTGGTGCTCGGGGTGATCGCGGTAGACGACATAGTCGTCCACCGAGTCGAAATCGCCACACACCACCATGGCGAAGTTGCCGGGATTCACCCCGACATCACGGCCGAGCTTGTAGTCGCGGATCTGCGGGATCACCGCCGGCAGCGCGCGGATCGCTGCCGAGTACGACTCGATCTGGGCATCGGTGACACCGTCTTTGAAGGTGAACATGACCACGTGGCGAACCATGCACAGACCGTACCCCTGCACGCAGGCAACACCCGGCCCGACCTTGTCGGGCGCACCCGGGTGCCTGCCGCCCGGCGCAGCGATGTGTGCCCTCATTCCGGCCCGTGGGACGCGCCGGCACCGACGTTGACGGCGAAAAGCCCCGACCTGCTGGGAAAACAGGGATACGGCGACAGGCGTCCCACGAGCAGTCGACCCGGGGAGGTGGAGGCTCTTGACGGTCTCGGTATGGTGACCGCACTGTCCGGGGGGCCAGTACAACGTTCGACAGTCAGCTAGCGCCGTTGGCGCTCGAGAGATCCGAGGAGCACCGTGGCAAAGGACCGCGTGGAGCGTGATGAGGAGGACTTGGTCCGCCTCTACCTGTCCGATATCGGCCAGTACACCCTGCTCACCAAGGACGACGAAGTACGTCTCGCCAAGCTCATCGAGAGCGGCAAGGTTGCGGCCGAGTCACTCGAGCGGGGCGGCAAGGAACTCACGGCGGCCAAGAAGCGCGAACTCCGCAAGGCAGCGCGAGAGGGCGAGGACGCACAGCAGGCGTTCGTGCAGTCGAACCTCCGACTCGTGGTGTCGATCGCCAAGAAGTACCAGGCGTCCGGTCTCCCGCTGCTCGACCTGATCCAGGAGGGCAACCTCGGTCTGATGCACGCCGTCGAGAAGTTCGACTGGCGCAAGGGATTCAAGTTTTCCACCTACGCCACGTGGTGGATCCGTCAGGCCATCACCCGCGGTATCGCAAACACCGGCCGCACCATTCGTCTCCCTGTGCACGCCGGCGACACCCTCGCCCGTCTGCAGAAGGCTCGCGCCCGCCTCGAGCTGAAGTACGGCCGCCCGGCGACACTCGCCGAGTTGTCGGCCGAGGTCGAGATGCCCGAGGACAAAGTCACCGAGGCGCTCCGGTTCGCAGCCGAGCCGCTGTCGCTCTCCGAGCCGCTGCGCGAGGACGGCGACGCCGAACTCGGCGATGTGGTGGAGGACCGCTCGGCGGAGTCGCCGTTCGAGGTCGCTGCCACGGCCCTCCTGCCCGAGGAGATCAGCCGCCTGCTCGCACCGCTCGACGACCGTGAGCGCGAGATCCTCAAGCTTCGCTTCGGCCTCGACCGCGGTGAGCCGCGAACCCTCGAGGAGGTCGGCGAGCACTTCAACCTCACGCGCGAACGCATCCGTCAGATCGAGGCCCGCGCGATGAGCAAGTTGCGCCACCCGTCCTCGGACACCGGCGCACGCGACCTGCTCGCTGTCTGAGCCACGCCCACTTCCCGCCGTACTGCACGACGGGATCGGCGACACGTTCTCCGTCGGCGTTGCCGCCGATCAGACCGGATCCGACACGCGCAGCAACTGCTTGCCGAGGTTCTGCCCCGAGAAGAGTCGATTGAGGGTCTCGGGTGCCTTCTCGAGACCCTCTTGGATGTCCTCTGCGTAGACGATCTTGCCCTCGCTCACCCACGTCGCCAGCTGCGTGATGGCCTCACCGAATCGCGTGTAGAAGTCGAGCAGCAAGAAGCCCTCCATGCGTGCTCGCATGATGACGAGCTGCATGTAGTTCTTGGGTCCGGGCGGGAGTGACTCGGCGGTGTACCCCGACGAGATCCCACCGCACAGTGCAATGCGGGCATTCAGTGCAAGGTTGTCGAGCGCTGCCTCGAGTGTGGGGCCGCCCACGTTGTCGAAGAACACGTTGATGCCCTTCGGGGCGAGTTCGCGCAGCCGACGCGACTGGTTCTCGGTGCGGTAGTTCATGCACGAGTCGAAGTTCGCCACACCGGTCACCCAGTCGCACTTCTCGGGCGAGCCGGCCGAGCCGATGACGGTGCAGCCAAGGATCTTGCCGATCTGCCCGGCGATCGAGCCCGTCGAGCCGGCCGCACCGGACACGAAGAGCACGTCGCCCTCCTTGGGCTGGCCGATGTCGATGAGGCCGAAGTACGCGGTGAGGCCCGTGGTGCCGTAGATGCTGAGCATCGCCTTGGGGTCGATGCCGGCGGGCACCTTGGTGGCGCGCATCGGGCCCTTTGCGGCAAGCACGGCGTAGTCCTGCCAACCCACCATGCCCTGCACGATGTCGCCGACCGCGAACTCGGGGTTGTTCGACGCAACCACCTGGCCGATACCCGTGGCGCGCATCACCTCGCCGATCGCCACGGGCGGCATGTACGACTTCACGTCGTTCAGCCATCCGCGCTGGGTGGGGTCGAAGCCGAGCCAGATGCTCCGCACAAGGATCTCACCGGGTCCCGGCTCGGGGATCTCCGCGGTGCGCATCTCGAAGTGGCGTGACTCCACGGCGGACTTCGGGCGGTCGACGAGGACGAGTTGACGGTTGCGCTCTGCCATGGCGTCAGCCTCTCACATCGGGTCGCGTCGGACACCGGCTCACCCTCCACCACCCCACTACTAGGGTGCGGCACATGCCCACCACGATCGGTGACTGGCTGTACGGCATCGACCGCGAAGGCGCACGGCTCACCTACGACCGCCGAGCGCTGGAGGCTGCCGCTGCGGATGCAGTGCTCGGCGTGCCGCCCGATCGCCTCCCGCTGCGACTCCCCAAGCGACGCATCGAGTCGCTGAACATCTGCCCCCGACGCGCTGTGGCCGAGGCACACACCCCGGTCGACACCTCTGCCGAGGCGATGGTCGTCGGCCGGCTCGTCGAGACCGCGGCCCGGATGCACCTGTGGGGCCGGTATCCCGCCGGTGACGTCGAAGCCTTGCGAACCGTCCTCCAGGAGCACAGCGCAGCACGACAGGTCGACCTGCCCGAACTCGATCACGAGGTGTGGGTCGACATCAGCGAGCGGGCCGATCGCTTTGCCCGCTCGTGGAGCAATCCGCCTGCGGGACTCGACGTGTTCGTCGGTGAGCGCCTCTCGATCCCGCTCGCACCCGACGCTCAGGGGCGGCCCGGGGTGGTCCTCACCGGGGTCACCGACATCTCCATCGGCTCTCACCGGGCCGATGCGCCGCACCGTCCCCGTGCGGTGCTCGAGTTGAAGTCGGGAAAGATGCCCACCAATCCACTCGACGAGATGAAGTGGTACCAGTTCGTCGTCGCTGCAGCCGACGGGTTCGCCCCACACCGCGTTGCGGTCTGGTCGGCATCACCCGACGACAGTTCACCGACCGGTCTCCTCGCCGACACGCCGGTCACCGCCGGCAGCCTCGAGGCCGCCACGCGCTGGGTCTGCGATGCACTCGCCCTCGTGGGCGCGATCGCCGCCGGTGAGAAACCACCCGAACGACCCTCGGGTTGGTGCAGGACCTGCCCCGACCGCTCGCGCTGCCCCTCGGCGGCACACGGCCTCGCGCTATCGGGGCCGAGCAGCCTCGACATCGCCTATCCCGACGATGAAGACCACGAGAGGGACAACGATGACGGCGCGTGACGCAGCCTGGTCGGCCACCACGCTCGCCGCGATGAAACTGCTCGGCGACCAGTGGCATGGTGAGTGGATACAGGTGAGCGACACCGATGCCGATCAGGTCGATCGCTGCCCGGCGCAATCGGTCGACTCGACGTGGCCGGGTTGGTCGTCGCCACTTGCCGCTCGTCAGGTCGGGCTTGCTGCGCTGCGCACCGGCATCGTCGATCCACGTGCGGCCGTGCGGGAGGCCCTGGGCGAACTCGTGCGTATCGGTGACGCCGACCGCGAACGCCAACGAGTGCAGGACTGGATCGCGTCGCTCTCCCGAGCAGCCCGGCTCGATGTAGCAGACGAGGCAGTCCGGTGGCTCGTTGCATGGCGTTCGATCAATCCGGTGCCGCAGGAATCGTGGGTGGTCGAGGGAGGTTCTGTCCGTCTCTCGGTGGGGCCGAACGTGAGTGTTCGCGCGGCAATCGATCTGCTCGTGAAGCAGACGGGATCAGGGGAGTACGTGGCCGTGGTGTCGGTCTCGGGATCCCCGGGCGCCGACGACGACCGCGAGACGGCGGCACGGCTCGCGGCGGTGCTCTGGCTCGCCGGACGCAGCGTGTCCAAGGTGATGGTCACGCACCCGACGTCCCGGACGACGAGCGAGATTCTGGTGAATCTCGAACTCGTGGCACTCGGCGCCGATCAGTTGATGTCGGCACTCCGGGCGCGCATCGACACGCTGAACGGCCGTGACATTGCGCCGGAACTCCCCGGGAAACATTGTCGATGGTGCGACCGGCTCCCCCGTTGCGAGACCGGGCAGCAGTTCCTCGCCGACCATCCCGAGTTCCGCGGCGGACTCCCGGTCACCGGCTGAACGACACCGGGCTCCTCAGCGCGGCGCAAACCCTTCGTCGGCAGCAGCCGCCTGCGCATTCACCAGCGTCATCGGGCTGCGGCCACCATCGACGTACCCCAACGCGTAGGCGCCCGGCTGGTACCCGAGCAGACGCTGCACACGCTCGGGCAGGTTTCGCACCTCGTCGAGCGAATACGTGAGGTACTGGTTCTCCTCCTGGCGCAACCACCCGAGCACATAGTCCACATTGATCCCAACCCGCACCCCGTCGCTCTGGTTCGCGCCGCCACCGTGCACGGTCGAACCGAGATACAGCAGCACCGATCCACGCGGCATCTCGGCGGGCAGGCTGTCGTCGGGTGAGTAGCGCTGGTCGTCGGGAGTCCGGTGACTGTCGGGAACCACGCGGGTTGCACCGTTCGCCTCGGTGAACTCCGAGAGCGACCACATCGTGCCCACCTCCACATCCACATCACGCGGGAACGGGAAGAAGTCGAAGCACCAGTGATCGCGATGGAGCATCTGGGCCGGCGAGCCGGGACCGATAGCGATGGACTGGGTGAGATGCAGCTGGAACGTGGTCTTCTTCGGCCAGAGGACCCGATCGACCACATCGAGCACGAGTTCGTTGGCAATCATCGACTGACTCTCCGGGCACTTGGTGAGCAGGCCACCGGTGCGTCGGGTGTTGCGACCGAGGAAGTCGTCGGCCCCCACCGGCGTCACCCCGATATGGGGCTCGAGCTGACGCTCGATCCGGTCGCAGGTGTCGGCATCGACCAGACGCTCGATGATCGCTGCGCCGTGATCGAGTACTGCGGCGGCAATGACCTCGGCGGTGGTGTCGGCGGCGAACCGCGGGATGGATGCGCTCGGCATGGTGACGTTCTAGTCGCCTCGCGTGAGTGCGCGCTCGGCGTGCCTGCCGCCCATCACCCGCTGCCCACTCGTAGGCTTCGCCGCAAGCCGATTCCAGCCGGACGGCTCCCCCTCTCCCATGAGCTCCCGTCGTGTCCCTGCTCTCGTGCTTGCCTTCGTGGCCGCCGTTGCCACCTTCGTTTGGCTCGCCCCTGCCCCTGCATCGGCCCACAACTCGCTGGTCACGAGCGACCCGGCCGACGGCACGACCCTGACAGCCCCGCCGAGCAGCATCACCTGGACCTTCAAGAACAGCGTCCCGCTCGAGACGATGTCGGTGTTCCTCACCGACGCTGCCGGCGCCCGATCCGAACTCTCCGGCTCCCGGCACGCACCGGGCAACACCAAGCAAGTCATCACCCCGCTGCCGCCCACGATTGCCGGTTCGATCTCGATCCGCTGGCGCCTCGTCTCACCCGATGGTCATGTGGTGAGCGGTCGTGTTGCACTCACACTGCCGGCCACGTCGACGACACCGACGACGCCAGCAGCACCAACCACTGGGCCACCTCCATCCGACGCACCCACAGCGACGGCCACCGACACCGCAGCACCCCCGACCACCGCAGCGAGCCGCGAACCCGGTACGCCGGATGCTGGTGACGCCGAGGACACGAGCGTTCCGGGGGCGCTGCGATGGATCCTGCGGTACGCGTCGTACCTCGCCATCATGTCGGTTGTCGGTCTGCTCATCGTGAAGGCCTTCGTCTGGGGTGCCGTCGACACGCAACCGTTGGCGCGCCGCGCGATCGGGGTCTCCCTCCTCGCCACCGCCGTGTTGTCGGCGCTCCAATTGCTCGTCCTTGCCTCCGACGTAGCCGGCGATCCGCCGTGGGCTTCGCTCGATGCCCTCGGCACGGCCACCTCCACGGACGCCGGTGCATCGTTCGTCGTGCGCATCCTGCTCGCGCTCGCGCTGTGGTTCGTGCTCATCCGCTGCAGCTTCACGGTCGCAGAGGTGTACTGGACGGCAGTGTCCATCTGCGCCGTCGGACTGCTGGCCACATGGTCCTTCGCCGGTCACTCGTGGTCGATGCGATGGGCCGAGGTCGGTGTGGCCACTGACGTACTTCACCACGGTGCAGCAGCAGCATGGTTGACGGGCCTCGGCGTGACGGTGTGGTTGGTTCGATCGTCGTCCAACGACCCGCACGCAAGGTCGGCCGTGGGGCGCTTCTCACGTCTTGCCGCGGCAAGCGTGGCAATCATCGCGGCAACCGGCGCCATCCAGTCCGTCCGTCTGGTGGGCAATCCTGCCAACCTCTTTGACGGTGCCCACGGCCGAGCCCTCGCCATCAAGGTCGTGCTCGTCGGTGCGATGCTGGGACTGGCGAGTGCCAACCGGAAGAGGCTGCGCTCAGCGCTCTCGTCATCGCAGACCACCGACATGACGCCACTGCGTCGTGCTGTGGTCGCCGAGGTGGTGCTGGGGCTCGCCGTGATCGCCGCAACGGCCACCATGGTTGCCTCGGCCCCGGCCACGAGTTCCCCGGAAGTCGACAGCCAAGGACAAGCCAACCAACTCATCCAGGAGAGACCATGACCTCCCCCCGACGTGCATTGCTCCCTGCCGCTGCAGCACTGGTGATCCTCATCACCGGATGCAGTTCGGGAGACAGCGCCTCTGACTCCACGGCTGCGTCCTCGGTATCCACCGCAGACACGGCATCGATCGCTGGGTTCAACGATGCTGATGTCGAGTTCGCGCAGGGCATGATCGCCCACCACGAACAGGCCATCGAGATGGCCGAGATTGCCGCCGACCCGAACGTCGGCGCGCGCACCGAGGTGGTGGACCTCGCGAAGCGAATCCGCGCAGCGCAGGAACCCGAGGTCGCGCAGATAACCACTTGGCTGAATGCAGCCGGCAAGCCACTCACGATGGACATGTCGGACGGTCACGACATGTCGGCAATGCCGGGGATGATGAGCAGCATGCAGCTCGACATGCTCGCTGCAGCGAAGGGTGCCGACTTCGACACGATGTGGATCGAGATGATGATCGACCACCACGAAGGTGCGGTGCTCCAGGCGGGTGATGTGATCGAGAACGGAACGAACGCAGAACTCGCAGCGCTTGCGCGCCAGATCATCGCAGTGCAGGAGAAGGAACTCGTCGAGCTGCGGGCGCTCCTCACCCGGTAACTGCACCGCCCGGTCGCGCCGATGGCGGAGGTGGACGGGAATCGAACCCGCCGGACGAGGATCGCTCGTCCCAGCCGCTTTGAAGGCGGTGGAGCCCACCAGGTGCCCAGACACCTCCCCGACCCCGAACTACCGGGCCGACCACCGCACCATAGCGGCGCACGCTCGGTGGCGGACTGGGCCCCTGGACCCTGCGGGGAACAATCAGCGGGGGAGTCCACGTGTCACCGCCGATTCTGCGCGATAACTTCAGCGCCCGTGAAGAAGCGCATCCTCCTCGTGCTCGCAGTGATCGGCTTCGTCGCTGCTGCGTTCCGCAAACTCGACAAGAAGTGACCCGGTGGTGCCAGAGGGCACCCACCAGCACGTCGAGCGCGCGCAGCACCCCGACTTCCCCTGAGGCCGGGCACCTTGGTGCCCCGGAGGTGGAGTCATGTCGACAAGAGTGCGTCCGGTTCCCCGGACCTCGGTGCGGAGCATCGTCGAGGCCCTTCGTTCCCGGCCCTCGCTCCCCGGTGAGCCGGCACCGAGCGAATCACCGACGAGCACCCTCGACGACGTACGCGGCCTCGTGGAACGTGCAGCACCGTTCCTGCCCGCCGAGCATCACAGCGCCGTCGTCCGGCGTGTGCTCGCCGAGATCTCTGGCTTCGGTGTACTCGAGCAGTATCTCGACGACCCTGCAGTCACCGAGGTCGCAGTCAACCGTGGGCGCGAGGTCTGGGTCGATCGCAACGGCGGGATGGAACTCGTCGACGACCTCGGTGAGACCGGTGTCGAGCCGATCATCGAGCGGATCATCACCCCCCTGGGTCTTCGCTTCGACCTGTCGTCACCCGTGGTCGATGCACGACTCCCGGGCGGTCACCGGATGTGCGCCGTCCGCTCACCGCTCGCAGTAGATGGCACGAGCCTGTCGATTCGTCGCTTTGCGGTCCGCTCGCTCGACCTGAGCGAGCACTCTGGTCCAGACGTCTGCGCCCTGCTCGACAACATCATGGCCCGCCGCCTGAACCTCGTGGTGTGCGGCGCAGCGTCATCGGGCAAGACCACACTGCTCAACGCCCTTGCCGCACGCATTGCACCCACCGAGCGGGTCATCACCGTGGAGGACACTGCTGAGCTGGTGCTGCCGTGCCCGAACCTCGTGCGTCTCGAGACACGTCCCGCCACACCCGACGGTGTCGCAGAGGTGAGCATCCGTCGTCTGGTGCAGACGGCGCTGCGCCTCCGTCCCGACCGAATCGTGATCGGCGAGGTGCGCGGGGCCGAGGCCTTCGACATGGTGCAGGCGCTCAACACCGGGCACGACGGCTCGCTCTCCACGATCCACGCAAACTCGCCATCGGATGCGCTGCGTCGCCTCACCACCCTGGCGATGCTCGGTGCGCCTGCCTCGGCAGGCTCACTGCTCACCGAGCAGGTGAACACCTGCATCGACATCGTGGTGCAGACCGCACGGCACCACGACGGACGCCGGAGCATCGCAAGCATCTGCGAGACACAACCCGATGGCTCACTGCGAACGCTTGCGACCGGACAACGAGTGCATGCAGAGCCACTGCATCGACGCCTCCATCTCGTCGGCGCAGAGCTGCCGACCGACCAGTGAGGCTCCCCACCGCACTCTGCAGCGCGCGCCGGCAACACCGACTTGCCGATGATGTCGCACCATCCCTCGACGCACTCGCCCGGAGCACGGCGGCGGGGCGCTCACTCGGGCAGGCCCTCTCCGAGGTCGCACACGGCACCGGACCCTTCGCAGCACGGTTGCGCGGGGCGGCCCAGCAGCACGCCCTCGGCGTTGCACTCCCCGATGCACTCGCGTCCCTGCGCCGCGATGACTCGGGCCCCGAGGAATCACTCGCACTCTCCACCCTCGAGGTCCTCGCACGGGTGGGTGGTGCCGTCCCGGGTGCACTCGACCGTGCGGCGGTCGCAGTCCGTGACCGACGGGCAATCACCGCCGATCGGCAGGCCGGTGCAGCCCAGGCGCGCCTGTCGGCCTCCGTCATCAGTGCGCTCCCGCTGGTGGTCGCCGTCTGGGCCGGCGCCGGTGATTCGCAACTCCTCGGCTTCCTCCTCCACCACCCCTCCGGGCGACTCTGTCTTGCGGCAGCCACTCTGCTCAACGTCACCGGTTGGTACTGGATGCGACGAATTATCGGCCGCGCAGCATGACCCGGGGCGTCGTTACTGCCGCTGCACTCGCAGCCCTGCTGTGGTTCGTCCGTCGCAGCGCCACAGAACGCCGTCGTCGTCTTCACCGTGAGTCGCTTATCGATTCGCTCCCCGATGTGGTCGATCTGCTCATCGTGCTCGTGCGTGCGGGCCTCACACCGCTGCAGGCGCTCGACGAGATCACCCACTGCTGCCCGGCACCGTGGCGCGACGGATTCCGGGCGATGTCAACAGCGAGACGTCAACGGGGAAGGCGCGCAGTCGACGCACTCCATGAGCTCCATCGGCTCTGCGGACCCACGGCTCGCGGGCTCGTGGACGCTCTGGTCTCGTGCGAACGCTTCGGTCAGCCACTCGTGCCCTCGCTCGAACGTCTCTCACTCGAGGCGCGCCTTGCCCGCCAGCGCCTTCACGACGTGCGGGCGCGAACCCTCCCGGTTCGACTCAGCTTCCCGCTCGTGCTCTGCATCCTCCCGGCCTTCGGGCTGGTCACCATCGTCCCGCTGATCGCCGGGACCCTCTCCTCGATCCAGTCCCCGGGAGGAACCCCATGACTGTGGACCCCATGACCGTGAGTCAGCGAACGAGCGCCACGTCGGGCGTACCGCGACGAACGCTGCGCCAGCCACGCGAGAGCGGCCAGGCCACCACCGAATATGCACTCGTGCTGCTCGGAGCGGCCGCAGTGGCCCTACTGCTCGTCGGCTGGGCGAATCGATCGGGTGGCGGAATCGGCGGCCTGCTCGACTCCGTGGTTCGCTCGATCGCCACGAGCGTGCGTTGAGCCAACGGCACATCGATCATGCACGGTCCGATCGCGGCCAGGCAGCGGTGGAACTGGCGTTGGTGACGCCGCTGGTCATGATCATGCTTCTCGCCGTGGTTCAGGTGCTCGTGGTGGTTCGCGCCCAGGTGGCCGTCACACATGCCGCACGCGAGGGCGCCCGTGCGGCTGCGGTGTCGGCCGACGCGGCCGGCTCGGCCCGTGCGGCGGTGGAGGGCACCGTGAACCTGCGCGAACTCCGGGTCACCACCTCCTCGGCCGCCGGCCGTGTGCGCACGGTGGTCCGAGCCAGCGTGCCCACCGACGTCCCGCTGATCGGGGCACTCGTTCCCGAGGTCACGGTCGTGGCCGCAGCCACCATGGCCGTCGAACCGTGACCGGCTGAGCATGACCGGCCAAGCGTGACCGGCCAAGCATGTTCGGCCAAGCATGTTCAGCCGTCGCTACCGTGGCGAGCAATGAGCATCACCACCCGCACTGCGCAGATCGGGGGCTCGCTCGTACTGCACGTCTCCGGCGAGGTCGACCTCCCGACCCTCCCACGACTCGCCGATGCGCTCACCCGCTTCGTCGGTGTCGCCACCGGCACCAGCGTGTCGTACGTCGATCTCGACGGTGTGCACCTTCTCGACGACGCAGCCCTCGGTCTGCTCCTCGGTGCCGGAGCCCGGGCACGTCAGGCCGGCGGCGAACTGGTGGTGGTGTGCAGCCCCGGTGTGCTGCAGCACCGTCTCAACACCACGGGTTTCTCGCGTGCTGTGCGCGTGCAGGACCGCGTGGTGCCCTGACGAAGCACTACTTCTTCTGGCCGTCGCCGATCATCGTGAGCTTGAAGCCGCAGATCCGGTTGACGTAGATCGACATCAGTCGGTTCATTTCGCGGGCCTGCGGAGCCTTCTTTTCGTCCTCGAGCTTCACGAGCGCCTCGCCGAGGGTTTCGGCATTGCGCACACGGGAGAGCAACTCGCCGACATCGACGGTGAAGTCGCGAACCACGGCAAGCCGACGTCGGCGTGTGGTGTTGAGCTCTGCCGAGAGATCGTCGTACGCATTGCGCAGATCGGTCACGGGCAACTTGCGCAACGTGCTCACCAGCGAGCGGATGCGGTTCGCATTGCTCAGGACCCTGGTGAGCGAGTCGTCGAATCGCTTGTTGAGCGCGACGATGCGATTCGCTGCCTTGCACGTGGGGTTCTGCGACCGTGAGGTGGTGGACGGTGCTGGAGGATCCGTAGGTTCGGGTTCCTCTGCCGCAGCCTCGATCTCCTCGACGGCCGTATCGGCGGTGGCCTCGGGCGCAGTGTCGGGGATCGATGCGATGGGATCAGCGGGTGATTCACCCGGGTCGTCGAGATTCGACTCGGCGAACGGCACGAGAACGGTCTGCTCCTCGCCGCCCTGCTTCGACTTTTGGGAACCCGACGACGACGGCAGCTGGCAGGCTGCCAGCACCGTTGCAAGACCGAGGAGTCCGGCCATGAACGCGAGGGGAGGTCGTCGCATCACTCTGAGTCTACGGAATCCTCGGGCGTAGGTGGTGGCGCGCGGTGGGCCCTGTCGGCGTCGCGGACCCGCTCCCGCTGTTCGGCCTCGATCGCCGCCTCCTCGGCCACGAGCCGCTTGAGGCTCACCAGCCGATCTGCCCGCAGGTCGCCGGCCGAGATGGCCGCCTGCACCGCACAGCCGGGCTCCCCCTCGTGCTTACAGTCCCGGAACCGGCATCGGTCCATGAGGTCGAAGACGTCGGCGAAGGCCCGCTCGATGCCGTGCCCGCTCGACCAGAGGCTGACCGCCCGCAATCCGGGGGTGTCGACGAGCCAGCCGCCGCCGGGAACGGGGACGAGTTCAGCCGCCGACGTGGTGTGCCGCCCCCGATCGTCGCCCTCACGCACGGTGCCGGTTCGCTGCACCTCGCGGCCGACCAACCGATTGACGAGGGTGGACTTTCCCACGCCACTGGCCCCGAGCAGCGCAAGGGTTCGGTGGCCCGCCAGCAGTTGCCGGATCGCCTCCACCCCCTCCCCCGTGCGACTCGACACCACGAACACCGGCACCTCGAGCGCAATATGCGCCACCGCGGATGCCGAGGCTGCTGCCTCCGGAGGCGGTGAGGCGTCGGACTTGGTGAGCACCACCACGGGCTGGGCGCCGCTGTCGAACGCCAGCACGAGCTCACGCTCGAGGCGCCGCGGGTTCGGTGGGGACGTCAGTGCGTGGAGCAGGCCCACGACGTCGACGTTGGCGGCAAGCGTGTGGGCCTCGCCACGGGCACCTGCGAACGAGGCCCGCCGCACGAGCGCACTGGTGCGCTCGAGCACGACCTCCACCCGCTCGCCGTCGGCGGACGGCACCACCCAGTCGCCAACAGCGACATCGGCACCGATGTTGCGCACCCGTCGGGGTGCACCGGATGCATCGCCGGGCAAGAGGCTGCTCCATCCACGATCGAGTCGACACACGCGGCCCGGCAACACATCGGTTCCGAGCGCGACGTACTCGGACTGGAACGCATCGTCCCAACCGAGTGCCTCGAGTGTGTCATTCATCTCTTCACGCGCCATGTCCCGGTGAGACGGTACCGAACCACAGGAAGTGTCCGTATCGTGACCCGGTGCTCGCCAGGGTGGCCAAGTTCTCGTACCGGCGTCGCGGTCTCGTCGTCCTGGTCTGGATCGCCGTCATCATTGGCGTCTCTGCCGTGGGATGGGGCGCGCTCGGGCCGAACTTCCGTACCGACTTCAACCTCCCCGCAAGCGAGACACGACAGGTCTTCGAGTTCCTGCGCGAGCGCTCACCCACCGATGGTGGGTTCAACGGTCAGATCGTGTTCACCGCCCCGCAGGGTGTCGCCGACCCCGAGGTGGCCGCGGCGATGTCGACGCTCCTGGCCGAGGTGGATGAGTTCGAGGGTGTCGATGTCATCAGCCCGTACGGTGAGGCCGGCAAGTTCCAGGTGTCCGCCGATGGTCTCATTGCCTTCGCACAGGTGCGGGCCAGCGACCGGAGTCAGGAGCAGTTCGAGGAGCTCGGCGGGGATATTCAGGAGATCAAGCCCGCTGCAGTAGAGGGGCTCACCGTCGAGTACGGCGGCACGATCTTCTACAAGTTCGAGATGCCCGCATCCGAGGCCCTCGGCGTGCTCGCCGCAATCATCATCCTCGTCCTTGCGTTCGGCTCGGTCATCGCCATGGGCCTTCCCGTCGGCACCGCCATCGTCGGACTCGCCTCGGCATCCGGGGTGATTGCGATCACCAGTCAGGTGTTCGCGATGCCCGAATTCACCATCGCCATGGCCGCCATGATCGGCCTGGGTGTCGGTATCGACTATGCGCTCTTCATCGTGACCCGCTACCGGGAGGGGCTTGCTGCTGGTCGCGATCCCGAGACCGCCGTCATCGACTCCATCGACACCTCGGGCCGGGCCGTGATGTTCGCCGGTGCCACCGTCATCGTGTCGCTGCTCGGCCTCATGGTGGTGGGGCTTGCGTTCGTGCGCGGTGTCGCGATCGCCAGCGTGCTCTCGGTGCTGTTCATGGTGCTTGCGTCGCTCACGCTGCTCCCGGCACTCCTCGGCTTCACGCAGCGCAAGATCGACGTCACCACATGGCGCGGTGCTCTCGGTCTGCTCATCCCCGTGGTGAGCGGCATCCCGGCAATCCTGTTCCACGCACTGCCCATCTTGTTGGTGGGTCTTGCGGCATCGGCAGTCATCATCACCGCCGGTTTCTTCGTCCCGGCGCTCCGCAAGCAGGTCCCGGTCCATCAATCCCAGCAACGCGACAACACCTTCTGGTACCGGTGGAGTCGCTACGTGCAACGCCGGCCCTGGCGGGCCTTCCTCGGCGGGATCATTCCCCTTGCACTCCTTGCGATGCCGCTCTTCTCGATCCGACTCGGCTTCGCCGACGACGGCAACTACCCGCGCACCGAGACCGTGCGCCGCGCCTACGACCTGCTGTCGCAGGGCTTCGGCCCGGGATTCAACGGTCCGCTCGTGGTGCTCGTGCAGGAGCGCAACGGCTCGACACTCGGCGACGGGGTTGCGGCGTCGGTCGCCACCGTGCTGAACGACGCCCCAGATGTTGCGTATGCGTCGGCACCGCAACCGATCGGCGCCGACGCTGCCGTCATCACCCTGTTCCCCGAGGGCGCACCCCAGGACGAGGCCACCACGCGTCTGGTGCACTACTTGCGCGACGACCTCGCACCCACACTCGATCCGCTCGTGCGTGTCGGGGGCTTCCCGGCCGCCGGTGTCGATTTCGCCGACTATCTCGGTGCCCGTCTCCCGGTGATCATCGGCGCAGTCCTCATCGTGTCGTTCCTGCTCCTGATGTGCGTCTTCAGAAGCCTGCTCGTACCGCTCAAGGCCGTGGTGATGAACCTGCTCTCCATCGGGGCGTCCTACGGCATCATCGTGGCGATCTTCCAGTGGGGATGGGGCAAGGGTCTGCTCGGGCTCGACAAGACCGGCCCGATCGAGTCGTGGATACCGATGTTCCTCTTCGCCATCGTCTTCGGACTGTCGATGGACTACGAGGTGTTCCTCCTCTCCCGGATGAAAGAGGAGTTCGACCGCACCGGAAACAACAGCAGTGCAGTGGCCGACGGCCTGGCCGTGACGGCCCGGGTCATCACGGCGGCCGCCCTGATCATGGTGTGCGTGTTTGCGAGCTTCGTGATCGGCGACGACCGCCAGCTCAAACTGTTCGGGCTGGGGATGGCCGTTGCGGTCCTTGTGGACGCCACGATCGTGCGGATGGTGCTCGTCCCAGCCACGATGGAGCTCCTCGGGGCCCGGAACTGGTGGCTCCCGAGGTGGCTCGGTTGGCTGCCCAAGATCCACGTCGAGGGGCGTCATCACGACCTCGATGCCGAGGCAGAATCCCTGCTCAGCGACCCCGAGACCGGCCGACCCGAGCCGGTCGGCTGAACCCACCCGCAGCCGGGCCCTTCGGCCCGCTTCGGACCCGCCGCCTTGACAAAGGCCCCCGCCAGCACCTAGCCACTACCCGATGCCCCGCCCCCTCGTCGTCGTCGAGTCGCCTGCCAAGGCCAAGACCATTGCCAAGTTCCTCGGCAGTGAGTTCGACGTCCGCGCCTCGGTCGGCCACGTGGCGGACCTCCCCCGGGGTGGTCTGGCCGTCGACGTGGAGAACGGCTTCAAGCCCACCTACGAGCTCACCGACCGCGGCAAACAGGTGGTGAAGGACCTCCGGGCCGCCCTCAAGGACGCCAGCGAGCTCTACCTCGCCACCGACGAAGATCGCGAGGGCGAAGCGATCTCGTGGCATCTCCTCGAGTACCTGAAGCCCCGGGTTCCGGTGAAGCGGATGGTGTTCCACGAGATCACCAAGTCGGCCATCGCCCACGCCGTGGCGAATCCCCGGGGTCTCGACTACGGACTCATCGATGCTGCCGAGACCCGGCGGATCCTCGATCGCCTCTACGGGTACGAGGTCTCCCCGGTGCTGTGGCGAAAGATCAACCGCGGGCTGTCGGCAGGCCGTGTGCAGTCGCCCGCTGTCCGGCTCGTGGTCGAGCGCGAGCGGGAGCGCATCGCGTTCGTGGCTGCTGCCTACTGGGACCTCGCCGCAATGAGCAGCACATCACCTGCGTTCGGATCCACGCTCGTTGCCCTCGACGGCACGAAGGTGGCCACGGGCAAGGATTTCGATGCGGCCGGTGCGGCAAAGCGGGAGATCGTGGTGCTCGACGGCGAGCGCGCGCAGCGCCTCGCCACCTCGCTGTCGACGGCGACCTTCACCGTCCGCAGCGTGGACGACAAGCCCTATCGATCGTCGCCGAAGGCACCGTTCATGACCTCGACCCTCCAGCAGGAGGGCGGTCGCAAACTCCGCCTCTCGGCGGCCCAGGTGATGCGCCTCGCACAGGGTCTCTACGAGCGCGGGTTCATCACCTACATGCGAACCGACAATGTGTCGCTCTCCGAGGAAGCGCTCGGCGCAGTACGCAGCGAGGTCTCCCGCCTCTACGGCGACTCCCACGTCGCCTCGCCGGCCCGGCACTACGCCAACAAGGTGAAGAACGCCCAGGAGGCACACGAGGCGATCCGGCCCACGACTCCGCTGCGATCGCCGGAACAGGTTTCTGCAGAACTGAACGGTCAGGAACTCGCGCTGTACCGACTCATCTGGCAGCGGACCCTCGCATCGCAGATGTCTGACGCTGTCGGCACCACCGTGTCGGTCCGGCTCACGGCACTCGCCGACGAAGGCGCCCCCAAGCCCACCGAGTGCGAGTTCGCGGCGGCGGGCACCACGATCACCTTTGCGGGATATCGGGCCGTCTACGTCGAGAGCAGCGACGACGGCGACTCCGCCGACGACAAAGAAGCGCAGCTCCCCGTGCTCAAGGTGGGTGCAGCGGTGCCGATGGCATCGGTGACCCCCGAGGGGCACAGCACCACACCTCCGGCCCGCTATACCGAGGCGAGTCTCGTGAAGCGGCTCGAGGAACTCGGTATCGGCCGTCCGTCAACATGGGCCAACACCATCCAGACCATTGTCGAGCGCGGCTACGTCTGGAAGAAGGGCAACGCCCTCGTGCCCACGTGGACGGCGTTCGCCGTGACCAATCTGCTCGACCGTCATTTCGACACCCTCGTCGACTACGCGTTCACCGCCGAGCTCGAGGACGACCTCGATGCGATTGCGCGCAACGAACTGCGCAAGGAGGTCTGGCTCGAGCGCTTCTACTTCGGGAACGAACCGGGCCTGAAGCAACTCGTCGAGACGAAGATCGGCGACATCGATGCTGCAGAGGTCAACACCTTCCCCATCGGCAACGACCCCGCCACCGGTGCAGAGATTGTGGTCAAGCCGGGAAGGTACGGGCCGTACGTCAAGCGCGGCGACGACACCGCAAGCGTTCCCGATGATCTTGCACCGGACGAACTCACCGTGACCAAGGCGTGTGAACTGCTCGCTGCCCCGAGGTCCGACGAACCCATCGGTGAGATCGATGGGTTTCCGGTCTATGCAAAGACCGGCCGCTACGGCCCGTACGTTCAGTGGGGATCAGCCGACCAACTGCCGCCGGGGCTCGAGCGGCCCAAGATGGCCTCGCTCTTCAAGACGATGACGGTCGAGCGCATGACCGTGGAGCAGGCAAAGGAGTTGTTGTCGCTCCCGCGCACGCTCGGTACCGATCCCACCGACGGTCTCGACGTGGTCGCCAACAACGGCCGCTACGGCCCGTACGTGCAGAAGGGGACCGAGACCCGCTCGATCGACTCCGAGGAACAACTCCTCACGATCTCGCTCGCCGATGCGCTCGCCATCCTCGCCGCCCCCAAGACCTACCGGGGACGGGGTCGCGGTGTTGCCAAGCCGCCCCTGCGGGAGTTCGGGGCCGATCCCGTCAGCGGCAAGAACATCACCGCCAAGGAGGGTCGCTTCGGTGTATACGTCACCGACGGCGAGACCAACGCATCGATCACGCGCGGTGACCGCATCGAGTCGATGACGCCCGAGCGTGCCTACGAGTTGCTCGCGGCGCGGCGCGAGGCCAACGCCCTCAAGGGCGATACTCCCGGTGCGCGCAAGGCGCCGGGCCGCAAGGCACCTGCGAAGAAGTCAGCGGCACCGGACACGGCTGCGAAGAAGGCCCCCGCGAAGAAGTCGGCAGCCAAGAAATCCCCGGCAAAGAAGTCAGCAGCGAAGAAGGCCGCAGCCAAGAAAGCCCCAGCCAAGAAGGCGCCTGCGAAGAAGGCCGGCGCCTAGAGCGGCGCTGCCCCGATGCCGGGCCACGAGGCCGGCCGGGGCGACCGATAGCGTTCGGGGAACCATGGGTGCGATCGGCCGCTACATCGCTCTCGAGGGATCCGAGGGATGCGGAAAGTCCACTCAGGCCGCCCGTCTCGCCACCGACCTCGACGCTGTGCTCACCCGCGAACAGGGCGGTACCCGAATCGGTGGGCTCATCCGCGGCATCCTGCTCGACCCGGCACACCGCGAGCTCAGCCACCGCAGTGAGGCACTCCTGAACGCTGCCGACCGCGCGCAGTTGATGGCCGAGGTCGTCGCACCCGCTGTCGGGGCCGGGCGCCACGTTGTCTCTGACCGCAGCGTGTACTCCACCCTCGCCTACCAGGGCTACGGGCGCGGCCTCCCGCTCGACGAACTCCGTGCCATCAACGACTGGGCCATCGACGGCCGGTGGCCCGACCTCGCCGTGCTCATCGAGGTGGAAGCCACGACACTCGACGAACGCATGAGCACCCGCGTCAAGGATCGCTTCGAGCTCGAGCCCAACGAGTTCCACCATCGCGTACGGCAGGGCTTCGCCGAGATGGCGACGGCCGACCCCCAGCGGTGGGCAGTCGTCGACGGGAACGCCGACCCCGACACGGTGTTCGCGCGGCTTCGTGCGACGGTGCGGGAGCGTCTCGGCGTATGAGCCCCGCCGACGTGTCCCCCGGTCACGCCGACATCTGGGCCGATTCTGTCGGGCAGTCAGAAGCAGTGTCGCTCCTGCGCGCCGCAGTGCCATCGCCGGTGCACGCCTACCTCTTCCTCGGCCCGTCGGGTACCGGCAAGCGCCGCACCGCACGTGCGTTCGCCGCTGCGCTGCTCTGTGCGGACGGTGGGTGCGGGGCCTGCAGGAACTGCACGTTGGCCCTGCGCGGAGAGCACCCCGACTCCACCGAGATCGAACGCGAGGGCGCTGCGATCCTGCGCCCCCAGGCCGACGAGATCATCCACACCGCATCGATGTCGCCGGTGGAGGGTTTCCGCAAGATCGTCATCCTCGATGAGTTCCACCTGCTCCACGCCGATGCTGCAGCCCGCCTGCTCAAGACCGTGGAGGAACCGCCGCGCGGCACCGTGTTCCTCATCCTCGCCGACCAACTCGTTCCCGACCTCATCACGATTGCTTCGCGCTGTGTCCGTGTCCCGTTCCACGTGCTGTCGGCATCACTCATCGTCGACCTGCTTCGTCAGGACGGGTTCGACGAGTCGATCGCAACCGAAGCAGCAACGGCTGCAGGCGGCGACCTCGACCGCGCCCGCCTGCTTGCCAACGACCCGGCTCTGTTCGCCCGACGTGAGGCATTCGCCGCCGTTCCGCGCCGTCTCGACGGCACGGGAACACGTGTGATGCAGTTGGTCGACGAGCTGACGCGCATGATCGAGGAGTCGCTCGAGCCGCTCAAGCAACAGCATGTGAACGAACTTGCCGAGGCCGAGGACCGCGCGAAGCAGTTCAATGAGAAGGTCACCGGCAAGGCGAAACTCGATGCGCGGCACAAGCGAGAACTGCGCAAGCACCGCACCGATGAATGGCGTGCAGGACTCGGAGTGATTGCTGCCGTGTACCGCGACTACTTGGTGAAGGGTGTGACGTCTGCGGGAACCTCCACGGACAGCCACAGTGGAGCCGGGGTTCACGGACGGCGAGGTCTTGCGGACGAGGACGCCGTCTCTCGGATCGTCACGGCAATCGATCGCCTCGACCGGAACCCGAACGAGGCACTCCTGCTCCAGGCACTACTGCTGACGCTGCCACCCGTTGCGTGAGCGTTCTGCAACGACGCGCACCTCGATACCGCCGCGTGGGCGCTGGGTGAGTACCACGCGAACGGCCTTCGGCTGCGCGGTGGTCATGATCTCGCTCGCGATCTCGGCAGCGAGTGCCTCCGCGAAGATCGCTCGGTCGCGAAAGCCCCAGAGATAGAGCTTCAACGACTTGGACTCGACGCACCAGCGATCGGGGACGTACTCGATCGAGACACTCGACAGGTCGGGCTGCTCGGTGACCGGGCACATCGAATTGAGCTCGTCGTTGGTGAACGTCACCGAGGAGACATGGGCCGGCGCCGGGAAGCACTCCACGTGTTCGACCGGCTGACGGACGGTACGGCCGAGGATGGTGAGCGAGTCGGTGGGGATGGTCACGGGGTCAGGCTAGGAGTCGCCCTCCCCCGGGAATCCCCCGATTCCCAGAGAACTCCCAGACTCGGCGGCGGGAGCCCCCAGACAGCTTCGTCACGATGTGTTCAACCCCGCCGGGAAAACCCGGTAGAAGAGAACCCCTCAAGGAGCAACTCATGAAGATCAAGATGCGACAGATGGTGGTGGGGGCAGCGCTGATGGGCGCCGCCGCCGCAGGCAGCGCCCTCGCTGCCACGGCCATCACCGGCGAGACCGGACCCACCTCGGAGATCACGGTGGACTCCACGGTGGCTACCGACGGATCCACCACCGATTCGACCGTCCCGGGCGACAGCAGCACCAAGGTCTGCCCGGCCCCCGGAATGGGAGGCAGGGGTGGCCGCCACGGCGCCCTCCACGATGAGCTCACCGGCGTCACCGCCGAGCAGGTCACCGCAGCCGCCAAGACCGCCGTCCCCGGCGGTGAGGTCCTCCGGGTGGAGGGCAAGTCGGCCGAGAACACCAACGCCGACGAGACCCCGTACCACGCCCACGTCCGCAAGGCCGACGGCACCCACGTCCGGGTGAACATCAACGCCGACTTCACCGTCAACGACGTCGTCGAGGGCAAGGGCCCCGGCGGCAAGGGCGGCCCCGAGGGCCGTCACGGCGGGCGTCACGGCGGTCGTCACGGCGGACGCCACGGGCACGGGCCCTGCGCACCCGATCAGGCCAGCGGCGCCACCTCGGGCACCAACGGCGCCACCGGCTCGAACACGGTGATCGCGTCGAGCACCGAGGTCTGAGGTCGGCCGACCCGACCACGAACCCCCCGACCAACCCCCACACCTGTAACGGCCGCCGGTCCACTCCGGCGGCCGTTACGCGTGGAGGCCTAACGTCACCGAGAGACACCCGACAGATGCGGACACCATGACACTCCGGGCGAGATTGATCACGGCACTGGCCGTCCTCGTGACGGTGGGACTGGCCGCATTCGGGTACGCCACCTACGCGCGCTACAGCAACGCCGAGTACCAGCGACTCGACGACGGTCTTCGGTCAGCCCTCCCCGTGGTCTCCCGCCAACTTGCGGCGGCTATTGGTCTCGACCGAGGGCGCGGCCGCAACGACCGGAACGACACCATCAACGTCGCTGCGTTCCCCGCACTCCAGACCGTGTACGCAGAAATCCGCGATCCATCGGGCGCAGTCCTCGCCCGCCTCGAGGTGGACGACACACCGAGGCTGCCCGAGGGTCCACTCGAGATCGGCACCGCCTTCACCACCGGCGCAGCAACGGGCTCGGGGCGCTGGCGTGTTGCTACTGCCGAGCCGGCACTCCGTGGCGCCGCCGGGTTCCAGGTGGTGCTCGCAACCACCACCGACGACGTCGACGAATCCCTCCGCGAACTCCTGCTCATCGAGTTGATCGTCGGGCTGGTGATCCTCACGCTGCTCGTCGGTGGGTCATGGTTCGTGCTGCGGCGAGGTCTCCGCCCGCTCGAGGACATGGGGCGCACTGCGCGCTCCATCAATGCCGGCGATCTCTCGCAACGCGTCGAGGGCGCCTCGGGCCGCAGCGAGGTCGACCAGCTCGCTACTGCCCTCAACTCGATGCTCGACGAGATCGAGACTGCGTTTCGGGCTCGCGACGAGACCGAACGCCGTCTTCGCCAGTTCCTCGCCGATGCCTCGCACGAACTGCGCACGCCGCTGACGTCCATTCAGGGCTTTGCCGAACTCTTCCGCATCGGGAGCGAGAGTGAGCACGTCGACCGTTCCGTCATCATGCGCCGCATCGAGGAGGAGTCGGCGCGGATGAAGACCCTCGTCGAGGACCTCCTCCTGCTCGCCAGACTCGACGAGACGCGTACCACGGAGCAGACCGAGGTGGACCTCGCCGTCATTGCTGCAGATGCCTGCAGCGATGCCGTCGCCCTCGACTCGACCCGCTCTGTATCGCTCGACACTCCCGGGCCCGTCGTGGTGCGCGGCAACGCCGATCACCTCCGGCAGGCGGTGACGAACCTTGTCTCCAACGCGGTGAAACACACGCCGACCGGCACCGCAATCGACCTGCGTGTGGAGACTCTGGCGGACCGAGCACGGCTCACCGTCCGCGATCACGGCCCCGGTCTCTCCGAGGAAGCGCTCACGCATGTGTTCGAGCGGTTCTGGCGTGCGGACGAGTCCCGCACGGGCACCGGTGCCGGGCTCGGGCTCTCCATCGTGGAGAGCATCGCCCGCGAACACGGCGGCACCGCCACTGTTGCCAACGCACCCGGCGGCGGGGCCGAGTTCAGCATCACTCTCCCCCTCAACCACATCACACCCGGTACTGGAGCACCCGAATGAGTCAGGCACGCACCAAACCGCTCGTGCTCGCGGTCGACGACGAGGAACACATCACCGAACTCCTGGCCATGGGGCTCGGGTTCAACGGCTTCGAGGTCGAGCGGGCGAGTACGGGCCGCGCTGCACTCGCAGCGGTGGAGGCACGGCGGCCCGACCTCATCATCCTCGACGTCATGATGCCCGACCTCGGGGGTCTCGAGGTGGCCAAGCGCCTTCGTCAGAACGAGCGTGAGTCGACGCGAATCCCCATCATCTTCCTCACTGCCAAGGACACGACCGCCGACAAGGTGGAGGGTCTTCGCCTCGGTGCCGACGACTATGTCACCAAGCCGTTCTCGATCGAGGAACTCATCGAGCGGGTCAAAGCAGTGCTTCGCCGAACCGGCGGCGGAACGCCGGGCGATCATCGCATCGTCGTCGGCGACCTCGTCATCGACGAGGACACCCGCGATGTCTGGCGTGGCGACCGGTTCATCGAACTCACGCCCACCGAGTACCGGCTGCTCCACTACCTGGCGAGCAACGCACGACGGGTCCTCACCCGCGAGCAGATCCTCGACGCGGTGTGGGACATCAACTTCACGAGCAACGCCAGCGTCCTCGATACCTACGTGAGCTACCTGCGCCACAAGATCGACGTGGAGGACCCGCCGCTCATCCACACCGTGCGCGGTGTCGGGTACTCGTTGCGTCTACCACCCGGTCACGAATAGGCCGGCGGTACCCCACCCGTCCCGGGCTACATCACACCCTGGGCGATCATGGCGTCGGCCACACGCCGGAATCCGGCGATGTTCGCGCCCAGCAGCAGATCTCCGGGGACGCCGAACTCATCGGCCGTCACTGCACAGGTGTGATGGATGTCTTCCATGATCTCGGCGAGTCGACCCACGGTCTGGTCGAAGGTCCAGCGCTGCCGCGACGAGTTCTGCTGCATCTCGAGCCCAGATGTTGCGACGCCACCCGCGTTGGCTGCCTTCGCCGGCCCGAAGCCGACGCCGGCGGACTGCAGCAGCGAGATGGCCCCGAGTGTGGAGGGCATGTTCGCCCCCTCGGCTACTGCCAACGCTCCGTTCTTGATCAGCTGCTGCGCATCGGTCTCGTCGAGTTCGTTCTGCGTGGCACACGGCAGAGCAACATCGCAGGGGATCGACCAGGGACGGGCGCCCGCCAGGAAGGTCGACCCAGGGCGTCGTTCGACGTACGCCGAAACACGACCGCGCTCCACCTCCTTGATCTGGGTGAGCAGTGCGAGGTCGATACCGTTCGGGTCGTGCACGGTCCCCGATGAGTCCGACGCCGACACGACGAGTGCACCCAGCGACTGCAGTTTCTCGATTGCGTGGAGCGAGACGTTCCCCGACCCCGACACCGTGACGCGCAGGCCGTCGAGCGTGCGCCCACGCGCGGCGAGCATGTGGGTGAGGAAGAAGACGAGTCCGTAACCGGTGGCCTCGGTCCGCCCCAACGAACCGCCCCAGCCGGGGCCCTTGCCGGTGAACACCCCAGCCTCGAAGGCATTCACGAGGCGCTTGTACTGGCCGAACATGTACCCGACCTCACGGCCACCAACACCGATGTCGCCAGCGGGAACGTCGGTCTGGTCGCCGATGTGCCGGAACAGTTCGGTCATGAAGGCCTGACAGAAGCGCATGATCTCGCTATCGGTGCGGCCCTTGGGGTCGAAGTCGGAACCACCCTTGCCGCCACCCATGCCGAGACCGGTGAGAGCGTTCTTGAAGATCTGCTCGAAGCCGAGGAACTTGATGATGCTGAGGTTCACCGACGGGTGGAAGCGGAGGCCGCCCTTGTACGGGCCGAGTGCGCTGTTGAACTGCACCCGCATGCCGCGGTTCACGTGGATCTCCCCACGGTCGTCCTGCCACGCAACCCTGAAGATCACCTGCCGCTCGGGCTCACAGATCCGTTCGAGGACCTTGGCGTCTCGATAATCGGACCGACGCTCGAGGAGCGGGCGCAACGTGTGCAGAACCTCGGTGGCTGCTTGGTGGAATTCCGACTCGCCCGGGTTCCGGGCGATCACCTGTGCGAGGACGGAGTCGATGCTGGTGGACATGATCGGTCTCTCAGCCCTCGATGCGATTGAAGTTGGCGTGCGACAACAACTTCCATGCTCCATCGGCCCAGATGAACGCGCTGAGCCTCGGGGCTTCGCCCGTACCGGTGGGCTGCCCAGCGATGGTCTCGACCAACTTGATGGACCAGCGCACGGTGAGCGTGCTGCCGGACTGCACTGCGACCACGTTCGGCCCGAGCTCGAAACTCGAGATGCTGATCTCGGCGTTCAGGTACTCATCGCGATTGGCTGCCGAGCCATCGGCACGCTGGATCTGGAACGCCTCCGCGAGGAAACCCTCGAGTGCGGTCCGATCCTTGTTCTTCAGGATCTCGATGAACCTCGTCACCAGTTCGCGGCCCGTGGCGCTCGGATCGCTGAGGACCGGTGCCGTCTTGGTGGGCAGCAGGAAGTTCGCGTGCGACGACATTCGCCAGCGGTCGCCGCGCCACACGAAGGTGCTCAGACGCGGCGCCTCACCACGCTCCACCTCGGTGCCGTTGATGATTCCGTCCACCACCAGTCGCCAGCGCACGCTGAGTACCCCGCCCTGCTGCGAGGCGACCACGTCCCGTCCCAACTCGAATGCCGTGATCCTCGCGGGCGCCCGGAGGTACGCAGCCTTGTCCTGACCCGAGCCATCGGCACGCTGGAGCTGGAACGAGTCGTCCAGGAACACATCGAGCGCAGCGAGGTCGCCCTTCTGCAGGATGGTGAGGAACTCGGTGGCCAACTCCCGACCGGTGGCCGATGGGTTCTCCAGCACGGGCGGCGCACCGGACTCCGAGGGTGCGCTGGAATCGGTGATGAGGGTGCCGCTGACGTTGGCACCGTCCGAACAGGCGCTGGTGAGTGCGAGCGCTCCAACCGTGAGCAATGCGAGTCCAGTCGACAGGGGGCGGCGGATCATGCCGTCAGATTAGGGCCCACAGAACGACCGGTACCGGGTCGTGGCCCCAGAACCTAGATCTCGACGCGCGAACCAACTTCGAACACGCGCTCGGCGGGAAGGTTGAAGAAGCGACTCGCACTGTCGGCACCGCGGTTCAGGAGCACGAAAAGGTGTTCGAGCACCGGATTCATCCCGGGTGCCTTGCCGGCAACGATGGACTCGCGGCCGAGGAAGTAGGTGACATCGTTCGGGTCGTACTCGAGCCCACGATGTTCGATCGCAGCCAGTGCCGCCGGCACGTCCGGGTCCTCCATGAAGCCGAATCGCAGCTGCACCTCGAACACGCCCGGGGCCACCTTGGCGACCTCCGCACGGTCCCATGAGTAGATGAAGGGTTCCTCGGTGGTCTCCACCGAGACGATGAGCGTGGTCCTGTGCAGCACCTTGTTGTGGCGCAGGTTGTTCACCAGCGCAGGCGGTGCCTTGCCGAGTTCCTTGAACATGAAGACCGCAGTGCCGGGCACGCGCTCGGACTCGGACTCGTCGAGCACCTCGACCAATGGTCGCTCGCCCCGTCGAATGCGATCGGCCACCAGCGACCTACCGCGTCGCCAGGTCTGCATCTGCACCATGAGCAGGAAGCCCACGGCGAGCGCGAACCATCCACCCTTCGGGATCTTGATGATGTTCGCGCCGAGGAACCCGAGCTCGATACCGAGCATCGGTACGCACACAAGGAACGCGAGACTGCGTCGCCACTTCCAGCGGTCGGTGAGCACCCGGAAGAAGATGAGTGTGGTGATGGCCATGGTCATCGTCACTGCGATGCCATAGGCGGCAGCGAGATTCGACGAGCTCTGGAAGCCGAGCACCAGTCCGACACAGGCAATCATCAGCGCCCAGTTCACGAGCGGTACGTAGATCTGTCCCGAGTGCTCGCGAGAGGTGTGACGGATCGCAATGCGCGGCAAGTAGTCGAGCTGCACGGCCTGTGCCGTGAGTGAGAACACACCGGAGATGAGTGCCTGGGAGGCGATGATCGTGGCGAAGGTGGCAAGGATCACGATCGGCAGGCGGATGGCGTCGGGCACCATGCGGAAGAACACGCTCTCGATGTCCTCGGGATGCTTGAGCAGGAACGCACCCTGTCCCCAGTAGTTGAGGACGAGCGCCGGGAGCACGAGGCAGTACCAGCCCATCATGATGGGCTTCCGGCCGAAGTGACCCATGTCTGCGTAGAGCGCCTCGCCGCCGGTCACCACCAGGAAGATCGAACCCAGCGAGAGGAAGGCCTTGGCGGGCTCGTGGCCGAAGTAGCTCACTGCGTAGTACGGGTTCACCGACTGCATGATCTCGGGCGAGCCGATCACCTTCGAGATGCCGATGGCTGCGAGGGTCCCGAACCAGATCATCATCACCGGGCCGAACACCCTGCCGACCGCCCCGGTTCCCCGGCTCTGTACGAGGAACAGCAGCACGAGGATGACGATGGCGATCGGGATCACCCAACTGGTGAACGACGTAGAGACCTCCTCGAGTCCCTCCACTGCGCTCAGCACCGAGATGGCCGGAGTGATGATGCCGTCGCCATAGAGCAGGGCGGTGCCGAACACCCCGAGGGCGACAAGGAAGCCTGCCTTGGCGACCGTGCGACCGCGGCGCGGCATCACCAGCGCAGTGAGCGCAAGGATGCCCCCTTCGCCCCGGTTGTCGGCGCGCATCACAAACAGCAGATATTTCACCGAGATGATGAGGATGAGCGCCCAGAACGCGAGCGAGCACACCCCGAAGATGTTCTGTCGATCGACGAGCAACTGGTGCGACTTCTCGGTGAACGCCTCCTTGAAGGCGTAGAGCGGGCTGGTGCCGATGTCGCCGTAGACCACGCCGAGCGCGCCGAGCGCAAGAGCAGCCGTACCGGCATGAGTTCCGTGCCCGCCCGAGTCGTCGCTACCCGGCCCCTGGGTCGGTCGGGCAACGCGCCGCGACGACTGGGCGATGTACTGGCGATGGGCCTTTACCGACTCCGGCCCGACGGTCTTGTCCGAGGACACGGATTGACGTTATCGGGCGGCCGCAAGGGTCCTGCATCATCGACACTCGCCGGAGCGAGGGGACGTAGAGCCCAGAGAGGGAATCGAACCCTCGACCTTTTCATTACGAGTGAAATGCTCTGCCGACTGAGCTATCTGGGCGGGCAGAAGAATGCTAGCGATCGGCCTGCAGGCCACCTACCCCTCGAGTGGGCGTCCGCACACGTCGCCGAGCCACGGGAGCAGGCGCTCCCAGATGACGTCCTCGCTCCGTCCCAGCAGGTGTCCGTCCCCGGGGAGCCGGATGAGTTCACCCGCGCCGGCGAGCGCCCGCACCATCTCGCTGGACTCGATGGGCAGGATCTCGTCCCGGTCGCCGTGGAAGAGCAGGAGCGACCGGCCGGCGAGCCCGCCTGCGACCTCACAGCCCGCTGACTGCGTCGCAAAGGTCACTACACCGGGGACGAACGCCGGCAGACCGACCGCAGCGCGCACCGCCACCGCCCCACCGAAACTGTGCCCCATGAGCACCACCTGTTCCGTGCCGGTCCCGACGAGGAGTTGCACACACGCAGCGACGTCGATGGTGCACGCATCGAGGTCATTCGGGCGCCGGTAACTCACCCGGATCACGGGGACCCCACGATCGCTGAGGTGCTCCCCGAGGCGGTGATACAGGCCTGAACCGGGTCCGAGCAGCCCGCCCATGGCACCACCGCAAAGCACCACTGCGTGAGTGAACACCGAGTCACCCGAGAGCGACGTGGGCGGCTCGTGCCACAGGAGCGTGAGCAGTCCCTTGCGCGTGTAGATCTCGAGATGACGCAGCGTAGGAGTGATCATCACGTCGAGATTCCCGAGCACCTCGAGCACGTCGAGCGGCGTCGACATCGGATCGGGTTCGGACGCCGTCATATGAGTAACGTACTTCGGATATGTCCGGAACGGCCCACGAGCAGCGCACCGCAGCGCAGGATCTGTCCGTGGACGCACGAATCGGTGCGGCGTGGAAGGAGCTGCGGCGCGGCGCCGCCATGAGTGCACTGAGGGACCACCTGTTCGGTGCCGGCGACGATGCGCTCGAGCCGGGTCAGGTGGACACCCTCGAGTTGCTCGTTGCGCGCGATTCATGGCGAATGAGCGAACTCGCCGACGCGCTCCGGGTCGACCCGTCCACCGCCACGCGCGCCGTGCAGCGACTGGTCAAGGCCGGCATGGCCGAGCGGACGGCCTGTGCAAGCGACGCTCGCGTCGTCATGGTTTCCGCCACCGGCATGGGTCGCTCCCGACAGCAGTCGATCAACGACCTGCGACGCGAGACCCTCACTGCGATGTTGTCATCGTTCAGTCCGAGCGAGCGCGAGCAGTTCGCCGAGTACATGGACCGCTTCGTGACGGCACTCGACGAGTTCGTTCGCGAACTCGGCAACGGTTCCTGACGCTCAGCAAGCGGACCGCTTCGACGTGTCCGTCGCCAGCGGTCCCAAACGTGCTCCCCTGCCGAGCAGGACGGAGAACCGACTCAGAAGAGTCGCAGTGCTGCATCCTGGGCGAGGCGAAGCAGCCAGCCCGGGAAGAACCCGACGATGAGCGTGAACGCGAGCGAGGCCGTGATGGCGAGGGCACTGCCGAACGGGACCCGCACCGGCTCGCCCGATGCCTCACCGTCCTCGAGGAACATGCTCACGATGATGCGCAGGTACAGGAACGCTCCGATCACTGCCGAGAGCATCGCCACGATCGCCACCGCGTAGCTGTTCACGTCGGCGGCAGCCGTGATGACGCTGAACTTGGCGACGAAGCCCGACGTGAGCGGTACGCCAGCCTGCGCGAGCAGGAACACGGTCATCACGAGTGCCAGCACCGGACGCTGCTTGCCGAGGCCGCGGTAGGAGTCCAGATCGTGCGAGCCGTCACCGGAGCGCCCCACCACCGTGGCCACGGCGAAGGTGCCCGACACGAGAACGGCGTAGGCGAGTAGGTAGAAGAGCACCGACGCAAGCCCACGCCCGTCGGTGTCGCTCGCGTGTGCGGCGGCCTCGACACCCACGAGGATGAAGCCAGCGTGGCTGATCGAGGAGTACGCCAGCATGCGCTTGACGTTCGTCTGCACCACGGCGAGCACCGATCCCACGACCAGGGTCAGCAGCGCGAGCACCCAGACCACCGGACGCCAGTCGTCTCGTGCCTCCGGCATCGAGATCACCAGCGAACGCAGGAGTGCACCGAAGGCGGCGGCCTTGGCGGCCGAGGCCATGAAACCGGTGACCGGCGTGGGAGCGCCTTGGTACACGTCGGGCGTCCACGAATGGAACGGCACCGCCGCCACCTTGAACGCAAGGCCGACCAGCAGCAGCGCAACGCCGATCACCAAGAGCGCCCGGTTCTTGTCGGTCTCGATGAGGTTGCTGAGGGCGGTCTTGATCGACTCCTCGCCGCGCAGGCGTGTGGTGCCCGTGGCCCCGTAGATCATCGCAATGCCGTACAGGAAGAAGGCCGACGAGAAGCCGCCGAGGATGAAGTACTTGAGGCCCGCCTCCTGCGATTCGATGCGCTTGCGGTGCGAGGCAGCGAGCACGTACAGGGCAATCGACAGCGTCTCGAGACCGAGGAAGAGCACGATGAGGTCGTTCGAGCCCGCCATGACGAGCCCGCCGAGTGCTGCGAGCAGGTAGAGCCCGTACACCTCGGGTCCGTCGAGATCCTCACGGCGGAGATAGCTGTCGGTGATGCACGCTGCGAGCGCGAGCGCAGCACAGATCGCCATGCCGATGAACACACTCGGGCCGTCGATGACCAGAACGTCTTTCACCAGAGCGCGCGGCCCGTCGTGAACCGTGCTGGACCAGTGCACGAACAACAAGACGCCGGTGGCGATGGCCGATCCGGCGGTGACCGTGGCGTACATGCCACGAGGCAGACCCCGCGGGATCAACGCCCCGGCGAGCAGCAGGAGGATTCCGGCACTCAGGAGCACCAGCAGCGGAGACAGCCCCGACCAGTCGATCTCGGGTCCGACGAGGCGTTCACTCTCCTGCATGGGAAGCGGCAACAGGTTCATCACGCACCCTCCCCATGGCTGTCAGCGGCCGGTTCTTCCTCGCTGTGCGGCTTCTCCTCGCCGTGCGAGTCCTTGCCACCAGCTCCTTCCTTGTCGCCGTGGGGTGCCTCGGTGATCTCGGGGATCACCGGAATCGGCTCGACGAAGTTCGTCTGACCCTCGACATGCGCAATGAGTGCCTTCACGCTCGGCTCGATTCGGTCGAGCATCGGCTTCGGATAGATACCGCAGAAGAAGATCGCCGCGATCATCGGGAACAGGATGAGTCCCTCCCGCATCGTGAGCTCGCGGAAGTTCTTGTTCTCCTCATCGGGCTCGCCGTGGAACACGCGCTGGTACGCCCACAGCAGGTACAGGGCGGCAAGGATCACGCCGGTCGCGGCCACGACCGCCCACCACCGCGCCGTGAGGAACGACCCGATGAGGATCAGGAACTCGCCGACGAACCCGTTCAGTCCGGGCACGCCGATGGACGACAGCATGATCACGGTGAAGGCGGCGGCGAAGATCGGCGCCACCTTCTGGAGGCCGCGCAGCTGCGAGATCTCACGGGTGTGTCGACGTTCGCTGATCATGCCGACCATGAGGAACAGGGCACCGGTGGACACTCCGTGGTTCACCATCTGCATCACGCCGCCGGTGGCCGCACTGCTGGTGAGCGCGAAGGTGCCGAGGACGATGAAGCCAAGGTGCGCCACGGAGGAATACGCCACAAGTCGCTTGAGGTCGCGTTGCATCGTCGCAACCACGGCGCCGTACAGGATGCCGATCACTGCGAGTGTGAGCAGCAGCGGCCGGAAATAGCGCGACGCCTCGGGGAAGAGGTACACGTTGAAACGCATCAGGCCGTAGGTGCCAAGTTTGAGGAGCACCCCGGCGAGGATGACCGAGCCGGCGGTGGGAGCCTGCGTATGTGCATCGGGCAGCCACGTGTGCAGCGGGAACAACGGAACCTTCACGGCGAAGGCCAGCGCGAATGCAAGGAACAGCCACCGAGCCGTCCCCGTGGCGAAACTTGCGCCTTGGGCGATCTCGTTGACGTCGAAGGTGATATACCCGAGATCGCGACGGGCAAGCAGCACCGTGGTGACGAGGCCCACGAGCATGAGCGCCGAACCCACCATCGTGTAGAGGAAGAACTTCGTGGCCGCGTAGACGCGACCCTCGTAGCCCCACCGGCCGATGAGGAAGTACATCGGCACCAGCACGATCTCGAAGAAGACGAAGAACAGGAACAGGTCCTGGCTCATGAACGAGCCCATCACCCCTGCCTGCAGGATGAGCAACCACGACGTGTACGGCTTGTGGTCGTGGTGCGCATCGGCGCCGAGCAACGCAATGGGCCAGAGCAGACCGGTGAGCACCACGAGGAACAGCGAAATGCCGTCGACGCCGAGGTTCCAGGAGATGCCCCACGGCTTGATCCAGCTGTGCTTCGAGACGAACTGCATCCCGGCCTCGCCCGACTCGAACGAGGCGAGCAGCCAGATCGACAGCGCTGCGGTGATCCCGCTGAATGCGAGGCCCACCAACTTGACGAGGTCCGTGCGCTTCTTTTGGAGCACACCGACGGCCACCGCCCCGATGGCGGGAGTGAGCACCATGGCAGTGAGGATCGGGAACGATGTGGTGCCGGAGGCCATCACAGCACCCCCAGCGCTCGAAGGAGGAACCAGCCGAGCAGCAGCACGACACCACCGCCCACCAGGAGCGCGTAGTTGCGCACGAAGCCACTCTGGGTGCGCCGCACGACGCCACCGGTCTTGCGGACCGCCGTAGCAACTCCATTCACTGCGCCGTCCACGATGGTGCGGTCGGCCCAGGCGGTTGCCTCGAAGGCATCACGGCCCGGCTTGCCCATGAACCACGACACGAATCGGTCGTAGCGCCAGCCGTCAGCGAGGATCTGGGGCTCGATGGCCCGCAGCCGCTTGCGTTGATACACGGTGAGCGCCACGCCGATGGAGGCGATGCACAGCACCGCAGTGCCCACGGCAAGGCCCCATTTCAGGCCGGCGGACTCGTGCGGGTGCACCTCACCGAAGTGAACGATGGGCTCGAGCCAGTGGAGCAGCCGCTTGGTGGAGTCGGTGAACGGCAGGTTCAGCACACCGCCCACGATGGACAGACCACAGAGCGCCACCAGCGGCAGCAGCATGACAGGCGGGGACTCGTGCGGCTTGAAGTCACCGTGGGCACCGTGCTCGGCCGAGTGGTCCTCCCAGCGCGCTGTCCCGAAGAACACCATCACGACCTGACGGGTCATGTAGTACGCGGTCAGCAGCGCGGTGACGAGCGCAACGCCCCAGAGAATCTTGTAGAGCACCTGATGTGTCGGGTACGCCCAGGCCGAGAGCAGGATCTCGTCCTTGCTCCAAAAGCCGGCAAAGGGCGGGACACCGGCGATTGCCAGCCAGCCGATGATGAAGGTCCCGGCCGTGACCGGCATGAGCTTGCGGAGAGCGCCCATTCGGCGCATGTCCTGCTCGTGATGCATACCGTGAATGACCGAACCCGATCCGAGGAAGAGCAGCGCCTTGAAGAAGGCGTGCGTCACCATGTGGAAGATTGCTGCCACGTAGGCACCGGACCCCACGGCGAGGAACATGAACCCGAGCTGGCTCACGGTGGAGTACGCAAGCACCTTCTTGATATCGGTCTGCGCCACCGCAATGGTGGCGGCAAAGAGTGCCGTGGCCGCACCCACCACGGCAATCACCGCCGGCGCCCACGAGAAGGCGGTCGCGATGACCGGATTGACGCGCACCATGAGATACACACCGGCCGTCACCATCGTGGCGGCGTGGATGAGTGCCGACACCGGCGTGGGGCCCTCCATGGCATCGGGCAGCCAGAGGTAAAGCGGCAGCTGCGCGCTCTTTCCGCAGGCGCCGATGAAGAGCATCATCGTGATGGCGGTGGCCGTCGACTTGGCGAGCACACCGCCCTCGGCCGCCAGGTTGAGTCCCGAGTAGCTCAGGGTTCCAACGGCCTGGAAGGCGAGGAACATCGCCACCATGAATCCCCAGTCGCCCACCCGGTTGGTGACGAACGCCTTCTTGCCGGCCGTTGCGGCGCTCTCGCGGGTGTGCCAGAAGCTGATCAGGAAGTAGGAGCACGCACCCACACCCTCCCAACCGAGGAAGGTCACCAGCATGTTCTCGCCGAGCACGAGCATCAGCATCGAGAACGCAAAGAGGTTGAGGTACAGGAAGAACTTCGAGAACTTCGGATCGCCCTTCATGTAGCCGGTGGCGTACAGGTGGATCAGCGTGCCGATACCGGTGACGAAGAGCGCCATGGTGATACTCAGCGGATCCGCAAGGAACGCGGCATCGACCTTCAGGCCGCCCACCGGTAGCCACGAGAAGATGGTCACCACATGGCTGCGCTCCTCGGCATCGTGGGAGAGCAGGTCGAAGAAGGTGATCAGCGTCACGACGAACGCTGCGCCGCACATCGCTGTGGCGAGCAGTCCGGCCTTCGGATCGCCGAGTCGGCGACCGAAGAGCAGGATGAACAGGAATCCTGCGAGCGGGAAGGCAGGGATCAGCCAGATGACGTCGAGCATGATCGGTCAGCCCCTCAACTCGGCGATGTCGTCGGCGTTCGCATTGGGGCGACGCCGGAGGATTGCCACGATGATCCCGAGACCGACCACCACTTCAGCAGCCGCCACCACCAGCACGAAGAAGACCGTGGTCTGCCCGCTGATGTCGGTGTACAGCTTCGAGAAGGCCACGAACGAGAGGTTCACGGCGTTGAGCATCAACTCGATGCACATGAACATCACCAGAGGGTTCCGGCGCACGAGAACACCGGTGCAGCCCACTGCGAAGAGCAGCGCGGCGAGGAGCAGGTACCACGTGGGGGTGGGGGTTGCGATTGCGATCACGCCTCGACCCCGGCCTTCTTGCGTGCGGCCTGCAGGCCCTTGTTGGGTCTGCGGGCGAGCAACACCGTGCCGACCACGGCGATCACGAGCAACACCGACGTGAGTTCGAAGGCGAACACGTAGTCGGAGAAGAGCGACCGTGCCAGTTGACGCACGTTCGCGTCAGGGCTGACGGTGCCATCGGCCGACACCTCGGGGTCGAGCCCCGTTGCGTTGCGGACGATCGTGCGACTGCGAGCGACGAGAATCCCTGCACCCACCAACCCGAGCACGCCGACACCCACCAGCGGTCCGAGGATCCGCTGTCGCAGCATCGGCTCGGTCTTGAGGTCTTCGGCCTTGTCGACGCCGAGCAGCATGATGACGAAGAGGAAGAGCACGACGATGGCGCCGGCGTAGACAATGACTTGGACGGCGGCGAGGAAGTGTGCCTCCATCGCCACGAAGTGAACCGCCACACCGAAGAGGGTGAGGATGAGGCTGAGCGCTGCGTGCACGGGGTTGCGACGCAGGATCACCCCGAGGGCACCACCGATCACCATGAGGCTCGCAACAATGAAGACGAGCAACTCGATCATCGTTGGATCGCCTTCACGGTCTTGGCTTGGGCGTCGCGCTCGGGCTGTGCGGGCTCGGGGGTGCGGGTGCCGTAGCCAAGTTCACCGCTCCAGCCGACCTGTCCCTCGAACTCGGCAGAACCCGACGGTGCGGTCGCCCGCATCCAGGCCGAGGTATGCAGGTCGTCGCCCTCGCGCCAGTCCTCCCACGGCATCTGCTTGGGCTTGCCGTCGTCGCCGACCACCAGTTCGGTCTTGGTGTAGATGGCGTCGGTGCGGTTGGTGAAGGAGAACTCGAACAGTTTCGACTCGGTGATGGCCTCGGTGGGGCAGGCCTCCACGCAGAGGTCGCAGTGGATGCAGCGCAGGTAGTTGATCTCGTAGACGAACCCGAACCGCTCGCCGGGCGAGGTGGGGTTCTCCGGATCGTTGTCCTTGCCCCGCACGTAGATGCACTTGGCGGGGCACACACCGGCGCAGAGCTCGCAACCGATGCACTTCTCCATCCCGTCCTCATAGCGATTGAGGACGTGTCGGCCGTGTAGACGCTCGGGCTTGGCCTCTTTCTGATCGTGCTCGTCGCGCGACCGGCCGCCGGAGTACTCATTCGTGATGCGCTTCCCGCCGAAGAGGCGGTGCTGCCGCATCGTGATCGCAAATCCCTCGAGCAGTCCCATCAGAACATTGCTCCTTCCTCGGCGCGCCCACGTGAACTGGCACGGACCGCAAGGCGCAACAGGCCGAAGCAGCCGATCAGGATGACTGCCCCGACGACCATGCCGATGGCCTGCGCACCACCACTCCATCCGGCGTCCTGAGCAACCTTCAGTCCGGCGAGCGCCATGAACCACGCAAGAGCAACCGGGATGAGCAACTTCCATCCCAGATCCATGAGCTGGTCGTAGCGAAGACGGGGAAGCGTGGCCCGGAACCAGATGTACACGTAGAGGAAGATCAGCACCTTCAGCAGGAACCAGAAGGTGCCGGTGAACGGCCCGAGCGGAACCTCGAGGGTCCAATCACCGACGCTGATGGGCTGGGGGCCGCCGAGGAACAGCGTGACGATGATGGCGCTCATCGTCATGGTGTTCATGAACTCGGCGAGGAAGAACAGGGCGAAGCGGATCGAGGAGTACTCGGTGTTGAATCCGCCGACGAGCTCCTGCTCGGCCTCGACAAGGTCGAACGGCGGACGATTGAGCTCAGCGGTGGCCGCAAGCAGGAAGATGATGAACGGCACGACACCAGTGGCAACGATGTTCCAGTTCCGCAGCGATTCCTGGCCCACCACGATCCCGTTCGTGGACATCGTGCCGGCGAGCAGGAAGACCGTTGCCACCGACAGGCCGAGTGCAGCCTCGTAGCTCACCATCTGTGCGGACGCGCGCACGGAGCCGAGCAGCGGGTACTTCGAACCGCTCGACCAACCGGCGAGCATGATCCCGTACACCGCAATCGAGCTGAGCGCGAGGCCGAGGAGCATTCCGATCGGCGGATCCGCCAACTGGAGCAGCGTGTCGTGGCCGAAGAGACGGACGCGCCCGTTGTTGCCGTCGGTGAAGTCGCCGCCCACCGGGATGATGCAGAACGCAAGGAACGCAGGCACGAACGCAAGGAACGGAGCAAGCCGGAAGACGAAGCGATCTGCCTTCTCCGGAAGCAGATCCTCCTTGAAGAACAACTTCGTGCCGTCGGCGAGGGTCTGGAGCAGACCGAACGGGCCCGCCTTGTTCGGCCCGATGCGGTTCTGCATCCCGGCGATCACCTTGCGCTCGAACCACACCATGAACATGGTCGCAACGAGCAGCACGACGAACGACACGCCGACCTTGACAGCGACAACACCGAAGTCACCCCACGTGACGTTGTCGATCAGGAGCGGGTCGAGGGCGAACATCAGACTTTCTCGATTCGGGCATCGTTGACCGGACCAGACGACGAGAGTAGATCGCTGACGCGCCCGCCAGGCTGATTGAACGGGAGCCAGACCGTCCAGCGTGCGACGCCGGGATCGGCTTGGACGGTCACCTCGAGCGACCCGCGCTCGGTGACGACCCGGACCCGGCCGCCGTCGGCCACGCCGAGTCGCTCCAGATCGGCGGGGTGCACGCCGGCACGTGTGCCTCGCGGGAGCCCGGCGAGCGACGGCGACATCTGGTTGTTCACGCCGAGGTCGTACAGCTCCCGGGTCACGAGCACCCGGAAGTCCCAACCCTCTCGGGCCGAGACCTCGACCCCACTCGGGGGCAACGTGCGGGCCGGTGCCGGCACGGCGCAGAGGCCGTCCCGGGTGGCGCGCAGGGCAGCCGGGGTGATCCCGGCGTAGGCGGGCACGTTGGCGGCGATCGCCTCGGTCACGGCATCGACCGAGCGGAAGCCCAGGTCGGTGCCGAGCCGCCCGGCGATCTCGGCGGCGATCATCCAGTCGGGTCGGCTCGTACCGGCGACGGTGACCTTCTGGGCCACGGTCTGGACACGGCCCTCGATATTCGTGACGGTTCCGGCCTTCTCGCCGACTGCCGCAGCAGCGAGCACGACGTTGGCCCGCTGCGCCGTGGGCGACAGGAACGTGTCCACCGCAATCACCGGAGTGCCGCTCGCGAACGCCTGCTCGACGAGTTGGGAGTCGGGGAAGTCGGAAACGAGATCGACCCCCACGAGCACCACACACTTCATTGCGCCGGCCGCCATGTCGGCGAGGATCTTGGCGGTGTAGTTGCCACCGGAACCCGGCGTCATGCCCAGCTGCAGGGCGCCCACGACGTTGCCGCGCCGGTACGCAGGAAGGACCTTGGCGTTCGGGGCCGCATCGAGCAGCTTGAGCAGCGCGTCGGTCTGGAGACCACCGATGGACGCAAGGTTCGCCTTGCCCGCAACCACCACGACGCTGCCCGACGCAAGTTGGGCGGCAATCTCGGGATCGGTCAGCGCAGTACGCATCGCCTCGACCTCGTCGCCGGGGCGCACGAGGATCGACTTCCACGCGTACTTGCTCAGCCCCGTCGAACGCGGAGTGAACTCGAGGATGCGGCTACGGCGCTTCTCGGCGGCATCGCGGAGTCGCAGATACAGGACCGGGAGTTCTTCTTTGAGATCTGGGCCGAGCAGCACGATGGTGCTGGCGTTCGCGGCGTCGTTGATGGTGGCGCGCGGCAGGTCGAGCAATTCCGAGCGGAGACCGTCGAGGGCCTGTGAGTAGACGTGCGGGGTGCCGATCACGTCGTGCGCCAGACGAGCCCATGCATAGGCGTCCTCGTTGGTGCCGCGCGCGCCGCCGATGACGGCAACGCTGCTCGCCCCACCCGACGCAACCGCCGACTTGATGAGCGTCACGGCCTGATCGAGCGCCTCGTTCCATGTGACCGAGGCAAAGCTGTTGCCGGTCCGCACTGCGGGCGCAGTCAGACGCGCCTCGCTGTTGACGGCCTCGAAGCCGAAGCGTCCCTTGTCGCAGAGCCAGCCCCAGTTCACGGAGTCGTTGTCGACACCCTGATAGCGGAGCAATTCGTCGCGGCTGGACTGCACCACCGTGCGGCACCCGACCGCACACGTGGTGCACGTGGTCTCCACCTGCTCGAGATCCCACGGCCGCGCCTTGAAGCGATACGGCTTCGCCGTGAGTGCGCCCACCGGGCAGATCTGCACGGTGTTCCCCGAAAAATACGACGAGAACGGCTCGTCCGGGAACGTGTTCACCTGGGTGTTGTTCCCGCGCGACGTGAAGTGGATCAGCGGATCGCCCGCCACCTCGTCGGCAAAACGCGTGCAGCGGTCGCACAGGATGCAACGCTCGCGATCGAGGTACACGAGTTCGCTGATCGGGATCGGCTTCTCGTAGTGACGCTTCTCCTCGATGAACCGGCTCTCGCCGGGGCCGTGGGAGAACGCTTGATCCTGGAGCGGGCACTCGCCGCCCTTGTCGCACACCGGGCAGTCGAGCGGGTGGTTGGCGAGGAGCAGCTCGAGCACGCCCTCCTGCATCCGCTTCGTGGTCTCGGACTCGGTGTTGATCTTCATGTCGGGTGCCACAGGCACCATGCACGACACCGTCACCGCAGGACCACGGCCGCTGTCGGCCTCGACGAGGCACATGCGGCACTTGCCGACCGGAGTCATCCGCTCGTGATAGCAAAAGCGCGGGATGTAGTGCCCCGCGTCGGCGGCAGCCTCGATGACCAGCTGCCCCTTGCGCGCCGTGTGGGCGACACCGTTGATGGTGACCTGCACGGCATTCGGATCGGGCGGCGGAGCGTCGCTCTGCTCGGTGGGGTTTGCGGTATCGGTCATCAGTGCCCCGCAGTCACAGGGATCAGGGTGCGCTTGGTGAGCTTGGCCTCGAACTCCTCGCGGAAGAGGGTGAGTGCCGAGTGCACCGGGGCATAGGCGGACGGGCCCACGAAGCAGATCGTGGTCATCTTGTACGGGAACGGCGTTGCCTCGAGACCGAGCTTGCTGCTCGACGCGTGCGGGAACGCGCCCGGGCAGATCGAGGTTCCCACCTCGATGAGGAGATCGAGATCCGATTCGGTGCCGTGACCGTCGCAGATCCGCTCGAGGATGCGCTCGAGCCACGTGCCACCCTCACGGCACGGTGTGCACTGGCCACAACTCTCGTGTGCGTAGAACCGCGTGAGCGAGAGCGCCGCCTTCGGGATGTCCGTGGTGTGGTCCATCACCATCACTGCGCCCGAGCCGAGCATCGAGCCCGCAGCACCGACCAGTCGACCCTCGAACGGGAGGTCGAGCTGCTCGGGGGTGAACCACGGAGCCGAACCGCCACCGGGCACGAACGCCTTCAGGTCGTTGCCCTTGCGGATGCCTTGGCAGAACTCGTCTCCGTAGAGCAGGTCGCGGAAGGTGGTGGTGCCGTTGACGATCTCGTAGACACCGGGTCGCTTGACGTGACCCGACACGGCGACCATGCGGGTTCCGGGCGAGGTCTGCGTGCCGATTGCGGTGTAGGCCTCAACGCCGTTGCGCAGGAGCCACGGCATGTTCGACAACGTCTCGACGTTGTTCACGATGGTGGGCTGACCGTAGAGCCCGATCGCTGCCGGGAAGAACGGCGGCTTCAGGCGTGGCTCACCGCGCTTGCCCTCGAGCGACTCGATGAGCGCAGTCTCCTCGCCCACCACATACGCACCGGCACCCCAGTGCAGAGCGATGTCGACGGAGAACCGTGAGCCGAGGATGTTCTTGCCCACGTACCCAGCGGCATAGGCGTCGTTCAGTGCCTGGCCAACGCGCTCGTGAGCAAGTGCCATCTCTCCACGGATGTAGAGGAAGCACTGGGAGAGTCCCGCTGCATAACACGCAATCAAGCAGCCCTCGATGAGCTGATGCGGATCGCGTTCCATGAGCAGACGGTCTTTGTAGGTGCCCGGCTCGCTCTCGTCGCCGTTCACCACGAGGTAGCGGGGGAACTTTCCGGCGGGGGTGAGGCCCCACTTGGTTCCTGCCGGGAACCCGGCGCCTCCGCGACCGAGCACCGTAGCGTTCTTCACGTCGTCGTGGATCTGGGCAGCCGGCTTTGCGAGCGCTGCGCGCAGGCCTTCGTAGCCACCCGTGGCGAGATAACGCTCGAGGGTGTAGGAGTCCTCGTACTGGAATCGGGACGTGACGATCTGCGGACGATCGCCGGCCACAAAGCCTGCCGCCCACGGATAGGTGCTCATGATGCGGCCTCCATCCACGCCGGGCTCACCGGCACACCCGGGTCCACGTTTCCTGCCGCCTTGTCGGCGGGGAGATGCTGGCGTACTCGCGCGAGCGTGCCGTGCTCGGGGATCTCATCGGCGAGTCGCCCGGCACGCAGATCGGCAATCAGCTGATCGAAGTGCTCGGTGGCAACGCGGAACCGGTGCCGATAGTTCACCTGTACCGCAGGTGCCTCGGTGCACGCCGCCATGCACTCCACGGCCTCGAGGGTGAAGAGGCCATCGCTCGTGGTCCCGCCCGGCTTCACGCCGAGTACTTCCTCGGCGTGGTGCAGCAGGTCGTCGGCCCCGAGCAGATGACAGGAGATGCTGCGGCAGATGTTGACGCAGTACCTGCCGATCGGCTCGAACTTGAACATCTCGTAGAACGATGCCGTGCCGTACACCTCGGCGGCAGTGGTTCCCACGAGCTCGGCGATATGCGACATCGCCTCGCGGGTGACGTAGCCGTTCTGCTCCTGCGAGAGGTGCAGGAGCGGAATCATCGCTGAGCGTGCCCGCGGATACCGACTGATGATTTCCTTGGCGAGCTCCAGGTTCGCCGAACTCAGACGTGACATCAGCGATCAACCCCTTGGGCGCCGTCGAGCGTGGTGCCGCTAGGCACAGCGAGACAGCCGAGAGCAGCCGAAGCGCAGCGGCGGCCAGTCGAGGCCATGACACGTGACATCAGCGATCAACCTCTCCGAGGACCGGGTCGACCGAGGAGATCACGGCGACAGCGTCCGCCACCAGACCACCGCGCATCATGTGCGGCAGCGTCTGGACGTTCACGAACGAGGGTGCACGCATGTGCATCCGGTACGGCGTCGACGACCCGTCGGAGACGATGTAGCAGCCGATCTCGCCGCGCGGGCTCTCGATGGCCACGTACACCTCACCCTCGGGGACCTTGAACCCCTCGGTAAAGATCTTGAAGTGGTGGATGAGTGCTTCCATCGACTCGTCGATACGTGCACGCGGCGGGGGCGTGACCTTCTTGTCCTGGATGCGATAGTCGCCTGCGGGCATGCGGTCGAGGATCTGGCGCACGATCCGCATCGATTCACGGATCTCGTTGAGGCGGATGGCGTAGCGATCGAACGCGTCACCGTAGGAACCCACGATGACGTCGAACTCCATCTCCTCGTACTTGAGATATGGCTGATCGCGCCGGAGATCCCACGGCACACCCGTGGAGCGCAGGATGGGCCCCGTTGCGCCGAGAGCAATGGCCTCCTGCGCCGTGATGATGCCAACTCCCTGGAGACGCTCGCGCCAGATCGGCTGGCCGGTCATCAAGATGTCGTACTCATCGAGCCGCGGGTTGATCTCGTCGAGGAGGTGCAGCACGTCGTCGCGCCAGCCAGCCGGGAGATCAGCGGCTAGCCCACCGGGACGGATGAAGTTGTGGTTCATCCGGAGTCCGGTGACCTTCTGGAAGAAGCGGAGCACTTGCTCGCGCTCGCGCCAGCCGTAGATCATCATCGACACCGCACCGATGTCCATGCCGTTGGTGGCCATGAACAACAGATGGCTCGACATGCGGTTCAACTCGGAGAGCAGCATGCGCATCCACACGGCTCGTTCGGGGATGTCGCCATCGATCCCGAGCAGCTTCTCGACGGCCATCGAGAACACGAGCTCGTTGTTCAGCGGGCTCGCATAGTCCATACGGGTGACGTTGGTGCCGCCCTGCAGGAACGTGAGTTGCTCACCGGTCTTCTCCATGCCGGTGTGCAGGTAGCCGATGATGGGCTTGCAGCGAAGCACGGTCTCGCCCTGGAGCTCGAGCATCAGGCGGAGCACGCCGTGCGTGCTCGGGTGCTGCGGCCCCATGTTGATGATCATCGTCTGATCGGTGGACGGGTCGATCTCGCTGAGCGCAAGCGCTGCTGCCTCAGCCTCGCTCATTCGCAGGACCGAACCGACCTCGCGCAGCAGTTCCTTCGCGCCGAGTTCGCTCCTCGCCTTGAGCTCCTGACCGCCCTCATTGGTCTGCTCGACAAGGGCCATCACACACCCCGATCCGCTTGCTTGAACTGGACAGGAATTCGTCCGACGCCGTAATCCTTCCGGAGCGGGTGACCGTCCCAGTCCTCCGGCATCAGGATCCGGGTGAGGTCGGGGTGACCGGTGAACTCGATGCCGAACATGTCGTACACCTCACGCTCCATCGCCTCGGTCCCGGGATGGATGTCGAACAACGACGGCACTGCCTGGTCCTCGGCGACCTGCACCCGGATGCGGAGTCGGGACCGCTGCTCGATGGAGAGCAGGCCCACGACGAGCTCGAAGCGCTCGGGTGCGACGCCGTCGGGAAGCGTGCGCCCGGGGTGCGTTAGGTAGTCGACTGCAGTGAGGTCGTAGCACATCGTGTAGCCGTCGTCGGCGAGTTTCTTGACGACAGAGACGTACTGGTCGACCGAGGCGAAGACAGTGGTCTGGCCGCGCGAGTCACCCGTGGGGCATCCGTGAAGCATCGACATCGCTCACCGGGCCCCGAGAACCACGGGGATCGGCTGCGCAGGAGCGGGCGCCGCCTCGACATGGACGTTGGCACCTGCTCCCGTAGACCCACGACGCTTGAGCAACTCGCCGGTCTCGATGAGCCCATGGAGCGTCTCGATCGCGTGAATGAGGGTCTCGGGCGTTGGCGGGCAACCGGGTGCGTACACGTCCACCGGCACCACCTGATCGACACCCTGCACGATGGCGTAGTTGTTGAACATCCCACCGCTGCTGGCACACACACCCATGGAGATGACCCACTTGGGTTCCATCATCTGGTCGTACACCTGACGCAGCACCGGTGCCATCTTCTGGCTCACCCGGCCCGCCACGATCATGATGTCGGCCTGGCGCGGCGATGCACGGAAGACCTCCATGCCGAACCGCGAGATGTCGTAGTGCGCTGCACCTGTTGCCATCATCTCGATCGCGCAGCAGGCGAGCCCGAACGTTGCAGGCCAACTGCTGCGGCTGCGACTCCAGCGGACGAGGTCCTCGAGCTTGGCCGTGATGAAGTTGTGCTCGAGACCCCGGATGCCCTCGTCGAGGATGTTCTGGATCTGGCCCATGTCAGGCTGCCGCCCCCTTGTCGCGGCCCTCGAGCCCGACGCGTCGAATGGTGCTGGTCGTGGTGCGGGTCGCTGACACGACCTGTTCGAGCGGTCGCTCGCGGCGCAGCGGGCCCCAGTCGAGCGCCCCGCGTGCAACCACATAGACGAAGGCAGCGAAGAAGACCACCGAGAAGGCGAACATCGTCCAGAACGCCGAGACACCGAGGTACTGGTAATCGACGGCGTACGGGTACAGGAAGATGATCTCGATGTCGAACATGATGAACAACATCGCCACCACGTAGAAGCCGACCGGGAAGCGTTCAGGCGGCTCGCGCGACGGAACGATTCCGCACTCGTACGGGGCCTCTTTCGCTGCGCTCGGGCGACGGGGAGCGAGGAGCCTCGACCCGACGAAGCTCAGCGCTCCGAACAGGATGGCCAGCACCATCAGTGTGATGACCGGGAGGTACTGGCTCATGGATCAGGCCTTCGCCAACTGGTTGGCCTTTACGGTCCGGTCCCGCTTGTGGAGCATCCAGCAGAGCGCTCCGAAGATGATGGTGGAACCGATCGCAACGAACGCAGAGTTCTTCCGCTTGTCGCCGAGATCACGCAGCATCTTGACGTAGATGTGCTGCTTCGAATCGTCGACCGTGGGTGCACGTGGTGCACGACCGGGTTCGGCGTACACCGGATTGACGATGCCGAGCTCGACGATCGCGTACTTGGGCTTGTGCCAAAACGCGAGGAAGTCGAGCGCTTCGTTGTTGAACAGCAGCGGATAGCGCTCGCCGCCCTTGTCGTAGACGGCCAGCGCCTTGTACTCGGACGCCTTCAGCAACTCGGCTTCCTTCTGCACGATCTCATCGGCACCAGAGATGGCCAGGGCGCGCCGCGGATCGTCGTCGGAAAGCTTCTTCCAGCCGTCGTCGGCGAGGAACGACGAATTCGCGGTGGCGCGATCGGTGGGCTGCTCGGGGAGATCATTCGACGGGCCGATGCCCAACTGACTGAGATTCCCGTCGACGACGATCACCTCGGTGGGTTTCCAGATTGGCGACTTACCGGTGAGACCGATGCCGTACGCCCACCAGATGAAGCCCATCGTGGCCATCCAGCCGAACAGGCCGGCAAGTGACACGAGCAGTCCGAGGCGGACGCCAAGGTTGGTGCCGAGGAGCAGGTACACGCTTCCGCAGAGCGTCACCACCGAGATGAGGACGATGACGATTCCGAAGAATTCGGGCTTCCACCCGATGGCGAGGAGTGAGGACAGCATTGGTCAGAGACCCCGCACGTAGTCGACGATTGCTTCGAGCTGCTCATCGCTAAGCACATGCCCGAATCCCGGCATGCGACCGCTTCCCTGCCCGTTCTCGCAGTACTTCACGCCATAGCGCGAACCGCCGCTGAGGAAGGCAGTGAGTTGTTCCTTGGTGACGCACTGGCGCACGACGGATCCACCGGTGAGGTTCGGGCCCAGACCACCGCCGCCCGTCTCGCGCGGCTCGCCGTACGACCAGCCGCGGGTGTGGCAGCGGGCGCAGGAGAAGCTGCCCGCCTTGTACGAGCTGTTGAACAGCGCCTCGCCGATGCTCGAGTAGGTACCTGCTGCAACATCGGCTTCGGCTGCTTTTTGCAGTTCCTCGGAGATGTCGGCAGGAACTTCTCCGCCGTCGCACACCGCAGGGTCGCGCGGGTTGGCCTCACGGTTACCGAACTGTGCACCTCGCGTGAGGTCCCAGATGTTCTCGGACTTGCATCCGATGGGCTCGACCTGGATCGACTTGATGTACTCGATGAGCGAGTCGATCTGCTGATCGTTCATCGGGCCGCCGCCGTCCACGCCCCATGCCGACATCGGGGAGAACGGGCGTCCGTAGACGAGGATGAAGCGGATCTCGTCGGCCGAGTATCGATACAGCACCGAGTCGAGGGCCGGAGCGATCCAGTTCACCGCCTTGACCTCGTTGGTGTTGGGGTCGGTGACGGTGTACGGGGCCTGTCCGCCCGTTGCCTTCATGCCGCCGTGGCAGCCGGCGCAGTTGAATCCGCCGTTGGCGGTGACGTCGAACAGCCGTGCGCCGCGGATCTCGAACTTCTTCTCCCAGCCCTCGATCGCTCCGCGCTGACGGCTCGGCTCGAAGATCCAGTACAGCGGGAGTCCGATGGTGAGCACGGCAAGAAGGAGCACACCGAGCAACTGCGTGCGCTCGAGCTTGGGGCCCTCGAGCGTCTCGTCGTCGTAGTACTGCTTGCGGTTCGCTGCGAGCTCGAGCTCGGCGCCGGTCTCCTTGCGGGTCGCCCGGAAGTTGAAGAACCCGTAGACCAGCCAGCCGCCGATGAAGATGATCGCGAAGATGACCGCAACGGTGGTGGTGATGTTGGCGGCAATCACTTAGTGGCCACCTCCACCGGCGGTGATGCAGTGCGGGCCCTCGGCCTCCTGGCCGGTGGTGTTGACACCGATTGCCGGACCATTGAGCTGCAGGCCGGTGTTGATCACGACGTTGTCGCCGTTGACCTCGACACCGAAGCGATCCATGCCACGGGGAGCCGGGCCGCCCTTCTTCTCGCCGGCTCGGTTGTACTGCGAACCGTGGCAGGGGCACTCGAACCACTGCGAGCTCTCGCACTGCGGTACGCGGCAGCCGAGGTGCGGGCACTTCTGCCACAGCACCGAAAGGCCGCGTTCCATACCGTTGAGCACTGCCTGCGGGTAGACAAGACGCGCCTTGGGAAGCGAACCAGTCGGGTACTCAGTGACCCAGGCACGCGCATTCGGGAAGTAGCCGAAGCCCTTGCCCTGCTTGATGACGGCGAGCACATCGTCGACCTTGCCGATCGGCACCTTGCCGCCGAATCCGCCGCTGCTGCTCGGCCAGAGGAACGCAAGCACCGCGGCACCGAAACCACCGAGGCTCGCGGTCATGAGCGTGATGGCCGACACGTTGAAGAAGTGACGCCGCGACACACCGACCTGCTCGGCATCCGGTGGGGTCCACGCGACGACTGCCGTGTCGTCGACCACCGCAACGGCAGTGGAGCGCGCAGCGCGCTCTACTTCGCGACCGGAGACCTCGGCGCCTGTCGAGACGGCACTGGCCTTGTCGCGCGAACGGGTCTCTCGGCTGAGGGCGCCTGCGCCGCGCACATCGGAGCGACGTGCGGTGACGACCAGAACGAGCACAGCGAGTACCACGGCAGCGGCAACGCCGATACCGACGATGGCACCGGAACTGATTGCAAGAATCATTGCGCTCACCTCAGAAGTCGAAGAAGAGTCCGTCACGCCACGGGAGCGTGAAGTTGAAGCCAGGACCACGGAAGAACGAGCCGATGATCACGAGCACCGCCCAGAACATCAGGTGCACCGTCATCAGCGAGATCGCGAACTTGCGGTCTTCGGGCTTGTTCGACGGGTTCTTGTCGATGTAGGGCGCCAGTGCAAGCAGCACGAGTCCCATACCCGGGATGGTCACGCCGGCCACCATCGGGTGGAACATCGTGAGCAACTCCTGAAGACCGAGGAAGTACCACGGCGCCTTCGACGGGTTCGGGGTCTGGTTGATGTTTGCAAGTCCGAGCAGCGGTGCATTCACGAACACCGAGAACACGAACAGGAACGCCGTGCAGGCAAGGGCCGCCACGAACTCGATGGCGAGCAGGTGCGGCCACGTGTGCACCTTGTCGACCGGCTCGGCCTTCACGTCCTGGATGGAACCGGACTTCACCACGGTGAGGAGACGCTGGGTGTGCCCACCGGGGCCAGCTCCCACCGGCACGCCACCGACGGCGGGTCCGGCTGCCACGACGGCACCGACCTTTTCGGCAACCGCAACGCCACCGCCACTCGGGGCGCCGGCAGTGGCCTGCTCCTTGTTGGCCTTGGCCGACCGGCTGCGCTCGAGCAGGTGCGCCGGGATCCGGGGATCCGAGGCCGCTGCTCCCGCGTCGGTGCCAGCCGATTCAGCAGGTTGCTCTGCTGCGGCCTTGGCCCGGGCCGCTTCGGCCCGCTTGCGGAGGTGTTCGGGGATCTCTGTCATCTCAATTCCTCCTGATCACAGTGGTCCGGAGATTCCGCCGTCCTTACGCACCCGCCAGAAGTGAATCGCCATGAAGATGACGATCACGAACGGGAGCATCAGAACGTGCAAGACATACCAACGAAGCAAGGTGTTGCCACCGATTTCGGCACCGCCGAGGAGCACGAACCGCACCTGCGGGCCGAGCACCGGCGTGTACCCCATCATGTTCGTTCCCACCGTCACGGCCCAGAGCGCCAACTGGTCCCACGGCAAGAGATAGCCGGTGAACGAGAGCAGCAGGGTGAGCATCAGCAGCATCACGCCGATGACCCAGTTGAACTCCCGCGGGGGTTTGTACGCACCGTGATAGAAGACGCGGGCCATGTGGAGGAACACGGTGAGCACCATGAGGTGAGCACCCCATCGGTGCATATTTCTCACGAGCAGACCGAAGGTCACCGAGGTCTGCAGGCTCTGGATGTCCTGCCAGGCCTGCGCAGTGGTGGGCCGGTAGAAGAACATCAGGAAGATGCCCGTCACCGTGAGCAGGATGAAGAGGAAGAACGACAGACCACCGAGGCAGAGCGTGTAGCTCACCTTGACGGCGTGGCGCTTCACCTTCACCGGGTGAAGGTGGTAGAGCACCGAGTTCATGATCACGTACGACCGGTTGCGCGGGCTGTCGGTGTAGCCCTTGCGGAAGATCGAGCCCGGGCGGAAGATCGATCCCCACGCCTGGCTGCCCTGAACCTGTTCCTGCAGTTTGGCCGCGCGCTCCTTGAAGGTGGGGCGGGGCTTTGTCTCGAGGATCTTCGCCATATTCGTTCCCTCAGAACCTCATGCCGTAGGCATAACCATGGTTATTGGTGCGCTGATGCGCATCGCCCGTCGAGCCGGGCGAGCCGGCCTTGCCGAGGATGATGACCCCGGTCGGGCATCGGTCGACGCAGAGCGCACAGCGGGTGCACACGTCGTCGTCGATCAGGAAGATCACGTGGTCGCTCGGGTCCGAGCCCGGCATCTCGGTGCCCTGCGCCTCTGCGATGGCGCTCGGGTTCACCATGTGGATGCACTTCCACGGGCAGATGTCCACACAGCCCTCGCACATGATGCACTCGGACTGATCGATGTGGATGAACTGCTTGGGCTTGACGGCCTTGGTGAGGTAATCGGCGTCGACCTCGACGAGTTGGTACTCGGTCGACCACTCCGGCATCGGGGGGTTGGCGTCGGTGCGTGCCACGGTCAGCCCTTCTTCACCAACGGACGGCCGTAGGAGGACGTGGCAACCTCGGTGCTCGCAACCTTCCCGCGCTTTTGCCACCAGCCCCAGAGCCAGATGTTGAGGCCGAGGAAGAACAGGTAGATGCCCACGACGATGGCGTCGCCCACCTGGAGGTAGTTGATGTCGAACGGGAAGTTCCCACCGCGCGCCTTGGACTTGAAGATGTCGCCGGGCCCGTTCACCATCTTGTCGGCACGCCAGTTCTGCTCGTTCTGGACGTGGGTGAGCCACTGGTGCGGGACGACGCCGTACGCCATGAACAACACGGCGAAGACGTAGGCCGACGCGAACATGGCCTCGCCCCAGGACATCGGCTTTCCGATGGGACGCCGCTTCCCGTACGGGATCACGGCCAGGGTGAGCACCACGGTGAAAATCAAGGAGAAGATGAACGCCTGGTTCATCCCTGGCCACTTGGTGATTGCGATAGCCAGCATCAGCCGAACGCGTGTCCTTCGCTCGTGGTTGTGGTCGTTCTCGGGTCTCCACGCGAGGGCCGAAGGCCTTCGCGTTTGTGATTCCGCTCACGAACACTACCCCGACGGACCCCCGACCGAGCCAACCCGACCACCGCCCGATCGGTGTGACTTTCGTGGCGAGCGTGATGGGTCACCGGCGTTGCGCAGGCGTCCCACTCGGGGGCCGAGCGGCCCACAAAAGTCTGTTGCGAAGAAATTCCGTCTTGCGGCCCTCTCGGCTCTAGTCTTGGTCGTTGGATTGACGTTGGTCGAAAGGGTTCGTTCGTGACCGAGATTCCCGAGCATCTGTTGAAGCGGTCCCGTGATCGTCGCTCAGCCATGGGCGGCGACTCCGAGGACGCTTCGAGTTCGGCACCGGCCAAGGCCAGCGAATCCGCACCTGCCGTCCCGGCCCGGGCAGCCGCACCGGCACCGGCGCCGATCCCGGCAGCCCCGCCCCCCAAGCCCGATGCGCCCTATGTGCGTGCGGCCAAAGAGCGCCGCCGCATCCCGTACTGGGCCATGGTTCCGCTCTCTCTGCTCCCCCTCTGGGCGTGGATGTACGTCCGCAGCGTTCAGGACCATCCCGAAGAGGTGGCCGGACCCCGGGCTGCCGGCGAGGTGCTCTACGGCAAGTGCGCTGGTTGCCACGGCGGCGACGGCGGTGGTGGCGCCGGGCGCCAGTTGAGCAATGAGGAAGTCCTCAAGACCTTCCCGGCCATCGAGGACAACCTCCGCTGGATGGAGTTCGGCACCGAGAAGTACAAGGCCGCCGGCATCAAGATCTACGGCAACCCCAACCGGGAGGGTGGCCCGCACCAGACCGGCTCCTACGGCGTCATGCCCGGCTGGGCTGGGGAAATGACCCCGGCGGAGATCCTGGCGGTGACCTGCTACGTGCGGTACGACCTCGGTGGCGCCGATCCTGCCAGCGAAGAGTGGTCGGCCGAATACGAACAGTGGTGCAGCGAGGAGGCCCCGAAGTACCTCCTGCTCGAGGAGGGCGAGACCTTCGGGGATCCCGAGTTCGCCAATGTCGGGACCGAACCCCGCGAGGGCCGCGACTCGGCCTACCCCGCGATGGGCGAGGGCTGAGCCCCACCCACCCACCTTGGTCGCAGCCCGTTCGGGCTGAGCACCACGACTGAGCACCACCCGACAGACCGGCTTGGCCGACCCGTGAGTCGGTGACCAACGAAACGGTGCGGTTGCTGTGGGGTCTGGGCACACTGACCCGGTGACCTCGAACCCGTACGACGTGCTCGTCATCGGTGGTGGGCCCGCAGGCTGCGCTGCGGGGTACTGGCTGGCCAAGCATGGCCACCGGGTGGCGGTGGTGGAACGCAAGACGTATCCGCGGGAGAAGACCTGCGGGGATGGACTCACCCCCCGCGGCGTCAAGCAGCTGGTCGATATGGGTCTCGCTGATGAGTTGACCCAGTTCCATCGGTATCAGGGATTGCGTTCCACCGGCATGGGCAAGGAACTCGAACTGCAGTGGCCGAGCCACCCGATCTATCCGTCGCACGGCTACGTGGTGCGCAGGCGAGAGCTCGACTGGATGGTGGCACGCAACGCCGAGGCCGCCGGGGCAACCATCCTCCAGGGCACGGAGGCTCTTGGCCCCATCGTCGAGCGAGGCTTCGTGCGCGGTGCCACCGTGCAGACCAAGGGTGCGTCGTCGCCCGAGGAGATCACGGCGCGCTATGTCGTCGTGGCCGACGGCGCCAACAGTCGGTTCGGTCGTGCACTCGGAACCTTCCGCACACGCGAGTGGCCGTACGGAACCGCGATTCGCACCTACTGGGAGTCGCCGCGACACGCAGAGCCGTGGATCGAATCTGCTCTCGACGTGAAGGACCGCGGAGGGAACCCTCTTCCGGGATACGGATGGATCTTCCCGGTGGGCGACGGCACCGTCAACATCGGCGTCGGTCTGCTCTCCACCTTCCGCGACTTCAAGAGCGTGAACACCACGCATCTGCTCGACGCCTACGCGCACCAGATCGCCGACAGCTGGGGAATCGACCCGGGCAACCCCACGACACGCGCGACCTCAGGACGCATCCCGATGGGTGGCTCGGTGGGCCCCAAGGCAGGACCCACCTATCTCGTTGTCGGCGATGCTGCGGGAAGCGTGAACCCGTTCAACGGTGAGGGCATCGACTACGCGTACGAAACGGCACGCATCGCTGCCGACATCCTGCACGAGGCCATCACCGAATCGGATCCCGCTGCACTGGCCCGCTACCCGAAGGTGCTCGATGCCGAGTTCGGCCAGTACTTCAAGGTGGCCCGGCTCTTTGCACGCATCATCGGCAAGCCGCTCCTGATGCGCGAACTGACGCGCGTGGGTATGAACAGCCGGACGCTCATGGAATGGGTGCTGCGCATCATGGCGAACCTGCTGCGGCCCGACGAGATCGGTCCGGCCGAGGCGGCGTACAAGGCAGCTGCTGCTCTCGTGCGTCTCGCTCCCGACGCGTAGTCACCTGCTGCGCACCACGGCCTCAGCGTGGGGCAGATCAGTGCCTCAGGCCTGCGACTCGCTGCAGTCGATGCCCACGAGACGACCCTGCGGATCGAGATACCCGGCCGTTGCGAGGCCCTCCGCGATCCAGATCTCGTAGCGCGCATTGGGATCGGCAGTGCAGCGCACCCGCACGTCATCGCCGAGCAGCACGACGGCTCCGTTCGAGAGTGCGGCGCGCGTCTGGCCCACCTCCACCGGGCGTGGGACACGAACCGTTCCGTTGCCCGTTGCGCGACCGACGAAGAACCAGCCGAGCGCACCGTCGTCGGAGCGCGACCCCACGAGCACACAACCGGTTGATGCCTCGGTGAGCGCAGCATCGAGGTCGACCGCTCCAACCTCGACAGAATCGACCGAACAGCCCGAATCAGCGGGCGTACCGAGATCGACGACCACGTCGATGCGTCGGCTCTGCTCCTCACCGGACAGGGAACTGTCGCCGCCACCGTCGCGACCGAAGGCCAGGTACCAGAGTCCGACCAAGACGCCGAGGGCCACCACTGCCCCGATCCAGCGGTACACGGCCTGCCAGCGCGTCACGGTTTCACACTACGGGCCGAGCGATGTTGAGGCAGATCAGCGAGCGCAGTCGGTCAGCCTGCGGCAGCGACACGCGCAGCGCGGCCCGCCGAGTCGACGATGGCGTCGATCACCGAGTTCGTGTGTGCCAGACCGCAGAACAGCACCTCGTACGCGCCGGGGGCCAGTGCAACGCCCTCGTCGAGCATTGCGTGGAAGAAACGCGCGTACAGGGCCTCGTTGGTCTGCTTGGCCTCGTCGAAATTGTGTGCCGGTTCGGCGGCGAGGTGGAGCCCTACGAGCGACTCGACCACCGGCACGTGTGCTGCGATTCCTGCTGCGGCGAACGCCTCCTGGAGACCGTCGGCGAGGCGATGTGCCTGCTGGGCGAGGAACTCGTAACTCCCCTCCTCGAGCAGGCTCAGCGCGGCAAGACCTGCCGCTGTTGCGAGTGGGTTTCCTGCGAGCGTGCCGGCGTGGAACACCCTTCCGAGCGGCGACAGATTCTCCATGAGATCGCGACGTCCGCCGACCGCACCGATCGGCAGGCCGCCGCCGATCACCTTCCCGAAGCACGTGAGGTCCGGGATCACGCCGCACACCTCTTGGAAGCCACCGGGAGCGACACGGAAGCCGGAGATCACCTCGTCGAAGATGAGCACCGCACCGACGCGGTCGCACTCGGCGCGCAGACCCTTGAGGAAGCCCGGCGCAGGCTTTACGAGACCCATGTTGGCCGGTAGTGGCTCGAGAATCACTGCGGCGACGCTCTCGTCGAGACGGGGCACCACGTTGAACGGCGCCACGAGGGTCTCAGACACTGCAGCAGCAGGAACGCCGGCGGTACCGGGCAGACCGAGTGTCGCCACACCCGAACCACCGGCTGCGAGCAGGGCATCGACTGCGCCGTGGAAACAGCCTGCGAACTTCACGATCCGGTCTCGGCCAGTAGCACCGCGCGCCAGTCGCACTGCAGTGGTGGTGGCCTCGCTCCCCGAGTTCATCAGCCGCACGCGTTCGCACGAAGGGACACGCTCGCGAATCGCCTCGGCCAGCTTCATCTCGCGCGGAGTCGGCGCACCGTACGAGGTGCCGTCGGCAGCAGCACGGGTGATCGCCTCGATCACCTTGGGATGAGCGTGTCCCGCAATGATTGCCCCATAACTCTGTACGAGGTCGAGATAGCGACGTCCCTCGACATCCCACACCGCAGCACCCTCGGCGCGACTCACGATGTACGGCGTCCCGCCGACGGCGCGGAACGCACGGATCGACGAATTCACCCCACCCGGAATCACGGCGGAGGAACGCTCGAAGAGCACTTCGTTCGACGGCACGCCGCGGCCGCGACACACCATGGGCTCGCAGCCTGCTCGGGCGCATGCATCGGGTTCGCAGTACGGCAGGGTCATGTCCAGCGCTCCGCCACGTCGCGCGCGAAGTACGTGAGGATGAGATCGGCGCCGGCGCGCTTGATGGCGGTGAGCTGTTCGATAGCCACTGCATCTCCGTCGACCCAACCGTTGGCGGCCGCCGCCTTGATCATCGAGTACTCGCCCGATACGTGATAGGCAGCTACGGGAACGCTGCATGCAGCGCGTACGGCTGCAATCACGTCCAGGTAGGTGACGGCAGGCTTCACCATCACCATGTCGGCGCCCTGAGCGAGGTCGGCCGCTACCTCGACCAGTGCCTCGCGAGCATTGCGCCAGTCCTGCTGGTACCCCTTGCGATCGCCCCCGCCGGCAATGCGCACATCCACGGCATCGCGGAAGGGACCGTAGAGCGCCGACGCGTACTTTGCCGAGTAGGCAAGGATGGCAACCTCGTGGTGCCCGTTCGCATCGAGCGCGCTGCGGATGGCCGCAACCTGGCCATCCATCATCCCGCTCGGCGCAACCACATGCACGCCAGCGTTTGCCTGGGCGACCGCTGCACGTGCGTACAACTCGATGGTTGCATCGTTGTCGACCTGTCCATCGGCGCGAACCACACCACAGTGGCCGTGCGAGGTGTACTCGTCGAGGCAGCAGTCGGCCATGAGGACCACGTCGTCGCCGAGATCGGAGCGGAGGTCTCGGAGTGATACCTGCACGATGCCGTTCGGGTCCCACGCCGCAGAGCCGAGTTCGTCCTTGGCGGCCGGCACCCCGAACAAGATGACCGAGCGAACACCGAGCGACACGAGCTGACGCACCTCGGCGCGCAGGCTCTCACGTGTGTGCTGCACCACACCGGGCAGCGAGGCGATCGGCTGTGGCTCGCTGATGCCCTCGCGGACGAACAGCGGGGCGATCACGTCGTTGGCAGACAGCCGGGTTTCCGCCACGAGTTCTCGCATTGCAGCAGTGCGGCGCAGGCGCCGTGGGCGCGACTGCGGGAACGGCGACGGCTGCGCATCGTGGGGACTCACGACGGACATCCTAGGAGGAGCCGTCCGCAGCACCCCGGGGGATTCAGCCCTCCACGGGTGGGAGCACACTCTGCACGGCATCGACAACGCCGTCGAGGTTGTGTACTGCGGCAGTGACCGTGACCCTCAATCCGAGTTCCTCGGCCACACGGGACGTTGCAGGCCCGATGCTCACCACCACCGGCGGAACTCCTCCGGTTCCTGCAGCGGCCAGAAATGCCCGGATGGTGGACCCACTCGTGAAGACGACGGCATCGGACGCTGCCGCATCGCGCAGGAGTTGCGGCGACACCACCGCCGGCACGGTTCGATACGCAATGACGGAGTCGACCGTCCACCCGAGACGGGAGAGTCCGTCGCGGACCACGTCGCGAGCTGCCTCGGCCTGGGCCACGAGCACACGGCCCGGACCAGGAGGCATTGCTGCGACGAGTCCCTCACCCACCGAGTCGGTCGCAACAACATCGACGGGAACACCGAGCGCTGCCGCGGTACCCGGACCGACCGCAGCAAGTCGAGGGCGCTGGTCAGTAGCGAGCGACGCATACGCATCGCGCACCCGGGCAGCTCCGTTCGGCGAGGTCACCACGAGCCAGTCGTAGGACGCAAGGCGAGCCAGAGCGGCGTCGAGTGCTGCGCCACCGTCCTGAGCATCGGCAATCTGGATCACTGGCACCTCGAGCACGTGATAACCGACACGCTCGAGTCGCTCCGACAGACCGGCGCTCTGGGCCGCCGCCCGGGTGACCACCACCGTGTGGCGTCGCCCCGTGCTCATGTCCCGACAAAGGTGCGCAGGATGACCTCGCGATCGTCGTCGCTCGGCACTGCAAAGGCGCCGACAGGGAGCGAACAACCCGAACCGAGCGTCGCAAGAAAGGCGCGCTCGGCCTCCACACAGCGGCGCGTCGGCGCGTGGTCGAGGTGGGCGAGGAGACGTTGCGTCTCGGTGTCGTCGGCCCTGCACTCGATGGCGACACAACCCTGACCCGCCTGCGGGACCATCTGGTCGAGGGTGAAGCGAGACGCGATGCGGTGCTCGAGACCGAGGATCTGCAGCGCTGCCTCGGCCATCACGATGGCCCCGTCGGCGGGGATCTTCTCGAGCCGCGTCTGGATGTTGCCGCGCAGTTCGACGAACCGGAGATCGGGTCGGAGTCGCGTCAACTGAGCCCGACGCCGCACCGATCCGCTCGCCACGGTGGCGCCGTGGGGCAGATCATCGAAGGCGCGGCCCACCAGAACGTCCCACGGTGATCGGCGTTCGCAGAACGCCCCGATGACGAGACCGTCGGCCGGTGTGGAGGGAAGGTCTTTCGCCGAGTGCGCAGCGAGATCGGCGCGACCGTCGAGCACGGCGCGCTGCACCTCTTTCACGAACACCCCCTGCCCGCCGATCTGGTGCAGCGGCACGTCCTGACGCTGATCGCCGGTGGTCTGCACGATGACGAACTCCACCTGCACACCGGTGCGGGCGCTCAGGTGTTCGGCGGCGAGATCGGCCTGACGGCGGGCCTGCGCACTGCCACGGGTGGCGATACGCAGCACTCGGCTCATGAAAGGTCGAACAGTTCCCGCAGCGCCGATGCGTAACGCTCGCCGCGCGGCGAGCCCGCATCGTCCTTCAGGCGAACCGAGGGATCGTGCAGGAGCTTGTTGACGATGCCCGCAGTGAGTGCCTCGACGGCCTCCCGCTGGGCGGGGGTGAGGTCACCGAGACGCGACTGGAAGCGGGTGAGTTCGGCCTGACGGATGGACTCGGCCTTGGCGCGGAGCGCAGCGACGAGCGGCGCCGCCTGACGCGCCACCGCGTCGAGCACGTGGTGCTCGACTTCCTCGTCGACGATTTGGTGAACCCGTTCGGCCTCGGCTGCACGCAACTCGAGCCCGCGCTCGGCCCAGTTCCGCAGGTCGTCGAGATCGAGCAGCGTCACGCCAGGGAGAAGGCCAACACCGCTGTCGACGTCGCGGGGCACCGCAATGTCGACGATCAACAGTGGTCGTCCGTGGCGGCTCGGCAGACCCTGCTCGACGGTGTCCACATCGATGATGGCCGAGCCCGAGCCGGTGCAGGTCACCACGAGATCGGCCTCGGCGAGCGCAGGACCCAGATCGGCAAACGGGTGCACGCGCCCCTCCACGCGAGCAGCCAACTGTGCAGCCCGCTCGGGAGTGCGATTGGTGACGGCGATCTCGCCGACGCCCGCACTCCGCAGCGCCACTGCAGTTCCCTCGGCCATCTCTCCGGCGCCCACGACGAGCACGCGGCGGCCGACGAGTGAGCCGAGACGCTCCTCGGCCATCTCCACCGCAGCATGAGAGACACTGGCTGTCCCACGACCGATTGCAGTCTCAGTACGGGCTCGCTTGCCCACCTCGAGGGCGTGGCGGAAGAGCAGATTGAGCGTGGACTTTGCGCCGCCCTCGGCTCGTGCGAGTTCCCACGCGTTGCGGACCTGACCAAGGATTTCGCTCTCGCCGAGCACCGCCGAGTCGAGCCCCGCTGCCACCTCGAACAGGTGCGAGACCGCAGCATCGTCGTGCTGGCTGTAGAGGTGCGGATGCAGTTCCTCGGGGGCAAGACCGCCAATGGAGCAGAACACATCACGGACATCGCCATAGGCGCCGTGGAAGCGCTCGGCGACTGCGTACACCTCGATGCGGTTACAGGTGGAGAGCACGACTGCTTCGGTGATATTCGGCTTGCTGCACACATCGTGCAGCGCCTTCACGATCTGGTCACCGCTCACTGCAAGACGCTCGAGCAACGAGAGCGGCGCAGAGCGGTGATTCACCCCGATGATGACGACCGACATCGCTGCCTACTCCCCGACCTGCGGGATGGCTCCGCCGACGGTCCTGCCAAGGCTCGGTCGGGGGTCGGTGCGGGGCATCACAATGGCTCTCAGGCAGTGGCCGACCGGCTCGAATCGGCAGGAGGGACGATAGTCAGCGAGGCGCCGCTTCTGCGCTGCTCGTGGTAGCTGAGGATCTGAAGTTCGACGGCAAGGTCGACCTTGCGGACCGACACACCCCGGGGCACGCTGAGCACGGTGGGGGCGAAGTTCAGGATCGAGGTGACACCCACTGCCACCAGACGGTCGGCGGCATCCTGAGCAGCGGCCGCGCCAGTGGCGATGACCCCGATCGAGATCGACCGCCCCCGGACCACGGCGGCGAGGTCGTCGGCATGACGGACCCGGACCCCGCCGATGACCATCCCCACCTTGACGGGATCGATGTCGACGATGCCAGCCACCGGGAACCCACGGTCGCTGAACCCGCCGTAGTTCGCGAGTGCCTGTCCGAGGTTGCCCGCACCCACGATGACCACGGGCCAGTCATGGGTGAGACCGAGCTCCCGGCGGATCTGATACACGAGGTAGGCCACCTCGTAGCCGACTCCCCGGGTTCCGTACGAGCCCAGGTAGGAGAGGTCCTTGCGCACCTTGGCGGCATTCACCCCGGCCAATTCGGCGAGGCGGTCCGACGACAGGTGATCGGTGCCCTCGTCGAGTTCGCTGAGGATCCGCAGATATTCAGGAAGTCGGGCGACCGTCGCCTCGGGGATGCGTCGACGGGGGCGTTCGGACATCACGAACCACGCTACGCGCTCGTGCACACATTCACGAACTCCCCCTCAGCGACATTCGTCGCAGTCGTCGACCACTGCCCGGGATTGACCCCTACCATCCGTCCCGTGCCCGCCGTCGATCAGGCCCTTGCCGCCGGAGCCACCGCCGTGGCGGTGGGGTTCGGCCTGAGTACGTGGGACCGCTGGTTGCGACGGCGACGTCCCCACGAGCTGGTCTGGTCGGTCTCGCTGCTGCTCTTTGCCGTTGGGGCTGGGGCGCTGTGGTGGTCGTCGGCCCGCGGGTGGAGTCCGGCGAGCTACCGGGTCTTTTACCTGGCGGGGGCCATCCTCAACGTCCCGTGGCTCGCCGCCGGCACGGTGTACCTGCTCGCTGGGCCGGTCTGGGGGAACCGGGTGCGGACCTGTCTCCTCGGCCTGAGCGGCCTCGCCACCGGGGTGCTGCTCGCCGCCCCGCTGCGGGCCCCGATCGCTGGAACCAACCAACCCGAGGGCAAGGACGTGTTCGGGGTCTGGCCCCGAGTGCTGGCCGCCGTGGGCTCGGGGGTCTCGGCGCTCGTCATCATCGTGGGCGCGCTCTGGTCGGCATGGCGGGTTCTGCGGGGTCGGACGCCGTCGCTCGGGCGCAACCAGCGTCAGGTGGTCCTGCCCAAGCGCCTCGCCATCGGCAACGTGATCATCGCCGTCGGCACGCTCGTGCTCTCGGCGAGCGGCACACTCGCCGGTCGACTCGGCGAGGACCGAGCATTCGCCGTCACCCTGCTCGTCGGCATCGTGGTGCTCTTCGTGGGCTTCCTCGTTGCGAGCACCTCGGGCGCACCGACTCGTTCGCGCCGCCTCGCTGCTGCGGCCTGAGCCGCTCCAGAATCACCCCAGCCGGCGCGCGTTCAGCGCATGAGCAACTGCACGCCAGCCGCCACGAAGATGGCGAGCAGCAGCAGGCCGACCGTGAGCGTGGTTGCAGGGCGCATCGACGATCACGCTACCGGCTTGTCGCGCAGTGACACCCGAACCGCAGGCGACGACCCATCGCCGTCCTCGAGCGGTGCGAGGTGCACGGCTGAACCGGCAGAGAGGCCGAGCTCGAGTGCAGCCGACTGACGATCGGCGCACACAGCGAGCATGCCGTAACTGTCGATCACGAGAGCAACTCCCGCACCGATTGCAGCAAAGTTGCTGACGATTGCGGCACTGCGCGGCGTGCCGTCGACCGTGAGCCGGACACGATCGCCCCAGACCTCGATGTCGTCGGGACCGACGTTGAGCTGACAGTTGCCATAGCGATCGACCCACGTCACCTCACACGCGAGTCCACCGTCCTCCTCGCGGGGCACCGGCACCACGCCGGGAAGCAACAGATCGGGATCGATCGGCGTACCGAGTTCGTCGAGCGGGACGCCGTTGCAGAGTTGCGCAACCACAGGAGCGAACAGGTCGCGGCCAGCGAATGTTGCACCGGGCGCCTCGAGGTGCCACTCCGTCCGGTCGAGCACCACCGCACGGTCGGCACCACCGGCCATTGCTACGGCCGACGCAAGGAGACCGTTGTCGGGACCCACCACCACACCTGCCCCGCCCGCAACCTCCACTGCGATCGCGCGGCGCTCGGTGCCCACACCGGGATCGACCACGGCAAGCACCACACCCGACGGGAGGTACTGAATGCTGCGCGCCAGCGCGAGCGAACCCGCGCGTACGTCGAAGGCAGGGATCTCGTGGGTGATGTCGATCACCGACGCATGCGGCGCGATGTCCTTGATCACCGCCTTCACAAGACCGACGAACTCGTCGCTCGTCCCGTAGTCGGAGAGAAACGACACCGTCGCATAACCGGCACCGCCTGCAGGATCAACCGTCGAACCACTCATGCGATCTGAACCTCAACGTCCTGTGTGCCCGAACCCGCCACCGCGGTTCTCGCCATCGAGCGTGCCGACCTCGAGCCAACGGATGGCATCTACCGGCAGCACCACGAGTTGAGCGATCCGGTCGCCGCGCAGCACCCGGTACTCGACGGACGGATCGTGGTTGACGAGCAGCACCTTGATCTCGTCCCGATACCCGGCGTCGATGAGACCCGGGGAGTTGAGCAGCGTCACGCCGTGCTTGAGCGCCAGACCACTGCGCGGGAGCAGGAACCCACCATGACCCGGGGGCAGCGACATCGCAATGCCCGTCGGCACGAGCGCACGTCCGCCTGCCGGAGCGAGTGTGATGTCGATCCGGGCGACGAGATCGATTCCGGCGTCTCCTGCCTTCGCGTACGACGGCAGGTCGAGTTCGCGATCGAGTCGAACCACACGGATCGAGTGCACGCCCGCAGGTTATGGCTCGTACGGGGTCCATCACCCGACCCAGTGGCCACGCCGACCGAGCAACATCGCTGCGGCGACCACTACCCTGCCCCGGAATGCTCGTGTGGATGGATCTCGAGATGACTGGCCTGGAGCCGTCGCGTGATGTGATCGTGGAGATCGCCACCCTCGTCACCGACGACGAACTCGAGATCATCGCCGAGGGGCCCGATCTCGTCATTCACCAGCCTCCCGAGGTCCTCGCCCGCATGGAGCCGGTGGTGGTGGACATGCACACCCGATCCGGGTTGCTCACGGCCATCGCCGGATCCACCATCGATCTCGCCGAAGCGGGTCGACAGACACTCGAGTTCATCAAGCAGTGGTGCCCCGAACCGCGCAAGATCCCGCTCTGCGGCAACTCCATCGGTACGGATCGACGCTTCCTCGCCGCGTACCTCCCGGAGATCGAGAACTGGTTGCACTATCGGTCGGTGGACGTCAGCAGCATCAAAGAACTCGTGAAGCGTTGGTACCCGGCGCTCGACGCTGCACGAGCCATCAAGCAGGGCAACCACCGCGCGCTCGACGACATCCGCGCCAGCGTCGAGGAACTTCGCTACTACCGAGCGCATGCCTTCGTCGCTGCGCCCGAGCGCAGCGACTCCAACTCCGGCTCCTGACCTCAGCCCCCCACGCGTACGGGGATTCGGGATTCGTTGTTGCGTACAAGTAGATTTGGCCCCCGTGGGTCCGCATGAGCAGCAACAAGCAACCTCCTCTGCGCCGGCGCCGAAGTACCGCAAGCAGGAGCAGGAGCCCGCACGACCCGAGGTGACGGAGGTGGCGCCCGGCATCCTGCGGATGCAGCTGCCGATCCACCTTCCGGGCCTCGGACACGTGAACTGCTACGCCCTCGAGGACGACCGCGGCTTCGCCGTCGTGGACCCCGGGATGCCGGGACCCCGGGCCTGGAAGGAACTGCGGGCCGCCTGCGCCCGGGCCGGGATCCCGATGCGCCGGATCCACACCGCCATCGTCACGCACAGCCATCCGGATCACTTCGGTGGTGCAGGGAGGCTCGCACGGGAGTTCGGCGCCGACATCGTTGCCCACCGCAGTTTCCGGCTCCGCTGGAACCCCGCCGAGCCCAGCGACGACCTCGACGTGGAGACCCACGCAGCAGTGGCCGGTGACGCCTCGACTGCCGGGGCCTGCTCGCACGGTGACTGCTCGGACGACCATGGCCACCGCGGCCACGACGACGGCGAGATGATCCGCGAGCACAACTGGGACTCGCCCGCACCGTGGGGTGGTCGACCGCCCGCACCCACACGGTTGCGCAGACTCCGCTGGCGGATCCTGCGGGCGGTGCCCGGTTGGATGCCCACACCCGTTCCCACCATTCGCCTGCGCGAGGCCCAGACGATGAAGTTCGCGAAGCGCGAGTGGGTGGCGGTCCACACGCCGGGCCACACCGCCGACCATCTCTGCCTGTTCGACCCTGCAGAGGGCGTGTTCATCTCGGGCGATCATGTGCTGCCGACCATCACGCCGCACATCTCGGGCCTGATGATGTCTGACGACCCGCTGCAGCGATTCTTCGACTCGCTCGACAAGGTTCGTGTCTTCCACGACCAGGTTCGCACCGTGCTCCCCGCACACGGTCACCCGTTCCCCGATCTCGCCGGGCGCGTCGACGCAATCAAGGACCACCACGTCGAGCGTCTCGAGCGCCTGCACAAGGCATCGGCAGACCTCGGCCGGGCAGGAACGGTGCCCGAGTACTCGCACTACCTCTTCTCGCAGCGCGCACAGGGACCGATGGCCGACAGCGAGACCTATGCGCACCTCGAGCATCTCGCGCAGCACGGTCACGCCGAACGCCGCCGTCGTGCCGACGGCATGCTCGAGTACGACGTCGCCGCTCACTGAACGTCGGAGCCGAACCGTTCCGGCCCGACTGGTTCGTGTGTGACTAGTTCAAGAAGGTGCGGATCGGCCAGAGCAGCACGCAGCCGGCCGCAAGCAGGAGCAGCACCACGCGTGCAATCGCCATGAGCGTGACGAACGGGGCCGAGCCACCACTGTTCGGGTGCGCGGCGGTGGCCTGACGAAGTGCCACGTTCTCCACGAGACCTGCGAGGGCACCGACGAGCCCGAACACGAGTGTCCATCGGGCAAGACCGGGACGGCTCACTGCCGTCAGCACGCCGCTGCAGCCGAGTGCCACGAAGAGGAACCCCGCAGACAGCAGGTAGTCGATGTCGAGGCTGCGGATGACCGCAGCACGACCGCGCTCACCAGCCCCACCGAGCAGGCCACGCAGGCGCACCGGGCTGCCGGCGAACTCGAAGGCCAAGAGGCTCGATTGCCCCGACGAGCGGAGGATGAAGAACTCATCGGCCCTGCGCCGGATCGCCGCCCACACCTGCAGCCCGCCGAGGGCGGTACAGATGAGGGCGAACAGCGTCCCGATGAACTTCACGGCCCCGACGCTAGCCCGGCACCGGTGGGCCGATCGGGCACACGCAGCGGGTCGGGCGGGTCGACCCCGATAAATCGGTTGACGTTCGCCGTCTCAGGTGGTTGCCTTACGGGGTCCTTCGGGGACACCCCGCCAACTGGCGGAAAAGTTCGAATCAATCACCGCAAGCAGAGTCAGGGCATCTGATGAACCGCATGAGCATCGCACCGAACGTGGCCGCCGTGGCCGCTTCGTCGCGCCCGTGCGCATTCGCCCATGCCGCAGGCGCCTACGCAGGCGCCCATGCAGCTGCGACGGTGACCGCAACGACCATGAAGTCCAAGCGCACCGCCCGGCCGGCCCGGAGGCGAGCAACGACCTGAGCAACACTCACGTCGAAGATCTGCCGAAGGCCGCCGGGATCCACCCGGCGGCCTTCGTCGTTCTCGGCGCCACACCCTGTCCCCCCACGCACCGCTCCCACACGCTCCCGAACACGTCCATCGAACCAGTACCTCCAGCAAGAAATGAGGCCCGCCATGTTGGCCATCAACGACACCAGCACCGAACTCCTCACCGACGCCGCAGCCACTGCTGCGGCCAGCGCCGACCTCTTCCGCGACGCGCGCTGCCGCGACGGCAACGGGACCCTCACGCACCTCTTCTTCAGCGAGGATCCGTTCACCATTGCGCGCGCCAAGGTGATCTGCTCGAGGTGCACCGTTGCTGCAGCGTGTCTCGAGGCCGCAGTCGAGCGGGCCGAGCCCTGGGGAGTCTGGGGTGGTCAGCAGTTCGTCGACGGGGTGCCGGTGGCCTTCAAGCGACCGAGAGGTCGGCCGCCCAAGCAGCCGAGGCCCATCGTTGCGGTGGACGAGGTTCCGGTTCCCCCGCGCACGGCGCCGAGTCAGGTGGCCTGATCAGTTCATCGGTCGCCACACCCCGAGACACGGATCGAGACAAGCACTCGGGACGTGCACTCGGCCGGGCGACCGGCACAGGTGAAGCGTGCGGGCAACGTTCAGCGAGCCCGCACACTTGTCCGCGTGTGTGGTGGACCCGTGACGGGTCCACCACACAGGCGCGGCGTTAGCCTCGCACCCGTGGCACCCGCGTCATCGCTCCGCACCGGCGAATGGGCCACGTCCTGATGCTCGCCCTCGACGGTCAGTTCGCCCTCAACTTCCTGCGTGGCGTACTCGCAACGGTGAACCCCTGTGGTTTCGTCCTCCTGCCCACTTACCTGATGTTCTTCCTGGGGGTGGAGGGCGCCCGGCCCGGTACTCAGCGCGCCAGCGTTCAACGCGCGCTCGTCGTGAGTGCATCGGTGGCTGCGGGCTTCTTCTCGGTCTTCCTCCTCATCGGTCTCCTCGTGCAGGCCGGGGTCTCCTGGTTCACCGCGCAGGCAGATTGGTTGGGGCTCATCATCGGAATCTGTCTGGTTCCGCTCGGTCTGGCCATGGTGTTCGGTCTCAAGCTCTCGGCAAACCTCCCGAAGTTTGCGCGGGCGAGCAACGACCAACGGATCATCTCGATGTTCCTCTACGGAGTGTCGTATGCCATCGCCTCCCTCGGTTGCACGATCGGGCTCTTCGTGCCCGCAATCGCCAGTTTCGAGTACAACGGCTACGTCAGCGCGGTGCTCGCCACGACGCTCTACGGCATCGGCATGGGCGTCACGCTGACGGCGCTCACCGTGGCACTCGCTCTCGCACGGACGGGCCTGCTCCGCTTCCTCCGCAACGCGATGAAACACATGGATCTCGTCGCCGGCGTGTTGATGGTGCTCACTGGCATCTACCTCATCTGGTACTGGGGTTCTGAGGTCCGTAACCCCGGTGGCGACAAGGGCGCAGCAGTCGGTCAGGTCGAGAACTGGCAGACCGACGTGGCGAACTGGCTCAACGATGTCGGGGTCGGGACGCTCGCCGGGGCGCTGGTGGGCATCACGGGGCTTGCCGTGGTGTTCGTGGTGCTGCGCTCGCGCAGAAGCCGAGCCCAGGGTGGCGACACCGCGTGACGATGTTCGCGCAGCTGCTTGCGCACTCCGGGGTGGAGGAGGTCTCCGAGTTGCGGGGTCGCTTTGGGTTCATGGCGTACCACGGCGGTTCGCTCGAGGTGGCCACCGACGTGATTGCCCGAGCAGCGGCCGAACAGTCGGGCGCCAGTTACTACGGCGTGCACCAGCCCGCCGATCTCCAGTGGCACATTCCGTCCACGCGCGTACGACCGGAGGAATCCGACCGCCTCGCCGAGTTCCTCGACCACGTCGAGGTCGTCATCACCGTGCACGGCTACGGGCGACAGAACTTCTTCACGAGCCTGCTGCTCGGCGGGCGCAATCGCGACCTCGCCTCGCTGCTCGGGTCGAACATCAGCAGTGTGCTGCCCGCGTATCGAACCATCACCGAGCTCGACGAGATCCCGACGGAACTCCGCGGCCAGCACGCAAACAATCCGGTGAACCTCCCGCGCCTCGCCGGCGTTCAGCTGGAACTGCCTCCGCGTGTGCGCGGCTCGAGCCCGCTCTGGTGGGACTGGGAGGGACCCGGGCTGGTGCCCCACACCGCCCGGCTCATCGACGCACTCGCTGCAACCGCATCGTCGTTCTGAGTTGTCGTCCGGGCAGCTGACTCCCGACCACAGAAGCAGCGGGCGCCGGATCCGCTGCGGCCTCAGGGAGCGAGACGCTCGATGATCCACCCCGTGCCGGAGCGTCGATAGCGGATCCGGTCGTGGAGCCGGCTCGGGCGACCCTGCCAGAACTCGACCGACTCGGGGACGAGGCGCCAACCGCCCCAGAACTCGGGCCGCGGCACCTCACCGCCCGCAAAGCGCTGCTCGACCTCGGACACGAGTCGATCGAGGACTTCTCGACCGGCGATCACCTCGGATTGGGGTGACGCCCATGCGCCGATCTGCGACGACCGTGGCCTCGAGGCGAAGTACTCGTCGGACTCGGCCTTGGTCACCGGTTCCACGCGGCCGCGCACCTTCACCTGTCGATGCACGGCGAGCCACGACGACACCGCCGATGCCACGGGTCGCTGCTGCATCTCGAGGCTCTTGGCCGATCGGTAGTTCGTGTAGAAGACGAGGCCCCGCTCATCGGCATGACGGACTAGGACGTTGCGCGAGTCAGGGACACCGTCGTCCCCGACCGTGGAGAGCACGATCGCATTGGGCTCCACACACCCGGCGTCGGTTGCCTCGTCGAACCAGACGAGCCACTGCTGCATCGGCTCGGCGGCGGCATCGACGAGGTCGAAGCCACGCGTCTCGTAGTCGATGCGCTTCTGGAGGCTCACCGCGGGCCGATCACCGTGATTCCGCGCATGTACGGGCGCAGTGCCTCAGGCACGAGGACACTGCCATCGGGCTGGCGGTAGTACTCGAGAATGGCAGCAAGCACACGCGGCACGGCGAGCGCCGAGCCGTTGAGCGTGTGGACGTGCTCGGTGCCCTTCTGCCCTGCACGGCGGAATCGAATGTCGGCGCGGCGGGCTTGGTAGTCGGAGAACCAACTGACCGAACTCACCTCGAGCCAGCGGTCGGCGCCCGGGGCAAAGACCTCGATGTCGAAACTCAGGTGGTGACTCTGGCCGAGATCGCCGGCACAGATCGCCACGACCCGGTACGGGAGACCGAGTGCCTCGATAGTTCCTGCGGCACGTGCGACGAACTCGTCGAGCAGTGCTCGTCCCTGCTCCGGTGCGGCATAAGCAAGGATCTCCACCTTGTCGAACTCGTGCCCGCGCAGCAGACCACGGGTATCACGCCCTGCCGACCCAGACTCACGCCGGTAGCAGGGCGAGTAGGCCATGAACCGCCTCGGGAGCTCGGCCTCGTCGAGGATCTCGCCCGCGCTGATCGAGGTGAGTGGAACCTCTGCGGTGGGGATGCACCAGAGGTCGTCGCGCTCGATGGAGTAAGCATCGTCGGCGAACTTGGGCAACTGCCCCGTGGACGTGAGTGTCGCCGAGGTGACGAGCGTGGGCGGCCGGATCTCCTCGAAGGCATCGGCGTTGCGGTCGAGCGCCAGCTGGCAGAGCGCCCGGCTCATCGTGGCCCCGGCACCGCGCAGCATCGAGAACATCGCACCGCTGATCTTGGCGGCGCGCTCGTTGTCGAGGATCCCGAGCGCCACCCCGGTCTCCCAGTGCGGGACCCGCTGGTGATCGGCGATCGACGAGGGGTCGAACCCGTGGACCCTCACCACCGGATTGTCGGCATCGGAGTTGCCGTCGGGCGCCTCATCGCTGATGAGGTTCGGGATCCGCAGGAGCACCTGGCGCAACTGCTCCTCGGTCTCGGCGGTCGTTGCTGCGAGCGACTTCTCCTCGTCGCCGAGTCGACGGCTGTCGGCCATTGCCGCATCGGCATCGGCTGCGCGCCCCTCACGCCGTAACTGCCCCACCTGCTTGGAGAGATCATTGACCCGACGGCGGAGATCATCGCGCTCGACTGCGAGCGAACGCAGCCGGGCGTCGAGGGCCACAGCATCATCGATCTGGGCGAGGAGGTCCGGCTTGCCGCGACGTGTCATGCGGGCACGCACCGACTCGAGATCCGAGCGCAGCAACCGGACGTCAATCACAGGAGGAGAACCTACCGCTCACGGTGATGCACCCCTAGCATCCACGTCGTGTCTGCACCGGCCCTCCACGTGGACAACCTCCGGGTGCAGTACGGGAGTCTCATCGCTGTCGATGGCGTCTCCTTCAGCGCCGAGGCCGGAACCATCACGGCGGTGCTCGGGCCGAACGGGGCCGGGAAAACCTCCACCATCGAGGTGTGCGAGGGCTACCGACAACGGAGTGGGGGTGAGGTACGTGTGCTCGGCCTCGATCCCGGTGCATCGCAGCGCAAGCTCGCCGAGCGCATGGGCGTCATGCTGCAGGAAGGCGGCGTGTACCCATCTGCGCGGGTGATCGATGTCATCGGTCTGTTCTGCGCGCTGTACGGCGGCCGCGAAGATCCGCAACAACTCCTCGAACGAGTGGGACTCACCGAACGGGCGCGGTCGACCTGGCGGCGCATGAGTGGTGGCGAACGCCAACGTCTGTCGCTCGCCCTTGCACTCTCGGCGCGGCCCGATATCGCCTTCCTCGACGAGCCGACCGCAGGGGTGGACGTCGACGGACGTGCGCTCATCCGCTCGATCCTGCGGGAACTCGCCGACCGCGGCTGTTGCGTGGTGCTTGCCACTCACGAGCTCGCCGAGGCCGAGCGTGTTGCGGACCGTGCTGTCGTGTTCGACCGTGGTCGTCTCATCGCCAGCGGTTCGCTCGACGAGCTGCGGGGCACGCAGCGGTCGATCCGGTTCCGCCTGCCGGGCGGCACGACGGCACCTGATCTCGCTGCCCTCGCCGTTCCGTACCGCGTCGAGGGCGACACGGTGATCGTCGAGGATGCATCGAACGCCACCACGGCCGCCCTGATGGCGATCCTCGATGCGCACGGCATCGAGCCGGTCGACCTGCGGGCCGGTCAATCGTCGCTCGAGGACACCTTCCGACGGCTCACCGGCGGGGGCCACCCGGGGGATGAGCCGTCGTGAAACCGCTCATCGCCCAACTGCGCACCGAATTGCTGCTCGTGCTCCGCAACGGCGAGCAACTCCTGCTCACCCTCGGGATCCCGGTGTTGCTGCTGGTGTTCTTCAGCCTCGTCGACGTGCTCCCGACGGGTGGCGAGGCCGATGCCGTGAACTTCCTTGCGCCGGGCATCCTCGCCCTCGCCGTGATGTCGACGGCCATGGTGAGCCTCGGTATCGGCACGGGTTTCGAGCGCGGCTACAAGGTGCTCAAGCGTCTTGGTGCAACCCCTCTCGGTCGGGGCCGACTGCTCATGGCGAAGATCGCTGCTGTCGTGGCGGTCGAGGTACTGCAGTTCGCCGTGCTCATCCCCGTTGCCTACGCCCTCGACTGGTCACCCGGGAGGACGAACTGGTTCGCTGCCGTGGGTGCCGTTGCCCTCGGCACCATTGCCTTCGGTGGGATCGGTCTGCTCATTGCCGGACGCCTCCGGGCCGAGGTCAATCTCGGCGCGCAGAACGGGCTCTATCTCGTGCTGTTGCTGCTCGGCGGAATGATCATCCCCTTCGCCGAGCTACCCGAGTTCCTGCGAGCCGTTGCTCGCGTGCTGCCCTCCGGTGCGCTCGCCGACCTCACGCGCGAAGCGCTCGGCGGCGATGGTGACCGCCCGGGCCTGTCGTGGATCGTGCTTGCATCGTGGGCCCTCGTCAGCCCGCTTGCGGCGTCACGTCTCTTCCGATGGGAGTAGCGGTTCCTCGGCTGGCGGGGATTCCCGGAACGCCTTGACCACCCGCTCGTAGGTGAGCGAGCCATCCTCGGCCACGTACCCCGACAACGGGATGTCGGCCGTGCTCCGCAGGCGCATCTCACGGGACTGCCCCCGGATGAAGTGGCGGAAGAAGATCACACCGATGATGGTCCACAGGTACACCGAGCTGCCGAGCTTCATGATGGCGCCGGCCACCTGCTGATCGATCTCGACGCTGACACCCCACACCCGGATCGGGGTGTCGTAGTGCTTGTAGACCGTTCCCTCGGCGAACGTGAGCCACGCAGCAGGCACCGTGGGTACCACCGACTCGAGGAAGAGGTAAATCATCTTGCCGGCGGGCTGCAGGCGGAACTCGGGCAATGGTCCGCACACGGGCATGAAGGCGACGAGCGAGGTGAGCACCAGCACGAGGTGGATCGTGTAGTGCAGCGGCGCGTTCTCGACCGAGGCGTTCACCACCCCCGGGATGTGCGTCACCATGACGAAGGCGTTGAAGATGATCCCGGCGATCACCGGCTTGGTCAGGAAGCGCACACTGCGGTACACCCGACCCGTACCCACCAGCGTCCGGGCCATCCACTCAGGGATCGACAGCAGGGCGAGCGGCGCAAGGAAGTACGAGATCGCGTAGTGCTGCACCATGTGCACCGAGTAGAGGTAGTTCTCGGCGATGTCGTGCATCGGCCAGTCCGACGCGAACCAGAACATCAAGACGGCCGCCACGAAACAGGTGATCTGTTTCTTGGTGACGACCGGGCCCGATTCGACCGCCTCGGGTCCGATCACGCGCACCATGTACACGTACGCCGCCACGAGGCCCACAACAATGACCCAGACCTCGGGGTGGACTTGGTACTTCCACACCTCGCTCACTGCATCGGCAGCGGCGCTAGTGGCTTGCGCGAGCATCCTTACGCCTCCTCGGCGCTCAGGCTATGCGGCAAGGAAGAATTTGAAGGTCGCCAGCGCCCCGATGTACACGAGGATCGCCAGGACGAACCCGCTCCAGAAGAGGTAGTGGAACATCTTGGCGTCGCGCCGGAGGTGCATGAACTCGAGCACGACCATGATGAACTTGATCATCATGAGGATCATCAGCAGCGGCATGAACAGGGCGCCGACGTCCACGTAGCTCAGCGCCACCTCCAGCCCGGTGAGGATGGCCAGCGCCAGCGCAACGAGGTAGTAGTGCTTGTTCGAGTGGCCGGCGTGGGCGTGCTCGCCGTGGCTCTCCTCGGCGTGTGGTGCGTGCTCAACGGTGGTCATGATGGGTGCCTCACGCCGGGATCAGGTAGACGAGGGTGAAGATGAGGATCCACACCACGTCGACGAAGTGCCAGTACAGACCGACGAGCTCGACCACTTCGGACTTGTCACCGGGCACCCGGTTCGCCTTCATCATGCCGACGAGCGCCATCAGCATGATGATGCCGACGGTGACGTGGACCCCGTGGAATCCGGTGAGCGTGTAGAAACTCGAGCCGAAGAGGCTCGTGGTGAAGCCGAGACCCTTGCGGTAGAACTCGGTGAACTCGAAGACCTGGCCGCCCACGAAGGTGGCGCCCAGAAGTGCTGTCACCGTGAGCCAGAGCTTCGTGCGCTGCATGTCCTTGGCCTGAGCCGACGACACTGCGAGCACCATGGTGAGCGAGCTCATGAGCAGCACGAACGAGCTCACCGAGGTGAACGGGATGGAGAACACCTGGTCCGGACCGGGACCCTTCGGGTGCCGCCCTCGGTACAGCATGTAGGTGGAGATGAGCCCGCCGAACAGCAGGCACTCCGAGCCGAGGAACAGCCACATCGCCAGCTTGTTGTTCGACAAGCCCGTGGACGTGTGACCGTGACCTCCGTGGCCGTGATCGTCGTGGCCGACTCCGTGGTCGGCGACCGCAGTGGTCATGCCGTCAACTCCTTGGTGGCACCATCGGTGGGTGCTGCGGGGGGCTCGTAATCCTCGGCCGGGGCAACGGAGGGTTCCATGCACCAGCCGAAGATGCCGAGGATCGCAACCACACCGCCGACGGCGATGAGGATGTGGTTGTAGATCACGCCGAACCCGATGATGGGCAGCGAGAACGACACCACCAGCGGCCAGTACGAGGGTGACGGCAGGTGGATGTTCTTCTCGGCGTGCGCTTCCTGCTCGGCCATGATGTCCTCGGCCGTCGCCACCTGTCGGATCTCGCCCGTGGCGTGATCCTCGGCGTACTTGCGGTGGAAGAACTCGTCGAGCTCGTGCACGGTCGGGATGGCGTCGAAGTTGTGCGCCTTCGGCGGGTTGGTGGTCATCCACTCGAGGCTTCGTGCATCCCACGGGTCGAGCGTGGTCTGGTAGCGCGGGTGCTTACTGCGGTGGGTGATCACGATGTTCACGATGAAGGCAAGGATGCCCAAGGTGAGGAAGATCACGCCGATCGAGGACACTGCGTTCCAGAAACGGGTGTGAACGTTCGCCTCGTCGAACTGGTACATGCGGCGCGGCTGGCCCTGGAGACCGATGATGTGCATCGGGCCGAAGGTCATGTTCATGCCGATGACCATGAGCCAGAAGTTGGCCTTGCCCCAGCGTTCGTCGAGTTTCCGGTTGAACATCTTTGGCCACCAGTAGTAGAAGCCGGCGAACAGACCGAAGATGGCGCCGCCGAACAGCACGTAGTGGAAGTGGGCGACGATGTAGTAGGTGTCGGTCTGCTGTGTGTCGGACGGTGCAACAGCGTGCGTGACGCCCGAGAGACCGCCGATGGTGAACTCGACGATGAGACCGATCGAGAACAGCATCGCCGTGGTGAAGGTGAGCTTGCCGCCCCACATGGTCATCGTCCAGTTGATGATCTTCACGCCCGTGGGCACGGCGATCATCATCGTGGCCATCGAGAACACGAGCACCGAGATCGGGCCGAGACCGCTCGCAAACATGTGGTGCGCCCACACGCCCCAGCCGACGAAGCCGATGGCTGCACCGGAGATGGCCACGAACTTGTAGCCGAAGAGGGGCTTGCGGCTGAACACCGGGAGCACCTCGGACACGATGCCGAAGCTCGGCAGGATGAGGATGTACACCTCGGGGTGACCGAAGATCCAGAAGAGGTGCTGCCACAGCAGCGGGTCGGCGCCCTGCTTGACGTCGAAGAAGGCGCCACCGAACGATCTCGAGAAGCTGAGCAGGAACAGCGCCACCGTGATCACCGGCATGGCGAAGACGAGCAGGAACTGCACCACCATGATCATCCAGGTGAAGATCGGCATCTTGAACAGGCTCATGCCGGGCGCACGCATGTTGATGCAGGTCACGATGAGGTTGATGGCGCTGGTGAGCGACGCGATACCGGTGATCTGCAGGCCGAGCGCCCAGAAGTCGACGCCGTTGGTGGGCGAGAACATCCGGGTGCTGTTGGGCGCGTACATGAACCATCCGCCGTCGGCACTACCCCCGAGGAACCACGAGAGGTTCACGAAGATGGCACCGAGGAGCCAGGTCCAGAGGCCAAAGGCGTTGATGCGTGGGAACGCCACGTCTCGGGCGCCGATCTGCAGTGGCACGAAGTAGTTGGCGAAGGCAGAGGCCATCGGCATCACGAAGAGGAACACCATGGTGGTGGCATGCATCGTGAACATCTGGTTGTACTGGTCGGCGCTCAGCACCTTCCCGTTCGGCGCAGCGAGCTGGAGTCGGATGAGGCCCGCCTCGATGCCACCGATGATGAAGAAGACGAACGAGGCAACCCCGTACATGATGCCGATCTTCTTGTGATCGACGGTGAACAGCCAGTCCCGCCAGCCCTCGGGCTGGACCGGACGGGCAAACATGCCCTTGGCCTCTTTGGGGGTGATGACCGCAGGCGCGCCGGCCCCGGCGGGGAGCGCGATATCGGTTCTCGGTTGCTCAACGATTGCCATCAGAGGACTCCCGTCACTTCAAGGTCTGCAGGTAGGTCACGATGCTGTCGATCTGATCCTCGGAGAGGCCCAGGTTCGGCATGCCGCGCAGACGTCCCTGCTCGTCCGGCTTTACGTACATCGGCTTCATCTCGGGCGAGTTGCGCAGCCACTGCTCGAGATCCTTTCGGTTGAGGCAGTCCGGGTCGACTCCCTCGAGATAGATCGCACCGACCTGATCGGAGGCCGCCTTGATCAACCGCTCGTTGCACTTGTCGTTGAGCAACTGATAGGTGGCCCCGGCGAAGCGCGACCGCGACATGATGTGAGTGAGGTTCGGCGCCGCACCGGCAACGATGTTGTTCTCGGGAGCCGCAATCGTGGGCGTACCGTCGGCGTTCTTCATGCCGTTGACCTGGTGGCAGCGGCTGCAGTTCTGTCGGAACGCTCGGTATCCCTCGGCCTCGGGTGAGGTGTCGTCCTCGGCGTATGCCACGACATCGCGCTGCTGGTCCTCGACCCACTTGGCGAAGTCTTCTGCGCTGAGAGCGATCGCCCACTGGCGCATGTTGGCGTGCGAGAGGCCGCAGAACTCGGTGCACTGACCGGAGTAGTAGCCGGGCTCGTCGGCATGGAGCTTGTTCTCGTGAACGCGTCCCGGCACGGCGTCCTTCTTGCCGTTCAGCGCCGGGATCCAGTACGAGTGGATGACGTCACGGCTCGTCTGGCGCAGGAGCACACAGGTGCCGACCGGGATCACGAGTTCACCCGAGGTGACGATGGGCTTCTCGATGCCCCACTTCTGGTTGGCCGGGGTGGCGGGGTAGTCGTACTCCCACCACCACTGCTGGCCAGTGACGTTCACGGTCATCTCGCAACCGTCGGTGTCGGCGAGGTCGATGATGGACCGTGCCGTGAACACGCCGATGGTGGCGAGGATCACGAACGGAATGATCGTGAGCACGATCTCGAGGGCCGGCTTGCCGTGCGTCTGCTTGGGGATGGCCTGGCCACGGTCGCGGAAGCGGAAGATTGCGTACGAGACCGCAATGACGACGATCAGACCAACGATGCCGGCCACCAAGAAGACCGGGCGCTGCAGATCGTCGATCTTCTGGGCGTTCTCGCCCTTGGGCTTCCAGGTGTCCTGCGGGGAGTTCCGGGCGCAACTGGCGAGGAACGCAACGCCGGCGAGCAAGCCGGCGGCCTTGACCGCACGGCGCCACGGCCGCACATTGCGTGACACGGAGGCCTCCTCGTGGTCATTCATGGTGTGGTCCTCGTGATTCATATCGGGGAGCGGACTCATGCGGGCACCTCGAGCGGGACTTCGGCGGTCTCCACACCCGGCACGAAGATCTTGAACCCCTTGCCCTCGGGTGCTGCAGTCGACGGCTTGGGCACCGAGAAGATCAACGCCTGCACCTTGCCGCCCTCGATGGCGTTGGTGCACACGGTGACCTGCTGGAGATCCGTGGTGGGCTTGCCGTTCTCGTCGACACCGTTGGCGAGGAACTGCGCTGCGAGTCGACGGGGCTCTTCCCCGTCGCCCTCGTTGCGGAACAGCACCGTGACGGTGTTGCCGCGAGCGATGTGCACCTTGTCGGCGGGGCGACCGAACTCGACAATCTCGAGGACACCGTTGCGCAGGGTGACCTCAGCAGAGAGAGCCGACTTCAGCGCAAGGGACCCGGATGCCTTCTTGTCGGCCTCGGTGACTTCCTCGCCGCACTTGCTCCGCTCGGACTTCTCTTCAGGAGTGTCACGGAAGATGTGGCCCTCTTCGGCAAGTTCGGGGCGCTCGCCGGCAGCGGCACTCCAGATGCCACCCGCGAGGATGCCCACCGCTCCCACCACACAGATGCCAGCAGTCACGGCCTTGCCGGGACGCCGCTTGGCGGCGAAGACGAAACCGAAGAAGGTGATGAGGGCCGCAAGCGCAATGAAGATCGTGGGCCCGACCGTGTGATCGGAGCGCAGCATGATGCGGGAGAAGGCAAAGATGATGGCCCCGAGGCCGACCGACGAGAGGATCGGCATCTCGAGCGGGTGCAGCAGGAAGCCGCGCACGTCGTTGTTGTACTTGCGGTCGGCGCTCGCACGTTCGGCCCAGCCCTGCACCATCCACTCGACGAGTGCAACGAACATCACGACGAGGCCAGCTACGAACCAACGGCGGTCGGTGACGAGACCGATGACGAGCAGACCGCCGCCGATTGCACCGACGAGGGGCCAGAGGCTGTTACCGGGTGCGGGCTGTGCTGCTGGCGCCGAGGCGACCGCAGCGGTGTCGCCGGGCTCCACATCGGCGTCGCGGGTGAAGATCACCACGCCCGAAAGGAAGGCGAGTACGACAATCGCGGCACCGAGGCCAACGACGCCGACGACATTCCATTCCTGGAAGAAGCCGTACAGGACGAAGCCGGCGATCGCCGAGCCCGTGAGGCCGAGAAACAGTTTGGATCCGGTGGGGATCATCGGCTCCTACTTCGTGACGTAGACGCTGAACCACACCACGGTGTGGAGAGCGGCGAGGACATACCAATACAGGGCAAGACCGGAGACCGTTTCACGGTCCTTCGTGCGCCCGCCGATGAACCGGAAGGCAGCAACCACGGCGTACACCACGCCCACGAGCACCAGCGCGAACAGCGTTGCGGTGATGGCGTAGAACATGGAGTTGTAGGGCGTGTCGCCCTTGACAGGAAGCTCGATCCGTCGCCACACGTAGGCCTGCGAGTTGAGGTGTGCGAGCCCGAGGATGATGACGACGCCGAGTGCGACCGAGGCGTGCTGACGATCGCCGCGGCGCGCGGAGTACACCGCCCACTGCACCATGACGAGCGAGAACAATGCCGTGATCCACATCACGTTGGTGGCGACCTCGGGAACGACGAGCCGTTCGGGCTTCCATAGCCCGGGCTCGGTACGGAAGTGGAACCACAGCGCAGTCATTCCGCCGATGAGCATCGACGCTGCTGCAGAGAACAGCGCAGTGCCGACGATCATCTGACGGCGCGGCGCGGGGGCCGGGGCGGGCGGCAGCGCGAGCATCAGGCGTCACTCCCTGCGGGCTTGAGGTCGGTGAGCGGCTCGGGCGACGACACCGTTGCGAGCTCGGCGAAGTTGTTCTCGGGTGGTGGCGACGACGTCGCCCACTCGAGGGTCTGGCCGTTCCACGGATCGTCGCCGGCGAGCGGGCCCTTTGCATAGGCGCGCTGCGTGAGTGCGATGAATCCGAGCACGGTGAGCGCCATGAGACCGTGGCCGATCCCGGTGAGCGTGTTCAGCAGCTCCGGTGCAGCCTCGTGGTCCCATCCGATGACGAGGCCCTCGGCCCGGGACACACCGAACAGACCGGGCTGGTTGTTGAAGCCCGAGATGAGGTACGGCACCGAGGCGAGCACCGCTGCGCCAAGAGCGCCGAGGGCGAGCAGCATCAGGGGAATGCGCGGGAGTTGGCGGCCACGGAACTTCTGCGACCAATACGAGACCGCCCCGAGGCCGGCGAGTACCACCGAGTACACCACGAAGGTGAACACGCCCTCTTCGTAGACCGAACCAGCGAGGTGCAGATCCTCGATGGGCACGAGCAGGTGTGCGACGAGCGCATGGGTGAGCAGTACCGCTGAGCCGAGCCCGAACAACAGCGGCGGCTCGAGACGCACCGAGCGCGCCTTCAGGCCGCTCAGCAGTGTGAGGGTGACCGCTCCCATGAGCACCAACAGCCCGAGCACGGGCACGAGGTTGAAGAACGCGTAGTCGACGAGGTCCTTGAAGCGGTCTCCGTTGCTCAGCGAGCTCCACTCACCGATCGAGTGATCGACCTGCGTGACGCCGGTGAGGCTCGCCGTGGCAAGCACGCCGATTCCGATCAGCACCGCGAATCGCAGCACCGTGCGCCGACGGGCGAACACCGGGACCACTTCGGCGACGAAGCCCAGCACCGGGATCGCGTAGATGAAGGTGAGCGGCTGCGAGAGCGCTGCTCGGATCCACGGGTAGATGGCGTTCCCACCGAGACCACCGGCCTCGAGCGACTGGCGGCCGCCGTAGCGATGGTCGACGTAGACGTAGACGAGCGCAGCCAGCATGACCGGCATGGTGACGATGATGGCCACTGCGAGCACGAGCGCCGACCAGGCGAACGGCGGAACGCGATCGAGTGTCATTCCCGGTGCCCGGCTGGTGAGCACCGTGGTGGCGAGCGCAGTTGCGGCCGTGACGAGACCGATCACCGTGAGACCGAGACCGGCAAGGAAGAGGTCGACGCCAGCGGCGTCGCCCCCACCCGGGCCGCCGTTCTGGGCGTAGGAGGCAATGACGATTCCCGAACCCGTGAGCCAGGTCCACAGCCCGAGCGCTGCGGCACGGGGGAAGGCCATCGAGCGGGCGCCGAGCTGCAGCGGCACGATCGAGATCGCAAAGCCCAACATCATCGGGATCATCACCATAAAGATGAAGCCCACCCGGGCCACGGAGAACAACTGACCCAGGACCTCGAGGTCGAGGAAGTTCTCGGTGCGGTCGACCCGGTCGAATCCGAGGACTGCGGACAGGCCGACGAGCCCGAGCAGCATCAGCATGCTCAGCGACACGAAGATCCGACCGATGCGCTTGTGGTCCGACGTGGTGACCCACGAGGCCACATTGGCGAATGCGGGGGCCGTCCCGGACGGGGCACCCGCAGCCGCGGCATCAGTAGGGGTGTGGATGGTGGTCATGGATGTCCTCTTGCCCACGACAGCGCGACAGTGCCCGTGCAAGCCAAAAGAAAAGACGGATGTTCGGAAGGGAGATTACCCACCGAGGTCCCCGTATCCGGAATTCCCCAACGGCGCAGGGGTGTCGCGTGCGTCACGATGCGCTCACCATCCGTGCCGGACGAGGACGTCGACGGTGAGTGCGCCGAACAGGAGCGTGACGTAGGAGATCGAGAACCCGAAGACCCGCATCGACCGTGTGACGGTTGGGTTACGACCGAGGTCGATCACGCCGGCGAGGAAGAGGGCGCCCAGGACGCCGGCCGAGACCCCGTAGATGACCCCGAGGTTGCCGATCGGGAGGAGCACCAAGGACGTCGCCACCAGCACCACGGTGTAGGCCACCATCCGGCGAACTGCCTCGCGGGGGGTGACCACGGCCGGCAGCATCGGGACCCCGGCGGCGCGGTAATCGTCGGCGTACCGGATGGCCAGGGCCCAGAAATGGGGTGGGGTCCACCAGAAGATGAGGGCAAAGAGCACCACGGGGGACCAGTCGAGGGACTCCCGAACCGCCGCCCAGCCCACGAGGACCGGCACCGCCCCGGCGGCCCCGCCGATGACGATGTTCTGGGTGCTGGTGCGCTTGAGCCAGAGGGTGTAGACGAAGACGTAGAACGCGGTGGCGCTCACTGCGAGGACCGCTGCCAGCAGGTTGGTGAAGGCCCAGAGCACGCCGAAGGCCGCTGCCTCCAGGATCAGGGCGAAGATCAGGGCATTTCGGGGGGCGATCAGGCCCGTGACCAGCGGACGGCTCGCCGTTCGCTCCATGAGTCGGTCGATGTCCCGGTCGACATACATATTGATGGCATTCGCCCCGCCTGCGGCCAGCGACCCGCCGATGAGGGTGGCCACGATGAGCCGGGCCGGAGGCCACCCCTGCTCGGCCATGACCATGGCAGGCAGGGTGGTGATGAGGAGCAGTTCGATGATGCGGGGCTTGGTCAGTGCGACGTACCCGCCGACCACGGTGCGGGGGGCCCGGCGGGTGCCGTGAACGAGGCCGGTTCCACCGTCGGGCCGCTTCGAGGGAGCCAGCCGTGACGGGACGAGCGGGCGAGTACCGACGGCCATAACGCTCCCGATCGTACGACTGCCCGAGGAGGCGGGCCAACCCCCTGCGAACGGACGCTCGTCACACGAGACAGACGTTGCAGGCGCGCGGCGCGTCGTAGCGCTCCGAACTGGTGCAGCGTGGTTCGTCCGCGCGCACCCGCGAGAATGCTCCCCGTGAACGCCCCGTCTGCATCGACTGCACCCGCAGAACTCGATGTACCCGCAGGCGGCGTCGACATCCGACCGGATCGTCCGTGGATCGTCATCGTGTGGAACGACCCGATCAACCTCATGTCGTACGTGACGTTCGTGTTCCAGAAACTGTTTGGCTATTCGCGGGAGAAGGCCACCTCACTCATGCTCGATGTGCACGAGAAGGGACGGGCGGTCGTGAGTAGCGGGAGCCGGGAGAAGGCTGAGTTGGACGTGTTCCGCCTGCACGAGCACGGCCTGTGGGCCACGATGCAGCAGGACGACTGACGTGGCGCTACGACGACGCCGCTGGCGGATCCGGGCCACCAAGGGCGGCTACGACATCCAACTTCCCGACGAGGAGCGCGAGCTCCTGATGCATTTGCTCCCGCAGATCCGCGAGGTGATGGAGCACCCCGACGAGGAGCGGGCCCGACGCCTGTTCCCCGTGGCGTACCTGAACGATGTGGAGCGGGACGCCGAGTACCACCGCTTCATGCGGGAGGAACTCGTGGCCTCCCGGGTCGCTGCTCTGGAACAGTTCATGGCGACGGCTCAGGAGACCCACCTCGACGAAGCAGCGCTGATGGCCTGGATGCAGTGCGTGAACAGCGTGCGGCTCGTACTCGGCACCGTGCTCGACATCGGCGAGGACGACGAACCGCTGAACCTCGACGAGAACGACCCCCGCTTTCCCGAATTCGCCCTGTACGGCTACCTCTCGGTGCTGCTCGAGGAGATCATGTCGGCCCTCTCGGCGACCTGACCACGGATCCGGCTGGGGGCCGCCGGCCCTCGGCTGTCTGGCGTAATCGGGGAGGGTCGCTGGTAGTGTTTCGACGCTCTCAGCGAGACGTTCCTTTGCCCCCATCGTCTAGTGGCCTAGGACACCACCCTTTCAAGGTGGCGGCACGGGTTCGAATCCCGTTGGGGGTGCTGGCCAGTTCATCTGGTCCCGTGGTGAAGTTGGAGTTCACGCCGGCCTGTCAAGCCGGAGGTCGCGGGTTCGAGTCCCGTCGGGACCGCTTACGGGCGGGGGTGCCGAAGCCCCGTTCGTCACGGTCGAGTAGCTCAGTCGGCAGAGCGTCCGCCTGAAAAGCGGAAGGTCACCGGATCGACGCCGGTCTCGACCACCACGGTGCGCCGTGCTGCGACTCACTCGGGGCATCTCGGTGCGGAATCGTCGCCTGGAGTGACACCGAATCGGGTCGCGTGTGCGTGTCGGTCGCTGCAGTGCCGGAGCCGCCGTTGCTTGGACCTCCGTCAACTGGCGCCGGATCGGTCCAACCGAGGAGCAACGGCGGGTACTGTCCCACCGGTGGTGGGTAAACAAACGCGGAGGATGCTCGGGCGACTCCTTGGTCGGTCGCGCCGAACCCACCCCTACACCGAGCTCTACGAACGCCACGCCCGACAGGGCGGCAACGTAGGTATCGGGGACTACGACCTCATCGGTCGACTCGAGCTCGCCGTGCTGCGTTCCGTCGGGCTCACGCCCGCCTCGACGCTGCTCGACTTCGGATGCGGTGACGGTCGCCTCGCCATTCATGCCGTTCCCTTCCTCGCAGGGGGAGGGAACTACATCGGCATCGACGTGTCGACGACCTTCCTCGCTGCAGCAACACGGCGTGTGGCCGACCTCGGAGATCTCGACGGCGTCAGCGTCACGTTCCGACAGCAGAGCACGCCGGACTTCGAACTGGCCCCGGCCTCCATCGATGTGGTCTGCGCGTTCTCGGTCTTCACCCACATGGAGCACGAGGACATGTACCGATACCTGGGCGCCATGCGTCACGTCGTGAAGGACGACGGCGTGATGGTGATGTCCGTGCTGCCGCTCGACCTTGCGGTTGCACGAGAGATCTTTCTCCAACAAGCCGCACTCGATCCCCAGTCGCGTTGGCAAACACCGCGCAACGTGACCACCACCCGCGAGATGGTCGAGACGATTGCGGGGCTGGCAGGGTGGTCGCTCGAGCAGTGGCTACGCGGCGACGAACCGCACGTGATCGGCCCAACAGGCCAACTGAGGCACTTCGGTCAGACTCTCGCGGTGCTGCGCCCCGTCTAGTGCCGGTGGTCGCGCAGGAACGTCAGCCAGTACATCGCGCCCACCAAGACAGCACCACCGACGAGGTTGCCGAGCGTGACGGGCACCATGCTGTGCACCACGAAACGAGACCAGCTCAGTTGCGGGTAACTCGATGATGACATGCCGGTCTCGGTCCAGAAACCGTCCCCTGCCCACGCCCGGAGCAGCAGCCCTGCAGTGATCGAGTAGAAGGCAGCCACGAGGTGCTGGAAGCCCGACGCCACGAAGATCACCACCGGGGGAATGATCACGAGGACCTTGTCGGAGACGGTCTTCGCCGCAAACGTCATCCACACGGGTCTTGAACGGCTCCGCCGCAGTTCACCTTCTCTTCCCATCGCCGGTCGGGCGCGTGTCATGAAGTAGGGGACACCGCGCTCGTTGCACAGGTCTTTCACGCCGACCACCCTCATTCGGGGAGTACGGGATACCGCCAAGAGCGCGCTCGGAGTGGTGTGAACTCAGAACGAGTTCGTTCCCGTACTCGACCGAGGACCGAAGTCGGGGGGAACCGATGTCGACACGTGCACGAACCATGTCTTGCGTCCGCGCGCTCATTCCGGGGGCCGTCATCGCCGGATGCCTGTCGGTCGTCACGATGGTGGGCAGCACCGGTCCCGTTGCGGCCATCGGCTCCTCGGTCTCGGGAACGGTCTTCCAGGACTTCAACGCCAACGGGGTGATGAACACCACGGTGGCCCTCGGAACTGCGTTCGATGTCGGGGTCGCAGGGATCACGGTGCGGGCCTTTGACACCACCGGCGCCGAGGTGGGCAGCACCACGACTGCAGCCAATGGCACGTGGACCATCGACGTCACATCGGCCCCAACCAACGACGTGCGAGTCGAGTTCTCCATCCCCGAGAACGACCCCTACCTCTCGGCGTTCCGTCCGGCGGCACCCGTCATCACCACGGGGGCCGCAGGCTCGAGCACGGGCACGTCGATCCAGTTCGCCAGAAAGGGCAACACCGGCGTGAACTTTGGGGTGAACGTCCCGGGCGAGTACTGCCAGAGCAACCCCAACATTGCGATCACACAGGGATGCAACGGCGTCGGCGCAGCTGCGCAGGCCTCGCCCACCGTCTACGTGACTGCCTACGACGGGTCGCCCAAGGTCTTCTACGACCTGTACTCGGACCGGACGTACTCCAAAGCGGCGCAAGCGAGCGAGACCGGGTCAATCTACGGCACTGCGTGGAATCCGGGGTCGAGGCGAATCCTCACGTCGGCCTTCGTGCGACGGGCGGAACGGATGTACCAGCGCAACGGCGTTCCGCTCCCCGGCGCGCTCTTTTCCACCACCCCCGACAGTACCAAGTACTCGGCGCCTGCCGACGCTGGTGGCACCACCGCGTTCCTCGTCGATCTCGAGACGCTCCTCCCCGGAGACCAGTTCTCGAACACCACGCCGCCACCGACCGGTATCGCCAACGCAGGCTTCACCGGGTACATCCCCACAAACTCCGCTCGCGGACTCGACACGGACAACGAGAACGCCGACTCCGACATCCCTGCCGACACCGACGGGGTCTATGAAGAAGTAGGGAAGACCGGTATCGGTGACATCACCGTCGACGAAACCGGAAACCTGTGGGTGGTCAGCCTCTACACGCGTCACCTCTACAAGGTGGTCATGCCGTCCAACGGTTCGGCGCCCACGACGATGACCGACGAAGGCTCCATCGTCGGCACCGTGTCGTGCACCAATGGGACGGCTCGTCCGTTCGGCGTCACGGTGTTCCGCGGCTCGGTCTACCTCCCCGTCACCTGCGACGGCTCCGGCGACTACGACGCGTCGAAACTCACCGCCCTCACCACGGGAGCCAACATCACCTATTCGATCGTGCGCTACGAGCCCGCGTCGAACGGCTGGTCGAACTTCTTCGGCCCCCGCGCGCTGAACAACGGCACGAACCCCGTGAGGGGGTACCCCTGGCAGACGGCGCCGGCCTTCACGAGGGTGTGGCACCCCTGGACCGACAAGTTCACCATGGGTTGGTGGGTGTACACCGGCCAAGAGTGGTGGCTTGACTATCCGATGCCTCTCGCGTCCGGTCTCCAGTTCGACCGCAACGGCTCGATGATCGTCGCACTCCGTAACCGCGGGGCGGACATGGCGATGTCGATCGGCACCGTCTCGCCAGCAGGCAACTACCAAGCAGGCCAAGGCATGACCCCGGGAGACCTGATCCGTATCTGCCGGACAGGTCCCGGATGGACCGCTGCCGACTTCACCTATCAGCAGGCCGGAAACGCCGCCTGTAACGCCCGGTACGGGAACTGGACCGGAACCACCACCGACGACGAGTACTACTGGGACGAGTTCGGCCTCTATGGGGGTTCCGCCCTTCACGCAGACATCGCCGGAGGCTCAGTGCTTCAGTTACCCGGCTTCCCCGAGGTGTTGAATACCTCCATCGACGCGGCCTACCAGGGCAGTTCGTGGAACAGTTACGGCGTTCGGACCGGCGGCGTTGCCTACTACCTCAACTTTGCTGTCGGCACAGCACAGTCGGGCTCCCGGCAGTCCGCCGTATCGGCCGGCGGCTTCAACGTCTACGGCTCGCTCTACGGCCCGAACTCGGCCGGGAGCTTCTCCAAGACCATGGGGATGGGGGACCTCGCCGCGCTCTGCGACCTGGCGCCCGTACAGATCGGCAACCGCCTGTGGGTCGACACCGACGGTGACGGCATCCAGGATCCGGATGAGTCGCCGATTGCGGGTGTCACGGTGCGCCTCTACGACAGCAACGGCGTGCTGGTCGGCACCGCCGTGACGAACAGCAAGGGTGAGTACTACTTCTCGTCCGCAGTGACCGAAGCCGCTAACGGTGGATCAACGCCAGACGCGGTCGGCGGCAACCTTCAGCGGGGAGTGGCCTACACCATCCGACTCGACAACCCGGCGGACTACGCGTCCGGGGGGCCACTCGAGGGGTACGTTCCCACAACGGCGGGCGCGACGACCGCGACCACAGGCGACCTCGAGACGTCGATCGACAGCAACGCCGCGCTCGGTGGCTCCGGTACCGCCTACGGCTTCAACTCATTCCCCCGCATGAGCGTTCCTGCGCTCGCTGCCGGCACGAACGACATGTCCTTTGACGTTGGCTTCCTCGAGGCGGTTGCCGTTGGCGACTACGTCTGGATCGATGCCGACGGCGACGGTGTGCAGGACGCTGGCGAACTGCCACTCCCGGGAGTGAAGGTCGCACTGCTCGATACGAATGGGGACCCCGTCACCGGGGCGGACGGCACACCGCTCACCGCCACCACGGACGTCAACGGCTACTACGTCTTCGATCGCATCTCGCCAGGCGATTACCGGATGCAGTTCGTGCTTCCCGACGGGTACGCGTTCACCACTCAGGGGTCGGGTGCGGGAGCAAGCGACTCCAACCCGGATCGCGTCACCGGCATCACGCCGGTGTTCACCGTCACCCTCGGCGTCGACCCCACTTCGGGGACGGTGGCAGACACGGATGCCTCGACGATCGCCGCGTTCGTCAACCCGACGATCGACGCTGGCGTGGTGCCGGTGGTGTCGATCGGCGACTACGTCTGGTTCGACACGAACAACGACGGTGTTCAGGACCCGAGCGACGTGCCCCTGCAGGGGGTGAAGCTCGTGCTCGTCGACCTGTCGGACAACCCGGTACTGGACGCGTTCGGCAATCCGGTAGAGCCGGTGTACACCGACGCCAACGGTTTCTACGAGTTCAAGAATCTTCCGGTCGGCGCTTACAAAGTGATCGCAACCACACCGCTCGGGCTGTCGCCGGTGAGCCCCGGGGTCGGCGGTGACGACTCGGTCGACTCGTCGACGGGTTCGGCCACATCGGCGAACCTGACGGAGCCGGGGGCGTCGGACCGTTCGCTGGACTTTGGGTTCTGGGCGCCGTACCCGCCGCCGGTGTCGCTCGGTGACCGTGTGTGGCTCGACACCGACGGCGATGGTGTACAGGATCCGGGCGAGTTGGGCATTGCCGGCGCGACCCTGACGCTCACCGACCCGTTCGGCAACCCGGTTACCGACGTGCTCGGTAATCCCGTTGGGCCCATCACCACCGGAGCCGATGGCGCGTACTTCTTCGAGGGTCTGCCTGCAGGTCAGTACCAGGTGCACATCACCTACCCGCCGGGCTACGGACCCACCACAGCCGAAGCAGGCGAGGACACCTCGGCGGATTCCTCGACGACCACGGCGACCTCAGTCGTCCTTACACCCGGCCAGCACGACCTCTCGCTCGATTTCGGCGTCGTGCCGGTGGTGAGCCTCGGCGACTTCGTCTGGCTCGACGCAGACAACGACGGTACCCAAGACCCGGGTGAGCCAGGCATCGCAGGCGTGGAACTGTCATTGCTCGACGCCGCCGGCAATCCAGTGCTCGACGGATCCGGCAGCCCAGTGAAAGCCACTACCGACGAGAACGGCGAGTACCGATTCGAGAACCTGCCGTACGGCACCTACAGAGTCTCGGTTGCGCCACCGGCCGGCTTCACAGCGACAACACCCACTACCGCAACCTCTGCATCGCTTGACACCCCCGGCGAGGCAGACCTCTCGCTGGACTTCGGGTTCTACGCGCCTCGCGTGTCCGTCGGCGACTACGTCTGGCTCGACGCAGACGTGAACGGTCTGCAGGACGCGTCGGACATCCCGCTTGCGAACGTGAAGCTCACCATCACGAACCTGGACGGCGATCCGGTCGAGGACATCTTCGGGAACACCGTCGGCCCCGAGTACACCGACGCATCGGGGCACTACCTCTTCGACAACCTGCCCCCGGGTCGGTACCGAGTGACGATCACCGCACCCGACGGCCTGTTCCCCACCACCGAGAACAACGGGGACGGCACGAACGACTCGTCGTCCGACTACGCCGACTCGGTCAACCTCCCGAACAACGGCGACTCCGACCCGAATCTCGATTTCGGTCTGTACGTACCGCCGCCCGCCATCGGCAACTACGTGTGGGTCGACACGAATCTCGACGGCATCCAGGCTCCGGGCGAGCCCGGCCTTGCCGGTGTCGTCCTTGCGCTGTTCGAGGCTGATGGTGTTACCCCCGTCCTCGACGGTGGCGGAAACCCGGTTACTACGACAACCGACACCACAGGCTTCTACGCCTTCGCTGACCTCGCCTTCCAGTCGTACACCGTGAAGATCACGTACCCGTCGGGCTACGCGCCAACCAAGACCGGCGCAGGGACATCGGCAACCGACTCGTCGACGAATTCGGCCACGAGTGCCGTGCTCTCGCTGCTAGCGCCGGTCGACATGACGCTGGACTTCGGTGTGGTCCCGATGGTGTCGCTCGGCGACTTCGTGTGGGTCGACACCGACCGCGACGGCCTGCAGGACGCGGGTGAGCCCGGCATCCCGGGAGTGACCCTTGCGCTCCAGTACGCCGACGGCACGCCGGTCCTCGACGCAAGCAGCAACCCGGTCACCACGACGACCAACGGTGACGGTGAGTACCTGTTCGAGAACCTGCCGCCCGGTGTGTACAAGGTGGTGATCACGCCGCCGGCGGGATACGTCCCGACCGTGAGCACCGGCGGCACCGGTGCTGAGGACTCCTCGACGGGGTCGGCACTGTCCATGCTGCTGGACGACCCGAACGAGCACGACCCGACACTCGACTTCGGCTTCGTGCTGCCGGCAGTGTCGGTCGGCAACTTCGTGTGGCTCGACCTCAACCGTGACGGGATCCAGGACCCGAGTGAGGAAGGCATCGCCGGCGTCGAGCTCGGGATCGTTGACGCAGCAACTGGTCTGCCGGTCACGGACGTGAACGGCGATCCGGTTGGCACGGTGTTGACCGACAAGGACGGCTTCTACCTGTTCGACAAACTCCCGCCCGGCCAGTATCGAGTGTCGGTCGTGACACCGCCGGACGGTCTGATCCCGACGGTCACGGGCGCGGGCGACAAGGCCACGGACTCGTCGACCGACTCGGCAACATCGCGCTCGCTGCTCACCAACAGCGAGGACGACCCGACCCTCGACTTCGGATTCGTTGTCCCCTCGGTCTCCGTGGGTGACTATGTGTGGATCGATTCGAACCGGGACGGGATCCAACAGGGCTCGGAGTCCGGCATCACTGGCATCACCCTGTCGATCAAGAACGCTGACGGCAGCAACGTCTACGACGTCTTTGGGGATCCGGTGACGACCACCACCACCAATGCCCTCGGCGCATACCTGTTCGAGAACCTGCCGCCGGGCACCTACGTGGTCTCGGTTGACACGCCACCGGCTGGCTACGTGCCGACGAAGGCCGAGCAGGGAGCCGACACGACGGCTGACTCGTCGACGGGTTCGGCGACCTCGGCGGCGCTCACCGACGATGGCTCGTCGGACCGCTCACTCGACTTCGGTTTCGTGCTCCCTGCGCTCGGTGTCGGCGATTTCGTGTGGATCGACCTAGACAAAGATGGGGTCCAGGACACGACTGAGCCACCGCTGCCGGGCGTGAAGGTGGAACTGCTCAACCCGGACGGCACCCCAGCCCTCGACCTCCTCGGGTACCCGGTGCCGTCGACATTCACCGACGTGAACGGTTACTACTTCTTCGACAGCCTCGCTCCCGGTGACTACCAGATCCGCTTCACGCTCCCCGATGGCTACGGGTTCACCGCACAGGCCGCCGGCACCGATCCGGAGGTGGACGCCAACCCCGACCCGGCGACCGGCCTGACGCCGGTCTTCACGCTCGCCGACTCCGCCGGCGTGGGCAACACGGTTGAGGACACCGATCCAGAAACCTCGGCCATCCTCGTTGACCCGACGATCGATGCGGGTGTGATTGCGCCTGTTGTCGCCGTGGGCGATTACGTGTGGCGTGACGACAACCTTGACGGTCTGCAGACGGCGGGTGAGCCGCCGCTGAAGGGCGTGAAGGTGGAACTGTTCGATGCGAGCGGCGCTCCGGCGATGGACGCCGATGGCAACCCGGTCGCTGCGGTCTATACGGATGCGAGCGGGAAGTACTTCATCGACAACCTGATCCCGGGCACCTATTACATCGTGTTCACGCCTCCCACCGGGTACGACTTCACCGGCCAGATGGTTGGCTCGAACACCGGGAAGGACTCGAACCCGGATGCGACGGGTCGCACGCCGGACTTCACGATTGGTGCGGTGGCGGGTGGCACGACGTCGGCGGACACGGACCCGGCGACGAAGGCCACGCTGGTCAACCCGACGATTGATGCCGGTCTCGTGCAGCCCGAGGTAGGTGTCGGTGACTTCGTGTGGGTGGATACCGACAAGGACGGGATCCAGGACCCGAACGAGCCGGTGCTCGAGGGTGTCCTCGTGCAGTTGCTGAACGCGGACGGCACGCTGGCACGCGACGCCGACGGGAATCTCGTGCTCCCCGAGTACACCGATGACAACGGCTTCTACTTCTTCGACAACCTCCGCCCCGGTGACTACCGCATGCAGTTCCTGCTGCCTGCGGGTTACACCTTCACCACCGACAACCCTGCGGCGGGCGGGACGGGCGACAACGACTCGAACCCGAACCCGATGAGCGGGCTCACCCCGGTGTTCACGATCGAGGGTGCGGTCAAGGGTGACACGGTCCTCGCGACGGATTACCCGGACCTCCCGGCCGGTGCCGAGGCGGTGTTGGTGAACCCGACGATCGATGCGGGTGTGATTTCCCCCGTGGTCGCTGTCGGCAATTACACGTGGATCGACCGCGACGCCGATGGCGTGCAGGACATCGGTGAGCCTGCGCTTGCGGGTGTGAAGGTGGAACTCTTCGACGCCGCGGGCAACCCGGCAACCGACTACGACGGGAACCCGGTGCCGCCGGTGTACACGAACGCGCAGGGCTACTACCTGTTCGACAACCTGCTACCCGGCGACTACACGATCAAGTTCACCGGCCCTTCGGGTTATGTGTTGACGATCGATGAGCCCGGTGCGGCCGGGACTGTCGGCAACGACTCGAACCCCGATCCGTCGACCGGTTGGACCCCGGAGTTCTCGATCGGGCCGGTGATCGCGGGCACAACGGTGTCGGACACGGATCCGGCGACAAAGGCAACGCTGGTGAACCCATCGATCGACGCGGGATTCGTCGCGCCGGTGGTGGCGATGGGCGACTTCACGTGGATCGACACCGACAAGGACGAGATCCAGGACCCCAGTGAGCCGGTGCTTGCGGGCGTGCTCGTGCAGCTGCTGAACGCTGATGGCACGATCGCGCACCACGTGGACGGCACACCCGTGGCGCCGGTGTACACCGACGCCAACGGCTACTACTTCGTCGATGACCTGCTGCCCGGCGACTACCGGGCACAGTTCGTGCTCCCGGCCGGGTACGCGTTCACGGGCGATCTCTCCGGCGCAGATCGCGCGCTCGACTCGAACCCGAACCCGACCACCGGGCTCACCCCGGTGTTCACGATCGCCGCGACCGCGACCGGTGACACGGTGGTGGACACGGACCCGTCGACTGACGCCGTCTTGGTGAACCCGACGATTGATGCGGGCGTGATTGCACCCGTGGTGGCCATCGGCAACTACACGTGGATCGATGCAGACCAGGACGGTGTGCAGGACAAGGGCGAGCTGCCGCTCGAGGGAGTGAAGGTCGAACTGTTCAACCCGGACGGTTCGCCCGCAACCGACTATCACGGGAACCCGGTGCCTGCCGTGTACACGGACGAGGACGGCTTCTACGTCTTCGACAACCTGTTGCCGGGCGACTACCGAGTTACCTTCAGCGCGCCGGACGGTTTCGACCTGACGGACGACGGTGGCGGTTCGGTGTCGAAGGACTCCGACCCCGATCCCGAGACGGGGGAGACGCCGGTGTTCCGGATCAACCCGATCCCGTCGGGCAACACGGTGTACGACACCGATACCGACACCGTTGCGCAACTGGTGAACCCGACGATCGATGCTGGGTTCGTCCCGGTGGTCGCAGTCGGCGACTACACGTGGGTCGACTCAGACCGTGACGGCATTCAGGACGACACTGAGTCCCCGATCGCAGGAATGAAGGTGTCCCTCTACGCAGCAGACGGAGTGACCCCTGCCGTCGATGCGGACGGGAATCCGATCGGGTTCGTGACCACCGATGCGAACGGCTTCTATCTCTTCGACAACCTGTTGCCGGGCGATTACACGATCCGCTTCGAACCACCGGCGGGTTACGCCTTCACCCAGGACGGTGCAGGCACCGACGGTTCGGTTGACTCGAACGCGAGCGACAGCACTGCGGGGGGCGCTTACGGGTGGACGTCGGCATTCACGATCAACCCGGACGCCTCGGGTGACACGATCGCCGCAGCCGACTACACCGACGCACCCGCAGGGATGATCGCGCGGTTCGTGAACCCGACGGTTGACGCCGGCGTGGTGCCGCTCGCCGCAGTGGGCGACTTCACGTGGCTCGACTCGGACCGCGACGGCCTCCAGGACATCGGTGAACCCAAGCTTGCGGGTGTGGTCGTCAAGCTCTACGACCCGGTCACCAAGACACAGGCTCTCGACGCGTACGGGAACCTCGCTCAGGCGACCACAGATGCGAATGGGTTCTACTTCATCGACGACCTGTTCCCCGGCGACTACTACGCAACATTCACGCTCCCCGACCCGGGCCACTACCGGTTCACCGCACCGGGGGTGACGAACAGCATCACCCCCTCCGGCAACGGGTCGAACCCCATCGGATACGCATCACCCGAGACAAGGGTCAGCACCCCCGCCACCGGCGACGACTCGAACCCCGACCGGTACTCCGGGGTCACCCCAACGTTCACGGTCGCGGCGTCGGCAACCGGCGACACCGTCGCTGCAGCGTCGACGACACTTCCCGCTGGCGGGGCCGACGCGCTATTCGTGAACCCGACGATCGACGCAGGAATCGTGCCGATCGTTGCGATCTCGAACTACTACTGGTTCGACGACGACCGCGACGGCACCCGCGAGCCCACCGAACTGCCTGTCGTTGGCGGCAAGGTCGAGCTGCTCAACCCCGACGGGACCCCGGCGACCGATGCCGACGGGAACCCAGTCCCGCCCGTCAACGCGGACGAGAACGGCTACTTCCTGTTCGACAACCTGATCCCCGGTGACTACAAGCTGCGCTTCACCCCGCCACCCGGGTACGTGTTCACCAAGAAGGGTTCGGGTGGTGCGCTCGACGACTCGAACACGAACCCGGATGGGGTGACCGACACCTTCTCGGTCGAACCGATCGTCACCGGCAACACTGTCGACGAGACCACCGAACCGATCAAGGCGCTCAAGTGGAACCCCACCGTCGGCGCCGGACTCGTTCCGATCGTCGCAGTCGGTGACTACGTCTGGTTCGACACCGACGGTGACGGTCTCCAGGACCGTGGCGAGGAACCGGCACACAACGCTCTCGTGCGGCTCGTCAACCCCGATGGGACCCCGGCCCTCGACGCCGACGGGATTCCGGTAGCGGAGGTCCGCACTGACGCACGCGGCCGGTACCTGTTCGACAACCTGCTCCCCGGCTCGTACCGGGTACAGTTCCCGACCCCGCTCGGCTACCTGCTCACCACCAACCTCGGGGGTGACGACACCACGGATTCCGACGCAGACACGCTCAGCGGGCTCACCGACGTCTTCACCATCTACGGCAGGGCCACCGGCAACACCATCGCCGACACCGACCCCGCAACGAAGGCACTGTTCGTCGACCCCACCATCGATGCCGGCTACGTCGAGGCGGAACTCCCGCCGACCGGATCGGATCCGTACCCGATGTGGTGGATCGCTCTCTGCCTGCTCCTCGCTGGCGCTGCGCTCCACCTCACCACTCGCCGTTGCGGGCGGGACGCCACCACCTCCGTCCGCTGACGCGACACGGGGTCCGGTGCCCCCATAGGCATCGGACCCCGGGACCGGTCGTCAGGCGTGGTTCGTGTCGTGCCGGTGGTCTCGCAGGAACGTCAGCCAGTACATCGCGCCCACCAGAACAGCACCACCGACGAGGTTGCCGAGCGTGACGGGCACCATGCTGTGCACCACAAAACGAGACCACGTCAACTGCGGGTAACTCGATGACGACATACCGGTCTCGGTCCAGAAGCCATCTCCCGCCCACGCCCGGAGCAACAGCCCTGCGGTGATCGAGTAGAAGGCAGCCACGAGGTGCTGAAAGCCCGACGCCACGAAGATCACCACCGGGGGAATGATCACGAGGACCTTGTCGGAGACGGTCTTGGCCGCGAACGTCATCCACACAGCAGTGCACACCAGTGTGTTCGCAAGGATCCCCGAGACGAACGCGTGCGGGATGGAGAGGCTGGTCTCGGCATGAGCGAGCTCGAGCGCCCGCTTGCCGAGCGAGCCGTTACCGCCCTCGTACACACCCGAGACCACCATCAGTGTCGCAATCAACGTGGTCCCCACGATGTTGCCGACAAAGACCCACGCCCAACACCTCAAGAGACGGCGCACGGTGATGCGTCGGCTCGCCGCCGCCACCACGAGCAACGCATTCGCGCTGAACAGTTCCGCCCCGGCAATCACCACCATGATGAGCCCGAAGGAGAACACCAGGCCCCCGAGAAAACGGGCCACGCCGGGCGCCATGCCGCCTCCGGCGGTGACCGCAGTAGCGACGATTGCGGCGAAGGAGATGAAGATCCCGCCGAGCACCGAGAGCATCGTCAACTGGAAGGCGGGCATCATCGCCTTGCTGGCGGTGATGTCCTCGGCCCGATGGGCGGTCTCCTCGGCTGCGCTCGGGGTCACCCCTGCGGGTGGGCTCACCCGTTCTCCTCGATCCTGCGGCGCAGCTCCTCGGGCGACAGCTCCTCCACCGGTTCGGCCTCGAAATCGGCGGCGTCGGTGGCGGTGTCGGCGAGGGGTAAGTAGTACGACTTGCCCTGCGACACCCAGTCGCCCACCATCTGGAAAAACGCCGGGCCTGCCGGGTCGATGCCCCGGATCGGCATCGACCCGCGACGGATGTTGAAGTCGTGCGGGGCGAGTTCGCCTGCACGCACGAACCAGCGCTCGGCCGCATCGCTCCGTCCCTGCTGGGCAAGGTGCCATCCCACGGCGAAGGCGGCTCTCGCCTCCTGGTCGGTGCTGTCTGCCACCTTCGTGTCGGCGATCGGGTCACCGGGATACGCATCGGCCTCGCCGAGAACCCAAGCGCGCAGCGCAGCGAGCGGCTTTCGGGGGTGGAACTTCGTGATGCTCGAGAACTCCGACGACACGTAGTGCACGTCCTGCGGGCGCACGATGCGACCTGACTCGTCGATCCAGAGCACGGTCGGCACGTTCACCATGTTGTAGAGGTCGGCCACCCGGTGTTCGGTGTCGATGAGGCTCGGGTGCGTGGCCTTCGCCCGCTCGATGAAGGGACGGGCGTCGTCGGCAGACCGGTCGATGGCCACCGTGAGCACGGCGAGACCAGCGGGGGCGAGTTCTTCGTGGATCGCCTGCCACACGGGCAGGTCATAGCGACAGCCTCACCAACTGGCGTAGGCGTAGAGCACCACCTTGCGCCCGCGGTAATCGCTCAGTCGGTGGAGCACCCCGTTCACGTCCGGGAGCGTGAAGTCCGGTGCGACACCGCTGCGGAGGGCCTCCGCGCGCTCCGTCGGCGACGCAGCGAAGGCCGCCACCCGCTCGCTGCGATCCACCGCCACCGGTCGGCCGAGCAGTCGGGCCAACAGATCGGCCTGCATCGGACCCTCCGGGGTGCCGGCCGGCACCGGGATACACGTGTCGCCCTTGCAGAGGCCCTGCGGCTTGCGCTCCCAGCCGAGCACCCCGGGATCGACAGTGAGATCGTCCCCGGCCTCCAGCGTGCGCACCGTCTGTTCGTCGATAACTGTCCAAGTAGGCATAGGCGCACCGTAGTGCTGCACCAGTTGCCCCGCACGCGTCGGCGATGCCCGAGACGCTCCCCGATTACCCTTCGGGGCGATGAGCACCCCAGGCCGTGACTACTCGATCATCGGACCCGAGTCGCAACGGGCCAAGGACGCCGGACTCGTGTCGGCCACCTGGTACCGCTGCGAAGTCCCCCGCGACACCATGAAGGCACTCATGAAGCGACGCAACGGCCCGGCGGTGCGAGACACCATCATCTGGCTCGCGCTGCTCGGCGTCTCTGGATGGCTGGCGTACCTCTCGTGGGGCACCTGGTGGATGATCCCCGCCTTCTTCGTCTACGGGACGCTCTACGGCTCGGTGTCGGACTCGCGTTGGCACGAGTTCGGCCACGGCACGGCGTCCAAGAGCGCGTGGTTCAACGCCGTTGTGTACCACTTCGCGTCGTTCCTCGATTTCCGTGAGGCCGAGTCGTGGAAATGGAGCCATGTGCGCCATCACAGCGACACCATCATCGTCGGCTCGGATCCCGAGATCGCCGTACCGCGACCCACGTCGTGGCTCGCCCATCTCGCTGAGTTCTTCGCCATCCGCAGTGTGTGGGCCGAACTGAAGAAGATCGGGTACAACGTCGTCGGCAGGGTGAGCCCCACCGTTCGCGACTACATGCCCGAATCGTCGTACCGCCGCTCGATCTGGACGGGCCGCGCCTACGCACTCATCATCGCCGGCGTTCTTGCATGGTGCATCGCCATCCAGAGCGTCATGCCCGCAATGTTCATCGGCCTGCCCACGATGTACGGGCGGTGGCTCCTCGTGGTCTACGGCCTCACGCAGCATGCGGGGCTCGCCGAGGACGTGCTCGACCACCGACTCAACACGCGAACGGTGAGGATGAACGTGGTCAACCGCTTCCTCTACTCGAACATGAACTACCACATCGAGCACCACATGTTCCCGACGGTGCCGTACTACTCGCTGCCTGCGCTGCACGAGGCGGTCAAGCACGACATGCCCCCGGTGTACCCGAGCATCGCTGCGGCGTACCGGGAGATCATCCCCGCACTGCGGCGCCAGCAGGACGACCCTTCGTACTTCGTGCATCGCGCGCCAGTCGGCGCAGCAACGGGCTCCGCATCGTGAGCAGTGAGTGGGTGCCGGTCTGCGGTACCGGCGACATCGAGGTGGACGACGTGATCCGCTTCGACCACGGCTCGCAGACCTTCGCCGTGTACCGGGTCGGGAAGGACCGTTACTGCGCAACCGACGGCATGTGCACCCACGAGGATGCTCACCTGGCGGACGGATTCGTCGACGGCGGCATCATCGAGTGCCCGAAGCACAACGGTCGGTTCGACATCTGCAGTGGTACCCCCAAGGGCGTCCCGGTCACCGTCGCGCTTCGGACCTATCCGGTGCGCATCGACGGTGATCGGGTGTTCCTCGAGATCCCCGACTGAGGCGCGATCGAGTTCAGGATCCGGGTGCCCCCGGTATGTCGATACCGGAGGCCCGTCCGGCTTGGTCCCGGACTACGGCCGATCGGCCCTCAGGGGTACAATTGACGGTAAGCGTTCCCACGAACGCAGGGTGTGAGGCCATGATGCGGACGAACCGTCCAAACCACAGTCGAATCATGATGCGGCGCGGAGCAGTCGCCGCCCTAGCGGCACTCGGCCTGCTGGCCGCCACCGTCGGATCCACGGCGGCATCAGCCACGGGCAGCAGCGCTGCTCCCGATGGCCCAGCCCTTCCCGCCAGCGATTCCGCCCTACCGGCACACCGGCCGGGCGTGGTGCTCGTCGGCTACGCACCCGGCACCAGCGAGACCGAGAAGCAGACGGTTCGCGGCAAGGTCCGCGCCAAGTCGGCGAAGGCACTGTCGAAGAACAACCGCTCGGTGGACGTCATCGAACTCGACGGCGGCGAGACGGTCGTGGGCGCCACTCGCAAGCTCCGCTCGCAGAAGGGCGTTCGTTACGTCGAGCCCGATTATCTCCTCACCTCCACCGCGGTCTCGAACGATCCGCTCTACACCAACGGAAGCCTCTGGGGCATGTACGGCGACGGCACATCGCCGGCCAACCAGTTCGGCAGCGGCGCCGGTGAGGCGTGGGCCGCAGGGCACATCGGCTCACGGACGGTTGCCATCGGTGTCATCGACGAGGGCATCCAGGTGACCCACCCCGATCTTGCCGCCAATATCTGGACGAACCCGGGAGAAATCGCCGGAAACGGCCGGGACGACGACAACAACGGCTACATCGACGACATCAACGGCTGGGACTTCATCAACAACAACAACACCGTGTACGACGGCAACAGCACCGAGGGCTCCGACACCCACGGCACCCACGTTGCCGGCACCATCGGTGGTGTGGGCGGCAACGGCGCAGGTGTCGCTGGCGTCAGCTGGGAGGTCACGATGATCTCCGCCAAGTTCCTCGGACCGGGAGGCGGGTACACCTCCGACGCCGCCGAGGCGGTCGACTACCTCACCAACCTCAAGGTCAACAAGGGCGTCAACATCGTCGCCTCGAGCAACTCGTGGGGCGGGGGCGGTGCGAGCAGCACACTCCTCGCTGCCATCAACCGTGCAGGCGACGCCGGGATCCTCTTCGTGGCAGCGGCCGGTAACTCGTCGAGCAACAACGACTCCGTCGGCTCGTTCCCGTCCAACTACGAGTGCACCAACGGCGGCACGCGTGGCTGGGATTGCGTCATCGCGGTCGCCTCCATCACCTCCAGCGGTGCACTGTCGGGCTTCTCGAGCTACGGCGCGAACACCGTGGACATTGCAGCACCCGGATCGGGCGTGAACTCCGCCTATCCGGTGGACAGTTACGCAACGCTGAGCGGCACCTCGATGGCTACGCCTCACGTGTCGGGAGCCATCGCGCTGTGCGCAGCCATCAACCCCTCACTCACTGCTCGTGAACTCCGGGCGGCCGTGGTCGGCAACAGCGCACCCACGGCATCCCTTGTCGGAAAAGTGGTGAACGCAGGCCGACTGGACGTCGGTGCGATGGTCGCCGCCTGTGCGCCGCCGACCGCGCCGGTCTCCGGCGCACCCTCGAACCTGACGGCCACTGCCGCCTCGGCTCGGTCGGTCAATCTTGCGTGGACCGACGGCGCCAGCAACGAGAGCCTGTACCTCATCGAGCGTGCGGCATCGAACAACGGCAGCTGCCTCACGTTCGCCACCATCGCAACGATCGGGGCAAACAGCTCGGCGTTCACCGTGAACGGCCTCTCCGCCAGCACCACCTACTGCTTCCGCGTCACTGCCTCGAACAGTTTCGGCGGCGGTTCGTCCGCAAGCAGCAATGAGTCGTCCGTGCGCACGCTCGACCCGCCGGCGCCGTACACGTGCAGCACGGTTGCCACGTCGTGGATCGCCTCCAGCGGAGCCACCACCCACTCACTCACCGACGACAGCCAGGCAAGCATTTCCCTGCCGTTCCCCGTGACCTTCTATGGCGCCACCTACACCACAGCACAGATCGCCTCGAACGGGTACCTGCGGCTCGGCAGCGGTGCAGCCACCTCCTACTCCAACGTCGCGATTCCCACCGCTGGTGATCCCGACGCAATCATCGCCCCATGGTGGGACGACCTCGATCCCCGATTCGGTGGCACCATCTGGAGCCAGACCGTCGGGTCGAGCCCGTCCCGCCAGTTCGTCGTCTCGTGGGAGGGGATCTACCCGTACTCCGGGGGAACCTCGGGGCTCTCGTTCCAGATCGTCATCGACGAGGCCACTCGCGCCATCACGATGTACTGGTCCGATGTTGTTGCCGGCTTCGGCGACAACGGCACGAGTGCAACCATCGGCGTCGAGAGCGGACAGGGAACCGACGGAACCCAGGTCGGGTTCAACCAGTCGGTCGTCAGCAATGGCACTGCGCGACGCTGCACCGACGTGACGGTTCCCCTTCCCTCCATCACCACTGCGTCGCTGCCCGCGGGCACGGTGAACACTGCGTACAGTTCGACACTCAACGTCACCAGCGGTACCGCACCGTTCGTCTGGAGTGTGTCGTCCGGCTCCCTGCCGGCTGGTCTCTCGCTCGAGTCGAGCACCGGCATCATCAGCGGCACGCCGACGGGCGCGGTGAACTCCTCGTTCACGGTGAAGGTCACCGACGCAAACGACATGACGTCCACCCGGTCGCTCTCCATCGCCGTGGCGGTACCGGTGGCGATCACCACCTCGACACTCCCGGCGGGATCGATCGGCGTCGCTTACGCACAGACCGTTGCGGCCACCGGTGGAACCAGCCCCTACACCTGGGCCATTGCGTCGGGCGCCCTGCCGGCTGGTCTCACCCTCACGGCATCGACCGGCCGAATCAGCGGAACACCGACTGCATCGGCGGCCGCCAACGTGGAACTGCGGGCCACCGACAGCCTCGGTCGTACCACCACCCGCTCGTTCACGATCACCATCAATGGTGCGATTCCCGCAGCGTTCAACAAGCTCAGGCCCAGCAGTGGGGCGTCGAATGTCGCACGCAACGGGCTTGTGCTGTCGTGGGCAGCTTCGGCGGGCGCTGTCTCGTACGAGTACTGCATCGATGCCCAGCGGAACAGTGTGTGCAACACGTCGTGGGTGTCGGTAGGCAGCTCGACGACTGCAACGGTGGGCGGGCTTCTTGCGAGGACCACGTACGAGTGGCAGGTTCGGGCCGTCAACACCTGGGGAACGCGACTCGCGAACAACGGCTCGTGGTGGCGCTTCACCACCGTGCGGGCCTGACCTCCGCGCCGACTCAGCGCGCAGTCACCCGCATCTGCAGGCGCCGCAACGCACGGAGCGAGAACGTCGAGTTCCACTCCTGATGGTCCGGATCGACGAGTTCGTACGACTCGATCGCTGCGGTGAGTTCCTCGAGGGCAACTCGTGCCTCGAGGCGAGCCAGCGATGCACCGACGCAGAAGTGGATCCCGCGGCCGAACGCAAGGTGCTCGGCGAGATTCGGCCGGGTCGGGTCGAAGCGTTCGGGGTCCGGGAACACACGGTCGTCGTGATCGGCGGCGAGATACACCACCAGCACGTTCTGCCCCGCCGGAACCGTGATGCCGCCGAGTTCCACATCCCGCGTGGTGATGCGCTGGTTCACAGCTGATGGCGTGATCATCCGCAACGATTCCTCCACCACCGACGGGATGATCGTCGGGTCATTGCGCATCTCTTGCCACCAGTGCGGCTCGTGGGCGAACCGAACCATCATCTGGGTGAGGAGATTGGTGGTGGTCTCGTTGCCGGCGACGAGCACCTGCCGGATGATGCTGTAGATCTCGGCATCGGAGAGTTGCCGTGCGGCATCGCCGGCAAGATCGGCGGTCTCGTCGTCGGTGAGGCGGGCATGCGTGAGCGTCGAGAGCAGGTCGGGGCCCGGGTTCTCACGACGATGCTGAATCTGCTCGATCACGAACGCACCGAGCTCATTGCCCTCGCGGAGCGAGCGGAGCACCTCGCTGTCGGGGAGTTTGCTCCCGATGAGGGCCACCGCTGCATCGCTCCAGCGCTTGAAGTCGTCTGCCCGGTCGGCCGGCACGGCGAGTGCCTCAGCGATCACACGAACCGGGAGCGGTACGGCAAAGTTCTGGACGAAGTCGAGTGTCCGTCCGGGCGCGAACCCGGCAAGCAGTTCACGACAGACCGAGCGCATGAACGGTTCATGCTCTTTGGCGGCGCGCGGCGTGAACGCGCGCGAGACGAGTCGCCGGTTCCGTGTGTGGACCGGTGGGTCGGCGGTGAGGAGCGTCGGCACGTTCTGCACCCCAGCGCGGGAGACCTCTGCCATCTGGGCGAGTAGTTCGGGGGAGAACTCGTTGAAGGCGAGGCTCCGCACGTCGGAGGAGAAGGTCTTCGGGTCGCTGACCACCTGCAGCACCAGGTCATGTCGGGTCACGAACCAGAAGCCACGTCCGTGCGGCACGTACACCACAGGTGTGGCGTCCCGCAGACGGGCGTACTCGGGGAACGGGCACGCAATGAATCCGGGGTCGGTGGGATCGATCGCAGACTGCGGTTGGTGATCGCTCATCGATGCCACTCTCGCATGCAGTGTCCCGGCGCACACGATGGGTCGACGGGGCAGTGACACCAGTTGGTCCCCGGGAGGTGGTTGGATTTCACCCGTGAACAGTCCCTCTCCGGCACCCCGGCGACGCCGCCTGCTCGCCGCTGCCGCACTCCTCGCTGCCGGGGCCCTTGCTGCCTGCAGCGCCAGTTCGAGCGTGCGATCCGGCGGGGCGACCGCCATCGGGCCCACCACCTCTTCGGCCGACACCGTCGTCGACACGGTGGTCGACACCGTCGTCGATTCGGTCGTCGACACGGTCGTGGACACCACCCCCGCAACCACCGAAGCACCCACCACCACCGAACCGCTCGAGTGCCTCGACGCCTCGAACCTCCCCGAACTCGTTCGGGCCGAGGCCTCGGGGTACGACGGCGTGCAGTCACAGGAGGGTCTCGGCGCAGCCAACAAGCGCAGCCTCGCTCTCTTCACCTCCGGCGGCGCCGTGGCAGCGCAGTCGGGCAGCGGTGCGTCACGATCCATCGAGTACCGAATTGGCCCGGCAGGTGGCGGCGGTCCGAAGGGGTCCATCAGCAAGGCCATCCTCTTCGACCTCGTCCCCACCAGCCAGGGTCCGGCGATCCTCTACGGCGCCATCTCCGCCGAGACCGGTCGGGTCTCCACCATCGTGCTGCTCGACATCGGGTCCGATACCCGCACCACCATTGCCGATGTTGCCACCGACTCGTTCAGCGCGTTCCGTGGCGCTGCAGCGAACGGACTCGTCATTGCTGCCGCGCGAATCGACGGTGGTCAGTCGATCGCCACCTGGGCGATCAACGGCTCCGGACCGATCGAGCGGTTCAGCCCGACTGCCGGCGACGGAACCGGGGCCAACTTCACGGGGCCGGCAGTGCTCAGCCCCGACGGCAAGAAGCTCGCCTGGATCGAGGGCCCCGACCCGAGCAAGCGTGCGTCCACCCGCAAGGGCGACTGGACGCTGGTGATCGGCGATGCCGACGACGGCAGCGAATCGCTCCGCCTCAAGTTCGGTGCGCCGTCAGAATCCTTCCTCTGGCTCGACTGGGACGGTTCGTGGGCCATCATCAGCCGCGGGTACGGCAAGCCGGCCGAGGTGGTCCACACCACCGAGAATGACGCAACACCGCAGCGGCTGTGCAACGCCGACCGCACCGATTACCTCACCGGCGTCATCACCATCGTCCGTCGCAACACCATCTCCACCGCTGCCGCCTGATCTCAGGCGCTGCAGTGCTGGCACGCCGCCCGTTCGCCTCAGCGGATCCCGGTGTCGCATGCGATGTCTGCTGCAACATCGCGGTCCAACACCGTGAGATCCACCGGCTCGCAGCGCGGCAGCGGCCCGCCGGTGTCCACGGACACCCGGTACCCACCGGGGACGAGTTCGGCGACGAAGGTGCCGTCGGCAGCCGTTCTCCCCGAGGCAACGACTGAATCGTCGGTGACACTGCGAACGGTCACGACACCCTCGACCGGCCGATCGGGACAGGGTTGGTCGGGGCGCTCGACGGGACAGGTCGGCCCGGCATGCACCGTGATTCTCGCCACGAATCGCTGCGGTGACGTTGTCTCGGTGGTGGGCACGGTGCTGCTTGTCGGCGCATCGGCTGCGCACGCAGCACTGGCCAATACCGCGACCACGGCGATCCCGTAACGCAGGACCGGTCGTTGTTTCACGCGATCAAGACGCGGTCTTGCGCGAGCGCGACTTCGGCTTTGTCGGCGGGAGGTACGAGCCACCGGAGATGAAGACATTCCGGTGCACCTCATCGATGGTGGTCAGGTCGTCCGCCACGAGGTTCACGGCCTCTGCTCGCATCGGGCGCATTCCCTGCGACACGGCGAGTCCGCGGATGTCGTGCGGGGTCGCGCCCGACACGAGTGTCTGGCCGACCTGTTCGGTCACCTCGAGGACCTCGTACACCGCCGTGCGTCCGCGGTACCCCGTACCCGAGCAGTACTCACAGCCCGCCCCACGAACGAACGTGGTCTTCGTCGGCCCGCCGAGTTCCGTGTACAGACGGAGCTCCTGCTCGGTCGGCTCGTACTCGACGATGCAGGTGTTGCAGATCCGGCGGACGAGACGCTGGCCCACGACACCCACGAGCGACGACGCCACGATGAACGGCTCGATACCCATGTCGATGAAGCGGAACAGCGCCGAACTCGCATCGGTTGCGTGGATCGACGACATCACGAGGTGACCGGTGAGTGCTGCCTGCACGGCGATGCCAGCGGTCTCGCGGTCGCGGATCTCGCCCACGAGGATCACGTCCGGGTCCTGTCGAAGGATCGCCTTGAGGCCCGAGGCGAACGTGATGTCGGCCTGCAGGTTGATCTGCATCTGGTTCACCGTGGGGAACACGTACTCGACGGGGTCCTCGATCGTCATCACGTTGAGGTCATCGCGCGCAATCTCGGCGAGCGAGGCGTAGAGCGTGGTGGTCTTGCCGGCGCCCGTCGGCCCACTGCAGGCGATCATTCCGTAGGGCCGCTGGATCATCGCGAGATACCGCTCGAGACTGTTGGCGGGCATGCCGAGGTCCGTGAGGGCGCGCAGCGATCGCCTCTTGTCGAGGAGGCGCAGCACGGCGGTCTCTCCCCAGATGGTTGCGCTCGTTGCCACGCGAATGTCGACGTTCGCGCCGTCGACCGTCACCTGGAACTGCCCGTCCTGCGGACGACGTCGCTCGACGATGTCCATATCGGCCATCACCTTGATACGGCTCACGAGTTCGGGACCTACCGACAACGGGAGGCTGAGCACTTCACGCAGTGCTCCGTCCACGCGGTAACGGATTCTCACCCTGCCGTCGGTGGGTTCCACGTGAAGGTCCGATGCACGATCTCGCAACGCCTGCGCAATGAGTTTGTTGACGACCTGAATGATCGGTGCAGTGCTGGTCGCCTGGGTGACGGCGGTCTCCACCGGGGCGGCGGACTCCCAGAACTTGCGGACCTGCTCGTCCTCGGCGGACACGAGTCGATAGTGGGCGTCGAGGCTGCGCTGCACATCGCTCGCCGGGGCGACGAAGAGCCACACCTTCTCCACTGCGATAGCGGACATTGCCTCGAACAGGCCCTCAACCTCGGAATCGACGACTGCCACGTGCAGGGCGCCGTCGACAATGCGCATCGGCATCACCCGATAGGCGCGGGCCACCGATTCGGCGACGAGAGCAACGGCCGCTGGCTCGGGACGTCTCCGGGACAGGTCGGCGACGGAATCGTCCACCAGTTGGACCTCCGCACGAGTGGCGGTGCCGACTGCGGTGAGCGTGACGGTCTGGCCGAGCGGGGGGCGTGTCGGGGCGATCGGCGTGAGATCGATCGGTCCCGAGGGATCACCGGGGCGAAGTCGGCGCTTCACGGCCTTCTCCCGAGGTGGTGCGGATTTGCGGGCCGCTGGCGCGACGCCACCTGCGTCAGACGAACGGGCATGCGTCCATGATGCCCCAAGCCGACGGCTGATTCCTCATGCAGAACCCGGGCGAAGCACGCTCGAACCCCACGGAGGGTGCCGGAATCACCATCCCCGTTTCGTGGGCATTTCTTGCACCGGGCGGTGCGGTCGGCTACGAATCTTGCGTGATTCCCGGCGAGCCCACCCTCGACACAGCCGAAGAAGCCGACGCCGAGCGGACCCGTCGCCCCTCGCGCGGCAAGGCCTGGCGCCAGCGCTCAGAGGCCCAGGGCGAGGACGGCCCGACCCGCTGGTACCAGCGGGATTTCCACGTCGGGCGTGTGATCAGCCTCGAGACGATCATGACGTTCTCCCAGCAGATGAGCTCGTTCATCGAGGCCGGTATCCCCATCGTCGAGGCCCTGGGGATCGCCCGCGAGGAGACCTCCTCGGAGCCGATGAAGAAGGTCATCGACGACATTCGGGACTCCATCGAGCGAGGCTCGAGCTTCACCGATGCCGTTGCGGCCCAGGGGGCAGTCTTCCCGGCCTTCTACCGGGCGATGCTCCGCTCGGCCGACTACACCGGCAACCTCGACGTCGTGCTCTCTCAGGCCGCTGGCTACCTCGAGCGCGACATCCGGGCCCGGGCTCAGGTGAAGAGTGCCCTCACCTACCCCCTCGTGGTGGTGTTCGTGGCCTTCATCGCCATCATCGCCATGTCGATCTTCGTGCTGCCCCGGTTCTCCACGCTCTACCGGAACGTCGGCGCCAAGTTGCCGCTGCCCACCCGGATGCTGCTCGGGATCACCGACTTCTTCACCGGTTTCTGGTGGGCGATCGTCCTTGGCCTCATTGTCCTGGGCGCAGCGGGATACCTCCTCGTCGGCGGGAACCGACGAAAAGTGCAGCGTGATCTCGTCATCCAGCGCCTGCCGATCTTCGGGCCGCTCATCCGACTGATCTCGGTGGAGCGGTTCTGCCGGATGCTCGCCGCTCTCACCCAGGCCGGGGTGCCGATCCCCGAGGGCATCGGGGTGGCCGCCGACAGCACCAACAACACCATCTTCGCCAGCAAGATCGACGAGGTCCGTGAGGCACTTCTGCGCGGCGCATCGCTCTCGGATCCGCTCCGGGACTCCGGCCTGTTCCCCAACACGGCACAGCAGATGATCAACATCGGCGAGCGCACCGGCGCCCTGAGCGTGCAGTTGAGCAAGGCGGCGAACTACTACGAGCGGGAGGTCTCGAACCGCATCAAGCGGGCCACCGACCTCTTCGAGCCCCTCGTCATCCTCGTCATTGGGCTGGTTGTGGGTTTCGTTGCCGTGGCCCAGGTGTCGGCCATGTACAGCGTCTTCAGCCAGATCCGGTAGGTGCCCGGCCGGGTCCGGACCGGACACTGGACCGGACATCGGTATGACCCCGGGCATGACAGCGGTGCTCTCTCACTGACATAATCCAGCGGCGCAGAACGTCGCTCCATCAAGAAAGTTGCCGACATGAACATCGAGACCAGCACCGCACCGAAGCAGGACCGTGGCTTCACCCTCGTCGAGATCCTCGTGGCCATCGTGGTTGCAGGCATCCTCGCTGCCGTTGCCATCATCGGTATCGCCAGCCTCACCGACAGCGGTGGCAACTCGGCCTGCGAGGCCTCCCGCGATGCCGCCAGGACGGCTGCCACAGTGCACTACGCCAACACCGGCTCGTGGCCCACGACCTTCACCGCCATGACCAGCACGTCGCCCAAGGAGCTCGAGGTGCCCAGCGGAGTCACCGTGAACGCCACCACGCTCGAGGGCGACAACTGGACCCTTACCCTGACGGCCGGCTCGGGTAACGACGGTCCCACCTTCGCCTGCTCCTGAGCGGAGCAGCACGTCAGGGAGTCGAGCACTGTGCGGGAGCGCCGCGATGCAGGTGAGTCACTCAACGAGGTGATCATCACCATCGTGGTGATCAGCCTCGCAGTGACCGCGCTCTTCGCCGCGCTCAACACCGCGACCGCCTCGGCGAAGAGCCACGCCGACCGCGCCAAGAACGACGCTGTCGTCCGTGATCTCGCCGAGGCAGTCAAGAACTCGACGGCCACCTGCGAGGCGGGGGATCCCTACACCGTGCAGTTCACGGCCCCGACCGGCTACTCGGCGTCCATCACACCGAGCAGTGGGGTGTGTCCCGAGGTGACAGCGGTGCAGATCGTCACCATCGAGGTCACCCCGCCCGCCGGGAACCCCCAGCGGCTCGAGGTTGCGGTGAGGACCCCATGAGTTGCGGATTCGCCGATCGGCCACCACGGGATGGTGACCACGGCGCAGCACTCCTGCTCGCCATCGGCTTCGTGCTGCTGGTGAGTGCCATCGCTGCCGCACTGGCTGCACTCATCACCTCGAGCACGTCCAACAGCATCTCGCTCGAGGAGATCCGCAACCGTCAGTACGCCGCCGACGCTGCCGTGCACGACGCGATCACCAAGGTGCGTGTGCTCGACCGCTCGACGCCGCCGACCTGCGGCTACCAGACCCAGCTCAACAGCGTGGACATCCGCGTCGATTGCGAGAACGCCATCACCGTGCTCCCGAGCAACGACAATCAGGTGCTCGGTCAGCGGAACATCATCTTCGTGGCCTGCCCCGACAACGGGACTGCGTGTCAGGCCGACGAGGTGATCATCCGCGCACAGGTGAACTTCGAGCAGCGCTTCGACGGGGCTGTCACCCGAACCTTCATCCAGTCGTGGAGCGTGAACCGATGATTCGCAAACTGCGCGAACGGCTCGACGGTCGCCGTCGTGGGGACGACCGCGGGCTCACGCTGGTCGAGCTCCTCATCGCCATGGTGCTCGCCATCACGCTCGGCGGCGTGATCGTGGCCGCCATCGTGACGTCGCTCAACGTGGCCGACGCCACCAGCGACGGCCTGAAGAGTTCGGTCGACATCCGTCTGATCTCCGCCTATCTCGGGCGCGATGCCCAGGGGGCGGCTGCGGTCGACCCGAAGACGGCCCAGGCTGCGGAGGGCACCGGCGTGTCGGTGGCCGAGGACGACTGGGGCGCCTGCCCGCAGGATGGCGACATGGTGGTGCGCTTCAGTTGGGTGGAGTACCTGACGGTCACCACCGAGCGGAGTCTCACGGTGACGTATGCACTGGATGGCTCGGAACTGAGCCGGGCGCTGTGCATCGACGGCACGGAGGATTCCGTGCTGCTCCTCGGACGCAATCTCTCCGCTGCGTCAGCGCAGTGCCGACCCACTCCCGATTGCTCAGGCACCCCCACCGAGATCGAACTGACCTTCTCGGGGACGAACGACCGATCGCCGTACACCACCACGCTCTCGGCATCGCTGCGGTCGCGCGGGCAGGACGAGCCCACGGTTGACAACTCCTCGATCGTGTCGCTCCTCGCACTGGGCGACCCCGCAACGCCGGCCCCGTGCTCGAACCTCACCATCTCCAACTCGCGTCTTGCAATCGTGGGCGACGCCGTGGTTGCCAATGAGTGCGGCCCCACGTCCATCGACCCGACGCCGCCCAACATCGACCACCTCGACGACGGCACTACCAGCCTCACCGGCAACCTGTCCGACCCACTGGCCGCCATGGACAAGCCGCCGTTCACCTGCGGCGCCGGTACCAACCCCACGCCCATCGGGGTGGCGCAGGGCGACCCCACGGTGTACCCGCAGGCGGTAACCATCGGTGAGGGCGAGATCGTGGACTTCGACGCCGGTCGCTACGTGTTCTGCAACGGACTCACGATCGAGGGCGACGCCACGGTCACCTCTGCCGGCGGCGTGCTGCTCTACGTCGCGTCGGGCGCAGTATCGATCGATCCGGACGCATCGGTGGAACTCACCGCCGACTTCGCCGGACCGCAACAACGAATCCTCCTCTGGGCCACCGGCACACAGACGGTCAACATCGGCACCGGTGCACACGTCACCCGGCTCGGTGGAACGGTGTACGCGCCGAACGCCAAGGTGCAGTTCACCGGCGGCACCGGGGCAGCAGCCCTCAACGTCGGCTCGGTGGTGGCCGAGACCATCGGTGTCACCAACATCCCGACACTTCGTGTGGGGCCGGTGCCGACACTCGACATCGACCCGACCGTGCTGCCCGAAGCCGAGGCCGGCCTCGCCTACACCCAGCAGATGCAGGTGGTGGGGAGCGGTGCTTCACAACTGGTGAACCCCGTGTGGACTGCCAATGGTCTGACGCCATTCAGCATCAACGCGCTCACCGGGGAGATCACCGGCACTGCGCAGTGTGCCGTCGACCTCACCCCCACCATTCGGGTGGTGGACGCAAACGGCCTCGCTGTCTCGCGCGACTACATCCTGAAAGCAACATCACCGCTGCGGCTCACCGACCCGGGTGCCTACGTCCGGGGGACCATCACACTCACGGCAACGTTGGTCGACACCTGCGGCGGACCCGGAACCACGGTGGTCATCCAGTCGGCGTTGTCGGGTGCCGACAGCAACGAGGACGGCGAACCCGACTGGGCCAACCTGTGCACCACACAGCAGTCGACCAATCCGTTGACGCCCGGTGTGTACACCTGCACCTGGAACACCACCTCGCTCACCGACGGCGACACCTACGACCTGCGGGCCATCGCCACCCTGCCGAACTCCACCACCAGCGAGTCCGCGGTGGTGGAGGGCGTCACCATCGACAACCAAGCCCCCACCGTCACGCTCGTACGGCCCAGCCCCACACCGCTCTCGGGAACGGTGACCCTGGTGGTCAACGCCGTCGACTTCGAGTCGGGAGTCAACAATGTGCAGTTCGCCGTTGCGCCGAGGGGTACCAGTGCGTGGCAGGAACTCTGCAACGAGACGTTGCCCGCTGACCCTGCGTTCCAGGATGTCTACAAGTGTGAATGGGACACCACTCAGTTCGCCGAGCTGACCACCATCTCCTACGACCTGCGTGCTGTGGCGGTGGACCTCGCAGGCAACAGTGCCTCCGACACCGAGACGAATCTGCCAGTGAACAACTCCGGTGCGTCGATCTCGATCAGCAGCCCGGGTGCCTATGTGCGGGGCACGGTCAACCTGCAGACCAACGCCTACGTGCCGTCACCGGCAACCGTCACCAGCGTCCGCATTCAGGTGCGACAGGCAACCGGCGGGACCTGGGCCGACATCTGCACCGACACCTCGAGCCCATTCGGCTGCTCCTGGGTCACCACCGGCCTGATCAACAACGAGAAGTACGAGTTGCGCGCCTTCATGATCGACAGCCGTGGCGGGCCCGAACTCGAGTCGGCAACCATCGAGGTCACCGTCGACAACGCGCTGGTCTTCGGTCTCGATGTCCAGGCGACGAATGGCAGCAGGTTCCACTGCACCGTCTCGGTGAACGGTGTCTGCACGACGTGGGGCAAGATCCACAACTTCTCGCTCGGCAAGATCGACATCGGCACGATCGACGCCAAGCACAAGCCCCGGACCTACGACATCCTCACCTACACCTACAACAAGCCGATCAGCGCCTCCAGCGTCATCAGCGGTTGGTCCGGCGCCGACCGCACGGTGTGGATCCGGGTCCGCGACAAGGGTGTCGGCGGCAACTACGTGAACACCAACGACACGCTCGACATCTGCTCCACGTGGACATCGGGTTCCTCCTGCTCGGCGGTGGCCAACCTCGGATACGTGAAGCTCTTCTCCGGTGGTGCCGACGGCGGCAAGACCTCCATCATGGAGGCCCGCATCAGCCTGAGCGTCTCCGGGGGGAAGAGTTTCGTCACCGTGACGGTCTTCGGCCCGAAGCGCCTCAACGATGCGAAGTCGATCACCGGAACCATGGTGTGGATCCCCAGTTCCTCCGTGACCGACACCTTGGGGAACCCTGCATCGACGACACCCGTTGCCGAGAAGGCTTCGGGTACCGCTGCAGCGGCCGATCGGGACTTCTGACAACTCGCGATCGATCGCATCCGGGCCCGGTACGGCCTTAGCCTCTCCGGGATGAAACTCGGACTTGCACTGGGGTACTGGGGAGCCAACAAGCCTGAAGGGGTCATCCCCCTCGTTCAGGAGGCCGAGCGCCTCGGCTACGACAGCGTCTGGGTGGCGGAGACTTGGGGCAGCGACTGCTTCACCTACGCCACATGGCTCGCCTCGCACACCTCACGCATCAAGATCGGCACCGGCGTGGTGCAACTCTCGGCTCGTACGCCGACGGCCACGGCGATGGCGGCTGCCACCCTCGACCTCATCTCCGAGGGTCGCTTCATCCTCGGACTCGGCGTGAGCGGACCCCAGGTGGTGGAGGGCTGGTACGGACAGCCGTCGAACAAGCCCCTGGCGCGTACCCGCGAGTACGTCGAGATCATCCGCCAGGTCATCCGTCGGGAGGAACCACTCGACTTCCAGGGCGAGTTCTACCAACACCCCTACCGCGGCCCCGGCGCCGAGGGCCTCGGCAAGCCACTCCGTCTGATGATCCATCCCGAGCGTCGCGAGATCCCCATCTTCATCGGCTCCGAGGGCCCGAAGAACGTGCGCCAGACCGCCGAGATCGCCGATGGTTGGTTGCCGCTCTACTACTCGCCGTACCGGCAGGAGGTCTACGCCGACCAGTTGGCCCCGGCGAAGCCCGGGTTCGAGATCAACGCCCTCATCACGCTCAACATCACCGACGACGTGGAGGCCGGCCTCCGCCCGGTGAAGGGCATGCTCGGCTTCTACGTGGGCGGGATGGGCGCCAAGGGGCAGAACTATCACACCAAACTGCTCGCACGGATGGGCTTCGAGGACGAGGCCAACCGCATCCAGGAACTCTTCCTCGCCAACCGACGCGACGAGGCCATCGCCATGGTGCCCGAGCAGTTCGCCGACGAGATCAGCCTCGTCGGCCCCGTGGGACGCATCCGCGAACGTCTCGATGCATGGAAGGCGAGCCCGGTCACCACGCTGCTTGTTGCTGCCCGCGACACGGCACAACTTCGTCAGTTCGCCGATCTCGTGCTCGGCTGACGCCGACCAGCAGGACTGCGAGAACTACGAGAGCAGCTCGCGAACGCGGTCCTTCGGCCGACCGATGATCGCCTTGCGGTCGGTGACCACCACCGGGCGCTGCAGGAGCATCTTGTGCTTGAGCAGCAGGTCGATCACCTGTTTGGGTGTGGCCACATCGGCCTCGGTGAGACCGAGTTTCTGGAACTGCGAGTCACGTCGCACCAGATCCGTGGCCGGATCCTCGAGCTTCTTCACGATGGCCTCGAGCGCGGCCCGGTCGGGCGGGGTCTTCTGGTACACGATGATGTCGACGTCGACGCCGAGATCCTCTGCAATGCGCACGGCATTGACCGAGGAGTTTCAATGGGGGTTGTGGTAGATCACAGGCTTGGCCATGTGATGACGTTACTCGCGCACCAGCAGGGGGAAACCAGATGTTCCGTGTGATCCAGTGGGCAACCGGCGCAGTCGGCAAACAGGCGGCACGCATGGTGCACGCTCACCCCGAGATGACTCTGGTGGGCGGTTACGTCACCTCCGAGTCGAAGGTGGGCAGGGATCTCGGTGAGCTCATCGGTGTCGACCCGATCGGTGTGATCGCTACCGACGACATCGACGAGATCTGCGCGCTCGATGCCGACTGCGTGATCCACGCGCCGCTCCCCGCCGCACGCGTCGGCGACGATCCCGATCTCGACACGCAGACGATCTGTCGTCTGCTCGAGTCGGGCAAGAACGTCATCACCACGGTGGGTTACATCAACCCGAAGGTGTACGGAGCCGATGTCCTCGGACGCATCGAGGCGGCGTGCGCCGCAGGACGATCCTCGCTGCACGGAACCGGCCTGCACCCCGGGATCATCGCCGAGGTGATCCCGCTCACGCTGTCGCCCGTGAACAGCCACATCGATCGCATCGTGGTCACCGAGGCCGAGGACTGGAGCGCCTACCCGTCACCCCAGATCGTGTTCGAGATGATGAACATGGCGAAGTACCCCGACGAGTTCGCCGAGCGGGTGACCCGGACACGTCGCTGGATGGACGGCCTGTTCGGTGAGGCCATTCATCTCATCGCCGACGGGCTCGGTGCACGACTCGACCGTATCGACTCATTCCTCGACACCGAACTGGCCGAGCGCGCCTTCGACATTGCGGCGGGAACCGTCCCACGCGGCACGGTGGCTGCGCAGCGGTTCCGCTGGGAGGGCATCGTCGACGGCGAGGCACGCATCGTGCAGGAGTGCGTGTATCGCGCGGCGCCGTTCGTTGCGCCGGAGTGGGGACCCGCCAACGGGGTTGACGTCAGGGTCGAGGGCCGGCCGGGAATGCACGTGCACATCGGTCACGAAGTCTTCGCCAAGGGTCTCACTGCAACCGCCGCCCACGCGGTTCACGCAGTACCTGCCGTCGTCGGCGCTGCTCCGGGTGTACGCACGTTCCTCGACCTCCCGCTCATCACGGCGCGCCACTCGATGGGACGCCGACGTGGCTGAGACACCCCTCGCTGGGCTGCGCGTCCTCGATCTCTCCACCGTGCTCGCAGGCCCCAACTGCGCGCGGTACCTCGCCGATTTCGGGGCCGAGGTCATCAAGGTGGAGCGGCCCGAATCGGGCGACTCGCTGCGGAACATGGCGTGGAAGGACCCGCGCGATGGTGTCGGGCTGTGGTGGAAACTCGTCAACCGCAACAAGCGGTGTCTTGCGCTCGACCTCAAGGATCCTGCCGACCGCGACGTGCTGTGGCGACTCGTCGACGACGCACACGTGCTCGTCGAGAACTTCCGACCGGGAACACTCGAGCGCCTCGGGCTCGGCCCCGACGAACTGCTCGCCCGGCGCCCGAACCTGGTGATCACCCGCGTGACGGGTTTTGGCCAGACCGGCCCCTACGCACACCGTGCTGGCTTCGCCACCATCGCCGAGGCCATGAGCGGGCTTGCCTCCATCAGTGGCGAACCGGGCGGTCAACCCTTGCTGCCCGCCATTGCGCTCACCGATGAGGTGACGGGTCTGGTGGCGGCGTTCTCCACGATGGTGGCGCTGCACTCGGGGGTCGGGCAGGTGGTGGACGTCTCGCTGCTCGAGAGCGTGTTCCAGATCATGGGACCACTCGTCTCCCTGTTCGCCGTTACCGGGCAGCAACAACCTCGTCTCGGTGCCGGTCTCCCGTACACCGTGCCGCGCGGCACCTACCGGTGCGCCGACGGCAAGTGGGTGGGCGTGTCGACCTCGGCTGATTCGGTGGCCGCGCGCGTGATGAGTCTGCTCGGCGTCGGCGACGATCCGCGCTTTGCCACCTTCGACGGCCGCGCCGCGAACCGAGACGAACTCGAGGCAATCATGCGCGCGTGGTGCGCCGCACGCACACAGGCAGAGGTCGTGGACGCATTCGAGACGGCCGAAGCGGCGATCGGTCCGGTGCTCGACATGAGCGAGATCGCCGTCGACCCGCACTACGCAGCGCGCAACGCCATCGTCGAGATCGATTCCACCGCCATGCAGGGCCTGGTGGCGAAGTTCTCCCGCACGCCGGGGCGTATCGCCTGGGCCGGACGCTCACTCGATGAGGACGGCGCCGAGATCCGACGCAACGGGTGGGACTCGCGCTGAGGGCTCAGGCGTCTGCCGGAGTGATCCCGATCGGGCAGGAGACGCCGGTGCCACCGATGCCGCAGTAACCGTTCGGGTTCTTGCCGAGGTACTGCTGGTGGTACGGCTCGGCGTAATAGAACGCCCCTGCAGGTGCGATCTCGGTGGTGATGGTGCCGTACCCGCTCGCCGAGAGCCGCTCCTGGAACACGGCGCACGACGACTCCGCAGCACGCAACTGGGCATCGCTCATCGCATAGATCGCGCTCCGGTACTGGGTACCGATGTCGTTGCCCTGTCGCATGCCCTGTGTGGGGTCGTGGTTCTCCCAGAACACCTTGAGCAGTTGCTCGTAGGAGACCTGCGCCGGGTCGAACACCACGAGCACGACCTCGGTATGACCCGTGAGTCCCGAGCAGGTCTCTTCGTACGAGGGATTCGGGGTGTACCCGCCTGCGTACCCGACAGCAGTGCTGTACACGCCGTCCACCTGCCAGAACTTGCGCTCGGCACCCCAGAAACAGCCCAGGGCGAAGACTGCTGTCTCGTAGCCGACAGGCCACGGTCCGACGAGAGGATTGCCGTTCACGAAGTGCGCCGGCGGTACCGGCATCGTCCGATCGGTGCGACCGGGAAGTGCCTCGGTCGGTTCCACCATCCGCATCTTCTTGGCGAACATCGCGTACGTCCTCCAGTGACTGGTTCGAGCCGGCTCGAGTGAGTGCCAGCCTACGTCCGGTTACGTTCGCACACGTCCGCTGGGCCATGCTGCAGGGGTGCAGTTGGGGGACGCGCCGGCGACAGAGGACACACGCATCCCCCGACGCGCGTGGCAGGCCCTGCTGCTCACCTCGTTCGGGCAGTTCTTCGTGATCTTCGACTCGACGGTGCTCAACGTGGCCTTCCCGTCGATCGAGGCATCGTTCCCCTCCACCTCGCGCACCACGCTTGCGTGGGCGCTCACGAGTTACGCCATCGGCACCGCCTCGCTCCTGTTGCTCGCCGGTCGCCTCGCCGACCTCTTCGGCCGACGCCGTATCTTCCTGACGGGTATCACGGCTTTCGCCATCGGGAGCCTCGCTGCCGGGCTGGCGCCCAACGTCGGCCTGCTCATCGCTGCGCGATCGGTGCAGTCCATCGGCGGCGCGTTCATGATCCCCACCTCGATCGCTCTCGCCCTGCCCGAGTTCCCCGCCTCGCGCCGGAGCCTTGCGGTCGGTGTGTGGGGCTCCATCGCTGCGCTCGCCGGAGGTCTGGGGCCACCGGCCGGTGCAGCCGTGATCGAACTGGGCGGGTGGCGCTGGATCTTCCTCATCAACATCCCGGTCGTCCTCATCGTGGTGATCCTTGGCCGACGGATCCTCCGGGAGTCGAAGGGGCAGAACTCGGGCTCCCGGATCGACGTCGTCTCGATCCCGCTCGGAACGCTCTCGCTCGCCGCCATCACCCTCGGCGTCTTGGAGGGCAAGACCTGGGGGTGGACCAGCCCCGCAGTGCTCGCATGCTTTGCCGGCGGCGCAGTCCTCCTCGCTGTGGTGGCGATGCGCTCGCGTGTTCACCCCGAGCCGCTGCTCGACCTCTCACTGTTCCGCGAGCGGCGGTTCACCAGTGCATCGGTGGGCACGATGCTCTTCAACATGCCGGTGGCGGGCTTCTGGTTCTCGGCACCGCTGTTCATGCAGACCGTCTGGAAGTGGTCGGTGCTCAAGAGCGGCGTCGCCATCATGCCCACCCCGGTCGTGATCTTCTTCGCCGCCACCTTTGCCGGTCGCCTCTCGGACCGAGGCTGGATGAAGCGGATCATCTCCGCAGGGATGTTCGTCGTCGCCCTCTCCATCTTCGGGATGTTCGCCTTCCTCGACGCCACCCCGAACTATTGGGTCGGCTACTTCCCCTTCGCGATCCTCTACGGGCTGTCGCTCGGTGTGTCGTGGTCGACGCTCACGGGCGCGTCGCTCGTGGGCGTCGATGCCGAGAAGTTCGGGGTTGCCAACGGAACGAACCTGACGTTCCGCTCGATCGGTGGCGCGATGGGGGTGGCGATGGTGATTGCCGTGTCGGGTGCAGCGGGAACGGCGGGATCGTTCACCGCCTTCCGCCACGTGTACTTCGCTCTTGCGCTCAGCTTCGCGATCACCTTCGTGATCTGGATGTTCACCTACCCACCCGATACTCGCCGCGCCAAGGTCTCCGTCCGAGCGTGAGTGCACCATCCCGCCCCAGCAGCGGTCTCCTCATCACCGACCTCGTGGCCGACGACCTCGCATCGGCACTCATCCTGAACAACGCTGCAGTCCCGGCACTCAGCGAACTCACTGCCGCCGAACTCGCCCTGCTCGTGAATCGTGCGCAGTATGCGCTCGCTGTGCGACAGGATCACCGACTCGTCGGGTTCTGCATCACGTTCCTCCCCGGTGTCGACTACCCGAGCCCCAACTACCGCTGGTTCGAGACGCGCTTCCACTCGTTCAGCTACCTCGATCGCATCGTGGTGCACGAATCAGTACGCAACCGCGGTGCGGGCACTGCGATGTACGCCGAACTCGAGCGACGCATCGGCAGTGACCTCCCGTGGCTGCTCTGTGAGGTGAACGTGCGCCCGCACAACGGCGGGTCCCTGCGCTTCCACCACAGGGTCGGGTTCGTGGAGGTCGGGCAACAGAACACCTCCGCGGGCGACAAGCGCGTGAGCCTGTTGGCGAAGCGCCTCACCGGCGCCTGAGCCGTCCTAGTTGCGGCGGTCGCGGAGGAACTGGAACCGGGTGCGCACGTCGGCGACGTGAGCGGGATTCACCTCGGCGACGAGCAGCGCCTCCTCCCGCGCGCCCGACACCACCAGCTCTCCCAACGGATCGACGATGCGGCTGTCGCCGGAGTAGGCGAGACCGCCGCCCTCCCCCACCCGATTGCACCCGATGACGAAGGCCTGGTTCTCGATCGCGCGTGCCTGCAGCAACGTCATCCAGTGGAGGCGCCGCGCCTCGGGCCAGTTGGCAACCACCACATAGGCATCGGTGTCGTTGGCCATCGCCCAGAACTCGTCGGCGAAACGGAGGTCGTAACACACGAACAGCGAGAGCCGAACCCCCTCGACCTCCACGTTCACGTGCTCGCTGCCCGCATTGAAGTGTTCGTGCTCACCCGAGAACGTGAAGGGATGGATCTTCCGATAGCGGTGCATCTCGCCCGACGGTCCGGCGAGCACGAGGGTGTTGTACGGACGTCCTCCCGGCGACTCAGCGGGAACCTCAGGACACGAACCGCACACCCAGATGCCCTTGGTGGTGGCCTGCTCGTGCAGGAACGCTGCTGAGGGGCCGTTCTCGGGCTCGGCGATTCGGTCCCCGCGACCAAAGCCGGTCGAGAAGGTCTCGCTCAGCACGGCGAGCCGCGCCCCGGCACCAGCGGCCGCCGTGATCTGGGGCGCAAGGTGCCGGAAGTTCGCCTCGCGGTCCTCCCAGACGATGTCGTGCTGAATGATCGCCACCCTCATTGCGCAAGCCCCTTGAGACGGGCAACGGCGTCGTCGATGACCTCATGCCGCTTGCAGAAGGCGAAGCGAACGAGATGTCGGCCCTCGGCCTTGTTGTCGTAGAACACCACGTTCGGGATGCCGACCACGCCGCACGTGGCGGGAAGCTCCCGACAGAACGCCATGCCGTCTCCGTCGCTGCGGAGCGGCCGGATATCAACGGTGACGAAGTAGGTGCCCGATGGTCGGTAGACCTCGAACCCTGCCTCGGTGAGCCCGGCGCAGATCCGATCGCGCTTGATCTGCAGGTCGCTCGCCAGTTCTTCGTAGTAGCTGTCGGGGAGGGCAAGGCCCACGGCGATCGCCGCCTGGAACGGCCCTCCGGACACGTAGGTGAGGAACTGCTTGGCCGTTCTCGCAGCGGTGACCAGTGGTGCGGGTCCGCACATCCAACCGATCTTCCAACCGGTGGTGTTGAAAGTCTTGCCGCCACTCGAGAGCACGAGCGTTCGTTCGCGCATCCCCGGCAGTGTTGCGATGGAGACGTGCTCGAGCCCGTCGAAGACGAGGTGCTCGTACACCTCGTCGGCCACCACCACGAGATCGTGCTCGATGGCAAGGCGGGCGATGCCCTCGAGTTCCTCGCGGGAGAGCACCTTGCCCGTCGGGTTGTGGGGCGTGTTGATGAGCATCACGCGCGTCTTGGGTGTGATGGCCCGGCGCAGCGCATCGAGATCGAGGTCGTACGCCGGGGGGCGGAGCGTGACGAACTTCGCCACGGCTCCTGCCATCGCAATGGTGGCCTGATAACTGTCGTAGGTGGGTTCGAGCACCACGACCTCGTCGCCGGTGTCGCAGAGGCCGATCATGCAGGCCGCGATGGCCTCGGTGCAGCCCGCCGTGACGAGGACCTCGGAGTCGGGGTCGTACTCGAGACCCCAGAAACGACGCTGGTGATCTGCGATGGCCTGCCGAAGAACGGGGATCCCCGGGCCGGGTGGGTACTGGTTGAGACCGTTGTCGATCGCAGCCTTGGCAGCCTCGAGCACCTCTCGCGGGCCATCGGTATCGGGGAAACCCTGCCCGAGGTTCACCGAGCCGGTCGACAGTGCGAGCGCCGACATCTCGGCGAAGATCGTGGTGCCGAACCCCTGCAGTTTCGCCGTCAGGTACGGGACGCGCTGGGAACTCATCGGGCTGAAGCGTACGCCTCCGATAGCGTCGCGGGGGTGCCTGCGGTGATGCGACGACTCGCCTGGAACTCCACGACCGACGCCGAGCGCCAGTCGCTCATCGCCCGGGGTCTCGACGACATCATTCCCGCCGGTCTGCGTGAGTCCATCACCGCCCTTATCGAGGACGTTCGCGTGCGTGGCGATGTCGCGGTGTGCGATGCACTTGCCCGCTTCGACCGCGTGACGGTCCCGCCCGACCGCCTCCGCGCGAGCGACGCCGAGTTCGCGGCAGCCTCCGGGCGGCTCGCCCCCTCGGTGATTGCTGCCATCGACGACATGATCGAGCACCTGCACCGCTTCAACAGCGAGTTGCGCCGGCGATCGGAGAACTGGGGCTTCGAGACCGAGCCCGGTCTCTGGGTGGGTGAGAAGATCTCCCCGATCTCCTCCGCCGGGCTCTTTTGCCCCAGCGGAAAGGCGAGTTACCCGAGCGTCATCGCCCAGCTCGGTACGCCCGCAGTAGTGGCAGGGGTCCCCGAGATCGCTGTGGTGGTTCCACCCGCACCGGGCACCGACGGCGAGATCGATCCGGCGGTGTTGGTGGTGTGCGAACGACTCGGCATCCGCAACGTCTTCCGGGTCAACGGACCGGCCGGCATCGCTGCGCTCGGCTTCGGCACCGAGTCGATTCCACGCGTACGCAAGATCGTCGGACCGGGTTCTCCCGCAGTCACCTGCGCGCAGGTGGAGATGCAGCGACACGGTGTCGTCACGATGATGGTGCTCGGGCCCACCGAGAGCCTCGTGATCGCCGACCACACTGCGGACCCCATCCGTCTCGCCGCCGACCTGCTCATCGAGGCCGAGCACGGCACCGATTCGTGCACGGTGCTCCTCACCACCTCGGCGTCCCTCGCCGACGCAACCGATGCCGAGCTCGAGCGACAGATGCGCGGTCTCCCCGCTGCCCGGGTCGAAGCAGCGCGCGCCTCGCTCGGGGTGAACGGGGGTTGCGTGCTCGTCGACTCACTCGGTGTCGCTGCATCGATCGCCAACCAGTTCGCACCGGAGCACCTGCAGGTCGCCGTCGACCCGGAGGTCGAGGACGATGTCCTCGACCTCCTCGTGAATGCCGGCGAGATCCTCGTGGGTCAGCACACCCCGTTCTCGGCGGCGAACTTCATCATCGGATGCCCCGCTTCACTGCCCACGAGCGGCTTTGCGCACGTGAGCAGTGGCATCACGGTGGAGACCTTCCTCAAGCGCACCGCTGTTGCCAAGGCCGATCAGCGCGCTGCACGGCGCATGGCCCCGAGTGTCATCGCCCTTGCCGAGCACGAGGGATTCCCCGCCCACGCGGCTGCGCTCCGCCTCCGTCAGGAAGGCTGACACGCTCGCACCCGGTGAGTGAGCATCCTCAGGTGTCGAGGAAGTGAAGACGTGCGCCCGGTACGGGCCAGTCGCATGCCCAGAGCTCACCGCAGGCAGAGACCGTGACATAGGCGGTCCTGAGGTCGGGACCACCGAAACACACGTTGGTGACGAGCGGGTCGAACTTCGGTGGCGCAACCTGGCGGAGGATCTGGCCGGTGGGCGAGAGCACCGTGACACAACCCTTCACGAGCGTTGCGAGGCACAGGTTGCCCTCGCTGTCGACGGCCATGGAGTCGATGAGTTCGTAGCCCGGCAGCGAGCCGACGAGCGTGCCGCCGCTCGGCGCCGCAAACATGGCGTCACTGGGCTTGATGACGCCCGGCGAGGCGATCTCCCAGCCCCAGACGCGACCGGTGAGGGTCTCGCACACGTACAGCCAACGCCCATCGGGCGAGAGCCCACAACCATTGGGGTGATCGAGCGGGGCCACCACCTGGACGAGCGCCGAACCGTCGGTGCGTCCGTAGTACACCGCACCGCGGTCGACGGTGTGCTCGTGCCCCTTGCCGAGGTCGGTGAAATAGAAACCACCGTGAGCGTCAAAGACGATGTCGTTCGGTCCGCGCAGACCACGGCCGTTGTACGCGGTGTAGACGTCGGCCACGGCACCGGTTGCGAGGTCGACCGACTGGATCCGACCACCGATGTAGTCGGGCGGCTCATTGCCCGGGAAGAGTTGACCCTCCACCTCGGTCCAGATGAACCCGCCGTTGTTGCAGACGTACACCTTTCCGTCGGGTCCCATCGCTGCACCGTTCGGGCCACCACCGGTCGTTGCTACGACCGTCTTGGTGCCGTCGGACGAAACCCGGGTCAGGGTTCCCCGTTCGATCTCCACCACCAACACATCACCGTTGGGCAGTGCGATGGGACCCTCGGGGAACCGCAACCCCGTGGTGACCAGTCTCCAGTTGCTCATGACGTTCCCCCTCCGGCGCCAGTTCCCTCGCTGGCCGCGCGCGGCAAGTGTGTCACGGGCCGACGACCATCGGTCAAGCCACGGTGACGCGGGTGACCCGCCGGGTGTTCGGGCTGCGGCGACCCGACTCCTAGGATGCATCAACCGAGTTCCTCGCCTCATCCCTCTCGCATCCCCCGAACTGGAGTCGGTGATCACTGGTGCTTGCGTCCGCCCTCGTCGACAACCTGCTCACCGCGCCGGTCATCGCCTTCGTGCTTGCAGTGGTTGCCACCCTCCTGCGTTTTGAGATCCGCCTGCCCGAATCGCTGTACCCGATCCTGTCCACCTTCCTGCTGCTCGCCATCGGCATGAAGGGCGGCAAGTCCCTCGCCGACTCCGACGTATCAGACCTCTGGAAGCCGCTCCTTGCTGCGCTCGTGCTCGGGATCATCACGCCCTTGATTGCCTTCGCCGCAGTGCGGTACGCCGGGCGCATCGACCGCACCAACGCGGCCGCGCTCGCCGCCCACTACGGATCGGTCTCGGCGGTCACCTTCACCGTCGTGCTGGCCTCGCTCGATTCGCGCAAGATGCCGTACGAAGGATTCGTTGCCGGTTTGCTGGCGGTCCTCGAGGTCATCGGCATCATCGTGGGTCTGGCACTCGCAAAGGGCGAATCTGGCGGATCGGGCTGGAAGCATGCGCTGAGCGAGGTGGTGCGCGGCCGCAGCATTGCCCTCCTCCTTCTCGGTTTGATCGTCGGTGCAGTGGTGGGGCCCGAGCGCATGGCACCCACCGACCCTCTGTTCGTCGGACTGTTCTCGGGCGCGCTCACGCTCTTCCTCATCGAGATGGGCGTGATCGCCGCAGAGCGCCTGCGCGACATCCGTCGCGCCGGACTCCGCCTCGTGGCTCTCGGCATTGCGATCCCGATGGTGAATGGGGTGCTCGGTGCAGTCGGTGGCCGCATTGCGGGTCTCTCGCCGGGGGGAACGGCGATCATGGCAACCCTTGCGGCAAGCGCGTCCTACATCGCAGCACCGGCAGCGGTCCGAATCGCGCTCCCGGAGGCGAGTCCCGGGATGTACGTCACCGCCTCGCTCGGCATCACCTTCCCGTTCAACCTCACCGTGGGGATCCCGCTCTACATCGAGATCGCCAAGGCAATCACCTGATCAGGAGCACACGTGGAGCTCACACACCGACAACTCGTCACCATCGTCGCCGAGGCAGTGGTGGAGAACAGGATCATCGACGACGTCAAGGCATGCGGTGCGCGTGGTTACTCGCTGCACCACGTCCGCGGTGAGGGCGTTACCGGTAATCGCTCGCTGGATCTCAACGGCCCGAGTATCCGCCTCGAGACGGTGGTCACCGACAGCGTGGCCGATGCCATCATGCAGATGCTCGCCGCGAACTACTTCAACCGTTTCGCCGTCGTGGCGTGGACCTCGCCGGTCCAGGTGGCCAGACCCGCGCGCTTCTGAGCCCCACCGGGTGGAGCCGACGCCGCCTACGGTGTAGGGGTGATGCACGAACCGCAGCTCAACGAACTCGGCTTCTACGGCCTCCCCGGTGCACCCAAGTCACCGCGTGACCTCATCGATGAATGCCGGGCCGGCGAGGAACTCGGGTTCGGCTCGACCTTCCTCTCCGAGCGGTTCAACATCAAGGAGATCTGCACGATCTCGGGTGTGGCCGGAGCAGTGACCGAGCGGCTCGGTATCGCCACCGGTGCGACCAACCAGAACACACGGCACCCCGTGGTGACTGCCAGCTATGCCACCACGATGCACCGTCTCACCAACGGTCGCTTCGCGCTCGGGCTCGGGCGCGGCATCGACCGTCTCTTCGACGCCTTCGGACTCCAGCGGATCACCACAGCACAGATGGAGGACTTTGCATCGCTGATGCGCCGCCTCTGGAACGGCGAGGCAGTCGTGGGGCACGACGGGCCCGCAGGCCGGTTCCCGTTCCTCGTCCTCGACCCCGAGTTCCGCGAACCCATCCCACTGATGCTCACAGCGTTCGGACCGGAGTCGCTCGCTCTCGGCGGACGGGCATTCGACGGCGTGATCCTCCACACCTTCTTCACCGATGAGACACTCCAGCGATGTGTGCGCACCGTCAAGGAGGCCGCCGAGCGAGCGGGGCGTGATCCGGCGAGCGTGCGCGTGTGGAGCTGCTTCGCAACGATCGGCGACTGGATTCCCGAGGACGTCCGCCTCAAGAAGACCGTCGGACGCCTCGCCACCTACCTCCAGGCCTATGGCGACCTCATGGTGCGCACCAACCAATGGGATCCAGCCGTTCTTGCACGCTTCCGTGCGGATCCGTTCGTTGCGGGATTCCGCGGCGCACTCGACCAGAAGGCCACGACCGCAGAGCTCGAGCACGTCGCCACGCTGATCCCGGACGACTGGCTCGCCCCTGCGGCCAACGGCACACCCGAGCAGTGCGCCCGCGCCGTGCTGCGTCAGCTCGACCTCGGCGCCGATGGCGTGATCCTGCACGGCGCTGCACCAGCAGAACTGGCACCGGTCCTCCCCGCGTACCGCACCATCCGGCCAGCGGGTCGCTTCGATCATCTCCGGGCGAACCCGGCCGGCTGAGACGAGCTGCGACGAACCGTGTCGGGCGCAACGGCTCGTGAGAGGCTGACGGGCACTGTGGCCCATCGCACCCCGATCCGCGTCCGCTTCCGTGAGCTCGACCCGTACGCACACGTGAACCATTCGGTCTATGTGACCTGGTTCGAGGTGGGGCGCACCGAGGCACTCCGCGACCACGGGATCCTCCTCGCCGGCCCACATGCGGCGGGCTACCAATTCGTGGTGAGCGAACTGGAGATCCGCTTCCGCGCGCCGGCCATCGCCGACGACCTCGTTCACGTCGAGTCGAGGATCACCGAGTTGCGCGGTGCATCGAGTCGCTGGTTCCAGCGCGTCCTGCGCAATGACGAGGCCCTCGCCGAGGGAACGGTACGCATCGCGCTCGTGGGCGACGGGGGCCGGGTGGTGCGCATGCCAGCCGACATGCGCACTCAACTCGAGGCCCTGCTCAGCGACTGACCGACCTGCGCCCGACGGTGCGCGCCAACCGGGACGGCTGGCTCTCGCTCGGTCAGGCGTTGATCAACTTGGCAGCCGCCTGCACCCCTGCGGACTCGCAGACCGCAGCAGGCTGGTTCCCCGTGATGCCACAGATCGCTGCGGTGATGCCGTTCGCCGCGCCGAGGACCGAACGACCGATCTCGGAGTCGACGTCACCGAGTGCACGGGCAACCTGCACGGCACTCAACCCCTCGAGCACACCGACGTCGTAGGTCGCGCCCGAGATCACGTACTGGCCGCCGAAGGAGAGGAACGGGATGCTCGAACCGACGTTGGCCTCGTTGATCACAGCGATCTGTGCGGGGGTGAGCTCCTGCAACCGTGTGTACCCACCACTACTGCTCGGCTCGTTCGTAGCGGTCTCGACCGGCGTGAATGCGAGGTACTCGCTGGTGTAGGTGCTCCCGTAGAACGTGAACGTCGGTGTGTTCGGGTACACGTCCTCGCTGGCCGAGCGTGAGATCGAGAGGTTCTCGAACGCTCCGAACCGCGAGAGCGCAACCACCATGGCCCAGCGCTCGGCCGCGCAGAAGGGGCAGAACTCGGCACCCACATACAGCAGTTCCGGCAGTCCATCCTTGGTGATGGGGGTTCCTGCGTACTTCACGGGTCCCGCTGTTGCAGCACCATTGCCCACGGTGTCGAGCGCACTTGCGTCGACGGTGGTGGTGAGGCGGATCACCTCGTCGGTCTCGTTCGGCGCAAGGGTGGTAGCGGGGGCGCTCGAACCGTCATCGCCGCCACCGAGCACGAGGGCGAGCACGAGGGCCAGTACCACGGCGGCCGCCACCGCACCGCCGATGATGATGCGCGTGCGTCGCTGGGCCTGCTGCTGGGCAAGGGCTACCGATCGTTTCTGCGAGGAACGCGACGGCGATGACGACTTCTTGCTGGTGTTCATGATGGTTCGATCTCCTCGGACCGGGGGGACGACTGTGCGGACAGGACGAGCATGACGACGATAAAGGTGAGCGCGATCAGGTTCATCAGCGGCAGCGACATGAAACCGAACTCCCACACGTAACGGTTGGTGCACGGATTCTCGAGGTCGCAGAAGGTCTTCTGCTCGGGGAAGGCCTGCAACTGGGTGTGGTACGCAGCAATGACGATGCCGATCGCAGCCGGCGGTCCTGCGTACCACCACACGGTCCGGTCACGACGCAGCGCGCCCACGAGCAGGATCGCAGCGAGTGGATACATGCAGATGCGCTGGTACCAGCACAGTTCGCAGGGCTTGTAGTCCGCCACGAGCGAGAAGTAGAGGCTCCCGAGGGTGGTGACGAGCGCAACCACCCAGCCGAGCCAGAGCGCAACATCGCCCACGGCATCGCGGGCGACGCGCATCGTCGAGTCGGGGCCCGAGACCTTTGCGCCGAGCAGCAGCACGATGCCCAGCACTGCGCCTGCGGCGCAGCCAAGCGCCAGGAGCGCGAAGAACGTGGTGAGGGTGTCGGTGCTCATCCGGATGCTGTACCTATCGGCCCACAGGCCCGTTCGACAGGGCCGATCGGCAGGATTGGTCCGCTCGACCGGCTCCGTCGCCGGCGGCTCAGTCGCTCGACGGGAGGGGCTTGGCGTCCTTCAGGCTCATCGGCGCATCGCCGATGCTGAGCGAGCCGGCACCCGCTTTGGTGATGAGCAATTCGAGACCGAGGGCCTCGTCGGCGTAGCGCTTGCCCATGGCCGAACCCGAACTGTGGTTGGGGTCAAGCGCAGCCCGATCGCCCGCAGAACCCTGAGCAACGAGCGGGTGGCCACCACACCGGAGGTCGACCTCGTCCTTGGGTGCCCGCACCACGATGACCTGGGTATCGCATGCGGCACTCTGCAAACGGGAACCAGCCTTGAGCTGCATCGTCTCTCCTTGGGGCGTCTCCGGACCGACCATGGTCAGCCTAGTTGAGCGGGCCGGACTGCCCCGCCGTCCCACCACGGACCGACTGCATCCCGAGTGATGCGCCGAGCCGGTGGTGTTCAGCGCTGGGCAGCCGGACCTGGTTCACGCGACGATGGGTCCATGACTGGACCGCTCGACGGATACCGGGTCGTCGACCTCTCGCAGGTCGTCTCTGGCCCCCTCGCCACCATGCTGCTCGCCGATCAGGGAGCCGACGTCGTGAAGATCGAACCGGCTGCCGGCGGGGAGATGACACGGGTGACTGGCGTGCCCATCGGCGGGGGTGGTGTCACACCGTTCTTCGCCAACCACAACCGCGGGAAACGATCGGTTGCCGTCGACCTGAGCAAGCCCGAGGGACTCGACCTCGTCCTGCGGCTCTGCGACCGGGCCGACGTGTTCGTCCAGAACTTCCGCCCCGGTGTCTGTGAGCGCCTCGGACTCGGTCCCGAGGCGCTGCTCGCACGCAACCCCGACCTCGTGTACGTGAACATCAGCGGCTACGGCAGCAGTGGCCCGTACAGCGACCGTCGCGTGTACGACCCGGTCATCCAGGGTCTCACCGGTCACGTCGCCGTGCAGATCAACCCGGAGATCCCGTTCTCCGACGTGCACCGCACGATCGTCGCCGACAAGTCCACTGCCTACACCGTGGCGCAGGCGGTGACCGCTGCACTGCTCGCGCGCGAACGTGGTCGCGCACGCGGGCAGGTGATCGATGTAGCGATGATCGACGCTGCGCTTGCGTTCTTCTGGTCCGACGGGATGATGGACCGAACCTTCCTCGACGACCCGATGATGGGAAGGCGGGGAACGCTCGGCATGGCGATGCGCGTCACGCGCTGCGGAACCGGTGAACTCATCTACTTCGTTGCCTCCGACAAGGAACGCCACGGTCTGTACCGCGCGCTCAACCGTCCCGAGTGGTGCGAGCACCCGCAGTGGGGCACCTTGGCTGCACTTACCCAGCCCGGCAACTTCCAGGCGCTCGGCGCGGCACTCGAGGAGGAGTTCCAGAAGTGGGATGCGTCTGAGCTGCTCGAGCGGCTCCTCGCCGAGGACGTTCCGTGCGGCCCGGTTCACGACCTCGAGTCCCTGCTCGACGACCCGCAGCTGCGCCACAACAACACCATCTGGGAGTGGACCCACCCGACAGCCGGACGCGTCCGTCAGGTGCGACCGGCTCCGCGCTTCGGGCACACAACGCTCGAGCCCCAGGCGTCGGCGCCCCGACTCGGCGAGCACTCCGACGAGGTGGCCACCGAGGTCGGGTTCTCGGCCGACGAGATCGCCTCCCTGCGCGCCAAGGGTGTGCTTGCGTGAACCGGGAGAACCCGCCCGAGGACGTGGTGGAGCCCGAACTGCGGATCGTTGATCCGCATCATCACCTGTGGGACTTCCGCCCCGAACGCACGGTGGCACCGCAGTACCTCCTCGAGGAACTGCGCAACGACACGGGCAGCGGGCACTTCGTCGACAAGACGGTGTTCGTCGAGTGCGGCCACGCCTATCGCGAGGGAGCCGAACCGGGTTTCGAGGAGGTTGGGGAGACCGAGGCGATTGCTGCCGAGTGCGAACGGAGCACAACCGGACCCGGGGCGCGCATTGCCGGGATCGTGGGTTCGTGCGACCTTCGCCGCACAGACCGACTCGCCGACATCCTCGATGCACACGAGGCCGCAGGGCGTGGGTTGTTCCGGGGCATCCGTCACCGACTCGCCTTCGACCCCACGGGGTCGGCGCGTTCGAGCAAGAAGGAGCCGAACACCGAGGGGTTGATGAAGAGCGAGATCTTCCGCACCGGTGTGGCCATGCTCGGCGAACGCGGGTTCACCTTCGACGCGTGGATCTACCACATCCAACTCCCGGAACTGATCGACCTCGCTCGCGCCGTTCCCGGTACGACGATCATCCTCGACCACATCGGTGCACCGCTCGGGGTGGGTACCTACGCCGGACGCCGCGCAGAGATCCATCGCTGGTGGGCCGAACAGGTTGCCGAACTCGCCACCTGCCCGAACGTGGTGGTGAAACTCGGTGGTGTGGGGATGAGCCCGTACGGCAGCGGTTGGGCCGAACGCGGTCAAGTCGCTTCCTCCGACGAGATCATCAGCGAGTGGGCCGCCCCGATCCGTCACCTCATCGAGCAGTTCGGTCCCAGCCGTTGCATGTTCGAGTCGAACTTTCCGGTCGACAAGGTCTCGTTCTCGTACCGCAGCATGTGGAACGCGTACAAGCGGATGACCGCCGACCTCCCCGTAGCCGACCGCAACGAACTGTTCGCCGGAACCGCCGAGCGCGTGTACCGGGTGTAACCACCTCGTCCCGGGTGGTCTGTCCGGCCCTGGCCGCGCTAGAAAAGCATCACACCTGTCTGGCTGGGGGGTCGACGATGGAACTCAACGAGGTCAATTTCTTCAATCCCGAGATCAACAAATGCCCATACGACGCGTATGGGGTGCTGCGTGACGAGGCGCCGGTGTGGCAGGACCCGCTCACCGGTTTCTTCGTGGTCACGAGGTACGACGATGTGCGAGCCGTCATCTTCGACACCGAGAACTTCGTGAACGGTGCACGATCGCGGGGTCGGGTCGGCACGCCGGCCATGCAGGCACGACAGGCAAAGATTGCCGAGCTCTACGAGACCAAGGGCTGGACACCGGCGCCCACACTCGCCGGCCGCGACGACCCGAACCACAAGCAGATGCGCGCGCTCTTCGATCACGCGTTCCGGCCGTCGAAGATCAAGCTGATGGATGAGTTCGTGGAGCAACTCGCCCACCGGCTCATCGACGACTTCATCGATGCCGGGACCTGCGACTGGGTCAAGCAGTTCGCCGTGCCGCTCCCACTCATCGTCATCGGCAAGCAGATGGGTGCCAACGAGGAAGACATCTGGAAGATCAAGGCCTGGACGGACGCATGGGTCCAGCGACTCGGGATGATGCAGACCGACGAGGAGGCCTACTGGTCCACCGAGATGGAGATCGAGGCTCAGCACTACTTCCAGCCGATCTTCGAACGGCTCCGCAAGCAGCCCGACGACACGCTGCTCTCGGACATCGTGAACACCGTCATCCCCGAATGGGGTCGCCCGCTCACCGACAACGAGTTGCACGCCGAGATGATGGCGGACACGTTCGTGGGTGGTTCGGAGACGTCAACCAATGCACTGTCCGCAGGAGTGAAGCTCCTCATCGACAATCCGCATGTGTGGGACGCCATACAGGCCGACCCTGACAAGAACCTCCCGCAGTTCGTCGAGGAAGTGCTCCGCCTCGAGGGTCCCGTGCAGGGCCTCTTCCGTACTGCCGCCAACGATGTGGAGCTCGGGGGCGTCATGATCCCGGCCGGGGCGACGGTCAACATCCGCTACGCGTCGGCCAATCGCGACGACCGACACTTCGAGTGCCCGGCCGATCTCGACCTCGACCGCTCCAACACCAAGACCCACCTTGCCTTCGGTGCCGGGACGCACTTCTGCCTCGGTGCACCGCTCGCACGCCGCGAACTGCTGCTCGGCTTCACAGCACTCACCGAGCGGGTCGAGCGCATGTGGTTCCTGGACCGGCCCGATGGCACGCCGATGAACAACTTCGACATCGCCCCGAATTTCGCCCTGCGGGCGCTCAAGGAACTCCACGTCGGGTTCACGCCGGCGAAGTGACGGGTACACCGGCGTGAGCGGGGCGACCCGACCCGACCCGCGCCCGTGGTCGGTCGTTGCCCAGAACCTCCCCGAGCACGCACGCAATCCCATCCACACCGATGCCGGCGCGCGGGCCGCCGGATTCTCCGCTGCCCTCGTTGCCGGTGTCACCACGTACGCGTATCTCACGCATCCATTGCTCGATGCATGGGGTTTGGACTGGTTGGCGAACGGCGGGTGCGAGGTGCGCTTCCGCTCACCGGTGCTCGCTGGCGATGTTGTCCACTGTGTTCCCGTTGCCGACAACGACGGGTCGATCACCGTCGAGGCACGGATCGGCGACGACGCTCGACCGCGAGCACTTGCGCACGCGTGGCCGCTCGACGAGCGCTGCGCACCTGACCGTCCCGGGGAGCTGTTGCCCGAGTACAGCCTCCGGCTCGGCGACGAACTCGGCCCCGACTATGGCGTGCGGGCTGGCGACGACCTTGACCTGTGTCCACTTGCAGGCGTCGTTCACCCTGCGGTGTGGCTTGCACTCGCGAACAACGTCTTTCACCAGCACCTCGTTCGCGGTGCATGGATCCACACCCGCAGCATCGTGTCGCACCGCGCCCTTGCCCGTGCCGGGGCAGAAGTGACGATCCAGAGCACCGTGGTCGAACGGTTCCACCGATCCGGCGAGCGTGCTGTGGCCGACATGGTGATCCGGGCCGACGGCGAGATCGTGGCACTGGTGGAGCACGAGGCCATCATCGACCTCAGCACCTCGGGACGTTCGCAGCGCCCCTAGAGCGCGCCCAGCACGGCCTCGGTGTGTGCCCCGAGTGGAGGAGCTGCTCCGTGCACACGCCGTGCTCTCGGCGGTGCCACCGCCCCGGACCACTCGGGCGCCACCGACGGGGCGTCGACGAAGCCCACTGCGAGCCGTGCGGCCGCCGCGAGCGACACGTCGATCAACCAGCGACCGCCGGCTTGCAGTCGGTCGAGGACCGCCGTTGCTGCAAGGAGTCCTGCGATCGGGTCCGCTGCGGCATCGCCTGCGAACACCGGGCCCTGCGAATCTCGAGCAACCAAACCCCCCGCCACTGCAGCATCGTCGCCGAACCCCACTCGGTTCGGCTGCTGGCGCCCGTGCGAGGTGAGCGACAGCCACACACGGGGTTGCGAACTCACTGCATCGATGCCCATCTGCTCGAGTGCGCGCGGGCGCGAGGCCTCGATGACCACGTCGGCCGCACCGACAAGGCGCGCCAGATCCGATCGCCCCCCGGCTGCGCCCAGATCGAGCGCCACCGACTCCTTCCCCGCATGCATGAGATCGAAGAAGGCGCGTGGCCCCATCCGCGCGCCGTCGGGCCGGCGCGTGCTCTCCACCTTGATGACGCGTGCACCTGCCGCAGCGAGGACCTGACCGCACAATGGGCCCGCCCAGAGCGACGAGAGATCGAGCACCGTCACCCCGTCGAGTCCGACCGTGCCGGACGCAGCGCCCCGGTCGAGAGCCGGGACACCGGCCGACTCGCACTCATCGAGTGCTGAGCACGGCAAGCCGAGCAGACAGGCGCGCTCGACGAGCCACTGGGTGCTGCGCCGTGCGACGAGACCGGACAACGAGCCAAGGTCGTCGGCAACGACTGCTGTCCCGTCATCGAGATCGAGCCACGCGGGAACTGCCGCCCGGTCGTCGTCACGGGCAAGCGACACGGCAATCCACCCGTCGGCGGACCGGAGGAGGAATGAGGCGCCTCCGCAACTCACCTCGCCCTGGCGCCCGTGCCCGGCAATCGCTGCCCGCTCCCCGAGCAGCGCGGGGCCATCGAGTCGAACCGGACTCCCGAGAGCTGTCGTCAGTCGATCGAGGCGCGTTGCGAGTGCCTCCATGAACGGTGCAACCCCGATCGGCCCGATCAGTGGCTCACTGCGGTGACGACCGGTGAGCCACATGGCACCGCTGGCAGCCCACGTGGCGACTGCGCTGTGCGGGGAGATACCGGCTGCCGGGGAGGCGACCAAGTGCGGGGCGAGATCCTCAGCCATGTCTGTCGACGTAGCGTAGGGCCATCGACATCCAGCACTTCTCCGAGGCAGACCTGTGGAACCTCTGGGTGGTCGGCGCGGCGGAGGAGCAACTGAGCGGGTCGATGGTGGTGGTTCAGCCCGACGGCAGCGGACTCATCACCGAAGACGTCATCCGCTCCACGCCGGCGGTGTTCGTGAGTCATGTCCCGTGGGCGCCAGCCGACCTCGTCGTCACACGCGAAGCACTCCCGGAGGTGACGGCAGCATTCGAGCGCACACCACTCGCAGCTATGTCACTCGTTCTCCTGCTGCGCGACAGCGAGCGCAGACCGGTGCACGATGGACTCGTCGCCGAATCCATCACCTATTCGATGCTCCAGGGTGGACCCGAGTTCGCCGCATGGCGGGCCGCGTACCGCTCGCGCCGACAGATCGCCGAGATCGGCCCCGCAGTCACCCTCACCGAGTCGCCGAGACAGTTCACCGTGACGCTGAGCCGACCCCATGTGCACAATGCGTTCAACCGTCGGATGCGCGATGCGCTCTGCGATGCCCTCTGGTCCACGCTCCACGACCCTGCCGGACGGCCCGTGGTGGTACGCGGCGCTGGCGCCTCCTTCTGCAGCGGTGGCGATCTCGACGAGTTCGGCACCTTCCCGAGCAACGCTGCGGCGCACCTCATCCGCCTCACCCGGAGCCCGGCGCGCGTCGTGCACACACTCGGCAGCCGCGTCACCATGGTGATCCACGGCAACTGCATGGGTGCCGGTATCGAACTTCCGGCGTTCGCCGGACACGTGGCAGCAGAGTCCTCTGCAGTGATCGCGCTCCCCGAGATCGGGATGGGTCTCATCCCCGGCGCCGGCGGCACGGTGTCGTTGCCGCGACGCATCGGACGGCAGCGCACTGCTTGGTTGGCACTCACCGGGGCACGGCTCGATGCCGATACCGCGCACGAATGGGGCCTCGTCGACTCGGTGGTGGACGATGCCAGCCGGGTCCTCACCATCGAGCACTGACGCCCGCTACCGTCGTCGGTGATGGACGAAGCCTTTCGCCTCACCGCCTTCAGTCACGGCGCCGGTTGAGCCTGCAAGCTCGGCCCGACCGAGCTGGCGCAGGTGCTGTCGCCGCTGCAACAGAGTGTCCATCCCGATCTGCTCGTCGGGATCCAGACCGGTGACGATGCCGCCGTATGGCGGCGTCCGGACGGTCGCGCCCTGGTTGCCACCGTCGACTTCTTCGCCCCGGTGGTGGACGATGCCTTCACCTTCGGCGCCATCGCCGCCACCAACTCGGTGAGCGACATCTACGCCATGGGCGCCGAGCCGCTCTTTGCACTGAACGTCGCCGGGTGGCCGCGTGATCGCCTGCCGCTCGATCTGCTCGGTCAGGTGTTCGCCGGTGGTGTTGCTGCAGCGAACGAGGGTGGTTGGGTCGTTGCGGGTGGCCACACGGTGGACAGCCCCGAACCGCTCTACGGACAGGTGGTCATCGGAGAACTCGCCCCGGGACTCGAGCCGCTCACCAATACGCGTGCACGGGTCGGGGACGTCTTGGTCCTCACCAAGCCGATCGGAACCGGGGTCATTGCCACAGCGCACAAGCGCCTCGATGCCGCAGCGAGTCGACCCGGTGGGGCCATCGCCGATGCATTCGAGCATGCAGTCGCCTCGATGCGACGCCTCAACCGCGATGCTGCGCGCGATGCCCGCCGTGCCGACGCGCACTCGATGACCGACGTCACCGGTTTCGGCCTTGCTGGTCACCTCCACAAGATGATGAGCGCAAGCGGTCTCGCGGCGCGCATCACCCTCGATGATCTCCCCGTGATCCACGGGGCTCGATCACTGATCGTGGAGGGTTTCGTACCGGGCGGCTCGCTGCGCAACCTCGACTTCGTCGGTGCCGCCCTCGAGGGCGGGACCGACAACGACCGCGCCCTGGTCGCCGATCCACAGACCAGCGGCGGACTCCTGATCGCGTGCCCGGCCGAACACGCAGCCCACATTCACGACGGTGTCGTCATCGGCGAGGTCGTGAGCGGGCCGGCCGGCCTCATCTCTCTGGTCTGACTCCCGGTCGCAGTCGGTCCCGATTCGCCGCAAAGGCCCGGGCAGCGTCGGCGAGCTCGTCGTTCGACAGCACGCGAGGGCTGCCGAGTCGGTGCGCAGCAAGGTGCAGTTCGCAGAGCCACTCGAGCAGTTCGAGCCGATCACAGGCCTCGGCCAGCGACGAGCCGACTGCGATCGAGCCGTGGTTCTGCATGAGCGCTGCATGACGACCCTGCCCCAGCGCCTCCACCACGTTGATACCGAGTTGCTCGGATCCGAAGGTCGCATAGCGAGACGTGCGGGGCGCTCCACCGAGAGCCAGCACGTTGTAGTGCAGCGCCGGAAGTTCGTCGCAGGTGCACGAGACCGCCGTGGAGGCGACGGCATGCGTGTGGGCCACCGCCAGTGTGTCGGTCGACCGATAGATCGCGAGATGCAGGGGAACCTCGCTCGTGGGCACCGGCCCGCTCAGGTGCACTCCACCGAGATCGAGCACCGACAGTCGCTCGGCGTCGAGTGCATCGAGGGGCGCCCCGGTGGGAGTCACCACCACCCGGTCACCGACCCGTACCGACAGGTTCCCCGATGTGCCCGTCACCAGACCGCGATCGGCGAGACGGCGTCCGGCGTCGACGATCGCCTCGCGGGCCTCGGGATGATCGAACGGGCGGTGCGGGCTCACCATCGCATCTTCCCAGACTGTGACGGGTGCCTGTTGAGGTGGAAGAGTTCGCCCGTGGACTTCATCGCCAACTTCATGACCGTTGACGTCGACCCGATGGCCTGGGCGACCGAGCGCGAGGCCGAGGGCTGGCAGGTCCTCGGCTGTGCCGATCACTTCTGGTCCGGCACGCGCGCGTATCCCCACGTATGGGTGACCCTGGCGGCGATGGCAGCAGCCACCGAGCGCTGCCTCCTCACCACCTCGTTCGCCAACAACCTGTTCCGCAGTCCTGTCGAGTTCGCTCAGGCCTCCCTGACGCTCCAGGCCCTGTCGGGCGGCCGGTTCGAGGCGGGCCTCGGCGCAGGATGGAGCCGCGACGAGTGCATCGGCTCTGCGCTCGCGTACCCCGCGCCCAACGAACGCGCAGGACGCCTCATCGAGGCTGTCCAGATCGTTCGTCAATTGTTCGACACCGGGTCCGCACGTTTCTCGGGTCGGTACTACGACATCGACGTCACCCACATCGATTCGGGCAGTCGACGCCACCCGGCACCCCCTCTCGTTGCGTCACTGGGCGGGCCGCGCACGGTGGCCGGAGCAACGCCGTTCCTCGACCGTGTCGAACTGAAGCTGAACTCTGCGGCCACCAAGGGCGGTGCACTCGATCTGCCGAAGCTCGCGGAGATCCCGGAGAGTCACCTGCACGAGATGGTTGCGAGTGTGCGCGCCATCAAGCCCGAAATCCCGATCAGTGTGTTCATCCTCTGCAGTGTCGGTGACGATCCGCAGACCGCAATGGTGGAACAGTTGCTCGGCGACAGTTTCTTCGGTGGTTTCTTCGGCTCCGCGAAGAAGGTTGCGGCCTCGATGCTCGCGCTCGGGGAGGCCGGCGTGAACCGTGTGCAGGTGAGCCCGTTCAACGATCGTTCGTTCTCGCTCCTGGCGCCATATCTGTTCGGCCGCTAGGCATCACGGACCACGCCATGAGCACCACCGTCCCCGACTGGGTCCTGCGGGAACTCGCAGCGGCACGCGTCGGTCGGCTCGGCACCGCCGGCAACGACGGAGCAATCCGGCTGGTTCCCATCTGCTTCGCCCTTGTCGACAACCACCTCGTGAGCGCGGTCGATCACAAGCCCAAGCGCGTTGGGCAACTGCGGCGTCTCGACGACATGACGGCACGCGGGGAGGCAACGGTGCTCGTCGATCACTACGACGACGCCGACTGGGCGCAACTCTGGTGGATCCGGGTGCGCGGAGCGGCAGAGGTGCTCGACATCGCATCGCCCGACGCCGAGCCGTTGCTCGACGAGTTGTGCCGCAAGTACGCGCAGTACGCACGGCAGCGACCGTCTGGTCCGGTGTACCGGATCGCCCTCGACGAGTTGCGGTGGTGGCGTTACGACGATCCTGCGTCGCCCACCAAGGCGCCGGACGTCACTTCGAACGGCTGAGGAACGCGGCCACCCGCGCCCGGGCCTCATCGCTCCCGGCAAGTCGGGCAATGCTCTCTTCCTCGCGGAGGAACGCCTCGGCAAGCGTCGACGATGCGCCCGCCATCACCAGTCGGCGCGCTGCGCCGAGTGCGCCGACCGGGAACTTGCTCACCTGCCGGGCGAGTTCCAGCGCCCGCGCATCGACCTGATCGTCGGGGACTACCTCGTTCACCAGTCCCCACTCCCGCGCCTCGGCCGCACCGACCGTTCGATTGGTGACCACCATCTCCATCGCGCGGCGCAGACCGACGATGCGCGAGAGGAAGAACGACGAGCCGCCGTCGGGGGAGAGTCCGACACCGGGATAACCAATGGTGAACGAGGCGCTCTCACCCGCAACGACGAGATCGCAACCCACCGCCATGCCGATGCCGGCGCCGGCACACGCGCCGCGCACTGCAGCGATGGTGGGAGCGCTCGCCGACTGGAGGTGGAGCATCGCGTCGTGGAGGTCCGAGGCAAGCGCGTCGATGAACGTCGACATCGCATCACCGGCGGCGGCGAACTCGGCAATGTCACCACCCACGCAGAACCTCGGCCCGTTGGCGCGCATGATGACTGCGGTGACGGAGGGGTCGTGGGTGAGACCACGGGTTGCGGCCTGCAGCGAGTCGCACATTGCCCGGTTGAGGCCATTGCCACGGTCGGGTCGGTTCAGCGAGATGGTGACGATGGTGCCGTCGCGCTCGACAAGAACCGGCGCAGTGGAGGAGTCGCTCATGACGTCATTCTCCCAACTCAGGTGCCGTAGCCGAAGCCGAGATCGGGTGCGGTCAGCAGCGGCAGGAACGGGATACCCCGTTCTGCCGCCATCGCGCCGCACGTGCCACCTCGGTCGACGATGACGGTGATGGCAACCACATGCGCGCCGAACGCCGTGACAGCATCCACCGCCTCCATGATCGACGTGCCTCGGGTGACCGTGTCCTCGGTGACGATGACGCGGTCGCCGGGCAGCAGTGCACCTGCGATGCGTCCCGTCACCCCGTGATCCTTGGCCTCCTTGCGGACACTGAAGCTGCGCAGCGGGCGTCCCATCGTTGCGCCGATCGCCGCAATGCCGAATGCGACGGGATCTGCTCCCATGGTGAGGCCGCCGATGGCGTCGGCGTCGGCGGGGATCCGTGCGAGCGCGGCCTGTGCGACGAGCAGGATGCCCTCGGGTCGGCACGCCGTCTGCTTGGTATCGAGGAACCAGGCGCTCTTCGCCCCGGACTTCAGCGTGAACTCACCCCGCTTGAGTGAGTGGGTCAACACGTGTTCACGGAGGGCTTCGAGGATGGCGTCCACGGCGCCGACGGTACTCCCCGTCCTCTTGCACGACGGCACCTAGCCTCAGTGCATGGATCTCGACGACGTCTGCATCTTCACCGAACCCCAGCAGGGCGCTTCCTACGACGACCTGCTCGGCGTGGCCCGACGGGCCGAACAACTCGGCTTCGGCGGGTTCTTCCGTTCGGACCACTATCTCAAGATGGGCGGAGCATCGGGACTCCCCGGGCCGAGCGATGCGCTCGTCTCGCTTGCCGGCCTGGCGCGCGACACCTCACGGATCCGACTCGGCACCCTCGTGTGCTCGGTGACGTTCCGCCACGCCGGCATCCTCGCCATCTCCGCGGCGCAGATCGATCAGATGAGTGGCGGCCGGTTCGAACTGGGCCTCGGCGCAGGGTGGTTCGAGCAGGAGCACACCGCGCACGCCATCCCCTTCCCCCCGATGCGGGATCGCTTCGACCTGCTCGAGGACCAGTTGGGCATCATCACCGGGATGTGGGCAACACCCACCGGCTCAGCCTTCGACTTCAGCGGACGGACGCTGAGCGTCTCGCAATCGCCCGGCCTGCCCAAGCCCCAGCAGCGGCCGCACCCGCCGATCATCATCGGCGGCCAGGGCACCCAGCGGACCCCGCGGCTGGCGGCCACCTATGCCAGCGAGTTCAACCGTGCCTTCGCCCCGGTGGACGACTTTGCCGAGCGCTCGGCGCTGGTCCGCCGGGCCTGCGAGAAGATCGGCCGGGATCCCGCCTCCCTGCGCTACTCGGTGGCGCTGGTCGTTGCGGTGGGGAGCAGCGAGGCCGAGTTCCGTCGCCGGGCAGCAGCGATCGGCAGGGAGCCCGAGGAGTTGCGCGCCCACGGGGCCTGTGGCAGCCCGGCCGAGGCGGCGGCGATGATCCAGCGGTACCGGAACGCCGGGGCACAGCGGATCTACCTGCAGGTGCTCGATCTCTCCGATCTGGACCACCTCGACCTCATCGCCCGCGACGTGGTTCCGGTGGTCTGAGAGCCCAAGGTGCGAGACATAGTTGTGCTCACTCGGTGCGGGCGCCACGGGTTTTTCACCCATAAATAGAACATTTGTGTAGTTACTGAGACGTACATGACTCGGCAAGCGGGACAAACCTCAGTATTTGTACATGTCAATCACCGCACGACTCGCCAATTGAACCAGTACTGTCACACTCCTGTATGGCTACTAAGCGGGGGCCCAAGAGCCCAATGAGTGCACAGCACAAGGCAGCACTGGCCACCGGCCGGGCAGAAGGCCGGATCGTGCGTGACTATCTCGAAGCGTTGCGCAACAACCGTCCCAAGAGGGGTCGCAAGCGCACACCGGACTCCATCAAGCGACGACTCAAGGCCATCAAGGCCGAACTGGACGAAGCCGATGCACTGAATGAGCTCAAGCTCGTGCAGGAGCAGATGGATCTCGAACAAGAACTCGAGACGCTCGGGGCCGCCGCCGATCTCTCGGGTCTCGAGGCGCAGTTCATCAAGGTGGCCAGGGGCTACAGCGAACGTCAGGGCATCTCGTACTCGGCATGGCGCAAGGTGGGCGTGGAGCCCCGCGTGCTCAAGGCCGCCGGGTTCACGCGTAGCGACTGACGCAGTACTGCGTCGACGGGAGCACGGCGTGCCCCCGTCGGTCAGACAGCGTCGAGCGCGTCGAACACCGGGCCGAGGTTCCGCAGCGAGCGCTGGAGATCAAAGGCGTCGTCGAGTGCGCTTGCGCTCACGCTGACGCGGGGATCGTGCTCGAGGAGACTGCGGAAGTCGGTGTGCTCGTCCCACGCTCGCAGTGCATTCTCCTGCACCACGCGATACGCCTCGTCTCGGGTCATGCCCGCTTGTACGAGTGCGAGCAGCACCGGCTGGCTGAACACCAGACCATGGCTGGCCCACAGGTTGCGGCGCATTTGTTCGGGGAATACCTGCAGGCCGGCCAGGAGACGTGTGCACCTGCGGAGCATGTAGTACGCCAGTTGTGCAGAGTCGGGAACGATGACCCGCTCCACCGACGAGTGCGAGATATCGCGCTCGTGCCAGAGCGCCACGTTCTGCAACCCCGCCTGCAGATTCGAGCGGACGATCCTCGAGAGCCCCGACAACGTCTCGGCAGAGATCGGATTCCGCTTGTGCGGCATCGCCGACGAACCCTTCTGCCCCGGGCGGAAGCCCTCCTGCACCTCACGGACCTCCGTGCGCTGGAGATGACGCAACTCCACAGCAATGAGCTCGACCGTTGCGCCAACAGCAGCGCACGCCCAGAGGAACTCTGCGTGACGGTCGCGCGCCAGCACCTGAGTGGCCGGCACCGGGTGCAGCGAGAGCGCTGACCCCACGTGTTCCTCCACGCGGGGATCGATGTTCGAGTAGGTGCCGACGGCACCGGACAACTTGCACACCGAGATCGCTGCACGCGCCTGCCGCAGGCGGGCTCGGTCCCGATCGGCCTGGAGGCACCAGAGCGCCACCTTTGCACCGAAGGTGGTGGGTTCTGCGTGCACGCCGTGCGTGCGCCCGATCATCACGGTCTCGCGGTGCGAGAGCGCGAGCTGTTTCAGTTGCGCAACAAACGCATCGGATGCATCGAGCATGAGGTCGAGCGCATCGCGCATCATCCAGGCGAGCGCCGTGTCCACAACATCGGTCGACGTGAGCCCGTAGTGAACCCAGGCCCCGTGTGGTGCACCGATCGATTCCTGCACCACATCGACGAATGCCGCAACATCGTGATCGGTGATGGCCTCGCGCTCGAGAACACGTGCAACAAAGGCAGCGTCGATTGCAGGTGCGCCCTTGCGACACGCCTCGGCGCTTGCTGCCGGCACGACACCGATCGTCGCTTGCGCCTCGGTGGCGAGCAACTCCACCTCGAGCCATCGACCGAAGCGGCTCTCGTCGTCGAAGATCGCCGTCATCTCGGGGCTCGAGTAACGCGGGATCATGCGCGCTGCACCACTGCGTCCCGGTCGGGTCCCACCCCGACGTAGCGCACGGGGATCCCGACCTCGCTCTCGATGAGGTCGACCATTGCACGCGCTCGCACCGGCAGGTCATCGATGCGCCGGACGTCCGAGAGCGAGGTCTGCCAGCCCGGCAGGTCCACGTACAACGGCTCCACCTCGGCGAGCAGGTCGAGCCGGTCGGGATACTCGCTCGCCCGGCGCCCGGCGATCCGGTACTCGGTGCACACCCGAACACGTTCGAAGGTGTCGAGAACGTCGAGTTTGGTGAGTGCGAGCTCGGTGAGGCTGTTGAGGCGCACCGCATGACGCAACATCGGCAGGTCGAGCCAGCCCGTCCGGCGGCGACGACCCGTCACCGTGCCGAACTCACGACCGATGTCGACGAGCGCGTCACCGAGCGCATCGGTGAGCTCGGTGGGGAACGGACCTGACCCCACTCGGGTGGTGTACGCCTTGGTGATGCCGACGATGCGCGAGAGGTCCCGCGGGCCCAGACCGGTCCCGATGCAGGCACCGCCGGCAGTCGGGCTCGACGACGTGACGTACGGGTAGGTGCCGTGATCGATGTCGAGGAAGGTGGCCTGCGCGCCCTCGAGCAGCACGCGACGACCATCGGCAAGTGCCGCGTGGAGCAGCGCGACCGTGTTGGTCACATAGGGCACGACCCGGTCTGCGAGGGGGCCTGCGTACTGCTCGACGATCGCCCGGATGTCAAGCGGCTCTCCGCCGAGATGGGTGATGAGATCGTTCTCGGCAGTTCCCAGTTCGGTGAGTTGTTGACGGAATCGGGTGCGGTCGAGCATGTCGCCCACGCGCAGACCGACCCGGCGCGCCTTATCGGCGTAGGCCGGTCCGATGCCCTTGAGCGTGGTCCCGATCTTGTTGTCGCCGCGACGTCCCTCAGCGAGGCGGTCGTGCGCGAAGTGCCACGGCAGGATCAGGTGAGCCTGGCTCGACACGCGCAGGCGTGAGCAGTCGACCCCCCGAGCCGTGAGACGATCGACCTCGTCGAGCAGAGTGACCGGGTCGACGACCACCCCGTTGGCGATCACGGGGGTCACGTGCGGGTAGAGCACGCCCGACGGCACCAACTGCAGTGCGTACTTCTCCCCGCCCGCAACGATGGTGTGCCCGGCGTTGTGACCGCCCTGGTAGCGCACGACGAGATCGTGGTCCTCGGCGAGCAGATCGATGATCTTCGCCTTGCCCTCGTCCCCCCACTGGCTCCCTACGACAACGCTGACCGGCACGTTGATGAACCCTACCCGTTCGCTGCGCCGCCATCGGCGTGAAATCGAGCCGGCCCACGACGCAGCGCCCGGTCAGGACACTGCGCTGAGGATCCTGATGGCGAACTGATCACCCTCGACGTCGACGGTGATCGAGTCGCCGTCAGAGGCGCGCCCCTCGAGGATCGCCGTCGCGAGTCGGTCGCCGAGTTCGCGCTGGATGATCCGCTTGAGTGGCCGGGCACCGAACGCCGGGTCGTACCCATCACGGGCGAGCTTGTCCATGGCCGCGTCCGTGACCACGAGCGCTATCCGCCGGGCGGCGAGGCGATCCCGGAGGTGGCGCAACTGGATCCCCACGATGGGGCGCAGGTCTTCGGCGGTGAGCGACCGGAAACGAATGATCTCGTCGACACGGTTGATGAACTCGGGCTTGAAGAACCCGCTCGGGTCACCAGACAGGTTCGAGGTCATGATGATGACCACATTGGTGAAATCGACCGTTCGGCCCTGCCCATCGGTGAGACGACCATCGTCGAGCACCTGCAGGAGCACGTTGAACACATCGGGGTGAGCCTTCTCGATCTCGTCGAGCAGCACCACCGAGTACGGACGGCGCCGAACTGCCTCGGAGAGCTGACCGCCCTCGTCGTAGCCGACGTACCCGGGTGGCGCCCCGATGAGCCGCGACACCGAGAACTTCTCCATGTACTCGCCCATGTCGATGCGGACCATCGCCCGCTCGTCGTCGAAGAGGAACTCGGCAAGAGCCTTGGCCAGCTCGGTCTTTCCAACACCCGTGGGTCCGAGGAACATGAAGGACCCAATCGGTCGATTGGGGTCCGACAGCCCGGCACGGCTCCGGCGGATGGCGTTCGACACTGCATGCACTGCATCGGCCTGGCCGATGACCCGCTCGTGGAGGAGGTCCTCGAGATGCACCAATTTGCTCATCTCGCCCTCCATCAACTTGCTCACCGGCACACCGGTCCACTTCGAGACCACCTCAGCGATGTCTTCGGCGTCGACCTCCTCCTTGAGCATCCGGTTGCCCTTCTGCAACTCGTCGAGGTGCGCAGTGGCGGCCTCGACCCGTCGCTCGAGCTCGGGGATGCGGCCGTAGCGGATCTCCGCAGCGACGTTGAGGTCCGATTCGCGCTCGAGTTGCGTGCGCAATTGCTCGAGTTCTTCCTTGAGCAGGCGGATCGCAGCAATGGCCTCCTTCTCGGACTCCCAGTGCTCGCGCATCCCTGCGGTGGTCTCCTTGAGCGCCGCCAGTTCCTCGTCGAGGGTGTGCAGCCGCTCGATGGACGCTGCGTCGGTTTCCTTCTGGAGTGCCACCTGTTCGATCTCGAGCTGCAGGATGCGACGCTCCACCATGTCGATCTCGGTGGGCAGCGAGTCGATCTCGATCCGCAGGCGTGATGCTGACTCGTCGACGAGATCGATCGCCTTGTCCGGCAGGAACCGACTCGTGATGTATCGATTCGAGAGCACGGCAGCCGACACGAGCGCACTGTCCTGGATGCGCACACCATGGTGAACCTCGTAGCGCTCCTTGAGACCGCGCAGGATCGCAATGGTGTCTTCCACGGTGGGCTCACCCACGTAGACCTGTTGGAAGCGACGCTCGAGTGCCGGGTCCTTCTCGATGTGCTTGCGGTACTCGTCGAGCGTGGTTGCACCGATCATGCGGAGTTCCCCACGGGCGAGCAACGGCTTGATCATGTTGCCTGCATCCATCGCTCCCTCGGCGCCGCCGGCGCCCACGATGGTGTGGATCTCGTCGATGAAGGTGATGACCTCGCCGGCGCCATCGGTGATCTCCTTGAGCACCGCCTTGAGGCGTTCCTCGAACTCGCCGCGGTACTTGGTGCCTGCGATCATCGAACCGAGGTCGAGTGAGATCAGTCGCTTGCTCTTGAGTCCCTCGGGAACATCGCCATCAGCGATGCGGCGCGCGAGTCCCTCGACAATCGCGGTCTTGCCGACACCGGGCTCACCGATGAGGACCGGGTTGTTCTTCGTCCGGCGCGAGAGCACTTGGATCACCCGTCGGATCTCCTCGTTGCGGCCGATGACCGGATCGATCTTTCCCTCACGGGCGCGCTTGGTGAGGTCGGTGCCGTACTTCTCGAGGGCTTGGAACTGCTCCTCGGGGTTCGGGGTGGTGACCCGGTGCGATCCGCGCACATCGCGCAGCGCCTGGAGGAGTTCCTCCGAGCCCACGCCGAGGCGCTGGTTCATGGCGAGGAGGAGGTGCTCCACCGAGAGGTAGTCGTCGCGCAGGTCCTTTTGGTACCGCTCGCCCATCTCGATGACGTTGTTGAGCTCCCGGCTGAGCCGCGGCTCACCACCGCCATAGGCCCGCGGGAGTCCGGCGACTCGCTCATCGGCCTGATTGCGCAGCATCAGCGGGGCAAGGCCCAGTTTCTGCACCACGACCGGAACGATCGTGTCGTCCTGACGCATCAAGGCAGCCAGAACGTGGTCGGGGGTGAGTTCGGGGTTGTTCAGGCTCTTTGCCTGATCGATTGCCGCCGAGAACGCCTCATTGGTCTTGGCGGTCCACTTTTTCGGGTCGAATGCCATGTGTTGCTCCGTCTCGTCAGTCACTCAACCGGGTGCTCGGCGAAACCGCAACCGAGACCTATGTTGATCGTGTACAGAAATCCTTAGTCGGAGTGTATCAACTTTCTCTCAGCGTCCACCGCCTACAGGACCTCGACGCCGTACATCTCGCCGAGTGGATCGCTGATCAACTCGAGCCGCGCTCCGTCGGGGTCGCGCAGGTAGAGCGAGCTGCCGCTCACGATGTCGAAGCCCACCCCCGCCCCCGAGAGACGGTCACGG
>JAULYZ010000016.1:0-15791 GCA_032117595.1 Acidimicrobiia bacterium | reverse complement strand
GTGCCCCCCGGGTGGCGAGCGGCGACCGAGCGCAGTGCGGCGAGGGCGCGCGCCGAGGTCGATTCGGCAGATTCGAAGCCCGGGGGTCGTCGACCCGAGTCGAGATAGCCGGGGAACCGAGCGTCCACCTCGGCGCGGGTGAGGCCCTGCCACTCGCCGGCGTGGCGTTCGCGGAGCCGGGCGTCGAGGTGCACGCGGGAGTGTCCGAGTTCGTCGGCGATGATGCTCGCCGTCTGGGCTGCCCGTTGGAGGTCGCTCGCCACCACGGCATCCCAGGTCCGCACGTGCTCGAGTTCGGCGAGGACGGCTGCGGCCTGCAGGGCCTGGAGCTCGCCGACCGGCGTGAGCGGGGGGTCGGCCTGGCCCTGCCAGCGCCCTGCGGCGTTCCAGGTGGACTGGCCGTGACGGATCACGAGCAGGCGCATGGGGCGGATTCCAGACACAACGCGGCAGGGTATCGTCGCCCCCGATGGCGATTCTCCGGTTGTTCGCATCGGCCCGTGAGGCCGCCGGCACCGGCCGCGACGAGGTGCCGGGCGACACGGTTGCCGAGGTGCTTCGGGCCGCCACGGCCCGGTACGGACACGGCTTTGCCGCCGTGCTCGAGACGTGCCGGATCTGGGTGAACGGCGACGAGGCCGAGCCCCACCAACCGGTGTCGGCTACCGACGAGGTCGCCGTGCTCCCGCCCGTCTCGGGCGGCTGCGGCCAGCAGTAGCCTGTCCGACGTGCCTGAAACCGGCTTCCCCTCGCCGGGGACGTCCCAGCCGAGTGCCCCCCTCCGGGTGGCGATGCTCTCGATGCACACCTCGCCGCTCGCCCGGCCGGGGCAGGGCGACGCCGGTGGGATGAATGTCTATGTGCGCGAACTCGTCTCGGCGCTCGGCCAGGCGGGCCTCGAGTGCACCACCTACACCCGGGCCCACCGCCCCGGGCTGCCCGAGGTCGTGCAGGTCGAACCCGGTCATCAGGTGGTGCACATCGGAGCCGGGGATTTCGACCTCGCCAAGGAGGCGCTGCCGTCGGCGGTTCCCGCCTTCACCGAGGGGGTGCTCGCCCACATGCGCAGCACCGGGGTCCCCGACGTGCTGCACGGCAACTACTGGCTGTCCGGTCAGGCGGGGCATCTGCTGAAGCATGAACTGAACCGCCCGCTCGTGATGACGTTCCACACCTTCGCCCGCGTGAAGGCCCAGGGCGGCGATCCCGAGCCGCTGTGGCGCGAGCTCGCCGAGACCGAGATCATCGGGTGCACGGACGCAATCTGCGTGAGTTGCACCGAGGAGGAGCGTCAGTTCCGGGATCTGTACGGCAACCCCAAGGGTCGGGTGGAAATCGTCGCCCCCGGCGTGGAGCACGCGTTCTTCACTCCCGGCGACCGACGCGGCGCGCGCCAGGCGCTCTGCCTCGACGACCGTCCGGTCCTGCTCTTCGTCGGACGCATCCAGCCGCTGAAGGGTCTCGACATCGCCGTGCAGGCGCTTGCCGAGCTGCGCCGTCCCGACGCATTGCTCATCGCCGTCGGTGGTGCGAGCGGGAACGACGGTGACGGCGAGGTGCAGCGGATCGCTGCACTCATCGACGAACTCGGTCTCTCCGAGCAGGTGCTGTTCGTGCCGCCGCAGCAGCATCACATCCTCTCCACGTACTACCGGGCTGCAGATGTGGTGCTCGTGCCGAGTCGTTCTGAGAGCTTTGGTCTGGTGGCGCTCGAGGCAGGTGCGTGTGGCGTCCCGGTGGTGGCGAATGCAGTGGGCGGTCTGCTCACGCTGGTCGACCACGCTGATACCGGATTCCTCGTGCCCGATCGCGCTCCTGATCTGTTTGCGAGCCATGTGCGCTGGTTGCTCGATCATCCCGACGAGGCGCGCCACATGGGTGAGCGAGCCGCACTTCGGGCGCAGCGTTACACGTGGGGCCTCGCTGCGGCGCGCCTGCGCCGGATGTATTCCGATCTCCGGGCGACTTCGCTCGTGAGTTGCGCCTGAGCATGAGCGATCTCCACAGCGAGAGTGAGCTCGTCGTCATCGAACGGCGCATCGACGAGTGGCTTGCGGTGTTCCACACGAACAACGACACCGTGAGCGACATCCAGCGTGGCGAGGGTGATGAGCGTCGTTGGTACGTGCGCATGCGCGGTGTCGAGAAGGAGTTCACCACGGTGTGGCTCGTGCTCGGTCAGCGCACGCTTCGCTACGAGACGTACGTGCTCCCGGCGCCCGAGGAGAACATCGCCGAGTTCTACGAGCACCTGTTGCGTCGCAACGATCGACTCGTGGGTGCGCACTTCTCGATCGGTGTCGAGGATGCCATCTTCCTGCGCGGTGAACTGCCGGTGGCCGCACTCAATCAGGCCGAACTCGACCGCATCCTCGGCTCGCTCTATGCGTACGTCGAACAGTGTTTCCGTCCGGCACTGCGCATTGCGTTCGCCTCGCGTTTCGCCGACTGAACAACACCGCTTCCGCCGTTCGCCCCGCCGTGCACCTCAGTACGTGTGACGGGCCAGCCGCCAAGATCGGGAAGTCGGGACGGTTGGGTCGTTGCTGATGGGTGTCCGGCGGGCAATTCCGCCCGACCGGGCACCCGTCAGGGCTACCGTGGCCACGTGGCTGCGTCGTACTCACTGGCCGTCATCGGCGGCGGAAACATGGGTGAGGCCCTGGTTGGCGGCCTGCTCGAGAGTGGCTGGGCGAAGCCCGGGGAACTCGCCGTGGTGGAGATCTCGCCTGCGCGCCGCGAGGTGCTGGTGGGCCGGTATCCCGGAGTGCACGTTGCAGACGGCGTGCCGGCGTGCGCGGCTGCACTCATCGCCGTGAAACCGGCCGACGCACCTGCTGCCGTGCGCAGCGCCGTGGAGGCGGGGGCTCGGCGAGTGCTGTCGATCGCTGCGGGTGTGACGGTGGCTGCACTCGAGGCGGCGGCCGGCGACCGTGCCGCCGTGGTGCGCGCCATGCCGAACACTCCCGCACTCGTGCGACAGGGTGCGTCGGCGATCTGCGGCGGAACCCGGACTACCGATGACGATCTGGCGTGGGCAGAGTCCGTCCTCGCTGCGGTGGGCACCGTGGTGCGCCTGCCCGAGGCACAGCTCGATGCCTTCACGGGTCTCATCGGCTCAGGGCCGGCCTACGTGTACCTCGTGGCCGAGGCGCTCACCGACGCAGGGGTCCTCGTCGGTCTGCCGCGCGCCACGGTGCAGGCGCTCGTGACCCAGCTGCTCGTCGGTTCTGCCGCACTGCTTGCCGAGACCGGAGACCTGCCCGAGACCCTTCGTGGCAACGTGACCTCACCGGGCGGCACCACTGCGGCCGGTCTGCGCGAACTCGAGCAGCGCGGGCTCCGGGGTGCGCTGCTTGCGGCGGTGGAGGCGGCAACGGCGCGCTCGCGCGAACTCGGGGCCCCCAAGAAGTAAACGGGACGACGGATCCGGCGCCGGAGAGCCGTCGGCCACGGGTCGGCCGGGGAGGCCCGAACCCTGTCGCACCCCTTCGGGAGGCTGTGGCCATGAACTTCCTCATCTGGGCAGCGTGCGGGTTGATCGTCCTGATCTGCGTGCTGATTGCGTTGCCGCTCTTCCTGCTGCTCTCGGCGTTCTTCCTCGTCGGGGCGTTCTTCTTCATCGCCTAGGCGCCCCGAGTCGCTCGGGAGCCCAACAGCGCGTCACACGTCGCAGGCGTTCCTCCGTTGACACCGACATGACCACCACTGCTTCCCCACTCGCCGCCTCGCTCACCAGCGTCGACGGCATCCCCCTGCCGCTCACCTCGGTCGACCTTGCGGTCGCCGTCGACGGCCTCAGCCACGCCACCACGGTGACCCAGGTATTCGTCAACGGCTCCACCGAACCGATCGAGGCGATCTACACGTTCCCGCTCGCCGGTGGTGCCGCCGTCAGCGGCTGCACCATCCGCATCGGCGAGCGCGTGCTGACCGCCGTGCTGAAGGAGCTCAAGGAGGCTCGTCGCGAGTACGACGAGGCCCTGCTCGAGGGCCACGCTGCCGCCATCGTCGAGAAGCAGGCATCGGAGATCTTCGAGATCCGCGTCGGCAACATCGAGCCTGATGCGTCCATCGAGGTGGAAATCGTGCTCCACGGCGAGGTTCATGTCGACGACAACGAGGCCACGCTGCGCATCCCCACCCTCGTCGCCCCGCGCTACGTCCCGCAGGGAGCGGGTGACGACGTGGTCGACACCCGCGACATCCCGCGTGCCCCCGGCGCATCGAGCCCGGTGCGCACGCGCATCACTGTGCGTAACACCGACACCGGCACGGTGCTCGACTGCCCGTCGCACCTGGAGCAGGGCATCGGTGGTGTGCTCGACGTGACGAACATCGCGCTCGACCGCGACGTCATCGTCCGCTGGTCGGTCCTGCCCTCCTTCACCGAGGCGCGCTGGGTCGCCGATCCCTTCGGCGACGGCAGCACCGGCACCATCGAGGTGATCGTGCGGGTCCCCGCCGACCCCGCTGCAGAGCGCACGCCGAAGGATGTCGTGGTACTGCTCGACCACTCGGGTTCGATGGGTGGCTGGGGTCAGTCGGCCGCCAACGCGACCGTCATCGACCTCATCGCCTCACTCCAGCCGGGCGACACCATCCGTGTGCTCCAGTTCGACAGCACCACCGAGGCACTCCCTTCCTGCGCCACCGGTCCGGTTGCGGTCGGTGATCCCCGGCTGCGGGCACTCATCGACGAGGTGCGCGGCGTGGAGGCCGAGGGAGGAACCGAGCTCATCGACGCACTCACCGCTGGTGCTGCTGCTCTTCCCGCCAGTGCACCCGACCGTGAGCGTGTGCTCGTGCTCATCACCGATGGTCAGTTCGGCGACGAGCAGGCGGCAGTTCGGTTGCGCAACACCGTGCTTGCAGGCGTGCGCATGATCGTCGTGGGCATCGACATGGCCGTGAGCGGTGGGTTCCTCGCCGAACTGGCCGACGGCTCGTACGTCGAGCTCATCGAGAGCGACGCCCGTCGAGCCGAGGTGAGCGGTCGCATCTGTGGTCGACTCACATCACCGGTCTTCTCCGGTCTGTTGATCGACGAGGTGAGCGACCCCTCACGCCCCGACGGCGCCGATGTGTATCCCGATCGGGTGACGCGCCTCACTGGCCGCTGCCCCCGACCCACGAGCCCCATCACGGTGAGCGACCGAACGGGCGCAACGATCGGGGTTCCCGTGAGCGTGTCCCAGGATCAGTCGATCCGATCGCGTTGGGCGGCGCAGCGGCTCATCGCCATGGAGCGCCGTGATGCCCCGGCCGACGAGATCGTGGCGCTCTCGATCGAGCATCAGGTGCTCTGCCAGCACACCGCCTGGGTGGTGGTCGACCGTGAGGGCAAGCCGCTCGCCGGCGATCCGATTCCGGTGGTTCAGCCCATCGACTTCCCTGCCGGCTGGACGCTCCAGGCTCCTGCGGGCCGCATGAGGCACTTCCACCGGTCGGCGTCGCCCGGGTTCGTCGCAAACCTGAGCGCGCCGACGCTGTACAGCATGGCCGGGCCGGACTCGTTCTGGGTCGACGACGCTGACGGCGGCTGGTCGGAAGCGGTCGAGGTGCTCGAGGAGATCCTCGAGGAACTGTGCAGCACCAAGACGCTCACCGAGGAGCGCGTGGAGCAGGTGCTGACCCTCGTTCCACTCCTCGACCGCAATCAGCGGCGTCGGGTGCTGCGTCTGGACCTCCCGGCGCTGGTGGGCAGGCTGACCGACGTGAGCCTGCGGCGCATCGAGAAGGTGCTCGGCGGCCTCGTCGCCGAACTCGGCGAGACCGCTCACGCCGGGGTCGTGTTCAACATCTAGCGGCGACCGTTCCTGCGCTGCGTCAACCGGTCCGGGCCCTGCCCGGGCCGGTTGCGCGTGGTGCGACGGGCGTTGTGGACCGACGGTTGGTTACCGACGGGAAACTTTTTGGGGAGCTCGGGAATGTTCCGGGAAGAAAAACAGTTGTGACCCTTTTCATATTCCGAAACGCGGCCTAGATTTTCGAACAGGTCAAGAGACCGCCGATCGAGTTTCGATCGGAGTCGCGCCCGAAAGGGCAGCGCCGATACGGGCCGGTGCCATCGGGGGGTTGGCACCGGCCCGTACCGCGTCCGGACACCGGTGTGGTCGGACGCAGGCGGCGGCGCTCGGATCGAGCGACGAAGATGTCGCCGTGCCGAACCATCCGCCCGTTCCTCCCGCCCCCGCCACCCGCGGCCCCGGCCCGCTCGATGGCGTGGTGGTCCTCGATTTCTCCCGTGTGCTCTCGGGTCCGCACTGCGCCCGTGTGCTCGCCGACCTCGGTGCCGACGTGGTGAAGATCGAACCCCCCGAGGGCGACATGACCCGATACGCATATCCACGGGTCAACTCCCTCGCCACCTACTTCGTCCAGCAGAACGTCGGCAAGCGGGCGATCTCGGTCGATCTCAAGCAACCCGCCGCGGTCCAAGTGGTGCAGCGTCTCGCCGAACGGGCGGATGTGGTGCTCGAGAACTTTCGCCCCGGCGTGATGGACCGATCGGGCCTCGGCTACGACGAGTTGTCGCGCCGTAATCCACGGCTCGTCTACGCAAGCATCACCGGGTTCGGTCAGACCGGGCCGTGGCGACACCGGCGCGCGTACGCAGCCGTGATCCAGGCAGAGAGCGGACTCACGCGGTCGCAGATCGAGGCTCACCGCCGTCGCGACGTCCATCTTCCCTACGTCAACGACGAGCACAGCCATGGCGACCTCTACACCTCCCTCGAGGCTGCCATTGCCATCTGCTCGGCGCTCTACCGTCGATCGGTGACCGGACGCGGCCAGCACATCGACATCTCGATGCTCGACACGCTGCTCGCCGTGAACGAGCACGTTCAGGCCGAACTCTGGGACGAACCGATGCCTGCCGGTTATGTGCGGAGCTACCAACCCGGCGACTACGTGATCCTCACCGTGGCCGACGGAACGAGCGTCACCATCAGCGGTCATCCGGCAGAAGCCGGGATGTTCGAGCGAATCGCCGCCGCCATGGGGCGACCGAACCTTGCCGCCGAGGATTCCCGCTACGCAGATCCTCCCGCACGACTTGCCCACCTCGGCGAACTCTGCGCCGACATCCAGACGTGGGCCGCAACACATCCCGACAGCGCGTCGATTGAGCGGGTCTTCGAGAAGAACGGCATCGCCATGGGTGTGCTTCGATCGGTGCGCGAGGTCGCCACCTCCGAGTGGGCGCGCGAGCGCTCCAGTGTGATGGGCGTCAGCGATCGCGGCGAGGGTGAGGTCGCGGTGCCCAACAGCCCGTGGCGGTTCTCCGAGTCAGATGCTGGCGTGCGGGGCATGGCCCGCTATCGCGGTGAGGACAATCGTGCGGTGCTGCAGGATCTACTGGGGCTCGGCGACGACGAGATCACTGCGCTCGAGGACGCGGGTGTGCTCGTGAGTCGGATCCCGGGTCGCTGACACAGCGGTAACGCAGGGCGATCGCTAGTCGCACACGGTGCCGGGATCGGGAGGCTCGAGCTCGACGAGGTACTTGCCCACCACCTTGCGGGCGCAGGCGTTGCGGACATAGGCCGTGTGGCCGTCGCTCTCCACCGTGAGCAGCACCGCTCGCTTCAGTGCATCGGCCATCTTCTTGGTGCTCTCGATGGGCGTGGCCGGGTCGTTCGTCGTTCCGATCACGAGGATGGTGGTGGCGTCGGTACCGATGGTTGCAGGTGACTGGCGCGCATGGTCGGCCCACGGGATGCACCCGATGTTGCCGAGAAACGACGGATACAGCCGCGGCGCGACTGCCAGCATCTCGTCGTCGTACTCGGTGACTTCCTCCACGGTGTAGGGGCCCCCGCCCTCGATGCACGTGATGGCGATGAATGCCTCGAGGTCGTTCGCATAGGTGCCGTCCGGTCGACGCTGGTAGTAGTCGTCGTACAGCTCGAGGAACGCCGCACCATTTCCGGCGTCTGCGGCGGCGAGGGCCGAGTCGAGTCGAGGCCAGTCGCGGGTGGAGTAGAGCGCGGCGAACACGCCGGTGTACGCGATCGAGAGTGAGAGGTCGGGCCGACCCTCCACGGTGGGGTAACGGTTCGCTGCGATGGCGGCAAAGATCTCGTCGAATTTCGCGCCGGGGTCGCTGCCCTCGGGAAAGCCACAGGCTGTGCGGCAGTGCTCGAGGAACGAGTTGAGGGCACGTTCGAATCCGCGTGCCTGGTCGACCAAGGACTGCATCGCTGATGCATTGGGGTCACTCGCTCCGTCGAACACTGCGGCGCGCACCGTGTCCGGGAACATCGATACCCATGCAGCGCCGAGTTCGGAGCCATAGGAGAACCCGAGATAGGAGATGGTCTCCTCGCCGAGTGCACGGCGCAACAGGTCCATGTCCCGAGCCGTGTCCTCGGTGGTGATGAAGTCGAGGGAACTGCCCAGACCCGCCTCGCAGGCAGCCTCGAACTCAGCGGCGCTCTCGAGCGATGCCTTCAGGCCCTCGGGGGTCTCGGTGTCGGCATCGACGGCGAAATACGGGTCGTAGTCGCTGACGCAGTCGACGGCGGGTACGGAGTCGCCGGTGCCGCGCGGATCGAAGCCGACGATGTCGAATGCCTGGAGCAGTTCGGAGCCGTAGATCGCGCGAGCGGCACGGGCGAGATAGGTGCCGGGAAAGCCCGGGCCGCCCGGGTTGACGAGGAGCGAGCCGATCCGCTTCTTGCTCGAGAGTGCAACGTGGCGGACCACGGAGATCTGCGCTCCGCCCGCAGTCTCTTCGGGTCGGCGGTAGTCGAGCGGCGCGGGCATCGTGGCGCACTGCAGGTTCTCGCCGCAGTCTTTCCACTCGAGCACTGGTGCCGGCACCTCAGGAAGAGGGTTGGTGCCGTTCGGCGCAGAACTCGTAGCAGGACTCGACGTCTGCGATGTGTTGCGAGTCGTGGTGGTCGGGGCCGTGTCGGTGCCGCCGGAGCACGCCGACACGATGAGAGCGGCAACCAGGGTGACGACCGCCCTCTTTTTCTGCACGGAGAGGGATCCTACGGTCTGGCAGAAGGACCGGGCAGTCGTCGCTCGTAGCCTCGTGATGGATGCGAATGGGACCGCACATGATGATGCCGCGCGATTCGGACGCGGTGAAGGGCGCACGGGTGCGCCGGAGCGATCTCCGGCGCGCGTGGCAGTTTGCGCGGCCCTACCGCAGGGCGATTGCCGGGTTCCTCGCAGCGATCCTGCTCACCGCCGTCGTGGCCCTCGTGCCGCCGTTCGCCTTCCGGCAGATGCTGGACGACGCCATCCCGGGGCGGAACCGCGGCCAGATCAACGTGCTGGCGATGCTGGTGGTGCTCGCTGCGCTCACCGATGCCGGGCTCGCCATCGTGCAGCGGTGGTGGTCGGCCCGCATCGGTGAGGGGCTCATCTACGACCTGCGGGTGGCGCTCTTCGAGAAGGTGCAGCGGATGCCCGTCGGCTTCTTCACGCGCACCCAGACCGGTTCGCTCGTGAGTCGTCTGAACAACGATGTGGTGGGTGCCCAGACCGCCGTGACCTCCACCCTCGGGAGCGTGGTGTCGAACGTCGTGGTTCTCGTGACATCGCTCGCTGCGATGTTCGCCCTCGAGTGGCGCCTCACGCTGCTGTCGCTCGTGGTGCTGCCGGTCTTCATCATCCCGGCGCGCCGGGTGGGCAGAAAGCTGCAGGAGATCTCCCGCCGCCAGATGAACCTGAATGCAGAGCTCAACACACAGATGGTCGAGCGGTTCAACGTGGCCGGCGCGATGCTCGTGAAGTTGTTCGGTCGCCGGAGGTCCGAGGTCGAGGCCTTCTCGGGTCGTGCGGGGCAGGTGCGCGATATCGGCATTCGCTCCGCGATGTACGGCCGGGTGTTCTTCGTGGCGCTCGGCCTCGTCGGCGCACTCGGCGCTGCTGCGATCTACGGGGTGGGCGCCCACCTCGTGGTGGACGGCAGCATCACCGCTGGCACGCTCGTGGCGCTCGCCGCACTCGTCGCCCGCATTTATCAACCGTTGACGGGCCTCACGAACGCTCGGGTCGACCTCATGACCTCTTTCGTGAGCTTCGAGCGGGTCTTCGAGGTGCTGGATGCACCGGAGGCCATTACCGATCGTGCCGGTGCGGTGGAACTCACGGATGCTGCCGGCCGGATCGAGTTCCGGTCAGTGGGCTTCCGGTACCCGGCCGCATCGACGATGTCGATCCCATCCCTGCTCGCCGCCGGCACCGACGCGAACGCCGATCCCGATCGCGATGTCCTCGTCGACATCGATCTCGTCATCGAGCCGGGCGAGACCATCGCGCTCGTCGGCGCCTCGGGTTCGGGCAAGACCACGTTGTCGTCACTGGTGCCCCGGCTCTACGACGTGACGCGCGGGGCCGTGCTCGTGGACGGCCGCGATGTGCGCGATCTCACGCAGGACTCCCTGCGCGCTGCCATCGGGGTGGTCTCCCAAGACCCGCATCTCTTCCACGAGTCGATCGAGTCGAATCTTCGCTATGCCCATCCCGCCGCGACGGTTCAGGATCTCGAGCGCGCCTGTCGACAGGCGCGCATCCACGACACGATCGCAGCATTGCCCGACGGCTACGCCACCGTGGTGGGCGAGCGCGGCTACCGCCTCTCGGGCGGGGAGAAGCAGCGGCTTGCTATTGCGCGTCTCCTGCTGAAGAACCCCGCCATCATGATCCTCGATGAGGCCACGAGCCATCTCGACAACGAGAACGAGGTGCTTGTCCAGGCGGCCCTCGAGGCAGCACTCAGTGGGCGCACCGCCATCGTGATCGCACACCGCCTGTCGACCATCCGCAATGCCGACCGGATCGTGGTGCTCGACGGAGGTCGCATTGTCGAGCAGGGCACGCACGATGAACTCGTCGCGCTCGACGGTGTGTACGCGCGCCAGGAAGCGTTTGGCTCAGCGCAGCAGCCAGTCGCGGGTGCCGATCACCACGCGGGGGCGTAGGGCGGGATCGAGGCGTCGCCAGAGAGCGCCGAGTGCCAGAGTGCTGAGGGTGACGCATCCGCGGGTGGCCTTGGTGAGGCGCTGCGGTGTGTAGGAGTGGGAATGGATGAACATGGCACTTCCCGCACCCGGCACCACAGGATCGGTGTTGTACCCCATGACGATTGCCCGCCGGTACGGGCCACCGCGCGCAATGCGGTAGAGGTCCTCGTTCGGGGAGGAACACCCCGGCTCGTCGATCATGGTGTTGTAGTCGGCGCGCGTGGCGTCGGAGATCCAGCACGAGCCCGGCCTCACCTGTGTGTAGGGCAGTCGGGTGCCGGCAGTGGCCGAGTAGCCGAAGGCCGAGAGGAGCGGGAACGAACCGGCGGGTGTGGAGCCGTCGCCCTCGGAGCGGATCACTTTCGTCCCGGTCCGACCGATCCGGGCGCTGAACGGGCCCGTGACGCGGCGCCAGCGGCCGTCGATTCGCTGATACATCGTGACGAGCGCTGTGGTGGCCCGTCGCCACGGCGTCGAGACGATGATGAGTTGCTCTGCATCGCCGACCAGCTCAGCTCGGATGTTTCCCGGATGGGGCTGGCGGCTCGTCGCGTCGACCGACGGGGCGTGCACCACTGCGGACAGAACTGTGGCGAACAAGGCGACCAGCAGCATGCGACATCGGAGTCGAACCACCCGTCCACCGTACCGCGCCGACCGACGAGCAGGATCCGGCGGGCCTGATCGGGCATGATGGCGCGCATGCCGCAGGAAGGGTTCGACGCCGACGAGGGAGTCGATGACGGCGAGGCGGCCGCCACCCGCACGCTCACCGTCTCCCAACTCGTCGACGAGGTCAACCGCGCCTTCAAGGACCGCTTCGGGCGTGGCGTGTGGGTGAGCGGCGAGATCAAGGGGCTCAATCGGGGTCCCGGTGGCCACCTCTACTTCGACCTCATCGAGGAGAAGAACGGAAAGCGTGCATCGGTCTCGATCGCCTTCTTCACCTTCTCCCAGGAGCGTCTCGAGCGCAAGATGCAACGCTCGGGCATCGAGCTGGAGAGCGGCATCAAGGTCCGCATCTTCGGGATGCTCGACATGTACGCGCCGAGCGGTCGTGTGAGTCTCAAGATGTCGGACATCGACCCCCGTTTCACGCTCGGCGAACTCGCCATGCAGCGCGAGGAGGTTCTCCGGCGCCTTCGGGAGTCCGGCCGGTTCGACGACAATCGCGGGCTCGAAGTACCCGATGTCCCACTCCGTATCGGACTCGTCACGAGCGTGACCACCGCTGCCTATGAGGACTTCACGAAGGAACTGTCGTCGGTGCAGATCGGGTTCGAGGTGCTTGCACTCGATGTGCGGGTGCAAGGTGACGACGCACCGCGCCTGGTTGCCTCGGCGATCGGCTATTTCGGGCGACGGCCGGACATCGACGTGGTGGTGGTCATTCGCGGTGGTGGCTCCAAGAACGATCTCGCCGCCTTCGACAGCGAACTCATCGCCCTCGCGATCCTCGACTGTCCCGTTCCCGTGTTCACCGGAATCGGGCACGAGATCGACCACAGCATCGCCGATGATGTTGCGCACACCTTCTTCAAGACGCCGACAGCAGTTGCACGCGGACTCATCGATCTGGTGCACACGTTCAGCGAGAATGCAGAGGCTGCGTGGGACGACGTGGTCTCCACCGCTTCGGCGATGCTCGACGCGGCGACGTCGCGGGTCGACGGGCTTGCACACCGAATCGCCGGCTCGACGAGAGCACTCGTGGAGCGACTCGACGAGCGCCTGCGGCAGCGCGAGATCCAGATTCTCGGTCGGGCAAAGACGTTGCTCACCATGTCGACCACCCGGATCGACTCGCTCGAGCAGCATGTCCGGCTGCTCGACCCCGCACTCGTGCTCGCACGGGGATGGAGCATCACGCGTACGGCATCGGGCGAGGTCGTGCGGTCAGTGGCCGACGCACCAGCAGGCACCGAGATCGTCACGGTGCTGACGGACGGAACAATCACCAGCACGGTCGGGCGAACGGAGTAACGCATGGCTGCAGCAAGCAGTGGGAAGAAGTCGGCACCGGTCCCGGTGGAGCAGCTCGGCTATGCCGAGGCACTCGCCGAGCTCGAGGAGATCCTCCAGGAGCTGGAGGGTGGTTCGGTGGATGTGGACCTGCTCACCGAGCGGGTGACGCGAGCGAGATCGCTCATCACCCGTTGCCGCGAGCGAATCGGCGATGCCCGCACCCAGATCGAGCACGTGGTGGCCGACCTCGACGAGTAGCGGTCAGTTCTCGAGCGGTCTCGTATCGAGAAACTGCAGCGCCGTGGCGGCGTGGACGGCCATGCCGGTCACCATGCTCTCGTCGTCGAACTGCACTCGATTGGAGTGATTCGGTGGTGCTGTCGCCGGGTTGCGCTCGGGCGGTGTGGCCCCGAGGAACATCATCGCCCCGGGCAGCCGTTCGAGCACGTAGCTGAAGTCCTCGGCACCCATCACCGGGTTCGGGAGTCGACGCACCTGCTTGTCGCCGAGCAGCGAACGCGCAACGTCCATCGCGAAGTCGGCCATGTGGTCGGAGTTCTTCGTGACCGGGTAGCCCCAGTCGATGAGTACCTCGGCAGTGGCCTCGTGCGCGGCAGCGATCCCCTCGGCGACACGCCGGATGCCGTCGGCCACCCTCGAGCGCGTGCGCTCGCTCACCGCACGGATGGTGCCCTCGATCTCCGCAGTCTCGGGAATCACGTTGTGTGCAGTGCCCGCCGAGATCCTGGCGACGGTGATCACGGACGGGTCGAAGACATCGATCCGGCGCGTCACCATGGTCTGGAGTGCCTGCACGATCTCGCAGGCCACCGGGATCGGGTCGAGTGCACGGAATGGTTCCGATGCATGACCACCGCGGCCGGTGACCGTGATGACCAAGCGGTCCGAGGAAGCCATCAACGGTCCGCCGCGGGAGGCAATCAGGCCTGTTGGGGCCGCAGCCGAGGCGTGGAGTGCGAACGCAGCAGCAACCGGTGATGCCGTGCCGTCGGGGGCGCTCGGGACATCGAGGAGTCCTTCGTCGAGCATGTACTTGGCGCCGCCCTGGCCCTCCTCGCCCGGCTGGAACATGAACAGCACACGTCCGCGCAGCGTCTCGCGACGCGCAGCGAGGAGTCGGGCCGCACCGACGAGCATGGACACATGGGTGTCGTGGCCACAGGCGTGCATTGCCCCGTCGACCCGCGACGCGAACTCGACCCCGGTGTCCTCGGGCATCGGGAGGGCGTCGGTATCGGCACGCAGCAGCACCGTCGGGCCGGGGAGCCCGCCGGTGAGCAACGCCCCGATTCCTGAGGTGGTGCGATGCAGCGTGACGTCGAGGTGGAGTGGTTCGAGCTCGGCGAGGATCCGGTCCCGGGTGATCGGGTTGTCGATGCCGATCTCCGGCCAGCGGTGCAGGTCGTGTCGCAGTGCTGCGATGTCGCCCAGCAGGTCGCGGGACTCTGCAAGCAGGGTGTCGAGCACGTGGTCAGGCATGGGCGCATGGTAGGCGACGGTGCTAGGACAGGTGGATGGGCAGCCCCGATGAACTGGTCGACGAAGTCGATGCCGATGACCGAGTGCTGCGCACGGTGACGCGTGCAGAGATGCGCTCCCAACGACTTCGTCACCGCAGTGTGTTCGTGGTGGTCCAGTCCTCTGCCGACGATGTGCTCGTTCACCGCCGCGCCGACCACAAAGACGTCTGGCCGGGCCGATGGGACCTTGCGGCCGGTGGGGTGGTGTCGAGCGGCGAGTCGTACGACGGTGCTGCGGTGCGGGAACTCGCCGAGGAACTGGGCATCGTCGATGTACCGATCGAGCGCCTCGGCCGCGGCGCCTACGACGACGGCGATGTCTCGGAGGTGGCGGCGGTGTACCGGGTGCGGTGGGACGGCCCTGTGCACTTCGCCGATGGAGAGGTTGCTGAGGTCTGCTGGGTGACGCTGGAGGAGTTGCAGCGGGAGGCAACCGGTGGCTCCGGCGGGCGCGCGTTCGTGCCCGATTCGGTTGCGCTGGCACTCCCCCTGCTCTAGGTCTTATGTTCCTCTTCCCGGCCGCACCTGCCGGGAGCAGCGATCCCCGAACACGGAGTTCAGCGACATGGCCCTCGTACGACTGGAGTTCACCGTCGAACCCTTCGTCGACGCCGAACCCGGCGAGCACGTGTTGGCTGCTTGGCGTGCGGTGGAGGGCCGCGGCTACACCCTCGAGCGCGGCCCCTTCAGTTCCGAAGCGGTGGTGTCCGCCGGCGAAGCTCCGTCGCTCATCCAGGAAGTGCTGCGTGCTGCCCTGTGGGGCGGTGCCACGCACGTGTCGTTCCAGGTGGACGTACTTGCGGACGGCGAGTCATGAGCACGCAGCATCCGATCGTGAGGGCTATCGGCCCGCTCGTGGACGCGATGGGCGGGCGCTTCGTGGACGCCGACAGCCGCGAGCCGTCGGATATCCCGATCGAGTGGCAGGGCGAGGTGGTGGCTGCGGTTCGTCTCCCGCCGCTGCACGGCGCGCTCGACCGCCTCATCGAAGGCGTGGAACGTGACCTCGGTGGACGCCTGCCCCAATTGTCGCGTGAGAACAAGCAGCGAGCGATCCGGCTGCTGGACGCTCGGGGTGCTTTCACACTGCGACGTGCGGTGGAAGACGTGGCCGACGCCATGGGCGTCTCGCGCATCACGGTCTACAACTACCTCAACGCGATACACCGTTGATGCTCGGCCATAGCCGCCGCTGCGCTTCGGCATAGGCCGAGTGTTCGCTGCTGCTGGCGCAGCGACGCTCACGGGCACCGTTGATGCTCGGCCATAGCCGCCGCTGCGCTTCGGCATAGGCCGAGTG
>JAULYZ010000015.1:0-2486 GCA_032117595.1 Acidimicrobiia bacterium | reverse complement strand
CGAGGAGACGTTCCGGAACGGGTTTCGCTGCGGCCACGCACCGAACGGTATCGCTCTGGGGCGCCGGCCTCGCTGTTCCCTAGTCTTGGCCCATGGCCGAAAAGATTCGCTTCCATCTCGATCCCCGATGCCCGTGGTGCTGGCAGACGTCCAAGTGGGTGCGCCAGATCGAGCGGCTCGGTGTGGTGGAGGTGTCGTGGGGGGTCTTCAGCCTCGAGGTCGTGAACTTCACCAAGCCGGTGGAGCAGTTCGACCACTCGAGGTCGGTTGCGGCGCCGTCGCAGCGGACCCTTGTGCTCGTGCGCGACTCGCTCGGTCAGGCTGCAGCCGGGCGCTTCTACGAGACGCTCGGTGCCCGCTACTTCGATCTCGAGCAGGATCTTCAGGCGCCCGACACGATCACCGGCTCGCTCGCCGACGCCGGCCTTGATGTCTCCTTGTACGAGCGGGCCATGGCCGACGACGGCACGTGGAGCACCGTGCTCGCAGAACACCTCGATCTCGTGAGCAACACGCGTTCGTTCGGGGTGCCCACGATTCGCCTCGACGACGGCACGGGCCCAGCCATCTTCGGACCGGTGATCTCAAACGAGCCCGACTCCGACGACGACGCAGTCAACCTCTGGAAGTCGATTGCCTGGCTCACTCGGTACGAGAACTTCAGCGAGCTGAAGCGCAACCGGACCATCGACCCCGATCTCAACTACTACCGCTCGTTCATGACCCGGATGCGGGCCGAGCAGGAAGCCAAGAACGCTGCAGGTGCGTCATGACTGCCCGAATCGATCCGCTCGTCGCTCTCGATCTCGCCCAGACCGCAGCGGCCTCGGTCATCGCACAGATCGTCGCCGACGACTGGAACCGCCCGACCCCGTGCGACGAGTGGAGCGTGCGCGACATCGTCAACAAGATGACCGCTTCCACCATTACTTTCACCTATTTCGGCCGCCGCGAGCGGCCCAACCCGCCACTCGACCTCATCAACCCTCCTGAGATCATTGGCGACGACCCGGTGGGTGCCTTCGAGAAATCGGCAGCCGAGTGTCGTGCGGTGTGGCGGTCGGCAGGAGCCCTGGAGGGCACTGCGCCATCGACGGTGGGAGAGTTCCCGGCCAAGTCGGTGCTGAACGCACGCATCTTCGACACCACGATCCTCACGTGGGACGTTGCCACCGCATGCGGTATCGCTCACGGCATCAGCGAACCCCTCGCTGCGTACGTGCTTCGGGTGGCCAAGGCGCTCGTCCCGACGGTTCGCAGCGTGAGCACCGAGCGCTACAAGGAGCCCACCGATCCGGGCGACACTGCGCCGCTCGTGGAACAGATGATCGCTGCCACGGGTCGCAACCCGCAGTGGACGCCACCCCGCTGAACAGTCCAGCGTGGGGGGTTCACCGGCTCGCAGGACGCATCAGGTCTGCCAGGGGATAACGACCTGCGCCGCCTCATCGAGGTGAGCGACCCAGTCGGTAGAGGTCCGTGGTTCGTTGAGCGGAAGGATCACGAACTTCGAGCTGCCCACGTCCACAAAGGCGCGAATGAGTGAACCGAGTTGCTCCCAAGTGTCGGGAACCAACTGGGTGATGTCGTCGAGGTCGGGGCGGCGGGCGCGCAGGCCGGCGAGCACTGCCTCGGGGACGGGTCCGTTCGCATAGGGAATGAGCACACCGAAGTGCTCGTCCTCGATCTCGCGGTCGTGCTGGCGCGCCACCTCCTCGATCACCGTGCGGCCGCGCTCCACATCGGCCGGGGTCACGAACGAGGGCAGCCAGCCGTCGGCAAGCCGGCCCACCCGCTTGAGCTCCGACGGTGCGATACCGCCGAGCCAGACGTCGGGCGGTGTCTGACGGGGCTTGGGCTCCACGCGGAGGTCGTCGTAGTGGAAGAAGCGACCGTGGTGGGTGACGCGTTCTTGGGTCCAGCAGGCACGCATCACCGAGAGCGCCTCGTCGAAGATTGCCGCGCGCTCCGAGCGCTCGACCCCGAAGGCCTGCTGCTCGTGACTGTCGGCGACGCCGAGCCCGAAGGCCGGGAGCAGACGCCCACCAGACATGCGGTCGAGCGTGGCGAGTTCCTTCGCCAGCACCACGGGGTTGCGTCCCGGCAGCACCATCACGCTCATGCCGAACTTGAGCTTCTTGGTCCGCCCGGCCGCAAAGGCCATGCCGACGAGCGGGTCGGGAGCCGCTCCGCCGATGCGTTCGGAGAGCCAGAGCGAGTCGAACCGGAGTCGTTCGAGTGCGTCGACCACCTCGCCGAACGATTCGTCGTTCAGGCCAGTGCGTACGCCGAAGCCGTAGCCAATGCGGATCTTCATCGTGTGCCCTGCTTTGTTCTGCTCAGCCGCGTGCGAGCGAGGCGAGGAGACGTTCCGGAACGGGTTTCGCTGCGGCCACGCACCGAACGGTATCGCTCTGGGGCGCCGGCCTCGCTGTTCCCTAGTCTTGGCCCATGGCCGAAAAGATTCGCTTCCATCTCGATCCCCG
>JAULYZ010000014.1:0-3698 GCA_032117595.1 Acidimicrobiia bacterium | reverse complement strand
GAGGGGTTCCCCCATGCCCATGAACACGATGTTGCCCACCCGTCGACCGAGGGAGCGGGCATGCCGTGCTGCCCGGATGACCTGTTCGACGATCTCCCCGCCGCTGAGGTGTCGGGTGAAGCCCGCTTGCCCGGTTGCGCAGAATCCGCACGCCATGGCGCAGCCGGCTTGCGTGGACACGCATACCGTGGCGCGGTCGGGGTAGAGCATGAGCACGGTCTCGATGCGTGCTCCGTCGTGGAGCGACCAGAGGAACTTCACCGTGTCACCACCGTCGCTCACCCGCTCGGTCACCACGGTGAGCGCAGTGGGGAGCTCGGCGTCGATCCGGGTGCGGAGCTGCTTGGGCAGAGTGGTCATCCCGTCGGTGTCGGCGAACTGTCGGTGCAGTGCATCCCACAACTGGTCGATGCGATAGCGCGGTACGTCGCCGAGCCAATCGGCGAGTTCGTCGCGAGAGAGGTCGTACCGCGTTGCCACTGCAGTGACGTTACGGGATGTCGGTGCTACGCCGACGCCGGGGCGATCTCGCCCACGAAGGCACAATCAGTCCGGTGCACCTCGAAACCGAGGTCGCGGTAGAGGGCGAGCGCCGCATCATTGTCGGAGTCCACGAAGAGCATGCCCACGGGCACTCCGGAGCTCGAAAGGTGGTCGAGGCCTGCAAGGGTCACTGCGCGCCCCAGTCCGAGGCCGTGGAAGTCGGGATCGACTGCAATCACGTAGATCTCGCCGAGCGGGGGATGCTGGTCGTGGTGGACCTTGGTCCAGCAGAACGCAGCGAGCCGTCCGTCGCGTTCGTGGAGACGGAATCCCTCGGGGTCGAACCAGGCCTCGCGTTCGCGTGACTGCAGCGTTGCGAGGTCCCAGCCCCCCTGCTCGGGGTGCGCCGAGAACGCCCGGTTGTTCACCTCGAGCCACGCCGCCTCGTCCTCGCCGGGCCGGAACGCGCGCGTGGGCAGGTTCGAGTGGACGTCGAGGGGGAGCGGGCGGCGCATCTGCAGCAGTCGCCTGCCCGGCGTGAGCCCCGATGCCGCAGCGAGGTGTTCGTGTGCGCCCGTCGGTTCGAAGACCCACCAGTGGACGCTGCCGCCACCCGCCTCGGCAACCACCTCCAGCGCAGCCTCGATGAGTTCGGGTCCGATTGCGGACATCTCGTATCGATGATGCGGGTGCACGACGAGTTCGAGTGCCCACGAACTGTTCCCGCGCGAGACCTGTGCGTAGGCAACTGGGTGCTCGTGGCCCGGCTCCCAGGCGAGGAGGCCGGCGAAGCCCTCACGGCCGCCCTGAGCGAGGTCGAGCCAGAGGTGATCCGACAGCGGACGGTGTCCGTCGGCGCGCTCGGCAGCCGCCATGAGCAGGTTCAGCTCGGCGATCTCGGGGGCGTCGAGTTGCCTCCTGATCACGAGTGTGCGCATCCCTGCAACCTACTCATCGGTGCGTCCCTAGGCTGAACCCGTGGGCAAGCCGAGAACGGCCAAGGGCAGGGCGCGCGAGGTGGCTCGCAGGCTGGCGCTCGAGTACCCGGCCGCTGAGTGCGAACTCACCCACGACAACCCGTTCCAGCTCCTTGCTGCGACCATCCTGTCGGCGCAGACCACCGACCTCCGGGTGAACATGGTGACGCCCGCGCTGTTCGCAGCGTTTCCCGATGCACCTTCGCTCGCTGCCGCCCGTCTCGAGGACGTCGAGGCACTCATCAAGTCGGTTGGTCTCTACCCGAGCAAGGCGCGCAACCTCATCGCCATGGCGCAGCGACTGGTCGGTGAGTTCGGCGGTGAGGTGCCCGTCCGACTCGCTGACCTCGTGACGCTCCCCGGTGTGGGGCGCAAGACCGCGAATGTCGTTCGCAGTGTTGCCTTCGGTCTGCCCGGGCTGCCGGTGGACACCCACGTGGGGCGGCTCTCACGCAAGCTCGGCCTCACCGAGTCCGAGGATCCGGTGCGCATCGAGCATGAGCTCAACGCCTTCATCCCGCCCATCGAGCGCGGCACATTCAGCCTCCGCCTCATCCTGCACGGGCGTCGGGTGTGCGACGCCCGCAAGCCGGCCTGCGATCGCTGTGTGCTGTCCGACATCTGCCCGTCGGTGTCGGTACCGAAGCCGACAGTTGTTGGTCGACGGGGCTGATCAGCGTCCGGGTCGGGCGAGACGTTCTGCCCGGTCCAACTGGCGGCTCGCCGCCGCCAGCGACCGCTCCACTTCGTAGAGCACTGAGCGCAGTTCGGCGTCTTTCTCCTCGTGCAGTTCATCGGCGAGGGTTGCGACGCGTTCTTTCATCGCAGCAGCGGAGGACGAGAGCGAGGAGAGTTCGGCGCGCATCGGACCAGTGTGGCCCGGATCCGGTGTCGCCGGGGAAGTCGGCGCCCCTCAGCTGCTGACCGGATCAGGCGGTGGCCGGGTCAAATGTGCCCGAGGCTGGCGGGGCGGCTCGGTAGCCTCGCAGGAATGGCACGAGTCCAAGTCCGCGACGACCTGCGCGCGCTGGAGGGATACCACTCCCCGCAGGTCGAGGTGCGCGTGCGGCTCAACACCAATGAGTCGCCCGAGCCCCCGCCGCGCGCGTTCCGCGAGGCCTTTGCCGCCGAGGTCGGCCGCATCGAGTGGCACCGCTATCCCGACCGTGCGGCGACGGCGCTGCGCGAGGCGATCGGCAGCCTGCACGGGGTGGGCCCTGAGCAGGTCTTTGCCGCCAACGGTTCGAACGAAGTGCTCCAGACACTGCTCCTCACCTATGCGGGGGCGGGGCGTACGGTGGCCACCTTCGAGCCCACCTACCAATTGCACGCTCACATCGCCCGGCTCACCGGGGCCACCGTGGTGGAGGGCGAGCGCGGCGACGACTTCACGATGGACCCGCTTGCAGCCGAGCAACTGCTCGCTGCGGTGCAGCCGCACGTGACCTTCGTGTGCTCTCCGAACAACCCCACCGGCGTCGTGGAACCCGAGTCCACGGTCCGGCGGATCATCGATGCGGCCCCGGGCCTGGTCGTGGTCGACGAGGCCTATGCCCAGTTCGCCGACTGGACTGCGCTCGACCTGCTCGACGAGGACCGCCCGATGGTGGTGGTCCGAACCTTCTCCAAGACCTGGTCGATGGCCGCAGCGCGCCTCGGCTACGTGGTGGCTCCCACCTGGGTCGTCGCCGAGCTCGAGAAGGTGATCCTGCCCTATCACCTCGATACCGCGAAGCAGATCGCCGGCCGGCTGGCCGTTTCGTACACCGACGACATGGACGCCCGTGTCCGTCAGGTGGTGTCCGAACGCGAGCGAATCGCTGCTGCGCTCGGCACGATGCCGGTGGAGCAGTGGCGCAGCGGGGCGAACTTCATCCTCTTCCGTCCCACGAGCAAGCCGGGTCGCGCGGTGTGGCAGGGCCTGCTCGACCGCAGCGTGCTGATACGCGACTGCTCGGGATGGCCGCGTCTCGCCGGGTGCCTGCGCGTCACGGTCGGCACGCCGGAGGAGAACGAGGCATTCATCACGGCCCTCAGGGAGGTGCTCGAGTCATGAGCCGCAAGGCGTCACGCGAACGAGCCACGAAGGAGACCTCGATCCGGTTGTCGATCGACCTCGACGGCTCCGGTTCCACCTCGGTGTCCACCGGGCTGCCCTTCTACGACCACATGCTCGAGCAGATCGGCCGCCACGGCGGCTTTGATCTGCGCATCGAGGCCACCGGCGACCTGCACATC
>JAULYZ010000013.1:0-38146 GCA_032117595.1 Acidimicrobiia bacterium | reverse complement strand
CGTGAGCCGTGAACTGGGTATCCCGTGTGTGGTGTCGATCCCGAACGCAACTCGTCGGATCCCCGATGGTGCGCTCATCGAGATCGACGGCAACACCGGCACGGTCACGATGATCGAGCGCTGATTCCGGTCACTGCGTGCGACTACGCTCGCCGGAGTCGTTCGAGGGAGTGCTGTCATGAGGAAGTTGTTCAGCCGGGGTGCGGGAGCGGTTGCCGTTGTGATGGCAGTCGGTCTCGGCGCAGTGGGGTGCAGTGCAGAACGCTCTGGCACGTTGGTGCCGGTGAAGGTCACGGTGGGCGATTGCGAGCCGATCGAGGGCGCCACCGTGGTGACCTGGTCGGGCGTGTCCACCGGTTCGGTGCGTGTGGTCTACTCCAACGCATCGGGTGAGACGGCGCCGAGCGACTGGATGAACGTCACCGTGGCCGATGCAGGCGAGGTGCGGGTGCGCACACCCGCTGCCGCGCTCACTGGACTCTGGACGGTCGCCACGGTGTTCCTCGCCCCGCGGAGCAGCGGGAAGGGCCAATCGCTCGAGCGGCAGTTCGAGGACTGTGGCATCGTCACCGTGCAGACCCTGCCGCCAACCAGCGACACGGTCCTCACCAACGCAGTGAACTGATCCCAAGCGTCGACGGATCGGGGCTCACTCGGTGGGATCCGCTCGGGAATCGGTGAGTCGATCTAGAACGGGCTGAGACCCATGCGGTTGCGCAGGCTCACCATCTCACCGAGATGGTTGAGCACATGTCCGGTGCATTCCCACTGAACGAACCACCACACCGGCTTGTCGCTCCACATTCGGTGCAACCACGGGACGGCGTCGACCTCGACGCCCCCCAGTTCCGCCAGCCGGCGCGAAGCGTCGGGGACGACATCGAGTTGGGCGAGATCGGCGCCGGTGATCCAAGCAGCCGTGGCGCCATGAACTGCGGTCGCGTAGTCCAGGAGGGCATCCACCTGCACGCTGGCCACCACCTCGGGGTCCTCGGCCTCGGGCAACCCCTGATGGGGCCCGAGGTGGGTGAGGCCCAGACGATCCCGCCAGGTCTCGATGAGGGGCGCCTGTGCCAGCACCACGGCGTGGAGCGCCAGGTCGGCATGCAGGCTGACGTGGACGAGCAGTTGGGCGAGGCAGGACCCGCCGCCGTCGGCGTGCTCGGTCCAGCGCTCGACCGGTACCCGCTCGAGCACGCTGTCGCGGAGCCGGTCCCCGAGGCTGGCGTGCTCGGCAGTGATCCAGGTCCGCAGGTCCATGTCGGCATTGTCGCTGATCGGGCCGGCCACCCCCGGGCCCACCCCCGAGATCCCCGTACCACCCCTGGTTCAGACTGGCCGAGTGCCCGCTAGAGTCCACCAGTCACTATCAGCCCTGCCCCCGCCGGGGGCCCCGGTACCGAGCCGGGTCCGAAGGGAGGTTTTCATGGCCGCTCGCGCCTATGAACTCGGCATCATCATCGACGGCGATCTCGACGAGAACGCCGCCCAGCAGCGCCAACGTGCGCTTGCTCAGGCCGTCGCCGCCGCAGGTGGCCGGATCGTCGGCAACGCCGACTGGTGGGGTCGCCGGCGTCTCGCCTACCCCATCAACAAGAAGAACGACGGTTACTACGTCTTCTACAACCTCTTCGCCGAAGGCGGTGCCCTCGACGACTTCGAGCGCCAGCTCCGCATCTCGGACGACATCGTTCGGCACCTTCTGCTCCGTCTCCCCGACGCCGAGGCCAAGCGGCGCGGCATGACGGACGCCGCCTGATCCATCAGGCCCCATCCAAAGGAGCAACCTCCATGGCGGACAACAACGTCACCCTCGTCGGGAACATCACCCGTGATCCTGAGCTTCGGTTCACCCAAAGCGGCCGCGCCGTGGCCACCTTCGGTCTGGCGGTCAACCGCCGGTACCAGGTGAATGGCGAGTGGCAGGAACAGACCTCGTTCTTCAACGTGGTCGCCTGGGGCACCCTCGGCGAGAACGCAGCGGCATCGCTCACCAAGGGCACCCGCGTCATCGTCAACGGGCGCCTCGAGCAGCGTGAGTACCAGACCCAGCAGGGCGAGAAGCGCACGGTGGTCGAGGTCAACGCCGACGAGGTGGCACCCAGCCTCCGGTACGCAACGGCGCAGGTCGAGCGCACCAGCCGTGGCGACGGCGATGGCACCGGTGGCGGTTCCCGCGGCGGTGCTCAGCGCGGCGGCGGTTCGCGTGGAGGCGGCGCCGGTGGCGCCGGCGGAGACGACTACTACAGCGGCGACGAAGAGCCGTTCTGATCGAGACGACTGGGCCCCACGGAGCGGCCCACATCACTGAGGAGTTCACAGAATCATGAGCAAGAAGCCACAGCGCCCCACCCGGGTGAAAGACGCCAACAAGAAGATCCGCAAGAAGCCGAGCGTGCTGTCGCTCGAGAAGGTCGAGTACGTCGACTACAAGGACGTGAACCTGCTCACGCGGTTCGTCTCCGACCGCTCGAAGATCAAGGCCCGCCGCGTGACGGGCAACGACGTTCAGCAGCAGAACGAGATCGCACGCGCCATCAAGAACGCTCGTGAGATGGCCCTGCTGCCCTACACCAAGCGGGTCTCGAGCCAGCGCACGTCGCGCGGCGACCGTGAGGGCCGCGAGGGCCGTGCAACCGAAGCGGCAGTAGCCGACCAGGTGGAGCTGCTCGAGGACGAGAGCGCCGAGGTCGAGATCGAGTCCGGCGATGAATCGGGTGAGGAGTGACGATGAAAGTCATCTTGCGTTCTGACGTTCCCGCCGTGGGCAAGCGCGGCGACATCTGCGAGGTGAAGGACGGCTTTGCCCGGAACTTCCTGTTCCCGAAGGGCCTCGCCATCGTGGCGTCCGACGGTGCGGTCAGTCAGGCCGCTGCCATGCGTCGTGCCCGCGATCTGCGCGAGGCAGCCGACCGCGAGTCGGCCCAGACCATCGCCACCACGCTCACCCGGGCGACGATCACCCTCTCCGCCAAGGTCGGAGCCGAGGGCCGTCTCTACGGATCGATCACGGCGGCCGATCTCGCCGATGCCATCGAGGCCCAGACCGGGGTGTCGATCGATCGCCGCAAGATCACCGTCGATCCCGTGAAGTCCGTGGGCTCCTACAGCGCCACGGTGCGGCTGCACAGCGATGTGCAGTTCCCGGTGGCGTTCGACGTGGTCGCCCGCTGACGGACTGTCCTCTGTCCACCGGTTGTCCACAGGGACGACCGGGTCATTCACAGCCTGATCCACAGGTTGAACCCGCTGGTTATCCACAGGTCCGAGCAGGCAAGGTGAGTGGTCGATGAGCGACACGGCACGAGATCTCCGGCGCAGTGGTGACCGCGGTCGCGGCCGTGCCGTGACGAGCCGTGTGCCCCCGCACAACCTCGACGCCGAGGAGTCGGTGCTCGGGGCGCTGATGCTGTCCCGCGACGCCATCAACATCGTCGCCGAGCTGGGTCTGCAGTCCGAGGACTTCTACAAGCCGGCACACCAACACGTCTTTGACTCGATGCGGGCGCTCTCGGCCGCCGGCCAGCCCATCGACGTGGTGACGGTGTCCGACGAATTGCGTCGGTCGGGTCTCCTCGACGAACTCGGTGGGCCGCCGGCACTCCTCGAGTTGCAGGCGCGCACGCCGGCGATCTCGAACGTCGCCCGCTACGCCCGCATCGTCCAGGACACGGCGCTCGCCCGCAAACTCATCTCGGTGTCGTCCGAGATCGCCGAGATGGCCTACGGCGAGGGCGACGATGTTGCCCGGATCCTCGATCAGGCCGAGTCCAAGGTGTTCGAGGTGGCCGACCGACGCGTCACGAACTCCACCCAGCCGATCGGGGCCATCCTCAACAACGTCATGGACAACCTCGAGTCGTTGTACGAGCGAGGCAGCACCATCACCGGAACGCCCACCGGCTACGCCGATCTCGACGACCTCCTCAGCGGCCTCCAGCCCTCGACGCTCAACATCATCGGCGCCCGTCCCAGCATGGGAAAGACCGCGCTCGCGCTCTGCATCGCCACCAACATCGCCAAGAGCACCAAACAGCCCGTGCTCTCCCAGCGAGTGCTCTCCATCGAGGCCAAGGTGGATTCGCGCAAACTGCGCACCGGCCAGCTCGACACCGCCGACTGGACCAAGATCTCCCAGGCCATCGGTCGACTCGAGGCACCACTGCTCATCGACGAGAACCCGAACGTCACGGTGATGGAGATCCGCGCCAAGGCGCGTCGCGTGAAGGCCAGCCACGGCGGTCTGGCGCTCATCGTGGTCGACTACCTCCAGCTCATGAGTGGCAGCGGCGCAGAGAACCGACAGCTCGAGATCACCGAGATCAGCCGGGGACTGAAGATCCTTGCCCGTGAGCTCGAGGTCCCGATCATTGCGCTCTCGCAGTTGTCCCGTGGCCTCGAGAGCCGCGCCGACAAGCGGCCGATGCTCTCGGACCTCCGCGAGTCCGGCGCCATCGAACAGGACGCCGACGTGGTGATGTTCCTCTATCGCGAAGAGGCCTACAACAAGGAGACCTCGGACAAGGCCATTGCCGAGGTCATCATCAGCAAGCACCGCTCTGGCCCCACGGGTGACGTGCGCCTGGTGTTCCTCAAGGAGTACACCAAGTTCGAGAACGCCGAACGCTTCCGCTCGTAGCGCTCACGAAATCCGGGCTACCAGCTCCCGCCGCCCCCGCCTCCGCTGCCGCCGCCGCTGAATCCGCCGCCGCTGAATCCGCCACCACCAGAACTGCTCGATGGGCGGACCGACGCGGCGTAGTTGTTCGAGGCCGTACGCCACATGGCGTGATGCCCGATGAGCCCGAGTTGCGCCATGGGGACGGCACTCACGAGCGAACCGGCCACCTGTTCGGGCATGGCCGCAACCCAGTTGTCGAGATGCCCGAAGGCAACGGCGTATCCCATGTATTCACGGAACAGCCCGAGATTGCCTGCGGCGCGCGCATGGATCGACTCGCTGTCGCGGAAGAACCGCTCGAAGCCGCTCACCCGGTGAACGGCCCCGAGACCGCGTGCCGCGTACTTCGAGCTGCGGCGCCGGTCGCGCAGGAGTGCCGAGACGAGCAGGCCGCCCCCGACGACCACGGCGAAGCCGGTGCCGAGGCCGAGGGGTGACGAGACCTGACTGAGGATGCCGATGAAGACGAGGGAGGCGATCGCCATGCTGACGATGGCGATGAAGGCGTTCGCGAGCACCCCGGCGCGACCACTGGCCGAGAAGCCGATGTGTGCAGCGCGCAACAGACCGAGTTGACGCAGGTGCGCATCGAGTGCGCCGACGAAGGAGGGGATCACCCTGCCCACCTCAGCAGCGCGCTCGCCGAGCAATGAGGACTCGGTGTCGTCGAGCAGCGCTCGGAGCAGCAACTCCTCGTACGGGGTGACACCCCGGGGAGCCTGGGGGATCCGGCGGACCAGCCACTCGTCGCCGTCGCCGCGACGCTCGAGCGCGATCACCCCGTCGGCTGCAAGGTCCACCAGCGTGGAGGAGAGCAACAGCGGGATGTCGACGCGGTTGAGGTCGCGAAGTCGCAGCATCGACGCCGGGTCGAGCTGCAGCGGCGGGATGAACTCCGCCGGCGCACCGAGTGATGCGTCGGCAGGAAGTGATGCGTCGAGGCTCATCGGCGGCGTGGTGGGTGGTGGCAGGCTCGAACCGCGAATCATTCGGTTCGCGAGACCTGTCTGCATCGGGCCCTCGAAGGTGAGGGTCACCGCTGACGCGAGCTGCGCGAGCGAGCGGCGCTCGCGGATGCGGGTGATGACGTATCCCGCAGCGACGGCGAGGAACACGGCGAGTGCGACGATGACGGCCGGCAGCACCGGTTTCGGGCGCGGGGTGACGCTGGCTGTTGCTGCGAAGGCTGATGTCGGGAAGCTGAGCTCGACGGTGAACGCCTCGCCGGAGGTGAGGACGCGTCCGGGCGCAAAGGAGGCCTCGTTTCCGCTGACATCGATCGTGGGGCAGCGTTCGTCGGAGCCAAAGGCCCCGAGATAGCAGTCGGCATCGAGGGGTTTGGTCGGGCCGCTCACCCGGTACGTCATGGAGGCGATGTTCTGGCGCCAGGAGTTGATGGCGTCGAGACGGATGATGGCGCTGCCCGTGCTGGTGTCGAGAACGTCCTCGAGCACGTAGGTGAGTCGGTAGGTGTGGGCGTTGGTGATGTAGCGGTCGGGGTCCCCGATGCGAACGTTGAGGCCTCCCTCGATGTCGAACACGCTGAAGGTGCCCGGCGTGCCGGCAGAGACGCCGACCTCGATCGAGCGCACCATGTTCGTACCCCGGTTCGTCTCGATCGGGAGGTAGCGCTCGATCCCGCGGCGCTGGCCCCGGAAGACCTGCACGATCTCCTCGGTGATCGTGACGGAATGATCGGGGTTGATCACGGCGGAGACATCGAACGACCGGGTGAAGTCCTCGTCGAGCAGCGACGTCTGCTGTTGCTCGAGGATGGCGACGATCTCCTCAGGTGTCTTGCCGGTGAGGTCGAGGTCGCCGAGGTTCGCCTCCACGGGTGGCTCGGGGGTCGGCACACTCAGCGATGGCCCGTTCGATTCGTCGACGAACCGTGCATACCCGCGGTCGATGAGCGCCGTGATGATGAGGACCACCGTGACAATGGCGGCGATCGCGACACCCCTGAAGATCTCTGCCCGACCCCACCGCTGCACCATGTCCGACCCCCTGTGATCTTGATTCTCGCATCGCGGTCGTCATGCAGTTCGACAACGTCGGGCCGCAGGAAACCCGTACGATGCTGGCGTGTTTCTGGGCGAGAACCTCCTTGCTTGGCTGATGCTGGCCATCGGTGGCGCGTTGGGCGTGGGCAATGTGCTCGCCGTGGTCCGCCCACCCGTGGAGGCTCGTGAGGGTGAACTGGAGCGGGCACCCATTGCGCGCAGTCTGGTGATGGCCGCTGTGGGCTTCGTCGTGGCGATCTGGGGCCTTGCCTCGCTCGTGGGAGGCTGAGCCGTGGGGCCCCGTCGCGCCATCAGCGGTATCTGCTCGACCGTGGGGGCTGTCCTCGTGGTGTTCGGTCTGTTGTTCGTGCTCGTGCAGCGCTCGTTCTTCGACGAGGGCCGGGTCGGCGACACGGTGGACCGCATCATCGACGATCCCGACATCGTCCGACTGCTCGCTCGCGAGATCACCGATCGGGCCGTCGCAGCGGGTGGGCTCGAGGCCGTCGAGGATCAGATCCGCGAGGGTGTCACGGCGATCCTCGACGATGGCACCACCAAACAGGCCATCCGCGCTGCCGCACTGGACTCCTACGACGGCTTGGTGAACGGCAGCGACGAGACCGTGGTGTTCGACCTGCCCGATGCGGCGGAGCGGATCCGCAATGAGATCGTCCAGTTCGATCCCACGCTCGCCGAACGACTCCCACCTGCGTCGGAACTGGCACGGTTCGTCATCGTCGAGCGGGACTCCCTGCCGGCGCTCTACGGGTGGCTCGAGAGTGCGCACTCGGCTGGTTGGTTGCTGTTCTGGATCGGCATTGCGCTCGTCGTGATTGCGCTGGTGCTCGGCCCGGGGCGCTTCGGCTCGTTCGCCTGGTCGGCGTTCCTCGTGGCGCTGTTGATGTTCGTGGTGTGGCTCGTCGTGCGGCTGGTGGTGAACAGCGCGACCGACAGCAGCGATCTCGTGAGCCGTCGTGTAGCACGCCTCGGCGCGGATGAGTTCCTCGGCTCGGTGTACCGGGTGTCGATCGGGGTGGCGATCTTCGGCACGGTTGCCTTTCTTGCCGGTCTCGTGGCGATCTGGGTCCGCAACACGTATTACCCGCCCAAGCCGCGTCCGCCCCGTGCACCGAGGCGCGTCCGGCCTGCGGGCGCACCGAAGTGACCCGCCGCCCCGACAAGGCCTTCGGCGCCGAGTACTACCGACGGTTCTACGGCCGCTCGCCCGTGCACACCGCGGCGTCGGTGTCGCATCTCGCCTCGGCCACCGTCCACCTTGCGGCGTGGTGGGGTGTGCGGATTCGTTCGGTGCTCGATGTGGGTGCCGGCCCCGGCTACTGGCGGGATTGGTTCGCCACGGAGCACCCGCGTGTCCGGTATCGCTCTGTCGACGTCAGTGCGTATGCATGCGAGCGCTTCGGGCACGAGCAGCGCGACATCACGCAGTGGGCACCCTCATCACCGTTCGACCTCGTCGTGTGTCAGGGCGTGCTCCAGTACCTCGACCGGGACGGTGTCGGTGCAGCGGTGAATAACCTTGCCCGGGCCACCGGTTCGATCCTCTACCTCGAGGTCCCGACGCTGCACGACCGAGAGCACGTCATCGATGCGGCATCCACCGACCTCGACTGCTACTGGCGATCGGGCGCGTGGTACCGCACGCGGCTCACGGAGCACTTCGTGCAGATCGGCGCCGGCCTCTGGGCACGGCGGAGTGCGGGGATCCCGTTCTACGAACTCGAGCGTTCGCGTTGAGTGGCGCGCAGCGCGTCACTCGCCGGGATTGAGCATTCCCAGTTCGCTGCCCGGCCCGAGTGTGCCGGCATCGCGGTACTGAGCAATCTTGGAGCGCGTGTCCTGGATGTCGAGATTGCGCATGGTGAGCTGCCCGATCCGGTCGAGCGGGCCGAACACGCTCTCGCTGCGCTCCATGCTGAGCCGCTCGGGTTCGTAGGTGAGGTTCGGGCTCGAGGTGTTGAGCACGGTGTAGTCGTCACCACGGCGCAGTCGAATGGTGACCTCGCCGGTGACGACGGAACCCACCCAGCGCTGCAGCGGCTCGCGCAGCATCACCGACTGCGGGTCGAACCAGCGACCCTCGTACAGCAGGCGACCGAGGCGACGGCCCATCACCCGCAGGTTCTCGATGGTGCCCTCGTTGTGGATGCCGGTGACGAGGCGCTCGTACGCGATGTAGAGCAGTGCCATGCCGGGCGCCTCGTAGATGCCTCGACTCTTGGCCTCGATGATGCGGTTCTCGATCTGGTCGCTCATGCCGAGCCCGTGGCGACCACCGATGCGATTGGCCTCGTCCACGAGCGCAACGTGGTCGGCGAAGGTGGCGCCGTTGATGGTGATCGGGAAGCCGGCTTCGAAGCCGATGGTGACGACCTCGGGATCGATGGACACCGACGCGTCCCAGTGGCGCACACCCATGATGGGCTCCACCAACTCCATCGACTCGTCGAGGAACTCGAGCTTCTTTGCCTCGTGCGTTGCGCCCCAGATGTTGGCGTCGGTGGAGTACGCCTTCTCCTTGCTGTCCCGGTAGGGATAGCCGTGGTCGATGAGCCATTGGCTCATCTCGGCACGGCCACCCAGTTCTTCCACGAACACCGGGTCGAGCCACGGCTTGTAGATCCGCAGCGCCGGGTTGACGAGGAGCCCATAGCGGTAGAAGCGCTCGATGTCGTTGCCCTTGTAGGTGGAGCCGTCGCCCCAGACGTCGACGCCGTCTTCCTGCATGGCACGCACCAGCATCGTGCCGGTGACGGCGCGGCCGAGCGGTGTGGTGTTGAAGTAGGTCTTGCCTGCCGTGACGATGTGGAAGGCGCTGCACTGCAGAGCAACGAGGCCCTCGTGCACGAGATCGGCGCGGCAGTCGACGAGTCGTGCAGCCTCCGCCCCGTACTGACGTGCTCGGTCGGGCACCCCTGCAAGATCCGGCTCGTCGGGCTGGCCGAGGTCGGCGGTGTACGCGTACGGAATCGCACCGCGGTGACGCATCCAGGCCACGGCGCACGAGGTGTCGAGGCCGCCCGAAAACGCAATGCCGACCCGGTCGCCGATGGGGAGTTCGGTAAGGACCTTGCCCATAGGGGAGAGACGCTAGCGAGCCGCGGTAAGGTCGCACGCCATGGGAAGCAACATCTCCATCACGTCCGAAGACGGCTTTCAGTTCGCTGCCTACCGAGCCGAGCCCGAGGGACCGGCCCGTGGCGCAGTGGTGGTGGTGCAGGAGATCTTCGGGGTGAACAGTCACATCCGTGAGGTGGCTGATCGCTACGCAGCCAACGGCTATCTCGCCGTGGCCCCCGCCATCTTCGATCGGGCCGAGCGAGGGGTCGAACTCGGGTACACCCCCGAGGACATGCAGGCGGGGTTCGCGCTTGCGTTCAGCAAGATCGATTTCGCCACGGTGCTCGCTGATGTTCGTGCTGCAGGTCAGGCGGTGTCGTCGGCCGGCAAGGTGGGCATCGTCGGGTACTGCTTCGGCGGACTCATCACGGCAGCATCGGCCATCAACTCGGCCTCGGTGTTCGCTGCGGCGTCGTCGTACTACGGCGGGAACACCATCACGCTCATCGACAAGCAGCCCGCCATCCCGTTGATGGCCCACTACGGCGAACTCGATGCGTACATCCCGATGACCGATGTGGACAAGATCAAGGGTGCATGGTCATCGGCCGAGGTCTACACCTACGGATCCGATCACGGATTCAACTGCGATCATCGGGCCACGTTCCACGCGCAGTCGGCAGCCATCGCCCAGGCACGCACCTTCCGGTTCTTCGCCAAGCACCTCGCCTAGGCGAGCGGTGACACCGACCGTCGACTCGAGAGAGCCGGCGGTCGAACGGCTACGACTGCAGCTTGCGCCAGGTGCGCGGGCCGACGATGCCATCGACCTTCAGGCGGTTGGCGCTCTGGAATGCCCTCACGGCACGCAGCGTGCCCCGACCGAACACACCATCGACGCGGAGCACGGCACCCTTGCGGACCAGCGCGCGCTGCAGTTCGCGAACGTTCTCGCCGCGGGCCCAGAGTCGCAGTGTGGGCCGGTTCACGAACACCGTCGTGGAGGTCGTGCTCGGCACCGTGGTGCTCGGCGTGGCGTCCGACGGTGTGGTGGTCACGGGCACGGTCGTGATCGGCGCAGAGGTCGTGGGCGCAGTCGTGTCTGGCACCGAGCCGTCGGGGGTGCTCGAACCCGGAACGGTCGTGGTGGGCACGGTCGTGATCGGCACCGTGTTCACGGCCGCCGGGAGCAGACCGTCGAAGCGCAGTGCGTCGAGTGAGGTGCGCAGGAAGAGTGCGAAGCGGCTGCGGCCCGTGCGGGTGAGCGAGGCGAGATCCGGCCGCTCGGCGGTCCCCTTGAGGAACCACCGAGATGCGTCGGTGCTCGACGATGCGGCATTCCAGTCGAGGACGGTCAGATGCGGCCAACGGGCGGCTGCCTCGGCGAGCGCAGCATTCGTCGGCCCGAACACCGGGAGCCCGTCGGGGAGGCGCCGACGTTCGGAGAGGTTGACCCACAGCACACGGGCGATCCCACGTTCGAGCATGGCCGACATGATGCGATCGATAGCCGCAGCGTCGATGGCCTGACCCGCCACGGCAGGGTTGTCGTGATGACCGACAGCCACGATGGCAAATGCAGGTGTGGCAGCCTCGCGCAGCGAGCGCTCGGCGTTGTTGAGCTCGCACGACCCCGTGCGGGCGAGCAGACACCGCGACAGTTTGGTGTCCCAGGTGATCGAGTAGGCGCCTGCCGTCACGCTCTTCAGTTCGAGGAGTGCGCCATGGGCCACCGAGTCGCCGATGAAGAGCGCCGGCCCGATCGACTGCTTGTCGGGAGTGCGGAGCACATTGAAGTTCAGGTAGCGGCTCTTCAGGCCGAGCGCACGGCGGAACTGATCACCGGTCACGGTGATGTTGGTCTTGGTGCCCTCGAGCACGATGCGGTCGACCCAACCGTTCCACACACCGCCGCCGGTGCGCTGGGTCACGCGGATGTTGACGAGTGATCCGAGTGCGGGCCACTTGGAGATGATCTTGCTGGCGGGGACGGTGATCGACCAGGCGTGGTGCGGGTTCGAGGAGATGGCGTCGCCCGGGTCGTCGATGGCCTGGTACAGGCTCGTGATCGAGCGTCCACCGTTGCTCGACGAGAAGGTCGCCCACGCCACGCCACCATTGGCGTACCGGAGCACCCGGTTCGCAGTGTCGGCCACTGCGGCATTCGATGCAGCGTTCTCGAGCGGCGTGAAACGTCCACCGACGCGCGACCGCAGGGCAGTGCCGCCGTACACCTGACAGGCCGAGGTATCGCAGATCTTCGCGCCTGAGCTGCGGCCGCGACCCGCCACCGCATAGCTGCGCGCGGCCACGGCCTGGGCGCGCAGCGCGTGCATTCCCTTGCCACCACCGAGCTTGGCCCACGAGGCCGGCGACTCGCGTGGGACGACGCCTCGCACGTAGTCGTCGACCAGCACGCTGTTGAAGGTGAAGTTCGATCCACTCGGGCCGTTCACCGCCAGGATGGTCCCGCGGTAGTACCGCAGCGATCCGTTCTTCTGGCAGACACCGATCACATCGCGCGGCGACACAGCGCCGGCCTGGTCGACCTTCTCGGTGGTGAAGGTGATGGGGCCCGTGACGTTGCTGGCGATGCGCACCCAACCCGGCAGCGGTGCCGGCGTGCTGGTGGCCGGTGCGCTCGTGTCGGGTGCGCTCGACGCAGGCAGGGTCGATTCGGTCGTGGCGGGGGTCGTTGCGGTTGTGGTCGACGAGTCGGCAACGGTGGTGCTCGTGTCGCCCGGATCGCTGGGATCGGATGGGTCGTTCGGGGTGCCCGGGTCGAGCGGGGTGTCGCCTGCGGGGCAGGCCTGGGTAGTGCGGCCCCACACCGTGTAGACGTTGTTGCGCCCGGGCACCTCGCGCGCCACCAGCGACGACCAACGGCGACCGTTCGGGTCAGAGGGCGTGGAGAGCGCCCCGCTCTCGCTGATCACGGCGGTCTGGCGCCCGTTCAGCGCAGTGAGCTGCACCGTGATGCGGCCAACCGGGGTGTTCCGGTAATCGGCGGCGGTGAGCGTTCCGAGCGTCGTGCCGCTGTAGTAGATCGCGAGGATCTCTTCCCAGGTCTTGTCGTACTGGGTGGCCCAACCGAGAGCGCCCCACTGGCTGAGTCCCGAACCGTGGCCGTTGCCGCGGCCATCGATGACGACGGTCTGCACCGTGGAGATCGAGGCCCGGGCCGACGTGGCACCACGGATGACGGGGACGGACACCACGAGCGCCGCCGCGAGCGCCACGGCAGTGGCTCGGCGATGGACTCGCAGTCGGGAGAGGTGGGCGCGCATCATCATGAGTTCTCACCGCCCGGCGTGGGAACGATACCGTGCGCGGTCGGCGGTGGCGAGGGGATCTTCCTCGCTGTCACCGTGAGCGGGCACGCAGCACTCTTCGTGTGCGGCGGCGATGCCATGCCGGGGCGACCCGGCGATGGAGCCGAGCAGTACCGTGCGGCCATGCGCGTCCTCGTGATGGGTGGCAATCGCTACATCGGTCTCTGCCTCGTCGAGGAACTCGCCCGACAGGGTCACGACGTCACCGTGATGAACAGTCATCCGGTGCCGTACCCACCCGGGGTCCGGCGGTTGCACGGCGACCGGACCCAACCGGGTGTGATCGCCGAGGTGCTTGGTCCGCACCGGGGTGACTTCGATGCCGTGTTCGACAACACCTCGTACGTTCCGGGCGACCTGACACCGATGATCGAGCTGTTCTCGGGACGGGTGCAGCACTTCGTGTTCACGAGTTCGGTGGCGGTGTACCGGCGCAGCTTCGTGCAGCCCGTCACCGAGGACTTCCGCCGTCACGACCCTGCCGATCCCGACCCCCGAAAGGCGTACGGCGTGGGGAAGGTGCAGTGCGAGGATCTGCTCGACCATCTCCACCGCACCACGGGGCTGGCGCACACCACCCTGCGGGTGGGCCACACCCTCGGGCCGCGCAGCCCACTCGTCACCCGCGACCCCATTTTCTTCCGTCGGATCGAACTCGGGCGGCCGACCCTGGTGCCCGGCGACGGATTCGCTGCGCTCTGTCTGGTGCACGTTGCCGACGTGGCCCGAGCCATGGTGGCGGTCCTCGGGAACCCGACCGCGATCGGCTCCACCTACAACATCGTCGGGCACGAGTTCGCCAGCCTGCTCGGTGTGCTCGAGATGATCGGTCGGGCGGTGGGAACGAAACCCGACCTCGTCCACGTGCCGCTTGAGATCGCACGGCGACGACACCCACCGATCGTGCACTGGGGTGAGGCCATCACGGGCAGCACCGTGTACTCGATCGATCGTGCGCTGGCCGAGCTGAATTGGCACCCAGAGTTCGGGATCGAGTCGGGGTACGCGGACTCGTACGCCTGGTATGCGAACGGCGGGCGCGAACAGTACGAGTACGACTTCGCAGTCGACGACGAGGTGCTGGCGCTACTTCGTTGATCGCTTCTGGATGTTCGCCCACTCGTCGCGGAGACCGACCGTGCGGTGGAAGAGCAGCGGTGTGCGCGGGTCGTGTGCGAAGTAGCCGAGGCGCTCGAACTGCACGACCGAGCCGAGCGGCGTATCGGCGAGCACCGGTTCGGCCTTGCAGTCCGTGAGCAGTTCGAGACTCGCAGGATTCAGTTCGTCGAACGGGTCACCGGTTGCGTCGCCCGGAGCCTTGGTGGTGAACAAGCGGTCGTAGAGCGCAGCGCGCACGTCCACCGCATGCGCCGCAGACACCCAATGGAGTGTGGTCTTCACCTTGCGGCCGTCGGGAGCATTGCCGCCGCGGGTCTCGGGGTCGTAGGTGCAGTGCACTTCGGTCACCGCCCCGGCGGCGTCGGTGAGGTGGTGCGCATACTTCACGAAGAACGCAGCACGCAGGCGGACCTCCCGGCCCGGCGCGAGGCGGAAGTACTGGGGCGGCGGATTCTCGGAGAAGTCCTCCTGCTCGATGAACAGCTCGCCGGTGAACGGCACCAGTCGAGTTCCGTCGGCGGGGTTCTCGGGATTGTTCACCACCTCGCACATCTCCACCACCGGTGTTCCGTCGGCGTTGGTGGGCCAGTTGTCGATCACGAGTCGGATCGGCCGCAGCACCACCATGCGTCGCAGCGCAGTGCGGTTCAACTCCGTGCGCACGAAGTACTCGAGCAGCTCGATGTCGTGTCGGGAGTTGGTACGGCTCACACCGATGTAGTTGCAGAACTCGCGAATTGCGGCGGCCGGGTATCCACGGCGCCTGAGTCCGCGCAGGGTGGGGAGGCGGGGGTCGTCCCAGCCGTCGACCACACGGTCGGCGACGAGTGTCGCGAGCTTGCGCTTCGAGGTCACGGTGTAGGTGAGCTCGAGTCGGGCGAACTCGGTCTGGCGCGGCTTGTCGCCCGGGAGCGGGAGATGCTCGAGGTACCAGTCGTAGAGCGGTCGGTGACTGTCGAACTCGAGTGTGCAGAGCGAGTGGGTGACGCCCTCGATGGCATCGCTCTGACCGTGCGCCCAGTCGTAGGTGGGGTAGATCACCCAGGTGTCGCCGGTGCGGAAATGGTGCTGCCGCCGGATGCGGTACATCACGGGGTCACGGAACTGCATGTTCTCGTGCTGCATGTCGATCTTGGCCCGCAGCACGCGTGAACCATCGGCGAACTCGCCGGCCCGCATGCGACGGAAGAGGTCGAGGTTCTCCTCGACCGTGCGGTTGCGGAACGGGCTCTCGATGCCGGGTTTGCCGTAGCCACCGCGCTGGGCGGAGATGGTCTCGCCATCCTGGTCGTCCACATAGGCGAGGCCTTCGGCGATGAGGTGCTCGGCCCACTGGTAGATCTGCTCGAAGTAGTCCGAGGCGTAAAGGATCGGTTCGGGTGGTGGGAACCCGAGCCAGGTCAGGTCGTCGATGATTCCGCGGACGAAGTCCTCGTTCTCGGTTTCGGGGTTCGTGTCGTCCAACCGGAGGTTGCAGCGCCCGCCGAACTCGGTGGCGAGGCCGAAGTCGATGCAGATGGCCTTGGCATGCCCGATGTGGAGGTAGCCGTTGGGCTCGGGTGGGAACCGGGTCTGGAGCCGACCTGCGAAGGTGCCCTGAGCAGCGTCGTGACGCACGAGTTCGCGGACGAAATCGGTGGCTGCGGCGGGGAGGTCTGCGGGGCTCATCGGGGGACTCGGAGGTTCGGGATCCGATGAGGATACGGCCGGAACGAACGGGTCCGAACGAACCGCACGAGTCCGACGTCAGCGCGTCACACGCGAGAGCTCGGCGATGACACGCTGCTCGGAGACCGGCTCAGCCGTGCCGAGATGTTGGGCGAAGAGGCTCACACGGAGCTCCTGCAGCAGCCAACGGGCGTGCTCGCCCGAAGGGAGGTCGAGCGTTGCGGCAAAGCGCCGTTCGATCGTGCGCACCCGCTGCATCAGTTGTGCATCGCGGTCGGGTCGTTCGCGCAGTTTGTCGAGCCGGTGCTCGAGGCCGTTCACGTACCGCACCACGTGCGGGAGGCGCCGGGCCGTCACCTCGCCGACGAACCCCGGATGGATGAGGAGACGCTGCTGCTCCCGGATGTCGTTCACCGACGGCCCGACCCGCTCGGCGGTCAGCCGGGATGCGGCCTCATCGAGACGCGCAGCACAGCGCACCGCTGCCATGGCGTCGCGCATGAGCGCAGCGGCACGGTCCGGGAGCGCCGCCGTCACGCGGTGCTCGAGTGTGCGGTACTCGGCCTCGTTGGCCGGGAGGTGTTGGGGCTCGAGCCCGGTCCCGCCGAGGAGATCATCGACCGCAGCCGCAATGCAGTCGTCGACGAGATCGACTGCAGTCGTCCACCCCAGTCGAGCCAACGCGAGTCGGGCAGCGTTGTCGAGGCTCTGTGCGCATGCCTTGCGCGGGAGCGGAACGGTGAGCAGCAGAAGGCGACGAACCCCCTTGCGCATTGCGCGGTCACGCGCCTCTGGTGTGGTGAGGATGCGCAGGTGCACCCTGGAGCCGTCGTCGAAGAGTGCGGGATAGCCGCGTGCCACGTGGCCATCGAGTTCCACCTCGAGCACGGGTGCAATGGCGCCGACGGTCCAATCGGTGAGGTTGTCGCGTTCGATCCCGCCCGCCAGACGGGAGATTTCCGAGCGCACTGCACCACGGAGTTGGGACTGCAGTGCGGCGAGGTCGGGGCCACGGGCCACTTCTCGGCCCGTGCGGTCGTCGATCGCGAACGTCACCCGCAGGTGTGCCGGCAGCGCTGCGAGGTCGAAGTCCGAAGCCCGGATCGTCTGTCCGCTGCTCCGGGAGAGTTGTGCGGCCAGCGCAGCGGCGAACGAGACCGGTCGGTCGAGGTCCGGCAGCACCGGGAGTTCGGTCACGGCGCGCTCGATGTGGGTCGCTGCCGGGATGAGCTCGCGCCGTACCTCCTTGGGCAGCACCTTGACGTACGCGGCCACCAGTTCGTGTCGCAGCCCGGGGACGAGCCACCCGAAGGGCTCGGGTTCGATCTGGTTGAGGATCACCAGCGGGAGTCGAACCGTGACCCCGGGATCCTCGTGGGCGGGATCGAAGTCGTACTCCAGGGGGAGCGATGGCTCGTGGGCCTGCCACCGTTCGGGGAACTCGTCGAGCACGTCGGTGTGGCCGTGGAGCAAGTCGTCGCGTGTGAGATCCATGAGGTGCGGATGCACCTGTTGTTCGTCGCGCCACCACCGTTCGAAGTGACGTGTGGAGGTGATGTGTCCCGGGATCCTCGAGGCGTAGAACTCCTCGAGATCGTCGTCGTCCGGGAGGAGGTCGGGTCGGCGGATGCGTTCCGTCACTGCACGGACATCGTCGAGGATCTCGCGGTTGTGGCGCACGAAGGCAAGCTCGACGTCCCAGTCGCCGAGCACGAGGGCATGTCGCACGAAGAGTCGGTGTGAGAGCTCCTCGTCGATGCGCGAGAGCAGCATGCGTCGGCCGCTCACGATCGGCAGGCCGTACAGCGAGACCCGTTCGATCACGGTCGCAGCTCCCGACGCCGTATCCCACTGTGGTTCGTCGTAGCTGCGCTTCACCAGGTGCGCACCGAGGCGTTCGGCCCACTCGGGCTGAATGCGCGCGGCAACGCGCGCCCACAGTCGGTTCGTCTCCACGAGTTCGGCGGCCATCACCCATCGAGCGGGTCGCTGTGCCTGCGCCGATCCACGTCCCACCATGAACTTCGCATTGCGCGGCCCGCGGAACTCCTTGCTCTCGCCCTCGCGCATACCGATCTGCGAGAGCAGGCCGGACAACAGCGCCTGGTGCACGTGGTCGGGGTGTGCGGGTGTGGTGTTGAGCCGGATGCCCAACTGCGAGGTGATCTGTCGCAACTGGCTGAACAGGTCCTCCCACTCGCGCACGCGCAGGTAGTTGAGGAACTCTGTTCGACACAGTCGACGGAATTGGTTGTTGGTGAGCTCGCGCTGGCGGGCACGCAGGTGATCCCACAGACGCACGAACGCCATGAAGTCCGAGCCGTCGTCGCCCACGAAGCGCTGGTGTGCCGAATTGGCCGCGTCGAGCTGCTCAGCCGGCCGCTCACGTGGGTCCTGGATGGAGAGCACGGCGGCGATCACCATCACCTCGTGCGCGCAGCCGAGACGGTCGGCCTCGAGCACCATGCGCCCCAGTCGTGGGTCGATGGGCAGTTGCGCGAGTCGACGCCCCAACGTCGACAACCGACGCTGCGCAGCGGTGAGCTCATCGTGCAGCGGCTCGAATGCAGCGAGTTCGTCGAGCAGGTTGATGCCGTCGGTGATGCTGCGTGCATCGGGTGGCTCCACGAACGGGAACGATGCGACGTCACCGAGACCGAGCGCGGTCATCTGCAGAATGACCGATGCGAGGTTGGTGCGCAGGATCTCGGGCTCGGTGAACATCGGTCGCTGCGCGAAGTCCTGCTCGCCGTAGAGGCGGATGCAGATGCCCGGAGCAACACGCCCGCAGCGACCTGCCCGTTGGTTGGCCGATGCTTGCGACACCGCCTCGATCGGCAGCCGCTGCACCTTGAGGCGCCGGTTGTAGCGCGAGATACGGGCGGTGCCGGCGTCGATCACGTAGCGCACACCGGGCACCGTGATCGACGTTTCGGCAATGTTGGTGGACAGGATCACGCGTCGCCCCGTGTGGGGCTCGAACACGCGGTGCTGTTCGGCAGCAGACATGCGCGCGTACAGCGGCAGCACCTCGGTGTGGCGCGGTCCGCTGCCGTCGTTGATGGAGCGGCGGAGGTGATCGGCAACATCGTGGATCTCGCGCTCGCCCGAGAGGAACACGAGGATGTCGCCGGGCCCCTCGCCGCTCAGTTCGTCCACGGCATCGGCAATGGCACCCACCTGGTCACGGTCGTCGTCGGGTTCCTCGCCGAATGGGCGGTAGCGAACCTCCACCGGGTACGACCGGCCGCTCACCTCGATGACGGGCGCACCGCCGAAGTGCTGCGAGAACCGCTCGGTGTCGAGTGTGGCGGAGGTGACGATGAGTTTGAGGTCCGGGCGCTGCGGCAGCAGGTGGGTGAGGTAGCCGAGGAGGAAGTCGATGTTGAGGCTGCGCTCGTGGGCCTCGTCGATGATGATCGTGTCGTAGCGGCGCAGGAGGCGGTCCCGCTGGATCTCGGCGAGCAGGATGCCGTCGGTCATCACCTTGATGAAGGTGTCGGGGCCCACCCGGTCGGTGAACCGGACCGAGTAGCCAACAGCCGTGCCGAGGGGGCAGCCGAGTTCGTCGGCGACACGCTCGGCGATGGTGCGCGCGGCAACGCGTCGAGGCTGGGTGTGGCCGATCAGGCCCTCGACCCCCCGGCCGAGTTCGAGGCACAACTTGGGCAACTGGGTGCTCTTGCCGGACCCGGTCTCGCCGGCCACCACCACCACCTGATGGTCAGCGATGGCGGCCAGCAGCATCTCCCGGTGCCCGGCGATGGGCAGGTCCTCGGGATAGGCGACCGCCGGAACGAGGGCTCGCCGCCGTTCGAGTTCTTCGGTGGAGGGCCGGCGAGCCATGGGCCGAGGCTAGGTGCCGGGCAAACCGACGGGTCCTGCAGGGGCCGGTCGTTGGCAACGCCACCCCCGCCGTGAACCGTGGCTGCCGCTCCGTGACCAACTCGGGCGTCGTCTAGAGTGCTGACAGAGCGAGCGACGAGACCGTTTGCAGGAGGCCAGTGAGATGAAGAAGCGTGCGATGTGGCGCGGGGTAGTGGGCGTGAGCCTCGTGGCGGGCGCGGTAGCCGTGGTGGGCGCAGGCCCTGCCTCGGCAGGGCGTTCCGGTGCGGCGCAGGTGATCAACCTGAACACCATTCCGGAGTCGACGAGCCTGGGTTGGATGCTCACCGTCGGCTCGAAGATCTTCTTCACCAGCGACGACAACGTTCACGGACGCGAGTTGTTCGTCACGGACGGCACCCTTGCCGGCACGAAGATGGTGAAGGACATCAACCCGGACGGAAACGGCGTTGAGGGGGGAGAGAACTCCACGATCGCCAACGTGAACGGCACGCTCTACTTCACTGCGAACGACGGCATCCACGGAAAGGAACTGTGGAAGAGCGATGGCACCGAGGCGGGCACCGTGATGGTGAAGGACATCAACCCCGGCTCCAGCGGCTCGTACCCGGAGCGCTCCACCAATCTCAATGGAACGCTGCTGTTCACTGCGAACGACGGTACGAACGGTATCGAGTTGTGGAAGAGCGATGGCCTTGCGGCCGGCACGGTGATGGTGAAGGACATCGCGCCCACGTACACAACGGACTACCCGGTCTCCGTGTATACCGACTTTGCGGTGCTCGGCTCCACGGCTTACTTCGGCGCAGACGACGGCACGAACGGCGTGGAGTTGTGGAAGAGCGATGGCACCGCGGCGGGCACCGTGATGGTGCAAGACATGTTCCCCGGAAGTGCTGGCTCGTACCCCGACCCGAAGGTTGCCGCCGGTGCGGTGTGGTTCCGCATCTCCGAGCCGGCAAACTCGTCCAACTTCCACCTCTGGAAGTACGACGGCACCACGCTGACCGACGTCGTGACGTTCCCCGACGGAGGAATCGACAATGATTTCTACGCCCTCGATGGTTCCAAGGTGCTCTTCCGAGCGTTCGATCGTGTGGCCGAGAACGGTTGGGAACTCTGGGTCACCGACGGCACGGGTGGCGGCACCCAGTTGGTGAAGGACATCAACGCAACCGACAAGTACCAAGGCTCGGATCCCGGCAACTTCATCAAGATGGGAGACAAGGTCTACTTCACCGCCTCTGACGGTGTGAACGGCATGGCGCTCTGGGTCACCAACGGCACGTCCATTGGGACCACGATGGTGAAGGACGTTGCGGCCAACACCACGTACTACGACCCGAAGATTCAGTACCTCACGGTGGTGGGCGACACCCTGTACTTCCGGGCCAACGACGACCCGAACAACAACTATGACGCACCCACACCCCGTGGTGCAGTCAGCAGCAACGATGCTGCCACCGTGTACGGCGAGGAACTGTGGAAGAGTAACGGCACCACGGACGGCACGGTGCTGGTGAAAGACATCAACACCGAGTCCGAAGACCGGCCGAGGGGCTCAGACATTGATGCCGGGAATTCCGCGTTCCAGGTACTCGGCACCTCGCTGTACTTCTTCGCCGATGACGGCGAGGTTGACGGCAGTGGCGATTTCCTCTGGACATCGGACGGCACGGCCATCGGCACGGTGAAGTTCGCCGACATCTCGATCGTCGACCGCGGCTCGGATACAAAACTCGCTGGGATCCTTGGTAGTAAGGCGTTGTTCTTCGCCGAGGACGGCGACAGAGGTGCGCTGTACGCCACCGACGGCACGCAAGGCGGCACCACGCGCCTCGTGGCCGCCTCGAGTTCTCAGAACGTCGTTATCGTCGGCACGAAGGCCTATTTCACGGGATACGACGATACGAACGGATGGGGTCTCTGGGAAACCGACGGCACGGCCAGTGGTACCAAACTCGTAAAGGACGTCGCCGTCGGCTCGCTTGAGGATTCCTTCCCCGGACCGTACGGGCTGACTGCCGCGGGATCGCAGCTCTACTTCTTTGCCAACGACGGCACGAACGGTAGGGAACTGTGGACAAGCGACGGCACCACCCCAAACACCAAGATGGTGGAGGACATCAATCCCGGCCTCCCCGGGCAATCGTTCGGGGGTTCCGACCTGGACAGGCTCGGGGTCTTGGGCGACAAGGTGTACTTCAAAGCAGAGGACGGCACGAACGGTAGTGAACTGTGGGTAAGTGACGGTACGGCGGCCGGTACCAGCATGCTGAAGGACATCGATCCGGGTGTGAATGGGCCGTCGGAAGCGCCGTGTTATGGCGTCTGTTCCAGCGAGCCAACGGAGATCACCACCGTCGGATCAACGCTCTTTTTCCGGGCGTACACTTCGGCCACGGGTTCCGAGCTGTGGAAAACCAATGGCACCGAGGCCGGCACCGTCCTGGTGAAGGACATACGGCCCGGCGACGACGACTGTGCGTGCCCCGTCGACTACCCCTGGGGGAGCCAGCCCTTCCGGCTCACCGAGATGGGCGGAAAGCTGTACTTCACGGCCAACGACGGTTCAGGTGGTTTCCAGCTCTGGACGAGTGATGGCATCGAGGCCGGCACCACGTTGGTGAAGAGTGTTGCAGGCGGGTACCTCTATAGCCTCATGGTGGTGGCCAACGGCCGCCTCTTCTTCAACCTCATCGACGGAAGCGAAGAGCCGTGGGTGTCGGACGGCACTGAAGCCGGGACCGTCCTGCTGAAGGACATCAACCCCGGCCCCGCAGGCTCAAGCCCCTCTGGGTTCGTAGCGACACCGACCGGCGTCTACTTCGCTGCCGACGACCCTTCGGGCTCGGGGCGCTCGATCTGGTTCTCCGACGGCACTGAGGCGAACACGACGGTTGCCGTGGCGTTGAACAACGATTACGGCCGACCATCTATTCAGCCCTACCGAGGTGGTCTCCTCTACGGCGATGACAATGGCACCGACGGCACGGAACTGTGGTCGTACGGTCTGCCCGTGGGCACTGCTCAGACGATTTCGTTCACACCGCCGGCGAACATGAAGGCGAACGAGGTGGTGGAGTTGACTGGTACGGCGACCTCGGGGCTCCCGGTGACGTATCTGGCTACCGGTCAGTGCGAGATCAAGACGAGTGGCAGGGATGCCGGCAAGTTGAAGCTCAAGGGTGCGGGAACGTGCAGCGTCCGCGCGATGCAGGCCGGCAATGAGGAGTGGGCGCCTGCTGACGACGTGCTGATGACGATTGCTATCGCTAGGAACAACGTGGTGGTGAAGTTCCTCGGTGTGGTGAAGGCGTTGTCGCCGACCTCGTTCGGTGTGTTGTCGAATGCTTCGGGACGGGTGCAGCTCAAGGCTCAGGTGACTCCGGCGCTCGAGGGTTGTGAGGTGCGGTTCGATGTGTCGCCGAACAACGCGACGCCGGCTGGTCCGTACACGGCGACCTCGGATGAGGACGGGATCATTCTGTCCGAGCCGATCGTGATCGGTCAGGGTACGTATGACTTCACGGTGACGCCGCTCGGTGACTGTGAGGGCACGCCGGTAGACGCACCCGAGGTGTATCTCGGTGAGTTGCCACCCACGGGCGCGAACACCACGGACTTCGTGTGGATCGGAGCGACGCTGCTCGCCGCAGGTGTGCTGCTCGTGGGGCGACGCCGCCGCACGGTGTGAGCGAGGTCGAACCTAGCGCTCGGCAACGAGTGGGCGCCCGAGGCTGCGCGGCGCGCGCTGGCGGCGTGCGGTCGCGACGAGCACGATGATGGTCACCGCATAGGGCAGGGCGCTGTAGGCCTCGACGGGTAGACCCTTGATGGTGCCACCCTGCGCCTGCAACGAGAGGCTGTCGAAGCCGGCGAACAGCAGTGCACCGAGTGCGGCACCGATGGGTGTCCATCGGCCGATGATCACGACCGCAAGGGCAATGAAGCCGCGGCCCGCGGTGATGCCGTCGCTGTACGAGCCGAGGTAACCCACCGTGATCGACGCGCCGCCGATGCCAGCGAGCGCACCGCCCACCGCGAGGCTCGACGTGCGCACCGCCCGCACCCGGATGCCCCGGACAAGCGCTGCGGCCGGGTCGTCGCCCGACGCCCGCACCGCAAGACCGGCACGGGTGCGTCGCAGTGCCCAGGCCGTTGCGACGACGAGGACGACGCACACGTAGGTGAGCAGGTTCTGGGCAAACAACGCCTCGCCCACGAGGGGGATGTCCTTGAGCCCGGGGATCTTGATGGTGGGCGCCAGTGGGATGAGCACCGCCGAGCGGCCGGAGGGTTGCCACACCTGGAACAGGTACGACGTGAGGCCGGTGCCGAGCAATGCGAGGGCAATGCCGGTGACGATCTGGTCGACCCCTCCCCAGAGCACCGAGAGTGCCATGACGAGACCGAGGCCAGCACCGACCGCTGCCGCGAGGAGCACGCCGGTGACCCATCCGCCTTGGTTCGCGCCGTACACGCCGGCGAAGGCGCCCGCCACCATGATGCCGTCGACGCCGACGTTGATGGTGCCCGAGCGTTCGACGATGGCCTCGCCGAGCGCAGCGAACGCAATCGGTGTGGCGAGGCGCAGCGCGCCAGCGAGCACGATCTCCCAGAAGATCAGGTCGGTGACATTCACGGGGCCACCGCCGGCGCGGGTTGGGGGGTCGGTTCGTCGGAGCGTGCCATCAACGTGCGCCGCACACGGCGTGCCCGTGCGGCGAAGAGCAGGCCTGCCGCAAGCAGGATGCCGCCCTGGAGCACCGTCGCCAGCGATGCCGGCACCCCGGTGCCCGCCTGCACGCCGTCGGCGCCCGTGGACAGCGCGCCGAAGAAGAATGCAGCGACGATGATGCCGACGGGTCGCAGTCCGCCGAGCAGGGCCACGAGTACGCCGATGAAACCAAGGCCACCCGCAACGCTCGGGTAGAGCGTGCCCTGTACACCGGCCACCTGCAGCCAACCGGCGAGACCTGCGCACGCACCCGACACCACCATGGTGCCGAGCACCGCCGACGAATCACGCACGCCCATACGGGCGCCGAGGCCGGGCAGTGTGGAGTACACGTCGTGGGCGAGTCCACGCCCGGAGCGCACCCACCAGGCGAGTCCGAGTGCCAGCAGTGGCACGAGCACGATTCCCCAGTGCAGGCGGGTTTCGGAGAGCAGCTTGGGCAGCAGAGCATCCTTGGGCAGGTTGTCGCTGCGCGGCGTGGCAACGTTCTCGCTCGTGCCGAGATGCGTGCGCAGCAGCCAGAGCAGCAACAGGCCCGCGAGATAGTTGAGCAACAGCGTGGCGAGGATCTCGCTCGCCTTCCAGCGAGCGCGCATCAGCGCCGGGATGAACGCCCATGCCGCTCCCCCGACGGCGCCGGCGAGAGCACCCACGATGATGAGCACGACTCCCGGCGCATCACGCAGTCCGAGGATCACCGCAGTGGAGGTGATGGCTCCGAGCGCCAACTGACCCTCGGAGCCGATACTGAAGATGCCGGTTCGCAGAGCGGGCGCAACACCGAGGGCCACGATGGCGAGCGGTGTGGCCCGGAGGAAGGTCTCGCCGATTCGGTACTTGTCGCCGAATGCCCCCTCGACGATTCCCTTGGCGGCCTCCCACGGGGATGCGTCGGCGAGCAGGACGAGGCCGACTGCGGCCAGCAGGGCGAGCACCACTCCCCCGGCGATCTTCGCCGGGCCGATGAGCCGTTGGGTGTTCGCTCCGCTGGTCACTGGTAGAGACCCGGGGGCGGGTTCCAGCCGGTGAGGAGGTGTCGGCCGAGCTCTGCGTGCTTCCAGTCGACGGGGTCGTGCAGCGACAGCACCCGCGCGTTGCGCCAGAACCGGTCGAAGGCACCCTTGCGGGCAACCGACCGGGTTCCCATGAGCGCAAAGATCTCCGAGGCAGCACGGACCCCGGCGCGCGAGGCCACCGACTTGGCCGCGTAGATGGGCACGGCGAGTTCGGTGCGGTCGATCTCGCCCCGCTCGAACGCGTCGAGCAGGTCGCCGGTCGCGAGCGTGATCGAGTACGCGGCAGCGAGATCACTCACGAGTTCTCCCGTGAGTCGCTCCACATACGGATCTGCAGCGGCGGTATCCACCCCGCTCGAGGGCCACGGACGCGACTCGTTGTTCACGAAGGGGACCGCTGCCCGCACGGCCGCAAGGCCGATCCCGATGAGGACGGCTGCGAAGCCGGACTGATACCGGAGCGAGGAGTGCAGCAGCGGCGCCTTGCCCGGCACCGAGGCCACGAGGGCCGGATCGGTCACCACCTTGTCGAAGGTGATGGTGCCCGAATCGGTGGCGCGTTGGCCGATCGGATCCCAGTCGCGGTGCACGGTGACGCCCGCAGTCCCACCGGGCACGAGGTTCAACTGCATGCCCATGAGCGGGTTCTCGGCCACACCGGGAGCTGCAGGGTTGAACGCCCATGTGGCGATGTAGTCGGCCTCTGCCGCCGCGGTGGTGTAAATCTTTCGACCGTTGATCTCGAAGCCGCCGTCGGGTCGTGGCGTTGCGATGGTGGTCATCGGGCTGTCCACCTTGCGGCCCGCCTCTGCGACCGCCAGGCCGATGATGGCGTTCTTCTCGAGCACCTCGGCGGCGAGCCACGGGCGGAGTCGGTCGGGGCAGTACACGAGGATCTCGCGCACGAGCTCGTCGTGCACCTTGAACAGCTGTGCGAGCGAGGAGTCGGCGATCGCGATACGCACCTGCGCCTCGAGGCTGAATCGGTGCGAGAACCCCGGGCCACCGAGTTCCTTGGGCACCGCGGTGTGCAGCACGCCCGTGCGCTTCAGGGCAGCGACCGCTGCGGTGGGATAGCGACCCCGGATGTCGTTCTCGATGGCGGATGGTGCCACCTCGGCGTCGAGGATCGACTGGAGGCGCGCAATCGCTGCGTTCTCGTCGGGGGTGAGGCCGTTCGGGGGGAACGCCTTGCCGAGCAGGGAGGTGTCCGGAGCTGACGACATGTTTGCGTGTGCTTTCTCGGGAATCGGTGAGAGGTTGGTCGGGTGAATCAGAGGGTGACGAAGGTGGATGGATCCATGAGTTGATGGACGTCGTGAGCGTGCTGCGGGCACCGGCAGCACACCAAGCCCGCCTGCTGGGTGAGCACAACGTCCACGAACGACTGTGTTGCGGTCTCGATGAGACCCTTCTCGGTGAGGCCGAGATCGGGGACACCCGCGAGGCCGATGAACGCCATGATCATGAACGGTGCCTGGATCGTGCAGCCGATGCTTGCGGCGGCGTCGTTGACGGCGATCGACTGCTCACGCACCACTTCCCACGGCTGGTCGCTCATGATGCCGGCCACCGGGAGCGGGACCGACCCGAGGACCTTGCCGTCGGCCACCGCCACATAGCCACCACCGAGTTCGCGGATGGCGCGTGCGGCCGCAGCGAGTTCCTCGTCGCTCGTCCCGACGAGGACGAGGTTCTGGTTCTCGCAATTGGTGGTGGCAGCGAGCGCGCCACGCTTCAGGTTGAACCCGCGCACGTACCCGATGCCGATGGCATCCGTGGCGTGATGCCGGTCGACGATGGCGACCTTGAGCACGTCGCGCTCGGTGTCGCACTGCACGATGCCGTCCACCACCTCGAGTTCGGCGTGAAACGCCCGCTTGAAGTAGCCGTCGTACATCTCCATCCCCTGCACCCATGCCTTCGGCGTGGACGCACGAACTGCGAACGATGCAGCGGAGAAGCCCTCGTGGAGGTGGATGGTGTTGCGGGTGACATCGGGAATGGGGTCGGTGTTGTCGAACAGGGCGTTGCCATCCCGGGCGACGACCTCGCCGTTCACCATCACCAGTGACGGACGGACCTCGGCGAGATCGGGTACGAGTTGCAGATCGGCCAGCCGTGCCGGAGCGATGCAGCCGAGCACGTGATCGAGTCGGTAGTAGAGCGCAGGGGTGAGGGTGGCCATCCGCCATGCGAGGATCGGGTCGACGCCGAGCCGGATCGCCTGACGCACATGGTGATCGATGTGTCCCTGGTCGTGGAGATCCTCGACGTGCTTGTCATCCGCGCAGAAGCACACGTGGAAGAGTCCGTCGCCGAGGGCGTCGATATCGGCGAACACCGTGGGGCAGTTGTCGTTCATGCTGCCCGACATCACGGTGAGCATCGCCCCGAGACGGAGTCGCTCGAGGACCTCCTCGGTGGTCACCGCGTTGTGGTCGTCGCTCACGCCGCCGGCGAGGTAGCTCCACAGCGGTTCCTCACCGAGGCGGGCGGTATGGCCGGTGATGCGCTTGCCGGCCTGCAGCGCAGCGACCTGCTTGCGCGCTGACCACTCGTCGAGGTCGAACGGGTTCGACTCCCCGAGTGTCGCCGCATCCGAGCGCTGGACGCGCTCGGCGATCTCGGCGTCGGCCACCACGGCGCCGCCGAGCTCGAGTTCGGGAGTACGGGGGACACGGTGCGACACCTGTCGGAAGATGCGCAGGGGCGTGGAGGTCTGCCCGACGATGTCCATGCCCTCGGCACCGATCACGTTGGCGATGCAGTTCGGGTCGGCGAGCACCGTGACCGTGCCGCGCGGAACCGTGAGCCGTGCGAGCTCGCCGGGGGTCAGCATCGTGTACTCGATGTGGAGATGAGCGTCGATGAAGGTGGGAGCCACGAACAGCCCTCTGGCGTCGATCTCCTTCGGAGCGCTGAAGCGCCCCACCGGTGTCACGGCTGCGATATGACGACCCGCAATCACCACGTCGCGCTCGAGGATCTCGCCGGTGTGGAGCGCAAGGACCTTGCCGCCACGGATGATCACATCACCGGGCGCACGCCCGCCGGCCACCTCGCGCAGGTGCATGAGTTCGGTAACGCTGGGTACCTCGGCTGCGCCGGTGGCACCGAAGGGACTGGTTGCTGCGTGGTTGCTCACGGTTGCTCCTGGGTGACGTTGGCCATCGCGCGGCCGAGCCGCGCGACATCGACGGGACTGTGGTCGTGGTCGTGGAGTGCGATGTCGTCGGTCACGCGCCCCGACGAGAGCACCACAATGCGGTCGGCGACCTCGAGGAGTTCGTCGAGGTCGGCCGAGATCACCACCACGGCCGCACCGCGCTGTGCGGCGGCGGTGAGGTGGTTGCGGATCGCGCTGGCGGCTGCGAGGTCGAGGCCCTGGGTGGGTCCGTGTGCAATGACGACGGCAGGTTCGCGTTCGAGTTCGCGGCCGACGAGGAGTTTCTGCTGGTTACCGCCCGAGAGTGCAGCGGCGAGCAGCGACGGCTTGGGCGGGCGGACCTCGTAGTGATGGGCAATCCGCAGGCCGTACTCGGTCTCGGCGCGGCGGCGACGCATCCCCCAGCGGGCGAATGAGGCTTCGCGCATGCGCAGCGCCGATGCGTTCACCGCGACGGTCTGCTCGGCGGCAACGCCGAGCGTTCGCTCCTCGGGGATGAACGCGACTCCGGCGCGTGTGGCGCGCGCTGCGGCACCGGTGATGTCGGTGTGGTCGACCGAGACACTCCCACGGTCCGGGCCGCGCACTCCGGTGAGTACCTCGGCGAGGACCGTCTGGCCGCTCCCGGCGACTCCTGCAATGCCCACGACCTCGCCGCTGCGGACCTCGAGGTCGATGTTGTCGAGCAGCCGCCTGTCGTCGTCATCGACGGTGATGCCGGTGGCGCGGAGCCGGACAGCAGCATCGGTGGCCGCCTGCCGAGGCGGGCGGGTGGTGGTGCGAGACCGCTCACCCACCATGAGGGTGGCAATGCGGTCGGCGTCGAGTTCGGCGGTGGGACCCTGGTGCACCATGCGCCCTTCGCGCAGCACCGTGACGTCGTCGGCTCCCTCGAGGACCTCGGCAATTCGGTGGGTCACGAGTCCGACCGCAACGCCGTCGGCGGCGAGCTGGCGGACACAGCGGATGAGTCGTTCGATATCGGCAGGCCCGAGCGACGACGTCGGCTCGTCGAGGAGCAGCACGTCGGCACCCTGTGCCACGGCGACGAGCAGCTCACCGAGCTGGCGCTCCGGGAGCGAGAGATACATCGACGGCGTGTCGAGCGAGACCGAGATGCCGAGGCGCTCTGCGGTGGACGACACAGCGGCGCGGGCGTCGGCGATGGCCAACCGGCGGGTGGGACTGGCGATGAGGTAGTTCTCGAGCACCGTGAGTGCACCCACGAGCGAGAGCTGCTGCGGAACGAGTCCGATGCCAGCAGCGATTGCGTCGCGCCGGCGTGCAAAGGTGACGACGTCACCGCGTCGCTCGACGCGGCCGTCGTCGGGGGCGATGAGACCGGTGAGGATCTTGGCAAGGGTGGACTTGCCCGCACCGTTCTCGCCCACGATCGCGTGCACTTCGCCGGCGCGCAGTTCGAGGTGCGCGTCGGCGAGAGCGGTGAGCGATCCGTAGCGCTTGGTCACGCTGCGGGCGGCGAGGAGGACGGAACCGGTCATCAGAGGTGAGGTGTAGTGCGCAGGGCCCGGCCGGATTCAATCCGGCCGGGCCCTGCTTTGCTCAGAGGTGGCGGACGATCACTCGTAGAAGTTCGGGAGCACCTTGGCACCCGACACGAGGTCGGCAACGAGCTTCTCCACCTGGGCCTGGATGTCGGCGGGAACCGCCGGGTCAACCGGGTTGATGGGGGTGAGCACGAGGCCCGCATTGGCGAGACCCGACACGAAGAACTTCTTGCCGAACGAGCCGTCGTTGATGCCGTCGATGTACGCCTTGTAGGTGGGGTACATGTCGAGCTCCACCGAGGCGATGTTCACTTCCTTGGCCACGCCGCCGGCATCTCCGGTGACGCCGAGGGTGAAGATCTTGGCTTCCTTGGCGGCGGCGGCGACGCCGTTGCCGATGCCGTCACCCGAGGTCCAGACGATCTGGGCACCCTGGGCCACCTGACCCTTGGTGGCCTCGACAGCCTTCTGCACATCGTCGAAGGAGCCGGTGAAGGTCTCGACGATGGTGGCGGCCGGGTTGGTCTCCTTCAGGCCGAGGGCGAAGCCCTTGTGCGCCGCAAGGATGAAGGGCAGCTCGGGACCACCGACGGAGCCCACCTTGGTGACGTTGGCGATCTTGCCGGCGACCCAACCATGCAGGTAGCCCTGCTGCGCGAAGTCGTAGGTCCAGCCGTTGACGTTCGCCAGGAGCTTCGGCTCGAGGTCGGGGCCACCCGACGCAGCGAATTTCACGTTCGGGAACTCAGCGGCAACCTTGAGGATCGGCTCGGAGAGCTCGATGCCGTGGCCGATGATGAGGTCGTAGCCTTTGTTGGCGTACTCACGGATGACCGGCTCGGAAGCGGCCGGGTCGGCGAGCTTCTCGCGGACCTCGAACTCGACGAGGCCCTCGTCCTTGAGCTTCTGCATGCCCTCGAGGGCAACCTGGTTGAACGAGCCGTCGTTGGTGAGGCCCGGGGTGAGCAGGGCCACCTTGAGCACCTTGCCAGCGGGTGCCGACGAATCGGTCGGCGCCTCGGTGGAGGCGGGTGCGGTGGTGGTGGACTCGCTCTTGTTGTCGTCGGAGCAGGCTGCAAGACCGGAGAGACCGGCCAGTGCTGCTGCCGCGAGCAGGAGATGACGACGGGTGTGTCGCCGGGTTGTGATGTTCACGGGGGTCCTTTCGGGATTGCGCTGCTGGGTTGATGGCACTCAGGTAGTTGCCGCTGTTGCGGTGACCGTTACCGACCATGGGTCGAAGGTCGGCCCGTCGTAGGTTCCTGAGCGTCGGTGGCGCTGTGCGAGCACAGCACCGGTTTCGAGGTCGAGACACGGATCGAGTACCGGTTCTACGACGCCGATCTGTTCGGCGGGTACGCACACCACGGTGCGGTTGCCGAAGGACTGAGGGATCACCGTGCCGGTGAGGCGCCCGGAGCGGGCAGCGCTGAGCACCGATGCGGTGGCGAGGAATCCCGTGAGCGGACGGGGTGTGGTGCAGTCCATGGCCGCAGGGCACACGACGTGCTCGATGCTCCCGTCGGTGCCGAGGCGGACGGACTCGATACTCGGGTCCATATTCACCATTGCCCCTCCGGCAACGGTGAACACGTCGTTGTTGCGCGTGATGGTGACGTGCTCGATGTAGGTGGGTTCGGTCTTGGTGCCCGTGACGGTGTAGGAGCCCGTCCACGACGCAACAACGTCGACGAGCTTCACCGGCGCCAATGTGGTCGGCGTGGCGCGCTCGGACGCACTTGTCTGCGACGAGCACGCCGCAAGGGCGCCGACGGACGCGAGTGACCCGAGCGCGCGCCACACCGTGGGGCTGCACCGGCGCACGCGGCGCGTCGACGGACTCGGGGCACGGGTCACTTGTGTCACCACGCTGCGAGGGCCTCGAGCGCAGCGCGCTTGGTGTCGTCGGTGGCGAAGCTCGCTTTGATGGACGTTGCGGCGACGGACCGAACAATCTCGGTGTCCCAACCGAAGTGCTCGACGCACCGGACGTACTCGTCCTCGAGGCGCAGCCCCAGCAACGCAGGATCGTCAGTGTTCACCGAGACGAGGACGCCGGCGCGACGCAGACGGTCGATGGGGTGTTCATCGAAGGTGCGGTAGAGCCCGAGTGTGAGGTTCGACGACGGGCAGATGTCGAGTGGGATCTGTCGCTCCACGAGCGTTGCGACGAGTCGGTCGTCCTCGATGGCACGAACACCGTGGTCGATGCGGTCGGCGCCGAGCAGGTCGATGGCGTCCCAGACACCCTCGGGCCCGCTCGACTCCCCGGCATGGACCGTGCGGCGCAGTCCGGCCCGGCCGGCCCGGGTGAAGGCATCGGCGAACTTGGTGCCGGTTCGGCCCGACCGTGCCTCGTTGCCGTCGACCGAGAGCGCCACCACCCGCGGATGGCGCTCGGCGAGGAGATGGTCCACGAGTTCGGCGGCCTCGGCGGCGCTCTGGGTGCGCAGGAGACTGATGCACAAACCGGCCGAGGCGAGGCCGTCCTGCTCGGCGGCCCGGAAGCCCGCGTCGAGGCCCTCGACGAGACCACGCAGGTTGGAGCGCCACGGGGCCCAGTGGGTGGGGTTGATGATCACGTCGGCGTACCGGGCGCCGCTCGAACTGACCCGTTGGGCAAAGGAGTAGGCGGCCCGGGCCAGTTGGTCCTGGGTGCGCACCAGACCACAGATCCAGTCGAGGAACTCGAGGAACTCGCTCAGGCCCTCGAACTCGAGCAGGCGTTCCTTCGGGCGGGGCAAAGGCTCGCCTGCTTCGTCGGCGAGCCGCACGAAGTCGTCGAGTTCGAAACAGCCCTCGAGGTGGATGTGGATCTCCGCCTTGGGGAGGGCTCGGAGGGTGTCGGTGGAGAGGGTCTGGGGCACGGGAGGTCTCGATAATTCCTGACTAATTCGGTCGACAATATCGGCTTTGAGCGTTTGCTCCAACTAGCGAGGTCGGGAAACGCCGGTTTCCGCCGCCTCACGGAGTTGTAGCGCATCACCCCGGGGATGTGGCACGGCGAGACGAAGTCGTACAAAAACTTCACGCGGACGACCCAGAGGGCGGCACCCGGGCGACGGCGGACGCCGATGCGATACTGCTCCGATGTCGTCCTCCGCCCCCCACGTCGGCGCTGCCGGGATCCCCCGGGTGTTCCACCGGGTCTGGATCGGCGGGCCGATGCCCGAGGAGCAGGTTCGCTACGGAGAGCGGTGGCTGGAACTGCATCCCGGGTGGACCATGCGCACCTGGGGCGAGGCCGATCTCGACGTGGTCGAGGATCGGGCGCTCTTCGAGCGGTTGACCCCGGTCTCGGCAAAGTCGAACCTCTTGCGGTACTCGGTGCTGTGGCGGCACGGCGGTGTGTACCTCGACACGGATTTCGAGCCGTTGAGTTCGATCGAACCCCTCCTGGCCAACGCACAGATGGTGGTGGGCGAGGAGTCCCCGGGGGTCATCTGCAACGCGTTCATCGCATCGGTACCCGGGCACCCCGCACTTCGCTGGGCCATCGACGATGCGGCCGAGAGCTTCGATTCGCAGCCCGACCTCATCTCGCCGTTCCGAACCGGCCCGCACCACTTCACCCGCTCGATCCACCGTGCGGTCGCCACCACCGGATGCGCAGTCACCGTGTTGCCGCGGGACGTTCTCTATCCGTACAACTACGACCAGCGCGACCTGCCCGACGTGACGTTTCCCGGTTCGGTGGCGGTGCACCGGTGGGCACAGTCATGGGTGACGTCGAAGCCCGTGCCATCGACGGGACCGTTCCGTCGCATCGTGCTCTGGTCCATGTCGCGTACCAAACGAGTTGTGCGGCGTGTGCAGGCGGCGTGGGACCGGGCCGAGCCCGTTACCCAACGGCCACCTGCACCGCTCCAGTCGGCGTATCTCGGTGGCGATCGACTGCTCGTGCGCATGTCGAACGGGATCCCGCTTGTGGTGAGCGGTGATGACCTGATGGTGACGCCGTCGATGATCCTCGACGGTGGGCTCGACGCTGGGTACCGCCGCTTTCTCGCCCGTGAGTTGCGACGCGGCGATGTTGCGGTCGACGTGGGCGCGAGCGTCGGGCTGGTGACGCACACGATGGCCCGAGCAGTCGGAGCGACCGGCCGTGTGTTTGCCTTCGAGCCCAACGACCGGAGTGCGGACCTTCTCACCGAGTCGCTGTACCTGAACGCCCAGCGGGGGATGAACGCCGAGGTGGTGCTTGCGCGTGCGGCGGTGGGATCTGCAGTCGGGACCGCGCGGTTGGTGGCACCCACCCGTCAGCGCTCGCTCGGCCGCCTGGTGGACACCGTCGAACCGCTTGCCGACCAGGGAGCGGCCGCGAGCCGGGACGGTGTTCCCACCGAGGTGTACGACGTTCCGGTGGTGGCTCTCGATGAAGCGCTTGCGGCCGTGCCGTACGTCCGGCTCGTGAAGATCGACGTCGAGGGGTACGAGTCCGAGGTCCTCGCCGGGATGCATCGCCTCCTGTTGGAGCGTCGAGTCGGGGCGATCGATCTCGAACTGGTGTCCGAGCACGCCGGGCCCCGATGGCCGGCGCTCGTGTCACAGCTCCGATCGCTCGAGGCCCAAAAGGGCGTGACGTTCGCCCGGATCGGCAGCGACGGGAGCGAGGTTCCGGTCAGCCTCGCACGTGCGCTGCACACCACGCACGTGGACCACCTGCTCATCCGCTTCCCCGGGTAGGCGACCAGCGGTTGGGGTTCGAATCAGCGAGAGCGGATGACGGGAATCGAACCCGCATTCTCAGCTTGGGAAGCTGATGTTCTACCATTGAACTACATCCGCGGCAGGGCGACAGATTAGCAATCAGCGGCCCGAATCAGCCCAAAGAGCCCCGGACCCCGGCCGATTGGCAAGTAGTTTGCACGCTCGTGATCCTGTCCGACCGAAGCATTCGTGAGGCCCTCGCCGCCGGCCGCATCGTGATCGATCCGCTCGACGAGGCGTGTATCCAGCCGTCGTCGGTCGACATGAAGGTGTCGAACCTGTTCCGGGTCTTCCGCAACCACACAGCGGGGATCATCGACGTGAAGCAGAACCTCGAGGACCTCACCGAACTGGTCACCATCCCGAATGACGGTGTGTTCATCCTGCACCCCGGCGAGTTCGTCCTCGGCTCCACGCTCGAGCGCCTCGCACTGCCCGACGATCTCGTGGGTCGAGTGGAGGGCAAGAGCTCACTCGGCCGCCTCGGCTTGCTCATCCACTCCACGGCCGGGTTCGTCGACGCCGGCTGGGACGGTCACATCACGCTCGAGCTCTCCAATGTGGCGAGCCTGCCCATCACGATCTATCCGGGCATGAAGATCGGTCAGGTGTCGTTCATGCAGATGACCACGCCCGCCGACCGGCCGTACGGCAAGGGCGCCTCGGGCTCGAAGTACCAGGGCCAGCGCGGGCCCACGCCGAGCCGCTACTTCGAGAACTTCAGGAAGTAGTCGTCGCCGAGTCTCGGCTCCGTGCCGGGCGCCGTACGAGTCGCCGCAGTGCCGTGACAGTGCTCCTCCCCCATTGGTTGTCGAGGGCGAGTATCAGGAGGGTGATGGTGAGGGCGATGATGGTGATGTTGCGTCCGGTGGTCCATCCGGGTGGGGTGAAGGTGAGTTGTACTTCGTGTTGTCCTGCGGGGACGGGTACGCCGAGCACGAGTGCGTTGGTGCGTGCGACGGGGACGGGTTGGCCGTCGACGGTGGCGGTCCAGCCTTCCATCCAGGCGTATGAGGTGACGAACAGTGAGGGTCGTTCGGCGTTGACGGTCCAGCGTCCGTGTCCGCCGTCGTCCATGGCTCCGTTGATGACGGTGCCCGAGGGGCCGGGTTGTGCGAGTTGGGCGAAGCGCGGTGTGTCGCGCGAGTCGATGGTGGTGGTGTCGACGTAGGCGAATTCGGTGAGTGGTGTGTTGGGGTCGTAGATCCCCGCGCGTGCTTGATCGAGAGAACGAACCTTCGCCTCACCAACGAGGTACGACCCTGCAAGTCGGGGCTCGTACGACCAGATCATCCAGGATTCCAGGCTGGACGAAGACCGCCGCCATCGTGGATCCGTCGGTTCCTGGTCTGCGCTCGCCAGCACTCTCACCCGCAGAACGTCGCTCAACCAGCCGGGACGCCAGAACGCCGAGGAGAGCGGGGATCCGTTCTCATTCAATCGCCCCGCCGTTCTCGCGTAATCGGTCTGAAGAAGTGGGTCGAACCCCGTCGCCGAACTGATCCCGCTCGGCAGGAAGTCCTCGAAGAATCTCGGATCGTCGTTGAGCCAGCGAAGCGGCTCGAGGGGCTCGCCGGGCTGGGAAGCCCGTGATGGGTTGTTCGCAGCGTAGAGCGCCTCGACTCGCTCCCTCCGGAGGCCTTCGCCCCGCCATGGTGCAGAGATGGCGAACATCGAGAGATCGATCAGACAGAGGGTCACAAGGAGCGCCACTGCCCGTTGGTGATGTCGACTGTCGTAGAGGGCGAAGGCAAGCGAAGTCAGGAGCAGGAACACCACGGGCAGGAATCGGGCGAGTGCCCCTTCGGTACCCGTGACGAGCGCCCCATCGAGATCTGTCGCAGCGGGTAGGACCGCCATCACCACAGCGAGCGTCGCCGCCGAGTACACGGTGTAGCGAGCAAGTCGTCGCGGTTCCCGGGCGATCTCGCGAACACCTGCACCCGCAAGACAGGCGATTGCGACGTTCAGGAGCACGAGATTGCGGGACCAGACCCGGAACCGATCAGCGAACGGAACCGTGTCGAAGACGAAATCGGCCACCGGAGTACGTCGTCCGAGCGCTGTGAGCACGCCGAAAGCAGCAACGATCAGCAATGACTGCACCCGTCGGTCACGGCGAAGGCGCACGGCACCAATCACTGCGAGCACAAGAATCGGTATCCCGAGATAGTTGGCAAGTTCGTGCTGGATCTCCTCGTCGCGCCAAGGCGTAGACCACCAGAGCGCGTGCTGACTACCACCCATGATGCTGGGGCTCACGAGGGTAAGGAGGTGTCGTGGAGCGGCTGCATGATCGAGGAAATAGTCCCGCCCGGCCAACTCACGAATGCCCGTCCGACCGAAGCTGAGTTGGGGTATCAACTGCACGGCCGCAAGGGAGAATCCGAGGGCACATCCTGTGGCCACACGCGCGTAGACGTGGAGGACGTCGCGCCAGTTGGATCGGCGACTGATGGTGCGCATTGCGACGGTCACCACGACGATGATCCCCACGAACCAGATCATCACCGGATGCCCGATCACCGCAATTGCTGCGAGCGAGAAGGCCAGCAGTGCTGGATGAATCCACCCCCTCCGCTCGATGGTCCGGTCGAGGAGGAGCAGGACCCAGGGTATCCACGCAAGCGACGCAACGAAGGGAAGGTGAACCAAGTGATACACGGCGAAGCCAGAGAGCGTTCCCGCAAGTGCAGACACCACGGCTCCGGGGATCGACCGCCATCGCCAGAGTGACCACAGGTACCACCCGATCGCACCGAACCAGATGTGGCCGAGGAGCCACCACCGGAATGCCGTCACCGGGCTGAGCCATCCGAAGATCGCATTCGGCAGGTAGAAAACTGCCGACTGCCCTGCGCCAAGTGTGTTGAAGCCGCTGAAGAGCGACTTCCACCAGAACGGGGAGGAGCCAGATCGGATGTTCTGCCATACCGCCGAATATCGGGGCACGAGTGCGGCGTTGATATCCGACCACATAGCTGTCCTCGCACCGAGCAGGATCTCGAGGAACGGAATCGTCACCAGGTACAGGGCTATTGCGGCACCAATCATCACCGGCTTGGTCGCGAGTTCGACGGAGCGTTGATCCAAGGGCTCTGCCGTGCCGGCCCTTGCTGAAGTCGTCACGCCCGTCTTCATCGTCGTAGACGCCGCGCTGTTGTCTGTATGCGTGTTCGGACCCATCGGTTGTCGAGGGCGAGTATCAGGAGGGTGATGGTGAGGGCGATGATGGTGATGTTGCGTCCGGTGGTCCATCCGGGTGGGGTGAA
>JAULYZ010000012.1:5177-7290 GCA_032117595.1 Acidimicrobiia bacterium | reverse complement strand
CGAGGAGCCTGTCGACAATCTGCTCCCACTCGGACTCGGGATCATCGATGCCGGCAAGATCGGCGGTCCGGTACGAGAGGTTGCCCGGGAACAACACGTCGAGCAGTTCGTCGTACCTGCTGACACGAATCTCGATCTCCGTGGCGCGGATGGCCTCGAAGACCGCACGGCGTTCCTCGGGCGTCGAATAGTTGGGGAGCAGGAGGCGTTCGGTCGCCCGCTGCATTGCGTCGGGGTCCTCGATCAGGGCCTCGACCTCGCGTTCGGCGCTGGCGGTGCTCAGGGCGGTACCGAGCAGGTTGCCGATCTGGAGGGGGATCAACGCAACGAGTGCAAAGGTCGCAAGCGACATCAGCAACTGGACCGAGAAGAGGAGCCGGGTGCCCTTGCCGAACGACCAGAAGGTCCGCGTCATCTCCGAGACCCGTGGCTCCCCCCGCAACGGCGGGTGGAGGCTGTTCAGGCGGATGGCCAGCCGGCCTGCATCACCCGATCCGGGGTCGTTCGTCGGCTCCACCGTGACTCACCATAGAGCGGTCGCCCATTGGCGGGCGTGTCCGGAGCGACGAATAGCGTCGAGGTCATGTGCGAGTGCGACGGCGTTCATGATGCAGTCGCAGGACCCGCAGCGGGTGCGGCGTTCAGTCGCCGCGAGGTGCTCTCGGCACTGGCCGGCCCGGCGGTGCTCGCCCCGGCGTCGTCGCTCGTCCTCCCGGATCGTGCGGCAGCAACGGCAGCGCCGGCGGCAACCGTCGTGCCGCCCGTGGAGCTCCGCCCCGGGCTGCTGGTGTACCCGCGTGCCGCATGGGCGGCGGGACTCCCGGCGCGTCGCGCAATCCCCGATGAGGACGATGCGCGCTTTCTGCTCGTCCACCACACGGCAACCCCGATCTATCCGCAGAGCATCCGCCGCACCCTGCGCGGCATCTACAGCTTCCACACCCGGACCAAGGGCTGGCCCGACATCTGCTACCAGTTCATGGTGGCCCACAACGGAACCGTGTGGGAGGCGCGTTCGGGATCCATCGAACGGGCGGTGCAGGCTGACGCAACGGGCGGTAATCAGGGTTTCGCCCAGTTGGTCTGCATGATCGGCAACTATCAGGTCTCCCGACCCACCCGAGCGTCGATCACCTCGCTGGTGCGCGTGCTTGCATGGCTCGCCGAGCGAGACGGCATCGACACTGCGCCGGGCGCCACTGCCACGTTCGTGTCGCGTGGCTCCAATCGCTGGCCAGCGGGCCGCACGGTGACCACGTCAACGATCAACGGACACCGCTCGATGAGCGCGACGGCGTGCCCGGGACGCCATCTCCTTGCGCGGCTCCCCGAGATCCGCCGCGCCGTCGACGCTCAGCGCCGCGCCTGGAGCACGCCGACGGCCTGAGTCTGTTGCGTGACCGCGCGACGCCGGGCAGGAGTCGGCGTCAGGCGCTGACGCGGGCCCCGAAGAAACCGCGGATTGCCGCCGCCATTTCGGCACGGATCGGTGCGCCCGAGATGAGCATGTCCACCGAGGTGAGCGAGGTGTGGGTATGCCCGCGCGCAGGCAGGTATTTCACTGCAACGCCAGCCTTGGCGAGAGCGTCTGCGTATGCCTTGCCCTGATCGCGGAGCGGGTCGAACTCGCTCGTCACGATGAACGCCGGCGGCAGGTTCGCAAGGCTCGCCGCACGCAGCGGCGAGGCTTTCGGGTCGAGACGCTCCGTGCTGTCTGCGTAGTGGTCCCAGAACCAGTCCATCAGCGCCTTGGTGAGGATGTACCCCTCGGCGTTCTCCTCGTACGAGCCGGTGCGGGCGCCGCCGTCGGTGACCGGGGTGACCAGCATCTGGCCGATGATCGCCGGTCCGCCTGCGTCCCGGGCGAGTTGAGCAACGACTGCAGCCAGATTTGCCCCTGCGCTCCAGCCCGCAACCGCGAGCTTGCCCGGGACGCCACCGAGTCCGGGGGCATGGTCGGCCACCCACTTCACCGCTGCAAACGCGTCGTCGACCGCGGCAGGGAAGCGGGCCTCGGGGGCATGGCGGTAGTTGAGCGAGATGATGATCGTGTCGGTGCGGTCGCAGAGGTCCCGGCAGAACGGGTCGTCGGACGTTGCATCGCCCAGCACCC
>JAULYZ010000012.1:0-5167 GCA_032117595.1 Acidimicrobiia bacterium | reverse complement strand
GCGGTACTCGATGCTGTTGCCCGCCGGGCCGGGGAGGGTCCCGTCGACGATCTGGCCGACCTCGGGCCCGGTCGGCCGCGCAGCGGACATGGCGTTCGAGAAGGCACGCGCATCCTCGGCCGACATCGACTCCATCGCCGGCAGGTCCATCGTTGCCATGGCGTCGAGCATCATGTTGATGTCGGGCTGCAGTCGCCGGACGATCCCGTCGTTGACCTTCGCCCCTTTCGGGCCCTTGCGCTCGAAGCCGAGGTAGTTGTTGGCGGCAACGGCATCACACGCCTGGCGGTAGAAACCAACGCCTCCGCCATACGGAAGGAACACACGCGGCTTTCCGGGCACGTTGGCGCCCATGTACCACGAGTTGGTGCCCGTCATCAGCGTGATGTTGGCGCAGTCGTTCACGTGCTGGACCCATCCGTCCACCGCGGTCTGTGTGGGCTCGATGGTGGTGAAGCCGCCGTCGCGCAGCGACACCAGACAGTCGGTGATCCAGTCGACGTGCTGCTCGATGGACACGATCATGTTCGAGAGCACCGAGGGGCTCCCGGGTCCGGTGATCATGAACAGGTTCGGGAAGTCGCGCGCCATCAGGCCGAGATAGGTGACGGGTCCGTACTGCCAAGCGTCCTTCAGCGTGAGACCGTCCCGGCCCGTGATGTCGACGCCGACGACGGCGCCGGTCATCGCGTCGAAACCGGTGGCGTACACGATGACGTCGAACTCGAAGGACTCGTCGACGGTGTCGAGTCCCTTCTCGGTGACCGTGGTGATCGGGTGCTTTCGGATGTTGACGAGCCGGACGTGAGGCAGGTTGTAGGTGGCGTAGTAGTCCGTGTCGACGCAGAGGCGCTTGGTGCCGATCGGGTAGTCCTTCGGGCAGAGGTCCTCGGCGGTCTCGGGGTTCTTCACCGTGGCGCGGATCTTGTTGCGCACGAACTCGGCGATGAGCTGGTTCGCCTTGGCGTTGGTGAGGTGATCGGAGAAACAGTTGAGGAACTCCACGATGCCGCCGCGCTTCCACGCCATCTCGTAGGTTGCCTCGCGCTCTGCGTCGCTCACGCTGAGTGCACTCACCGGGTTGGGGTCGAACGCAACGCCTGCACTCGAGAGCCGCTCCTGCTGACGGAACGTGTCGCGGTCGGCGAGGAAGCGCTCGCGCATCTCGGGCGCAACCGGCCCGTTCCACGCCGGGATCGAGTAGTTCGGGGTGCGCTGGAACACGGTGAGGCTCTTGGCCTGCTTGGCGATCACGGGAATCGACTGGATCGACGACGAACCCGTGCCGATGATGCCGACGCGCTTGCCCGTGAAGTCGACGCCCTCGTGGGGCCAGCGGCTCGTGAGGTAGGTGTCACCCGTGAAGCGCTCGATGCCCTCGATGTCGATCTCCTTGGGGACCGAGAGGCAACCCGTGGCCATGACGTAGTGACGGGCGGTGATCGACTCGCCGTTGGAGGTGCGGATGGTCCACGACTGCGCGGCGTCGTCCCACGTGGCCGCTTCCACACGGGTGGAGAACTCCATGTCGCGGTAGAGGTCGTACCGGTTGGCGACGTACTGCGCGTACTTCAGGAGTTCGGGCTGCGGCGAGTACTTCTCGGACCACTTCCAGTCCTTCTCGAGTTCGGGGTCGAACGAGAACGAGTACTCCACACTCGGGATGTCGACCCGTGCACCCGGGTAGCGGTTCCAGTACCACGTGCCGCCCACGTCGGTGCCCGCCTCGAGCACGCGGACCGAGAATCCGAGGGGACGGAGTCGGTGCAGCAGGTACATGCCGGAGAAACCGGCCCCGACGATGACGACATCCACCTTCGACGGCTTGTCCGAGGACATGGAGAACCCCCCTGTGACTCTGCGCCTGCGCACCCCCGTGCGGGCGACCGGCGTCATTCTCGCACACCCCCTGTCGTGGCTGACCAGTCACAGGCGACCGATCGGCGGGCGTGGGAGATCGGGGTCCTACTGGAGGCACTCCACCGCAACAGCCTCGAACGGGTTCTCGTCGGCCGCGATCTTCCAGCCCATGCAGGGTGCGATGGGGTCGGTGTAACCCTCGGTGCTGTCGAAGCCCTCCGCCTTCCAGCGGGCGTAGAACTCCCGGAGCACGTCACGGCCGAAGATTGCCGGGGCCTGCGCAACGCCTGTGGCGGTATTGACGAGTGCGAAGTGGAGGTGGGCGCCGGTGTCGCCCGGCGGCACGTAGGCGTACCCGATCACCTCACCCTTGGTGACCCGGTCTCCCTCGCGGACCGTGATGAAGTCGGCGTAGAAGCCTGGTGACGGCTCCTCGACCATCGGTTCGATGCGGTACTCGAACTCGTACGGTGCGGTTCCGCTCCTGGCGATGGCGACGTGCAGTCCGTACCGGTCGTGGTTGCCCTCGCGTACCGATGCGGTCACACGCGTGACGATTCCGTCGGCGACGGCCCGGATCTCCGGGTACGACGCCGGACCGGTGCCGCCCCGCGGCCACTCGCCCGTGGAGTTGTTGATGGACACGTGGGCGCCGGGGTGCGGTGTCGTGGCGTCGCGGCCCTTGAAGGGGTGGCCGCTCGTCATGATGTTCACGTCGACGGGGAACTGGTCGCTCGGCGTCGTGCGGAACGAGTCGATCTCGGGCAGCGATGCGATGTCGGTGCTCGTGCTGTTGCCACCCTCGGTCGTCGAGGAGGATGCAGACGAACTCGACGGCACAGCGTCGGGATCGCTTCCGCCCGAGCAGGCGACCAGTCCGAGCGCCGTGGTGACTACGACTGCGGCCCACGCTGTACGAGGTGCTCGGTCGGTTGGTCGATAGATCACGGTTTCACTGTAGTAATCGCTCGGATTTGGGTGAGCACGGCTTGTGCGAGGCGGGTGGCGCCCGCTTGGGACACATGGTCAGTGTCTCGGTAGAGGACGGTGCCGTTGTCGACCTGTTGGCAGACGGTGCTACAGAGGATCGGGACTGGGTCGATGATGTGGAGGTTCGGGTTCTCGGCAGCGATGGCTTGTTCGACGGCGAGGATGCCGCCGTTTCGTTGGCGGATCTCGGTGATGGGGCGTTGCTCGTTGTGGGGGGCATCGCGACCGACCAGCACGTCGAACGTGGACACGTGGTCGAACGGTGTGGTCCAGAAGTCGGGGACGCTCGAGACGATGATGACTTCGATGCCGGCTCCGGTGAGCTGGTCGACGGCTGCGGTGAGGCCGACACGGTAGATCTCGAGCGCTTCGGTCTCGGTCCGCGCGCGCCGGCCGGTGGGATCACGCAAGCGAGACTCCCATCGGATCCCAGAGTGGATTCCGGTGGTCCGTCCGGCGGTGTAGCTCGCTATCACAACGATGTCGGGACGGTCCGTAAGTAACGCTCGAAGCGTGCTCTGCTGCCAACTTGTGCACTTCTCAGGGTCATGACTGACGCCAATGAGGAGCTCGCAGCCCGGCTCAACTCGAGTTACTGCAGAGATCCCCCTCTCGCCGAGCAACTCCACAAGCGCTGGCGACAGCTCGCGCGCATGGGAGTCGCCGACGAGGGTGACGAGGAGTTGGCCTGGGTCGGGTGGGTTGTTGGGTGGGACTTTGCCTCGGAGGTCGTAGGCGGTGTTGAGTCGTGACTCGGCTCGGGCTGCGATGCGGGTGCCGATGAGTGAGACGGCCACGGGGATGATGATGCAACAGACTCCGAGCGCTACGGCGCGGCGCCCGACGATTCGTTGGTCGCGTCGAAATCGTTCCTCGATGAACCGGTAGCTGAGAGCGGCGACTACGAGGCTCACGAGTGCTGCAGCGATGAGCCCGACGGTGCCGTCGCCCCATAGCGCTCGACAGAACACGATGAGCGGCCAGTGCCACAGATACCAGCCGTAGCTGAGGTCACCGGTGACTACCGCGGGTCGGCTCGACAGCACGGCGCGCAGACCCGTGGCGTGTGGTGCGCTGGCAAGCAGCAGCACGGTGCCGATCACCGGGACGATGGCCGCATACCCGGGGAACGCGGTGGTGTCGTCGAAGATCACGGTGGCAGCGATGATCGTGCCCACACCCGCGAATGCGACGACGGTGTAGACACCCTGGTTCGTCGGGGCTCCTGACCGGGTCGTGTTGGAGCGGAGTCGCAGAGTCCATGCTGCGAGCAGGATTCCTGCAGCGAACTCCCAGACCCGGGTGAACGGGCCGAAGAACGCGAAGTCCTGCGGCCGGGAGATCCCGGCGACGTTCGCCCCGCGGTTGGTGAACGCGATGTTCAACCCGAGCGACAAAACGCCTGCTCCGGCGATCACCACGATCAGTGCGCGACGAGCCAACGGGCGCCGCTTGCCGACGAGGAGATACGCCACGGCGACCAGCAGTGGGACCGCGAAATAGAACTGCTCCTCCACCGACAACGACCAGGTGTGCAGCAACGGGTTGCGTTCCGCGGACGGCGCGAAGTAGTCGCCGGATAGTTGAAACAATCGAAGGTTCGCTCCGAACAACGACGCGCCGGTCGCTGTCTGGTTCGCCGTGCGGAAACTACCGCGCGCTTGGACGATAAAAAACGACATCAACAACGTCGCCAGTACCGTGACCGCCAACGCCGGCAGCAACCGACGTGACCGACGTGTGAAGAAGTTCTGCAACGACACACGACCCGACGAATCGGCCTCGAGCAGCAGCAGTCCGCCCATGAGGAAGCCGGAGATCACGAAGAAGACGTCGACCCCGACGTATCCACCGGGAACGAGATCGATGTGGTAGAGCACAACGATCAGCACGGCGAGCGCGCGCATGCCCTGGATGTCGGGCCGGAACCCCGGTGCCGTCACGCCATGAGTTGGGGAGCCCAGCGCGGTCACGGTGTCACCGTGAAGATCGAGCGGATCTCGGCGAGTACGGCCTCCGCAAGACGAATCGCCCCGGCATGCGCCACATGGGAGTGGTCTCGGTACACCACCGTTGAGTCCTCGACCTGTTGGCACACGGTGCTGCACAGCACCGGCACCGGATCGATGACGCGGAAGGCCGGGTTCGTGGTGGCGATGCGCGACTCGATGTCCAGGATCCCACCGGTTCGCTGACGTACCTCGTCGATGGTGCGCTGCTCGTTAGTCGGGGTGTCGCGTCCCGTCAGCACATCGAAGGCAGAGACGTGGTCGAACGGGGTGGTCCAGAAATCCGGCACGCTCGAGATCAGGATGAT
>JAULYZ010000011.1:0-78515 GCA_032117595.1 Acidimicrobiia bacterium | reverse complement strand
TGCTGCCTCCCGTAGGAGTCTGGGCCGTGTCTCAGTCCCAGTGTGGCTGATCATCCTCTCAGACCAGCTACCCGTCGATGCCTTGGTAGGCCGTTACCCCACCAACTAGCTGATAGGCCGCGAGGCCATCCCGAACCGAAAAACTTTCATCAGCAGACCATGCGATCCGCTGGTGCTATCCGGTATTAGCAGGGATTTCTCCCTGTTATCCCAGAGTTCGGGGCAGGTTCCTCACGTGTTACTCACCCGTTCGCCACTAACACTTCACCAGTATTGCTACTGGATGGTGTCCGTTCGACTTGCATGTATGAAGCACTCCGCCAGCGTTCGTCCTGAGCCAGGATCAAACTCTCCGTCAAAATTGTGCCGGCCGACCCTGCCCGAAGGCGGAGACGACCTGACGTGGAGAGGTTCGACGACCGGATCGGAATCTGATCCGGTTTGACCGTCGAGTCCTGTAAAAATGCCGGGCTAGGGATAGCCCGACGTGAATTGACGTCCAGTCGTGCCGGCGAACCGGTCCGACTGTCCGCACTGGCGTTCAGTCTTCTCTTCCGTTTTCAAGGAGCCGTAGCTCGGGCACACGCTTCGAGAGCGGAGGTGCCAGCAACCTGACTGAAGTGTCTCCCGTCAGGGCAGATGAACTCTAGCGAGGGGCCTCTCTCCCCGCAACCTCGCCGTCGGAAGTTTTTCGCGCGGCGACGAACGCGTCAGGATTCGCCGACCTCGACAAGGTGATACGTCGTTTTTCCCTTGCGCAGCAGCACAAATCGACCGTGCAGGAGCGGCACCGAATCGAACGTGTCGCCCTCGCCGACCTGGATCCCGTTCGCCCGGATGCCCCGCTGAGCAAGTGTTCGGCGCGCCTCGCTATTGGAGGTGGCAAGTCCGCACGCCACGGCGAGCGACACCGGATCGGCGAGGGCCGAACGGGCCACGACCGACGACGGGACCTCGCGCGCCACGACGGCGAGCGCCTCGGGCGATGCGGCGGTGGGATCGCCCCCGAAAAGCACCCCGGCGGCCTCACGGGAGGCGGCCGCTGCGGCCGTGCCGTGCACCATCTCGGTGAGCTCATCGGCGAGGGCCCGCTGGGCAACACGGCGCTCGGGCGCCTGCTCGTGCTCGGACACCGTCGCCAGAACCGCTTCGAGGGGACGCAGCGAAAACATCTTCAGGTAGGTCCCCACCATCTGGTCGTCCACGTTCACCCAGAACTGACGGAACTGGTACGGGGAGGTCTTCTCCGGGTCGAGCCACACCGCTCCACCTGCGGTTTTGCCGAATTTCGTACCGTCGCTCTTGGTCACGAGGGGGTGGGTGATGGCGTGAGCGTGGGCTCCCGTGCGACGACGGATCAGGTCGACGCCGGCCACGATGTTGCCCCATTGATCCGATCCGCCAGCCTGCAGTTCGACCCCGTACTGGGTGTACAGGTGCAAGAAATCGTTGGCTTGGAGCAATGAGTAGCTGAACTCGGTGAAGGACAGTCCGCCGTCGCCCTCGAGACGGCTGCGGACCGAGTCCTTGGCCAACATCTGATTGATGTTCACGAACTTGCCGACGTCCCGGAGGAAGTCGAGCACCCCAACCGGCTCGGTCCAATCGGCGTTGTTCACCAGCCGTGCCGCACCGGGTCCGGGCTCGAAGTCGAGCAGTCGGCTCAATTGAGCCGAGATCCTCTCGACATTGTGTCGGAGGGTCTCACGGTCGAGGAGATTGCGTTCCTCGCTGCGCCCGGACGGATCCCCGATCATCCCCGTGGCGCCCCCGGCGAGGGGGAACGGACGGTGCCCGGCGAGCTGGAAGCGCCGGAGGTACAGCTGACCCACCAAGTGGCCCACGTGGAGCGAGTCGGCGGTGGGGTCGAACCCCACGTACACACCGACGGAACCCTCGGAGAGACGCGCCGTGAGCGCTTCGACATCGGTGTGGTCGTGGACCAGGCCACGGGCCCGGAGGTCGGCGATGAGATCCATAGCGGGACGATATGTTCGCACGGAGCGACCCGAGTTCCACCGGATATCCGCTCCCGGCGCCCTCGGGGTACCCGACAGTGGAACACCTACGCTCGGACGCGTGAGTACCGCCGAGCCGACCCTCGTCGAGGCGATGAGGCGTCAGGCCACAGCGTGTCGTGCACTGGGCTCGACACAGTACGCCGACCTCATCGAGGCACTCATCGACGATGTCTCACGCAACGGTCTCACCCATGAGTTGCTCGCGAACCGGCCCGAGTCTCCGCTGCGGGACGCAGTGGTCCTGCGCTACCTCGCAGCGATTCACCGTGTGGTGCTGCGCGGTGATGTCCCGGCACTTGCTGCGCGCTATCCCTCGACCGGCGGTGACGGGTCTCACATCCCGCTCGACGCCTTCCTCGAGACAGTGGCCGCCTTTCGCGCAGAGGTGGTCGACGCGCTCGGGCGGACGGTGCAGACCAACGAGGTCGGGCGCTGCGCAGCGCTCGTGCCCGCATTCGCACAGTTCTCACGGAGGCAGCCGTTGCCCCTGACGATGCTCGAGATCGGCGCGTCGGGCGGCCTCATCTCCAACTGGGACCGTTACGCCTACGACTGTTTCGGCTCACTCGCAGGCGATCGCTCGAGCAGCGTGCGCTTCACCGACAACTGGATCGACCCGTTCGACCTTGCGGGGCTCACACCGGTTGTCTTGCGCAGCGGATGCGACATTGCGCCACTCGACATCACCGAGCCGGCGGCGCGTCTTCGCCTGCTCTCGTTCGTGTGGCCCGATCAGTCACGACGGTTCGAGCTGCTGCGCTCCGCCATCGCGATCGCCGAACAACACACTCCCGGGGTCGACACCGCCGATGCCGGGGATTGGCTCGCCGAGGCGCTGCCCGGGCGAGCGGGCGGCACTGCCACCATCGTGTTCCACTCGATCGTCTGGCAGTACCTGCCGAGGCCCACCAAGGATCGGGTTCGTGAGGTGCTGTTGGCCGAGGGCGAGCGGGCGACAGAGGACAACCCAATTGCCTGGATCCGCCTCGAACCGGCAGGCGACCGAGCCGACGTGAGGATGACGACATGGCCCGGTGGCCACGAATGTCGCGTCGCGCTCAGCAGCTACCACGGCATGGAGGTACAGCGCTCCTCTGACACCGCCTGAGCGCTGCTCCGCGACGGGGACCTTGCCGCTGCGGTGAGCAGGTCATGGCTGATGTTTCAGGCGCCGAGCGCCACCTTGACGGCTTCGGGGACGGGCGTGGGCACCGGCGCGCCGGGAGTCGTGGAGACGTTGACCAGCGACGCAGTGAAACACGGTTGGCCGGCGATGGTGCCGACCACCTCCACGTCGAACGAGGTGTTGCCCCAACGCGAAACACGAACATCGCACTCGACGATGTCGTGCATGCGTGCAGGTGCCTGCCACTCCACAGTTGCCTTCTTCACCATGGCGTCGAACCCGTGGTCCTCGAAACCACCGAGTCGCTCCCGGAAGAAGCAGTCGACGGCGTCATCGACGTAGGCCAGATAGTTGGCGTTGTGCATGACGCGCTGTGCGTCGCAGTCGATGTACCTCGGCCGGAAGGTGTAGCGATAGACCATGGCCGGAGCGTAGTCGTCAGTCCCCTGCAGTGTTCCCGAGGCGCGCACGATCTGCTGCCAGTCGAGCCACGAAGCGCTCGAGCTGCTCTGCAACGGGTGCCGGACCGGCTCCACCACGAGTCGTTCGACGCTGAACGGCAACACCGGGCGCCACGAGCGCAGCAGCCTCGGGCCCGAGGCGCGGCTCGGCCCGGACGAGGTCGACAAGGAAACCCTCCCCTGCAATCGACCGACGGACCAGCGCACCGACAATGGCATGCGCCTCACGGAACGGCGTGCCAGCACCCACGAGCCACTCGGCGAGATCGGTGGCAGCGAGCGTCGGAGCGTCCGCTGCCTCCTGCATCCGTTCGGGCACGAACGTGGCCGTGTCGATCATTCCCGCGAGCGCAATGAGCGCGCGGCGGATCTGGTCCACCGAGTCGAACAGTGGCTCTTTGTCCTCCTGCAGGTCGCGGTTGTACGAGAGCGGCAGCCCCTTCAACGTGCTCAGCAGCCCGGTGAGGTTGCCGATGAGTCGACCTGCTTTGCCCCGGGCAAGTTCGGCGATATCAGGGTTCTTCTTCTGCGGCAGCATCGAGGAGCCGGTTGCGTACGCGTCATCAAGACGCGCGAACCCGAATTCCTCACTGGTCCACAGCACCCACTCCTCGCCGATGCGCGAGAGACGGACCCCGATCAACGCGAGAACGAACAGCACCTCGGCAACGTGGTCGCGATCGCTCACCGCGTCGAGAGAGTTCTCGAAGGGTTGCGCGAACCCGAGTGCGTCGGCGGTGAACTGGGGGTCGAGGGGCAGCGAACTACCGGCAAGCGCCCCAGCCCCCAGCGGGGAGACATCGAGGCGCTGCCTCGCGGCCAGGAGCCGATCGAGATCGCGCGCAAGACCCCACGCGTGGGCGAGCAGGTGATGGGCAAGCAGCACCGGCTGTGCGCGCTGCAGATGCGTGTACCCCGGCAAGTAGGTGCCGCCAGCATCTTTCGCCCTGCGGAGGAGCACCTCCTGGAGCGCAACGACCCGACGTCCGATCTCGAGGACCTCGCGCTTGCACCAGAGGCGCAGGTCGGTGGCGCACTGATCGTTGCGGCTCCGACCGGTGTGCAACTTGGCGCCTGCAGGCCCTGCCAGTTCGGTGACACGGCGCTCGACAGCAGTGTGGATGTCCTCGTCGCTTCCGACAAAGACAAAGGTTCCGCCGCCCAATTCGACGGCGACCTGTTCGAGCGCCCCGAGCACCGAATCCCGCTCGGCCTCGGTGATGAGACCAGCGCGCGCAAGACCCCGCACGTGCGCCCGCGACCCGTCGATGTCGTCGGGCCAGAGACGCTGGTCGAACGGGAGGCTCACCGTGTAGTCGAGCAGGTCATCCGACGGACCGGACGCGAACCGACCGTGCCACAGCGTGTTTCCCGATTCGTTCCGTTCGGCGGTCATGCCCTGACCACTGTTCTGCTCGGCGGTCATGCCCTGACCACTGTTCTGCTCGGCGGTCATGCCCTGACCACTGTTCTGCTCGGCGGTCATGCCCTGACCACTGTTCTGCTCGGCGGTCATGCCCTGACCGCCTTGGTGAGACCGGCGATCTGGCGAAGCTGTTCGGCGAGTCCGGAACCTCCCACGACCTCATCGGCGACCACGAGGACCGTGTCGTCCCCGGCGACGGTGCCGATCACCCCGTTCAGGCCGCTGCGATCCAGCGCCGAGGCGACCACATGCGCACAGCCCGGTGGCGTCCGGATGACGACAAGGTTCAGCGACGAGTTGACCTCGGCGACCCACTCCCCCATGACACGCCGCAACTGCTCCGAGGGAGCAACCCGCTGCGGTGCGAGTTCCGGCAGGGCGTACACCGTGTCGCCCCCCGGGACGCGCACTTTCACCGCACCGAGGTCCTCGAGATCCCGCGACACCGTTGCCTGCGTTGCGTGGAGCCCCTCGCCCTGGAGCAGTTCGACGAGCTGGGGCTGACTCGACACGGCGCGCTGCCCGATGATCCGGGCGATCGCCGCCTGACGTGCAACTTTCGTACTCATGGACGGACCCCCAGGAGGAATGCGAGCAGTGCACGCGATGCGTGCAACCGGTTGTGGCCCTGTCCAATGACCTGTGAACCGGGGCCGTCGATGACTGCAGCGTCCACTTCGTAGCCGCGGTACGCCGGCATGCAGTGGTAGAAGCCGGCGCCTGCTGCCGCCTTCGACATCAGTTCCGTCGTCACGCCGAAGCCCCTGAACGCCTCGATGCGCGCCGCTTTCTCTGCTTCTTGACCCATGGAGGTCCACGTGTCGGTGTGAACGGCGACGGCACCCGCCACCGCCGCCGCAGGCTCAGCGAAGAATGCGGCATCGCCGTCGCCGAGCGCCGAGAGCCGAGCAATTTCAGCGTCCCCCGGCCCGTAACCGGAAGGGCACGAGTAATGCACCCGCGCGCCGAGGAGGACACAGACCTCACCGAGCGAGCGCGCAACGTTGTTGTAGTCGCCAACCCACGCAACCGTGGCGCCCCGGAGCCCGCCGTGGACCTGGGTCATCGTGAGCGCGTCGGCCAGCGCCTGCATCGGATGGCTTGCGTCCGAGAGCATGTTCACCACCGGGACGCTGCAGCAGGAAGCAAGCCGCTCGACGACCGAGTGCTTGAACACCCGCGCACACACGAGACCGTGGTACCCCGCCAAGGTGCGGCCTACGTCCTCGACCGGTTCACGGACGTCGAACTGGATCTCCTCGCCGCGCGTGTAGATGGGATGCCCGCCGAGTTGGACCACGGCAATCTCCATCGACTGACGTGTTCTGTTCGAGGGCTTCTCGAAGATGAGGGCAGCACCGAGCCCTGCGAGCGGCCGGCCGAGAGCGGCTGGTTCCCGACCTGCAAGCACGAGAATGTCGTTCACCTCGTCGGACGAGAGGTCGGTCACCATCAGGAGGTCGCGCTTGGTCATGACATGACCTCCCGGAGCACGTTCAGCACTTCGTCGATCTCGGCATCGGTCACCGTGATCGGGGGTGCCAGACGCAGAGCCGTGGCCGTGACCGCATTGGTGACCACGCCACGTGCAAGGAGTTCGCCGTACACGGCCTTGGCATCGGCTCCCTCGCCGAACTCGGCGGCGAGCAGTAGTCCCAGTCCGCGCACTTCCTTCACCCCGGGGATGGCGGCGAGACCGGCCCGGAGCCGAGCGCCTTTCTCCTGCGCGAGCCGGGGTGCGTCGATCCGTTCCATCTCCCCGATGACGGCGCGCACTGCCGCCGTGGCAATTGCCGTTCCGCTGTACGTGGACCCGTGGTCACCCGGCTTGAACACGGCTGCGACCTCACGCCTCGCCCAGCAGGCCCCCACCGGAAAGCCGTTCCCCATACCCTTGGCGAGAGTGACGACATCCGGGGCGACGCCTGCATGCTCGAAACCGAACCACCGTCCCGTGCGCGAGAAGCCGGTCTGGACTTCGTCGACGATCATCAGCAGACCGCGTTCGTCACAGATCCGCCGGATTCCCTCCAGGTAACCCGGGGGCGCGATGTTCACGCCTCCCTCACCCTGCACCGGTTCGATGATCACTGCACTCACCGTGGTGTCGATGGCGGCGACGAGCGCGTCGAGATCACCCCACGCAACATGACGGAAACCGTCCGGCATCGGCTGAAACGGCTCGTGCTTCGCCGGCTGACCCGTGGCGGCCAGCGATGCCAGGGTGCGGCCGTGGAACGAGCCGAATGCACTCACCACGACGTGTCTCCCACGCCCGCCGAACTTGCGCGCCAGCTTCAGTGCGCACTCGTTCGCCTCGGCACCGGAGTTGCAGAAGAAGGTCTGTCCCTCGTGGCCGGTCGCCTGCTTCAGCAACCGGTTCACCATCACGGCTGCCTCGGTGGCCACTGGGTTGGCGAACAGGTTCGATACGTGGAGCAGCGTCGAGGCCTGCTCCGAGATCGCCTGTGCCACCACCGGGTTCGAATGCCCGAGGGAGGTCACCGCGAGTCCGCACAGGAAGTCGAGGTACCGCTTCCCGTTGCTGTCCCACAGTTCGGTGCCGGCACCGCGCACGAACATCACCTGCGGCGGACCGAACACCGGCATGAACGGACAGTGATCCATCCTCTGTGTGTCGAATGAATGAGACGTCATCACGAACCCCCGATCACCATGGTGCCGATCCCGGCATCGGTGAAGATCTCGAGCAACAGGACGTGCGGGATCCGCCCATCGAGGACGTGAGCGCGCCTCACGCCGTTCCTCACGGCATGGACACAGCTCTCGACCTTGGGGATCATTCCGCCGGCGATGGCTCCGTCTGCCATGAGCGCGTCGAGTTCGTCAGCGTCCGTCTGACGGATGAGGCTCGACGGATCCGAGACCACCCGCCGCAGCCCCTCGATATCGGTGAGGTACACCAACTTCTCCGCGCCGAGGGCCTCGGCAATGGCGCCGGCGACGGTGTCGGCATTGATGTTGTAGGCCTGCCCCTCGGCGTCGGAACCGATCGTGGCAATCACGGGGATGATGTCCTGGGCCAGGAGACGCTGGACGATCTCCGGGTTCACGGCAACCACCTCACCGACGAAACCGAGCGCCGGGTCCTTGGGTGCGGCGGTGATCAGCCGTGCATCGGCACCGCTCACGCCGACAGCGAGGGGACCGTGCACGTTGATTGCCGCGACGAGCTCAGGGTTGACCTGTCCGAGGAGCACCATCCGGGCGATCTCGACGGTCTCGGCATCGGTCACGCGCAGCCCATTGCGGAACTCGGGTTCCTTGCCGAGCCGGTTCATGAGGTCACTGATCTGTGGTCCACCACCATGAACCACCACGGGCCGGATTCCGACGGCGTGCATCAGCACGATGTCCTGCGCGAAGTGAGCAAGCGCCTCGGTCTCGCTCGCGCCGGCGAGAGCGTTCCCGCCGTACTTCACCACCACAACCTGACCGGCGAAGCGCCGGATGTACGGGAGCGCCTCGACAAGCACGTCGGCCTTCTGGGCGGCGTCGTCACGGCTCACGTTCGGGTCTGCTGCACCCCTGTCGCTCACGGGTACACCCCCACGATCGGGAGGCCCGCAGTCTCCTCCAGACCAAGCGCGACATTTGCCGCCTGCACTGCCCCGCCGCTCGCCCCCTTGCAGAGGTTGTCAATGGCGGCGATGACGATCACCCATCCCGTGCGCGGGTCGAACCGCGCCGTGAGATGGACGCAATTGGTTCCCAGCGTCGCCTTGGTCGAGGGCGATGCGGGCCGCACGACCACGAAAGGCTCGCCGTCGTAGAAGCGGCCCAGCGCGGCCAACAGCGACTCGGTCGTCACCGATCCGGTCGGGCGTGCGTAACAGGTCGCAAGGATGCCGCGATTCATCGGGGCGAGGTGTGGGGTGAAGATCACTTGCCCGCCGATGTTCTGCTCGATCTCGGGCGTGTGGCGGTGGTCGACGAGCCCATAGGCCGTGAAGTCCTCGTCGACCGTGGAGAAGTGCGACGTGTGCTTGAGCGCCCGGCCTGCACCACTGACACCCGATGCAGCATCGATCACGATTCCGGTGGACTCGATGAACTCCTGACGGATCAGTGGCGCAAGAGCAAGGGTGGCGGCCGTGACGTAACAGCCGGGCGTTGCGACGAGATGTGCGCCCTTCAACTCTTCCCGGTGGAGCTCGGGAAGCCCGTACACCGCGTCGGCCAAGAGCTCGGGCTGGTCGTGGGTGAACCCGTACCAGTTGGGGTAGAGCGAGGCGTCCTTCAGGCGGTACGCAGCCGAGAGATCGACCACGCACCCGACCCGGCCCACGAGCGAGGGCGCCAGTTGCAGGGATGCCTCGTGGGGCAGACCGAGGAACACGAGGTCGAGTCCGTCCACCCGCTCGGGGCGGTACTCCTCGAACACGAGGTTCGGGTAGGCCGACGACAACGAGGGGTAGAGCGCCGCAGCGAGCGTCCCGGACTGGGAGTCGCCGGTTGCGTAGACCACCTCGAACTCCGGGTGCTGAGCACAGAGCCTGAGTAACTCGGCGCCCGTGTACCCCGACGCCCCAAGAATGCCGACTTTCACCATAAGGACATCACTATACAGAACCCTGCATGATCATGCACCCCTCCTCCACCGGCAGGGCGATCGGGCGTCGGCCAAGATGCGGGGGTGACCCACCCCTCGGCTCGCGGGCAACTGCTCGTGGCGACCCCGCCGCTCGTCGACCCGAACTTCGACCGCACGGTGGTGTACCTGATCGAGCACAACCGGGACGGTGCGTTGGGGGTGGTGCTCAATCGACCGATGGTGGAGCTCGACTTTCCGGTCGAGGGCCTGCGTGACTGGGCCGCCTTGGTGGCGCCGCCTGCGCTCCTCTTCGCCGGCGGGCCGGTGTCGCTCGACGCCATCATCGCCCTCGGGCGCCGGACCGGGCGCTCCCACCCGTCGGACACCGAGACCGGATGGGCCGACGTCACCCCGGGAGTCGGCACCGTGGACCTCACCCGTCCTCCCGAGGACTTCAACCCGTCGATCGATGAGGTTCGGGTCTTCGCCGGATACTCCGGCTGGGCTCCCGGTCAACTCGATGCCGAACTGGACGCACATGCATGGATCGTCCTCGACTCCGACGCCCAGGACGTCTTCACCAATGACCCGGACTCATTGTGGCGGACCGTGCTGCGCCGTCAGGGCGGTCGTCTTGCGTGGCTCGCGGACGCACCAGAAGATCTGAGCGCGAACTGACAGCGTCTGCGATCTGCTGTCGACGAACTCAGCGGAGCGTGCCGCCTGCCTTCGCGACCGCATCGATGCAACGCTGACGCACCTCGGCGACATCGGTGTCGGTGAGTGTTCGCTCGCTCGACTGGAGCCGCAGACGGTAGGCGAGGCTGCGCGATCCCTCGGGCACGCCGACGCCTCGATAGGTATCGAACAGCTCGGTGTGCACCAACAGGGCGCCACCGCTGCGTTCGATCGCCGACTGAATAGTCGCCGCAGCCACGGAGTCGGCGACCACGAATGCAAGGTCGATATCGCTCGATGGGTAACGCGAGAACACCGAGAACTGCGGAACCGGAGGATCGATGGCGAGCAGTGCGCCGAGGTCGACATCGAGTACAGCGACGCGTTCGGTCACACCGAAGCCCCCGAGCACCGAAGGATCAACCTCGCCGACCGAACCGACCACGGTCCGACCCGACCGGCCTGCCCCCAGCATGACGACGGCCTGACGCGTCGGGTGGAGTCCAGGGATGGTCGAATCAGGGGCCGCCAGCGCAGTGCCCGTCCACCCGAGCGCGGCACGCAGTTCCTCCCATACCTCGACCGCGCCAGGAGCCTCGCGCCCGGCGAGCACCACACAGAGTTGCTCGGCCTCGAACGGGAGCACACCATCACCGGGGAGATAGCGATGCCCAACCTCGAACAGCGCGACCCCGGTGGCGCGGTGCGACTCGTTGTAGGCGATCGACTTGAGCAGGCCGGGTATGAGCGAACCGCGCAGGACCGACTGCTCGGCCACCAACGGGTTCGTCACCGTCACCACCCCACCACGGTGGCCGGCGCGCTCCATGTCGCCGGGCGAGAGGAAGACATCGGGCATGGCCTCGCTCACACCCAGTCCGAGCAGGACGTCCCGCACCCGACGCCGACGCTTCTGGGCCGGTGTGAGCCCGCCACCCCGAGGTGACTTGCGGACCGACTTCGGGATGTTGTCGTAGCCGTGGTGGCGCGCCACCTCCTCGATCACATCGATCTCCGAGGTGCAGTCGGGTCGCCAGGACGGCAGCGAGACCTCGACGATGCCAGGAGCGGGAGAACTGCAGCCGAATCCGATCGGTTCGAGCAGGCGTGCAATGTCGTGCTCGGTGAGGGTCACGGCCAGCAGCGCATTGACCCGCCCGATTCTCACCCGGGTGCTCCGCTGGTCGGGCGGGAGACTCTCGGAGCGAGCGTCCTGCGTGCCGGCGTGGACGACGAGGGACGGACACGACTCACGCAGCAGTTCCGCGAAACGGGCAATCGAGCGATCAACGCCATAGGGATCGACCCCACGTTCGAATCGCGCTGAGGCCTCGCTTCGCAGGTTGAGGTGGGGAACGGACTGGCCGATCCCCTCGGCCTCGAACCACGCAACCTCCAGCGCGATGGTGGTGGTGGACCCAGAGATCTCGCTGTTGAGGCCGCCCATGATCCCGGCAAGACCGATCGGGGCATCGGCACCGTCGCAGATGAGCAGGTCGCGTCTCGTCAGGTGTCGCTCGATACTGTCGAGGGTGACGAGGGACTCGCCGTCAGCGGCACGACGAATACGGAATGCCCCACCGCCGAGGGCATCGAGGTCGTAGGCATGGTTGGGCTGGTTGAGTTCCAGCATCACGAGGTTCGAGGCATCGACCACGTTGTTGATGGGCCGCATACCTGCAAGCGCGAGCCGACCCTTGATCCATGCCGGCGACTCGGCCACCCGGATGCCCGACATGACCGTTGATGTGAAGCGACCGCATCGATCACCGTCGACAATGGTCACCGGGGCCCGTCGAGTCTCGCCGAGTTTGCCCAACTCGGCACGGGGCATCGTGAGCGACAGCCCGAGCCATGCTGCGAGGTCACGGGCGACCCCAAGATGCCCCCAGCAATCGGGGCGGTTTCGCGTGAGGTCGAGCTCGAACACGGCGTCGGCCTCCACGCCGAGTACCTCCATGATCGGCCGACCGAGTGGCGTGTCGCTCGGCAGCAGCAGAATCCCGTCGGCGTCGTCGTCGATACCGAGTTCGGTCCCCGAGCAGAGCATTCCGTCGCTGGCGATGCCGAGGATCTTGCGTTTCTGGATGTCGCGACCGTCGGGCATGACCGTGCCGAGCGTGGCCAGAGGCACCACATCGCCCGCCGACATGTTGAAGGCGCCGCACCACACGTGGCGCTCGGCTCCGTCGCCGGCATCGACGTAGACCCGATGAACCTTTGCGGCATCGGGATGGCGCTCGGTTCGCAGCACGCGCGCGGTCACCACACCGGGGATCGGCGCACCGGTCCTTGTGATGTCCTCCACCGCAAGGCCGAGGGAATTGAGCGACGCCGCAAGGCGCTCGATGTTGTCGTCGGTGGCAGGCCCGAAGGGTGCGAACTCGTTCAGCCAACTGAGGATGATCTTCATGTCGTCGTCTCCCCGCCGTCAGAACTGCTCGATGAACCGGATGTCGTTGGAGTACATCTCCCGGAGGTCGTCCACACCGTGGTACTCCTTGGCCATTCGGTCGATACCGAATCCGAACGCGAACCCGCTCCATTCCTCGGGGTCGATCCCGCATGCCGCAAGCACGTTGGGGTGCACCATGCCGCATCCGCCGAGCTCGAGCCAGGAACCATCGGGCCGACGGATGTCGAACTCGGCCGAGGGCTCGGTGAACGGGAAGAAACTCGGACGCAGCCTGCTCGTGAAGCCGGGCCCGAAGAACGCATGGGTGAAGGCCTCGATCGTGCCCGCGAGATCGGCGAACGAGATCCCCCGGTCGACGACGAGACCCTCGATCTGGTGGAACACCGGCATGTGGGTGGCATCGGCGGTCTCGTTGCGGAACACCCGACCGGGAGCAACCACGTAGATCGGCGGCTCCTGAGTCGTCATCACTCGCGCCTGAACCGGCGAGGTGTGTGTGCGCAGCACCGTCGAACCCGGCGCACCGTGATCGACGAACAGTGTGTCCCACATGCTTCGGGCTGGATGGCTCGGCGGCATGTTGAGTGCCTCGAAGTTGTACCAGTCGGTCTCGATCTCGGGTCCCTCGGCGATGGAGAAGCCGAGCCCGACGAAGACGTCCTCGAGGCGTTCCCACGCCTGGGTCACCAGATGTGCATGACCACGGCTCGGCCTGCGCCGGAACTCGGTGAGGTCCAACCGCTCGCTGACGAGTTGTAGCGCGCGCTCGTCGGCGGCCAGCGCGTTGCGGCGTTCTTCCGCTGCGGCCGCTACGTCTGCAATGGCGTCGTTCAGGCGCTGCCCAACCGCCTTCTTCTCCTCGACAGTGGCGAGCGAACCGAGCCGCGTCTTGAGCGACGCAAGGCTTCCCCGCTTGCCGAGATGATCGGCAACCGCCGCGTCGAGCGACTCAACGCTCGTGGCGGCGCGAACAGCATCCATTGCTGCAGTGCGGATGGAGTTGATTTCGTCGATCATCGGGCGACTCCCCGGGACAGGTAACGGTCGGCGTGGCGGGTGCGGTGCATGGGATCCTCGGTGGTGACGGGCACGGCGGGTGCAGAACGGTTCGGGACGCTGCTCCCCCGGGGTCGGTCTCGGATCGGGTTGGTCGCCCGCGGCGACGTCAGCAGTTCACCCGGCCCCCGAGCAGTCCCCGGGGGCGACGAAATCGCTGAGTGCCTCGCTTCATGAGATCCGAACTCTAACGGGCCTGCTGATGCATGACCTCGAACACGAGCAGCGTTGCCGCCATCGCGGCATTCAGGCTCTCGGAGCGACCTTCGTGGGGGATCGTGACCCAGCGCTGCACCGAGACATCGTCCGGTACGCCATGCGCCTCGGACCCCACCACCACACCGACCGGCCCCGAGAGGTCGGCAACGCGGTAATCGAGGCCCTGGTGCGAACTCGTCCCGACGAGCTCCACCCCGAGGGCGGCGGGATCGGCATCGACGAGCACCGGCACGTGGAACAGTGCCCCGGCCGACGAGCGAACGACCTTCGGTGAGAACGGATCGACCGTTCCGGGGGTGAGCGCCACGAGGTCGCACCCCGCAGCCTCGGCGCTGCGGATGATCGTGCCGAGATTGCCCGGGTCGGCAACACCCGCGCACACCATCACTCGCCGCCAGTTCCCCGGTCGGGGTGGTTCGGGCATCCGTACGACGGCGACCAGCGGCTGGGGGCTCTCCGTGGACGCCAGTCGCTCGAGCACGCCGGCCGCTAGCTCCCGTACCGGCGGGCCGTCCACCGGGGTGCCTCCCGGGGCGACGTACTGCATCTCCACCTGCCAGCCGGCCCGCTGGGCCTCGCCGACGAGCACAGCGCCCTCGACGACGAACGCACCCTCGTCCCGACGCGCACTGCGGCGCCCGATGAGGCGCCGCAGTCGCTGGATCTGTGGATTGGTGAAGCCGAGCGGCTCCATCAGGGATCAGCCGAGGGCTGACTTCGCCGACTGGACGAGGCTGGCGAATGCCGCCGCATCGGTGACAGCGAGATCGGCGAGCACCTTGCGGTCCACCTCGATACCCGCTGCATTCAGCCCGGCGATGAACTGGCTGTAGGACATGTCGTTCGCCCGGCATCCGGCGTTGATCCGCTGGATCCAGAGTCGGCGGAACTCGCCCTTGCGGGCGCGGCGGTCGCGGAATGCGTACTGCCCTGCGTGCAGGACGGCCTCGTTGGCTGCCCGGAACGAACGGCTGCGGTTGCCGTAATAGCCCTGGGCCTTCTCGAGAATCGCCTTGTGGTGCTTCTTTGCGTTGACGGCGCGCTTGACCCGTGCCATGTGTGTCTCCTCCTACGTCCTCGTGATGCTCAGCGCTCGGCGAGCAGTCGCTTGATCTTCTTCTCGTCGCCGGGGTGCACGTCGACGTTGCCGTCGAGACGACGGGTACGGGTGCTCGGCTTCTTCTCGAACAGGTGCTGTCGCATTGCCTGCTGGCGCTGCAGCTTGCCGGTTCCGGTCTTGCGGAACCGCTTCGCAGCGGTCTTGCTCGTCTTCATCTTGGGCATGGTCTTGTCCTCGGTCGTTGGAGGGTTCTCTTCGTACCCCGCAGGCGGGGCCTGCACGGTGTGTGGATGTGGTTACTCCGCGGCAGGTGCCACGGGCTCGGTGATTCCGGGATCGTCAGCGACGGACTCTGAGTCGGGCCGGCGGTCTGATCCGCCGGACTTCTTCGGTGCCGCTGCTTTCTTGTCCGGGACCATCACCATCGTCATGTTTCGTCCGTCGAGGCGCGGTGTCACTTCGATCTTCGCGAGCGGGCCCACCTGTTCGGCGACCCCGTTCAGCACCTTCGCGCCGAGTTCGGGGTGCGCCATCTCGCGACCGCGGAACTGCAGCGTGACTTTGACCTTGTGACCCTCGAGGAGGAAGTCCCGGATGTGACGGACCTTGGTGTCGAAGTCGCCCTGTCCGATCTTGGGTCGGAACTTCACCTCCTTGACGGAGACGTGGGTGGTCTTCTTGCGTGACTCCTTGGCCCGCTGGGATTCCTCATAGCGGTACTTGCCGTAGTCCATGATGCGACAGACGGGCGGATTGGCCAGCGGGGCCACTTCCACCAGGTCGAGATCGAGTTGTCTCGCCAGTGACAGTGCCTCGGGGACCGTCTTGATGCCCAACTGGCTGCCATCGGGACCGATCACCCGGACCTCACGTGCCCGGATGCGCTCGTTGTACCGCGGCTCGGTGCCTGCGCCGGTTGCTATGGCCGTTCACTCCTGTGCAATGGGCATCTCCCTGTTCCGATGTTCTCCTGGCGAGCCAAGCGCCACGGAGAAGCGGAACGCACCAGCGCACCGATTCGATGTGGTCGACCCGGACGCACTCCGCCCTGCCGGCCGAGCGCTGCTCGAGAGGAAGGGAAATCGGGTGGCCGGGTGGGGACCCGACGAGGTCGGCTCCCGCTTGCCTCAGTTGTTGACTCGCTAGCGTACCCCGAATGGCCGACGAAACCGCAGATCAGGACCTCGAGGCCCAGGCCCTGGCGGAGCTCGCACAGGCCCGGGAGCGCCTGCTCAGCGAGCCCGCCCATCAGGTGGTGGTCAACCACGCCATCGGTCTCTACGAGTTCGGTGCGCTGCACCTCACGGCGACCCCGCCCAACCTTGCGTCGGCCGCCCTGGCCATCGACGCCCTGGCCTGTCTGGTGGAGGGACTCGCCGACCGGCTCGGCCCCGACGAGGAGACGTTGCGCGACGCCCTCGCCAATATCCGCCTCGCCTTCGTCCAGATCAAGGGCACGCTCGCCGGCTAGGAACACCGGGGCCCACCACGTCGGGACGGCGAGGACACTCGACGGTGTTCGATCAACCCGGCGACGAGGCCACTGGGCGGATCGAGACCGCTTCCAGCCTCGACACCCGGACCTCGACGACGAACTCCACCGGGGTTCCTGGCTCGATCGTGCGGGTCCCGTCCACGATCGAGACGCAGTGGAACGGCCAGCGCTCCCCCGCAACATCGGACACGACGCCGAGTCCGCTCGCTCCGTCGAACTCCGAGACGGTCCCGTTTCGAGTACCGAGCATCGAAAGGCCTGTCCCGCTCAGTGGACGATCTTGGAGATCGGCAACTCCAAGATGTCGGAGGCCCCCGCATCCTTGAGCGCCGGGATGAGCACGTTGATGGTGCGCTTCTCCACGACCGCTTCCACGGCATAGCCGCCGTCGGCAAGCTTGGCCACCGTCGGCGACTTGGCCGACGGGAGCGCACGCAGTACGGCGTCGAACTGGGTCTCCGACACGTTCAATTTCACCAAGGTCTTGCCCCGGGCCTCGAGAGTGCCGGTGAGCAGTGTCATCACCTGCTCCATTGCGTGACGCTTGGCGGGATCGGCGAAGCTCGACCGGTTGGCGATGAGCTCGGTGTACGAGACCAAGATCGTGTCGATGATCTTGAGGCCCGCCGCGCGCAGGGCGCGCCCGGTCTCGGTGATGTCGACCACACAGTCGGCGATGTCGGGGATCTTGGCCTCGCTTGCGCCGTACGACAGACGGACATCGGCACTGATGCCGCGCTCGGCGAAGAAACGGCGGGTGAGTTCCGGGTACTCACTCGTCACGCGCACACCCTGGGGGAGGTCACGAACCGATGTTGCGGTGGAATCACCGGCGACCGCAACAACCACCTTCACTGGGTTCGACGTTGCCTTGGAGTACCTCAGTTCGCCGAGCGAGGCGACATCGCTGGCGGTCTCCTCGACCCAGTCCCGGCCGGTGATGCCGATGTCGAAGAGTCCCTCTGCGACGTACACCGGGATCTCCTGGGGCCGCAGGATCCGGACCTCGGCGATACGGGGATCGTCGATGGTGGCCTTGTAGTCGACCGATGACGATCGGCTGATCGGCAGATCGGCCGCCTCGAACAGATCGAATGTCGCCTTCTCGAGCGAACCTTTCGGCAGGACCAGTCGCAGCACGGCCCGCAGTGTACGGGTTGGCACGCGAGCGCAGTCCCGAATAACTGGTTGCTCCCGGCGAACAGGGATCCGATCAGTGCTGCGTGGGAGCGTCGGCGAGCAGGCGGAGCGCGTGGGGCAGCACGTCGAGCACTGCTGCGAGTTGCTCCACACATCCCTTCGGCGAACCCGGCAGGTTGACCACGATGCTGTGGCCCACGATCCCTGCGATGCCGCGCGAAAGCCGGCCCAAGGGATTGACGGCGCGGCAGGCCTCGGCGATGCCGGGGGCTTCGCGCTCGAGTATTGCCCTCGTCCCCTCGGGGGTCTGGTCACGCGGGGCAAAGCCGGTGCCGCCCGTGGTGACCACAAGTCCGGAGAAATTGGTCGTCATCCCGACGAGCGCGTCGGCCACAGTCGCAACGCCGTCGGCCACGACGCGATGCTCCACCACCTCGAAGCCCACCGACCGGAGTTGCTCGACCAGTGCAACGCCACTCGTGTCGACCCTGGTTCCGGCGACGACGCCGTCGGACACCGTGAGCACCTTCGCCTGCAGGCCCGTCGCTGCGCCCTCGCCATCACTCATGCTGGCGAACGGTATCCGGCAACAGACCGCGCGGGGTCGGCGTATCGGGACACGTATCAGGCGAGGGGCTGAGCGTCGGACGTGCCGACCTCGTGACGGGCCTCGATCGGCGTGAGGAGGAGGCCGCCCCTGCCATCGAAGGAGAGGGCAGCTCGACCCTCCACAAGACGACGGATGTCGTCACCGACGAACTCGGCTCGCCAGCCGTGCGCAAGGCGGGCGTCGGCATCGCCACGGAGGAACGCGACGAGGTCGTTGCGTGTCGCGACGAGCGAGGTGTCGATACGACGCTGCCTGCTGAGTTCGCTGATCCACGCCGACACGAGTGTGACGGCCGGCCTGAGCGAGCGCGCCAGTTCCTCCCCCTCTGGTACCGGAAGTGTGGGTTCTTCGTCCCGCCCGCGCGCCACGGCCACGAGGATCTCCTCCCCGATCCGCCCGCGTGAGTGGCGTTCGTCGACCCCACGGCACGACAAGAGTTCCGCAGCGGTACGCGGCATGCGCTGGGCAATGCCGAGCACGGCGAGATCGGGGAGCACCTGACGAACCGGGATGTCGCTCGACGCTGCACGGCGTTCGCGCCACGCAGCAACGGCTCGCGCCACCCCCCGATTCTTCGGCTTGAGGACCCGGGCATCCTTGATACGGAGCCACGCACCGTCGGGGTCGGCAGGACCCGTCGGGCGGCAGCGCAGTTCCTCGCATGCAGCAAGTGCCCAGTCGAGGCGCCCCTGCAACCGCAACTGATCGGACAACAGGTCGTGCAGCGCAAGAAGGTGATCCACGTCGCTCGCTGCGTAGTCGCGCTGCTCATCAGTGAGGGGGCGCTGGAGCCAATCCGTGAGTCGGTCACCCTTGGCCACCTGGACGCGCAGTTCCGAGGCGAGGAGGCTTGAGAGCGATGGCGTCGAGTAACCGAGGAAGCCCGCGGCGAGTTGGGTGTCGAACAGGCGAGCCGGGAGGACGCCGCAGGCGGTCTGGAGCACGTCGAGATCCTGTTGCGCTGCGTGCAGCACCGCGAGCGAATCACTGCGCAGGAGCCGACCGAGTGCCTGTATGTCCACGGCCAGTGGATCGACAAGTGCAGTCCCGCCGGACCACGCCAACTGGAGGAGTGCCAGCCTCGGGTAGTACGTCCGCTCACGGTGGAACTCGGTGTCGAGCGCGTAACGGGGTTCTGCGATGAGCAGGTCAACAAGACGCTCGAATGTGTCCTGATCGGCGACCCACGCAGCGCTCACGACGGATCGCCGGTCGCCACCTCGTAGCCGGCATCGATCCATGCATACGTCCCACCGCTGACGTTCACGGCATCGATGCCCTGTTCACGGAGAAATGCCACGACGCGGGCGCTACGACCGCCCGAGGCGCAGATCACGTGGACCGGTCGGTCCTTGGGGAACCCGGAAAGGCTGTCGGGGATCTGAGGGAGCGGGAGCAATCGGGCCTTTGGCACGTGCGCGGTTGCGTACTCATCGGGGTTGCGGACATCGACGAGTTCGACCGAACCAGCGGCGCAGAGCCGGGCGAGCTCGTTCACGGATACCTCGGGTGTCGACATTGGAACTCTTGCCTCCGGCTCTCACAGCCTGATCTCGATCCGTCCCTCCGGAGCGACCGTGTCGGGACGGCGTCACGCTAGTGGCTCAGGTCAGTTGGGTTCCCCATCGTCGCCGAGGTCGGCCGGCGTATTGACGTTCCGGAGCCACCGCGGCTCGACCGCGATCGACTCGATCTCCAGAGCCCCGAGCCCCCGGTGGACGGCTCGTTCGCCAGCGGCAAAGGCGTGCTCCAGCGGTTCGAGGCACCGAGGCGACACCCAGAGAGCGCACAGTGGCTCGGGGCGACCGGAATGGGCGATCGCCACGTCGGCGTCCCCCAGACCTGCGAGCAGCGCGCGGAAGACCGAGGCAGTCACCCACGCAAGATCGCATGCCGCGACCAGCACGAGGCCCGCCGGCAGCGACGACAGCGCAGTGATGATGCCGCCGAGTGGACCCTCACCCGGATAGCGATCGACGACATGTCGCCACCGGAGGTCGCGCGAAGGACCCCCCACCGTGACGACCTCCGTGGCCCCGGCCTGCTCCATCGCTGTGCAGACCCGCTCCGCCATCGCGACGCCGTTCACCTCGAGCGTCGCCTTGTCGACACCCATGCGACGACTTGCTCCGCCAACCAGTACCGCACCAGAGAGCGTGCCGGTGTGCGCAGAGACCACAGAACCCCGCCTTTGCTCTCAGCCCTCGTCGGGAATGCCACTCGGGTCGAGTTGCAGGACAAAGAGCCTGCAGCGCTCGGCCTCATCGTGCTCCCCGATTGCCGAGGCGCTCTTCGCCAGACCGCGGAGCGCCCGGAGGAACCCCCGATTGGTCTCGTGACGCCAGCGGACGAAGCCTGAGCCCCGCCATCCATTGGCGCGAAGTGTGTCGAGACCACGGTGATACCCGATTCGGTAGTAGGCGTAGCGCTCGATCTCGTCGCGCCCGAGGTCGCCGAGTCGCGCCCAGGCATCGAGGTATCTCGGCCAACGAGCAACCACGGCGGCAACCTCCGCACGGCGACGGTCGGACTCCGCCGACAGTGCCTGCTGGAGCGCATGCGCAGCAGCGGGGTCGGGAGCCGGGAGGACCGTCTCGGGGGGACCCGATGAGGAGAGGTTGACCGTCTGATCACTCATGACATCACCCTACGGCGCCCCACCACTAACGTGATTGAGGTGTTCGCCCTCGACGTCGAAGCAGCGAAGAACATCGCCGTCGCCATCATCGCCGGTTCGGTGATCATTGCGATCCTCACCGCGATGTTCGTCCGGGCGGCGCTCACCAAGGCCCTCGTCATCCTCGTACTGGGCGGACTCGTGGTGGTCATGGTCGGTCAGCGCTCGAACATCTCACGGTGCGCCGAGAGGATTCGAACTGAGTACCAAGCGGGCAACGGTGAACCTGCAGCCTGCACCTTTCTCGGTCGCGAATTCAGCGTGGACGTGCCCGAGGGCGTTGGGGCCGACGTGATCGGCGATATCACCGACGTCATCGACGAGAACCTTCCCACGACCGCTCCGGAGGCGCCCACCTCCACCGATGCCGGTGAGCTCAGCCCCGAGCTCGTCGACATGCCGGAAGGATGAACTCCTCCACGAACTGATCCGCCGACGCAGTGTGTGCCATGTGGTGACAGCCGTCGAGGGTGACGAGTTCTGCATCCGGAAGCATGTTGGCGAGACGCTCCATGCCCTCGAGGTGGTGAGGCCGAGCGAGGCTCCCGCGTGCAGTCAGGACGGGAACGGTGATCGACTCCGCAGACCACGGCGCTTCGCTGCTGATCGAGGTCATCTCCCCCACCATGGCGGGGCCCTCTGCGCGACGCGCTGCCTTGGTCTCCGGTGGCAGCAGCCCCCACCGACGCTCGCCGATCATGCCCTTCATGAACTGCTCGACGAGGAGGGCGGGGTCGTCGGATGAAGCGGCCACATTTCGACTCGCCGAGTTCCGCGGCCACCACGGCATCCAGCTGAGAGGGGTCTCGTAGACGCCAACGGCACGGACAAGGTCGGGGCACCGCTGTGCCGCAGCGAGCACGACGTTGCCGCCCATGCTGTGGCCGATGAGGATCGCCGGGCGTCCCCGGAGCAACTCGACGAGGTCACCCGCGTGCTCCGCGATGCCGTAGGGCCCGGGGACACCGACGGACTCGCCGTAGCCGCGCCGGTCGTAGCGCAGCACCCGGAAACGGTCTCCGAGATGGCGCGCCACCCGGCTGAAGCCGACCCGTCGGTCCATCGAGCCGTGGACCAGCACCAGCAGCTCGGCGTCGGCGGGGCCCGTCTCCTCGGCGGCGATGCGGGCGCCGGTGCGAGGGGAGCCTGCGGGATCCCTCTGCGGCTCGGGCGCACTCACGGCCGCGCCGATGCCTTGGTTCGAACCGTCATGGCTGATTACCTAGCAGGATGGAGTTGCTGCTCATTCGACATGCCCTCCCGGTGCGCCGGGAACTCACCGAGGGCCGGGCCGACCCCGAACTCTCCGAGGCCGGGCATCATCAGGCCCGCCATCTCGCAACGTACTTGGGCCAGGAGCGCATCCATGCCCTGTACGCAAGCCCACTCCGTCGTGCGCGGCAAACCGCGCAGCCTCTCGCCGAGGTGCACGGACTGGACATCCGCACCGAGGACGGCGTTGCCGAGTACGACCGCGACTCCAACGAATACGTCCCCATCGAGGAACTCAAGGCCACCAACGACCCTCGCTGGCAGGCAATGCTCGCCGGCGACTGGCAGAACCCCGACGTGCCGCGCGATGTCTGGGAGAAGAACGTGGTCGACACCATCGAACGTCTTGTCGCACATCACCCGTCGCAGAAGATCGCCATCGTGTGCCACGGGGGCGTCCTGTCGGCCTATCTGGGCTGGGTGCTCAAGGTGCCCGACAGCCAAAGTTTCTTCTACCCCAACTACACCTCGATCCACCGGATCGCAGCGGCCCGCTCGGGCGAGCGGAGCATCCTGACGGTGAACGAGACCCATCACCTCCGTGGCACGGGGCTTCCCGTCGGGCTGTACCAAGGCTGAATGCGGTGAGCAACGTGCACCACAACGCAGATCAGTCGGGCGACGTCGCCGACCTCATGGGGTTCCTCGACGAGTCACCGTCGCCCGCTCACGCCGTCGAGAGCGCTGCCGAGCGGCTCGAGGGAGCAGGGTTCGAACGACTCGCCGAGTCGAAGGACTGGTCCAGCAACCTACGCGCTTTCGTCGTCCGTGGTGGCGCCCTCGTCGCGTGGTCTGCGCCCGACCTCGCAGAGTCGCACCCGTTCCGAATCATCGGTGCACACACCGACTCGCCTGGACTCCGCATCAAGCCCCGACCCGACACCGGGGCGCTCGGATGGCGACAGCTCGGGGTGGAGGTCTACGGCGGGGCGCTCCTCAACTCGTGGCTCGACCGTGACCTCGGCATCGCCGGGACGGTGATCGACACCGATGGCGACACGCACCTCGTACGGATCCACGCTCCGCTCGCACGCGTGCCCCAACTGGCGATCCACCTCGACCGCGAGGTCAACGACCGGGGCCTGGTTCTCGACAAGCAGACACACCTCACACCCGTGTGGGGCACGGGAACACCGCGACCCGGCGAGTTCGCCGAGTTCCTCGCCGAACAGTGCGATCTCCGGGGGCCCGACGCGATGGCGAGCTGGGAGCTCTGTCTCTATGACCTCACCCCTGCTGCGTTGCTGGGCAGCGACTACTCACTGATCGCCTCTGCCCGTCTCGACAACCAGATCTCCTGCTGGGCCGGCATCCGCGCAATCACCCGCGCACAGCCCACATCCTCGACCGCAGTCGTTGCGCTGTTCGACCACGAGGAAGTCGGGTCAGAGAGCCGAACCGGAGCGGCAGGCCCCCTGCTCGAGCACGTCCTCGAGCGCCTTGCCATCGCATCGGGCGCAGGGCGCGACGCGTTCCTCGCGGCACTCACGACCAGCAGTTGCGTCTCGGCCGACAACGCACACGCCGTCCACCCCAATTACGTCGAACGCCACGAGCCGAACCACCGTGCCATCGTGAACGCCGGGCCGGCCATCAAGGTCAACTCCAACCAGCGTTACGCAACCTCGCCCGAGTCAGCGGCCATGTTCGAGCGCTGTTGCCGCGAGGCTGGGGTGCCCGTCCAGTGGTTCGTCTCCCGCAACAACATGCCGTGCGGGTCCACGATCGGTCCGATCACCGCAACGCGTCTGGGTATCTCGACCGTTGACGTCGGGGTTCCCCAACTGTCGATGCACTCGGCACGGGAACTGTGCGGTGCCGACGATCCTGTTCATCTCAGTACGGCGCTCCGGGCGTTCCTCGCCAGTTGATGCCGCTGAATCAGCGCGCCGTGCGCTCCTGCGCAAGGTCGAACAGGCGCTGCAGTTCGGCTCGCAGTCGCTCGGTTGACTGATTGAGCAAGTCGCGCGACACACGGCGCCCGTCGATCGCGACGGGAGGCATGATCGGTGAGCCGATCTCGAGATGGACCTTCGACGGTCGGATCATCGTTGCGCCCTTGGCCATGGCGCGTTCGGTGCCTGCGATGCCCACGGGAACCACCGGCACACCTGCCTTCGAGGCGATGTACATCGCTCCGTCGAAGAGTTCCCCCACCGTGGGTCCGCTCAGTCGCGTTCCCTCCGGATACAGCACCAGTGGCTCGCCTGCCTCGAGCACATCGATGCAGCGCTGGAGGGCGAGCCGGTCGACGGTGCCCCGAGACACCGGGAAGCCGCCGAGCGCCGTGAGCACCCAGCTCCCCGGCTGCCGCTTCCAGAGCGAGTCCTTCCCCATGTACCGCTGCCGTCGACGCGTGACCGTCCCGGTCACGACGATGTCCACATTGGAGCGGTGCACAGCAGCAAGCACATAGGCACCCTGCTTGGGCACGTGCTCGCGTCCGTTACAGGTCATGCGGAAGTACAGCGTGCAGATGACCATGCACAGATCGCGGCACACCCGGAAGAACAGCCGACCCGCAAGGCCCTGACCGAGGACCGCTGACTTCACCTTCGTCATCGACGGACCTCCACGAGTCCGAGCAGCTCCCCGAGTACATCGTCGACCGCGCGCCCTGTGGTGTCGATGACCACCGCACCGTTGGCCTCCGTGAGTGGCGCCACCGCTCGTTCGCTGTCCTTGCGGTCGCGGGCCTCGATGCTCGCTGCGATCTCGGCGACATCACCGTTGCTCTCGAGCGCCCGGCGTTGCGCGCGCTCGAGGGCAGACGCTGTGAGGTACACCTTCAGCACGGCATCCGGGAACACTACGGAGCCGATGTCGCGCCCCTCGAGCACACCACCGCCCCGCTCCTCGGCCCACTGACGCTGACGGCGAACCATCTCCTCGCGCACCTGCGGATTTGCCGCCACGGTGCTCACCGACGCGTTGGTCTCCGGCGAACGTATGGCCTCGGTGACGTCGACACCGTCGACCGCCACCCGTTCGCCGACCTCGATGGTGATCCGGCGGGCCACTTCGGCCACCGCCGACACATCGGTGACGTCCACCCCAGAACGGACGGCGGCGACGGTGACGCTGCGGTACATCGCACCGGTGTCGAGGTATTCGAGCCCGAGACGGGCCGCGAGGGCACGACCGATGGTTGACTTCCCTGCACCCGCAGGTCCGTCGATGGCGATGACGAAGAGCCGTGACACGCCCGGACGGCTCACCAACTCGTGCCCTGCGGGCGCCCCTCGTCGTAGCCGGCTGCGCTCTGAACACCGACAACTGCTCGCTCGCAGAAATCGGGGATGCTCGCGGCCCCGGCGTAGGTGCATGCGCTCCGGACACCAGCGACGATCTGATCGAGGATGTCCTCGACCCCGGGACGCTCGGTGTCCAAGTACATGCGCGACGTGGAGATACCTTCCTCGAAGAGCTCCTTGCGGGCCCGCTCGAAGGCACTCTCCTCGCGAGTGCGGTTCTTCACGGCGCGGTTCGACGCCATACCGAAGCTCTCCTTGTAGAGACGCCCTTCGAGGTCCCGGAGCGTGTCGGCTGCGGACTCATAGGTGCCAGCGAGCCATGACCCGAACATCACACTCGCTGCACCGGCAGCGAGTGCGAGCGCCACGTCGCGCGGATACCGCACACCGCCATCGGCCCACACATGGCCTCCGGCCGCACGAGCCGCCTCGGAGCACTCGACGACCGCAGAGAACTGCGGACGGCCGACCCCGGTCATCATCCGTGTGGTGCACATGGCCCCGGGCCCGACGCCCACCTTCACCACGTCGGCGCCGGCCTCGATGATCTGTCGGGTGCCGTCGGCCGTCACCACGTTTCCAGCAACGATCTTTGCATCGGGCACGGCGGCGCGGACCGCCTCGATGGCGCGCAGCATCCGGACCTGGTGACCGTGCGCCGTGTCGATGACAAGGACGTCGGCGCCCATCGATGCGAGTTCTTTCGCCTTGGCGGCCGGCTCACCGTTGATGCCCACCGCAACCGCCACCATCAGGCGGCCCTCACGGTCGACCGCGGGTCGGTAGATGGTGGAGCGCAGCGAACCCTTGCGGGTGACGATCCCGAGCAGCCGGCCGTCGTCGTCCACCACCGGTGCAGCCGAGATACGCAACCGCGTGAGTTGGTCGTGCACCTCGTCGAGCCCCGAGCGATGCGACACCGTCACGAGGTCTCGGGACATCACGTTGACCAACTGCGAGAAGCGGTCGTACCCAGCGGCATCGCTCTCGGAGAAGATCCCGACCGGGCGGTTCTCGTCGTCGACAACGATCACCACGCCGTGCGCCCGTTTGTGGATGAGCCCGAGCGCATCCCCGATGGTGTCCTGCGGCGAGAGGGTGATTGGAGTCTCGAAGACAGGATTTCGACTTTTCACCCACCCGATCACCTGCTCGACCACGTCGAGCGGGATGTCCTGGGGAAGAACAGCCATCCCACCTCGACGCGCAACGGTCTCTGCCATGCGACGCCCGGCGACAGCAGTCATGTTGGAGACCACGACAGGAATCGTCGTGCCGAGGCGATCGGGGGTGGTGAGATCCACGTCGAGACGGGAGGGCACCGACGACAGGCTCGGCACCATGAACACGTCGTTGTACGTCAGGTCGTACGGCGGGCGATCGTTCAGGAAACGCATGGCTGGGTCGTGTCCTCCTGGCCCGTTCAGGGGCCAACCAAGGCTACAGGTGAAGTAGCGTGCCCCCATGACCAATCCGGGGGCTCCGGTCCTCCTTGTCCACGGTTGGGGCGGGTCGTTCGCCGAGACGTGGCAACGCAGCGGGATGACCGCTCTCATCGAGGACGCCGGGCGAACCGTCATCGGCGTTGACCTGCTCGGACACGGATCTGCACCCAAGCCCCACGAACCTGCGGCCTATGAGGACCTCACGGTCAGAATCCTCGAGGCCCTCCCGTCGGAGCCCGTCGATGCAATCGGTTTCTCCCTCGGGGCAATCACCCTGCTGCAACTCGCCTGCCAGAACCCGGACCGAATCCAGCGACTCGTCGTCGGCGGTATCGGCGAGAACATCTTTCGTCCCGATGAGGAACGACGGGCTCGACTCCTCGCCGGCGTCGAGGGCCGCGCCGATGACAGCGATGTCGACGCCCAAGTGTTCGCCAACTACGCCAACCGGCCGGGACAGGACGCGGTGGCTCTTGCTGCCGTGCTGAAACGCACCTCGTCGTACGCGCTGACCCGCGAGCGCCTCGGCACCATCAGCATTCCCGTGCTCGTCGCAATCGGCGACAAGGACTTCGCCGGACCCGGCGACCCGCTCGCCACAGCACTGCCGAACTCGACGCTCAAGGTGCTCCGCAATGTCGACCACTTTGCGACGCCCGAGGCCTTCGCGTTCATCGATGCAGCGCTCGAGTTCCTCGACTGCGTTTGACCGGGTTCGCACGGGAACTGCGATCCATGTGTGAGGTCACCGTCGACCCCGCTCGCGCTGCGTCGGTCATCGCGACCGGCGGCCTGGTCGGCATCCCCACCGAGACGGTCTACGGACTCGCCGCCGATGCCGAGAACGAGCGCTCGGTGCGCCGGATCTTCGCCGTCAAGGGCCGGCCTGCTGACCATCCGCTCATCGTCCACCTCGCCCGCGCCGAGCAGGTACTCGATGGCTGGACCACCGACCTGCCCGAGAGCGCCCGCTCCCTCGCCGAACTGGCATGGCCCGGACCGCTCACGCTGCTCGTGCCGGCCGGTCCACGCGTTGGATCGTGGGTCACCGGTGGGCGCAGCACGGTGGGCCTGCGCGTACCGGCCCATCCACTCACGACTGCGATGCTCGAACACTTCGGAGGCGGCGTCGCCGCGCCGTCGGCGAACCGTTTCGGACACGTCAGCCCCACCCTCGCCGAACACGTTGTCACCGACCTCGGCGACAGCATCGACCTCGTTCTCGATGGCGGCCCGTGCCCGATCGGCGTGGAATCAACCATCGTCGACTGCACGGTCGATCCGGTTCAGGTGCTGCGACCCGGCGCCATCACCGTGGAACAGATCCGTCAACTCCTCGGAACTGTCGGGGACACCAGCGGGCCGAGCCGAGCTGCAGGAATGCTCGAGTCGCACTACGCGCCACGGGCGCGCGTCGTGGTCGTGGAGGACCGAGCCGATGCGGACCGACAAGAGAAGTCCCTGATGCGCTCCGGGAAGAGCGTGGTGACACTCGACGCATCAACCGACACCGTTGCGGCAGCACGAACGCTCTACGCACAGTTGCGCGAGGCCGATGCGCAGGGCGCCGACATCGTGGTGGCCGTCCTCCCGGCAGCCTCGGGTCTGGGCCACGCCGTACGCGACCGGCTCATCAAGGCTGCAGGCGCACGGGGCTAGCCAACCAGCACGTTGTGCACACCGACGAACGCACCGCTCGAGAGACAGCGGTCCGCCGAACGCGCCGATGCCTCAGCCCGGCTCCCACCGGCCGAGTTGGTTGAGATGAGCGACCCAGACATCGCGCACGACCTCGACATCGGGCGCCGGTGCCCCACCGACACCGGCCACGGTGATGCTCACCGTGCTCGCTCCGGCATCGGGCACCAACTCGAGGCGGCACCAGCAGTCCGACGGCTCGTAGAGGTGCACATCGAGCAGATAGGGCGGCTCGTCGACGAGAACCTCACCGATCCAAGTGGTCACGATGAGCAGCGCCTCGAAGGCCTCCACCGGGAGCGCGTCGACCACGAACGACGGATGATCGTGCACGGGACGACCGGAAGACGACGCCCGCTGCGACGGGGCCCGCGTACCCGTCCGCTTCGCCGAATCCGGGGTGCGTACGGTGCTCGCGGGGTTCGGCGGAACCTCGAGGGGACGGCGACCGGTTGCATGGGCAACCGCAGCGTCGAACGCCGCGTTCAGGGACTTCATCGCTTCCTCGCTCCCGCCGTGGTCGGGATGCAGGTCGCGTGCCAGACGCCGCCTTGCCGAACGAATCTCCGAGAGTGGCGCGCCGAACTCGATTCCGAGCACGGCGAACGGGTCGGCGGGTGCCGGCGTCACCGGCCCTGGAACTTGGGCGACCGCTTCTCCATGAACGCCGAAACGCCTTCGCGGAAGTCCTCGGTACGCATCAGCGGCAGCAGCTGCAGGAACACGTGATGGACGTTCTGCTCGAAGGTCTCGGTCTCGGCCGCACGCATCATGCGCTTGATGGCACGAACAGCAAGCGGCGCATTCGATCCGATCTCGGAAGCCAGCTCCCGTGCCGTCGGGATGAGATCCGCATCGGCGACCACGCGGTTCACGAGGCCCAGCTCGAGCGCTTCGTCGGCGAGGAGCGTGCGGCCGGTGAAGGCGATCTCTGCGGCCTTTGCGTAGCCGACCATCCGCGGCATGAGCCAGGTCCCGCCGCTCTCGGGCAGAATGCCACGCTTGGCGAAGCCAGGGTTGAGCTTGGCCGATGCTGCGGCGATGCGGATGTCGCAACCGAGCGCCATGTCGAGTCCGTAACCCGCTGCGCCGCCGTTCACCGCGCAGATGGTGGGCGTGTCGATGTTGTGCAGCACCACCGGTGGTGCGTCGCGAAGCTCGAACTCCCCGGGGTTCGAGTCGAGGCTGCCCATGTTCCCGAGGCTTCCCTTCGGGCCCTTCATCTGAGCGGCGAGGTCGAGGCCTGCGCAGAAGGCACGACCCGAACCGGTGAGGATGATGCAGCGAACCTCACGGTCCCGATCCGCCTCGAGGAGTCGCATGGAGACATCGTTCAGCATCGCCCCCGAGATGGTGTTCATCCGCTCCGGAGCGTTGAGAGTGATCGTTGCGATGTGGTCGGACACGTCATACAGGACTTCGCTCATGCCCCGGACACTAGACACTTCTGCGAGGTACGGCCGAGCCGGATGCGTACCCCCGTGCCCGATCAGCGCGGGACTAACGTGCCGGATCGCTGCCGGGGCCGCGGTCGGCTCGTCCGAGCAGCGATTCGGCAGCCCGCACCCCCCCCGCTCAGAGGCAAGGAGACGATCATGACCCGCACGAGCCGACGCTCGAGACGCTCAGCCGCCCTCGTGGCCTGCTCGGTGTCCCTCTCACTCCTCGCCATCGGTACCGCCTGCGACGAGCGCCCCGATGTGACTGGAGCTCTCGAGGGTCTCACGGGAACCGTTGCGAGCGTCTCGCTGAGCGAGGCATTCATCGAGCGACTCGGAACGACGCCCAGCGGATCGGATGGCCTCGACGACACCGACTATGCAGGAAACGCCTACGACGCCGTGGTGACCATTGCGCTCGCGACCGAGGCCGCCGGCTCCGACGGCATCTCCATGGCGAGCGAGATCGTGGGCATCACCGGCGGCGGGTCGAAGTGCACAACATTCCAGCGATGCCGGGAACTGGTCCTCCAGGGAGGAGACCCCGACTACGACGGAGAGTCGGGCACCGCGCCGCTCGGGGCTCAAGGCGAGCCGGGCGAGGCGATCTACGAGGTCCGCACGATGGGCGCCAACGACCGGATCGACCCTGCGCGCTCCTTCTTCGTCGCGGCAAGCGCGCCGCCCGAGATGTCGGCGAACGAGCCCCGGGCCGAGGGAACCCGCGAGGGCAACGGCGTTCTCCGCATCGGGGTCCTCGTGGACCTCACCCAGACCACCACGATCTTCACGCCGGCGATCCGGTCGGGTGTCGAACTCGCAGTGGACGAGATCAATGCAGCGGGCGGGGTACTCGGAAAGCCGATCGAGGTCTCGGTCGTCGACTCGGGCGACGCCAGCACCGACCGGGCACGCCGAGCCGCTGAATCGCTCGTGGCGGAGGGAGTTGACGCAATCGTCGGTCCGTCGACCTCGGCGGTCACCCTCGAGGTGCTCGACATCGTGACCAGCGCGGGGGTGGTGCTGTTCTCGCCGTCGAACACCGCCACGATCCTCAGCACGCTTCCCGACCGCGGCCTCTACTTCCGGAACATCGCGTCGGATCTCCTTCAAGCCGAGGCGTTGGCCCAACTCATCGCAGACCGGGGCAACAACTCGGCGTTCCTCCTCGTCATCGACGACCCCTACGGGCTCGGAGTTGCCGATCAATTGACGATCGCACTCGCGCGCCGAGAGGTGGCGGTGGTGGGCAGCATCGCCTACGACCCCGACCGCGAAACGTTCTTCGACCTTGCGCGGCGCGTGCGTGACGCAGACCCCGATGCCGTGGTGCTCACCTCCTTCGGGGAGGCCTCGCTCCTGTTGCGGGCACTCGTGGCCACGGGCGTCGGCCCGCGTCAGAAACAGGTCTTCGGCACCGACGCCGGCGTGACCAACGCGATCGGCGAACGGTTCGACGCCGGGGTCTGACGCCTGGACGGGTGCTCGAACGTCTCGGGGCACACCGAAGCGACGACTAGGTTCGAACGGGTGAACCGACCGGTCCCCCAACCCACCGAACTCATCGACCACCGCGACAGCTGTGAGATCCTCCTCATCCGGCATGGCCGATCGGCGGACGTGATCCCCGGCGCTGCGGACGCGGGTGACCCGCCGCTGCATCCCGAAGGCGTGAAGCAAGCGGCACTGCTCGACGAGCGCCTCGCCAACAAGGTGATCCATGCCGTCTACTCATCGCACCTGCAGCGCGCCCGTCAGACCGCTGCGCCGCTCGCAGCACGCCGAAGCCTCCTCACGACCGAGTTCGAGGATCTCGAAGAGGTGCGCCTCGGCGACTGGGCAAACGGCGAGTTCCGCCGCAGGGTCGCCGAGCGCGACCCGGAGTGGGTGGCGTGGACACGTCAGCGCACCTGGGACGGCATCCCGGGCGCCGAGGGCGACGCCGTCTTCCGTCAGCGGGTCACCCGGGTGGTCAACGAACTCGCTCAGGCGCACCTCGGCGAGACCATCGCAGTCGTCGTTCACGGGGGTGTCATCGGCACGTATCTGGCGAGTGCACTCTCCATGCCCCACTCGCTCTGGATGACATGCGAGAACACGAGCATCTCCAAGGTCAGAGTGGGACCCGGGGGCGCGCACGTCGTCACCGTGAACGACACGCACCACCTCTTCGACCCGGTCGTGCGCCCCTGAGCCGAACTAGGTTGCGGGCATGACTGGCTCCCTCCCTGCACCCGTCCGTACCCGCGTCAGCGAGATGCTCGGGATCGACTACCCGATCATCCAGGCGCCGATGGGCTGGATCGCCCGCTCGCAGCTCGCCTCGGCGGTCTCGAATGCCGGTGGTCTCGGCATCATCGAGACCTCGTCGGGTCAACTCGACGAAGTGCGCGAAGAGATCCGCAAGATGAAGGACCTCACCGACAAGCCCTTCGGCGTGAACATCGCCGGCCTCTTCGTACGTGACCCATCGATCGCCGACTTCGTCATCGACCAGGGCGTGAAGTTCGTGACCACATCGGCCGGCGACCCGAACAAATACGCCGTGCCGCTGATGGCTGCAGGTCTCACGGTGTTCCACGTGGTGCCCACCCTGAAATCGGCCCTGAAGGCGATCGCAGCGGGAGTGCACGGCCTCGTGGTGGAGGGCGGCGAGGGCGGTGGGTTCAAGAACCCGCGTGACGTGGCGACCATGGTGCTCGTTCCACTTGTCGCCTCCAAGGTCAACGTCCCGATCGTCGCCGCGGGCGGTATCACCGATGGGCGCAGCATGGCCGCGGCACTCGCCCTCGGAGCAGATGCGGTGCAGATGGGCACCCGCATGGTGTCTGCCGCCGAGTCGCCGGTGCACCACAACTGGAAGCAGGCCATTGTCGATGCAGCCGAGACCGACACGGTGTTCCTGAACCGATTCTCCTCCCCCGGTCTACGTGCCCTGCGCACGCAGCGCAGTGAGCGCCTCGAGCGCGACGAGAACGTTGCGCTCTCGGAGATGAGCCGCGCGATGGACCTCTACTTCGGTGGCGACATGGAGGCCTCGCTGGCACTCACCGGACAGGTGGCCGGCCGTATCGAATCGGTGCGGCCGGTGAAGGAGATCCTCGAGGAGACGATCTCAGAGTTTCACGACATCTGCAGGGATCTCTCCCGCTTCGCCTGACGGCACCCCGACAACCTGTCTCGTCGCCACGAGGAGATAGACGAGCGACAGCCACAGTGTGGTGGCAAGCGCGACATGGATGCCCACGAGGACCACCGGGATGTCGGAGAAGTACTGCACGTACCCGATCGTCCCCTGTGAGATCGCAATCAACGAGAACCCGGTGATGCTGCTCTCCATGCGAGAGCGATCGGCGTGTTTGCGGAGGTGCCAGAGCAGTGCGGCGAGCGCAGCGACGGTGAGGATCACCGCACCGCTGTGAACCCTCACCACCGAACTGATGGCGAACCCGAACCGCTGCACCGGCTCGCCGTCGTGCTGGCCGCTGTGGGGCCCCGTGCCGGTCACCACGGTTCCCGTGACGATGGCTACTGCGGTGAGGGCGGCGAGCACCCACACCCTGCGCATCGTCGACAACGACACCGCCCGCTCCCAGCGCTCGCCGTCGCCGAGGGTGGCGCGACGGTGCAGCACCACCGCTGCAGCGAGGATCACCATCGAGAGCAGGAAGTGCTGCTGCACCGCGAGGGGATGTAGATGGGTGAGCACGACGATGCCCCCCACGACCGCCTGTCCGATCACACCGCCCACGAGCGAGAGTGACAACCACGTGAGGTCGCGACGACGGGGCGTGCGCAACAGCGAACCGGCAACGGCCAGGATGACTGCCAGCCCGACGAGACCCGTGAACAATCGGTTGATCTGTTCGATGGCAGCGTGCGTACTCGAGACGTCGATGAGTTTTTCCTCGTTGCACCTCGGCCAGTCCGAACACCCCAAGCCGGAATCAGTGAGGCGGACGAGGGCGCCGGTCACCACGATGCTCGCAAGGAGCACCAGAGCGGCGAAGGTCATGGCGCGGTACACCGCAGGACGCAATCGGGGGACTCGCATCTCGGTCCTCAGCGTAGGGGCAGGCCCCCGGTTCCGGCGCTCGCCGCACCGGAGGGACGAACGCCCGGGTGGCGCCACCTCGACGTCGGTTCCCCCGCCGCAGATCTCGTTATGGTGCCGGTGTGCTCTCCGCGTTCGACGACTACCCGATCCATCAGGCTTCCCTGCCGGTAGCCCTCACTGCGTCCTCGGATCCCAACCACTACGACCGATATTTCTTCAACGGGTACCGACGAGATGCCTCGCTCTACTTCGCTGCCGCCATGGGTCTGTACCCGAACCGCCACGTCGCCGACGCCGCGTTCAGCGTGGTCGTGGGCGGCGAGCAGATCAACGTGCACGCCTCGCGCCGAGCCCCGGAGGACCGGGCCGAGGCGACTGTCGTCGGGCCGATCCGGGTGGAGGTCCTCGAGGGGCTCAAGACACTTCGTCTCACCGTCGAGGCCCCCGAGCACGGTCTCCGTGCCGACCTCCGGTTCGAGCACCGAACCGTCGCTGTCGAGGAGCCTCACTTTTTCCGGAGAGCGGGGCAGCGAGTCGTGTTCGACTACACGCGCCTCACGCAGTTCGGCACGTGGACGGGCTGGCTCGAGGTCGACGGACAACGCCACGAGGTGAACCCGGATCAGTACTGGGGATCTCGCGATCGTTCGTGGGGCATTCGTCCGGTCGGAGAGCGCTACGGCTACGGGGCGCCGGCAGGACCGGCGCAGTTCTACTGGCTGTGGGCCCCGGTGAACTTCGAGGGTTTCTGTACCCACTTCGACGTGAGCGAGGACGCAAGCGGATCCCGTTGGCACCAAGAGGCCCTGATCGTCAACGTCGGGGAGTCGATGCCGGTGGGCGCCGACCAGGTGGATTATCGGCTGACCTGGAGGCCCGGCACACGCCATGCGGCTGCTTGCGAGATCGACTTCTTGCACGGAGGCGGGGTGTCGACACTCAACCTCGAGCCGATCCTCGAGTTCCAGATGCTCGGCATCGGCTACGGGCACCCCGACTGGGGCCACGGGGTCTGGAAGGGAGAGTCGGTCTCCGGCGGGGATCGGTGGGCACTTCCCGTCAGCACTCCGCTCGCACCCCACCACCTCCACGTGCAGGCGCTGAGCAGGGCGACGCTTCGCGACCCCTCCGGGCGTCTTCACGAGGGCATGGGAATCTTGGAACAGTTGGTGATCGGCCCGCACGCACCGAGCGGATTCGCTGATCTGCTCGACGGGGCACCCTGACGAGACCCGTCAGGTGTGACGGATACTCATGCCCCCATCGACGGGAATCGCTGCACCGTTGACGAAGCTCGCTGCAGGCAGGCAGAGGTTGAGCGTCATGTGAGCGACTTCCTCGGGCTCGCCGTAGCGACGCAGTGGCACGCGACGGCGCGCATAGGTCTCTTTGTCCTTGTCGTTGATCCCTGCCGTCATCCCGGTGTTGATGGGACCGGGGTACACACAATTCACGTTCACCCCGTGCTTGCCGAGTTCCACCGCAAGGCTCTTGGTGAGGCCCACCACACCAGCCTTGGCTGCGGCGTACGCAGTCATCCCGGGTGCAGTGACCAACGCCTCGGTGGACGCAATGTTCACCACACGCCCCGCACCCGATTTGATGAGGTGTGGCAGGGCTGCCCGGACGAGACGGGAATGAGCCGTGAGGTTCACGGCGAGGGTCCGCTCCCAGTTCGACTCGTAAGAGTCCTCGTCCTGGAAGGCCGAGTTGGGGAGCGAAATGCCTGCGTTGTTCACGAGGATGTCGATTCCGCCGAAGTGACTGGCAACCTCGTCGATGAGGCGATGGATCGCGCCGTGGTCCGACACGTCGCACACCCAGCCCCGCGCTGCCGCCGCCCCGTGCGCCCCGACGATCTCGCCCACCACAGCGTCGACCCGCTCCTGGCCGATGTCGACGACCGCGACTCGTGCCCCCTCATCGGCGAAGAGGTGTGCCGTGGCGCGGCCCATCCCGGATGCCGCACCGGTGACGACGGCGACCTTGCCGGCAACGGAGCGGGAGAGCGACGTGAGGCGTGCCATGTCAGCGGGCCTCCCATCGCTGTGCGCCGCCCATGCCGTACTGCGCGAGGTACAGCGCACGCGTGGGCTTGATCGCCATGAACCCGGTGCCCGGAGAGTTGTCGGGGCCGCCCGGGGCGAAGGCATTGAGGTCGTAATCGAACACTCCGGTCCAGAGACGCCGCTTGGTCGCAACATCGTCGGTGCAGTGAGCAGTGCCCCAGATCTCGAGACCGTCGCCGACCTCGGTGACCTGCCAGTGGAGCGCGACGTTCGGATTGGCGGCAGCGTTACGCGCCTTCACCGACGTCATCCCGACCATCACCCAGATCGTCTCACCCTCCCAGCACGGGTGGACCGGCACCACATCGGGTGCGCCGTCGGCGCCGACCGTTGCGAGGTGCGCCCACGGGGAGAGACGGGTGCCGATCTGCTTGAGTTCCTCGAGCGTGGTCATGGCTACTACTCCTCTTGTCGATCCGGGGTCTTGCGATCCGGTCGGCCCATCGTAGGAAAGTCGGCCGCCCCCTGCCGCAGAGTGCACGACGGGCCACGGCCGACCTGGCGTTGTTGTGGCAGCGCAGGTGCTGATTAGTGTCGGTCAAGGTGAAACGCCAGACCGTCGAGGAACGACGAGCCGAAATCCTGCAAGCAACCTGCGGCGTCGTGATCGAACGTGGTTTTGCAGCAACGCGCGTCTCTGACGTCGCCCGGGAACTCGGTGTCTCGACCGGGCTGATCCACTACCACTTCGACAGCAAGGAGCAGCTGCTCGCCGAGGCGTTCAGGTTCGCCGCCCGACAGGACCTCGACCGGGTGGCTGCCGAGATCGCAAGTGCCGCCACTGCAGTGGCCAAGCTCGACCGGATCTTCACCGTGTGGGCGCCCGAGGAGGACGACTACGCATGGATGCTCTGGATCGACGCGTGGGGCGAGGCGCTCCGCAACGAGGCGATGCAGGCGATCAGCCGCGAGTTGGACCTGCAGTCGAAGGCGCAACTCGAGGCGATCATCACCGAGGGCATCGAGAGCGGCGAGTTCCGCTGCTCGGACCCGAACAGCGCCGCCTGGAGACTCTCGGCCCTGGCCGACGGCCTTGCGATCCAGATGGCGGCGCACTCGGGCATCATCAGCCGCTCTGGCCACCGGTCACACCTGCGTACCGCCGCGTGCGCCGAACTCGGTCTGGCTCCCGACGCATTTGCGCAGCGACCCCGACGCAAGTAGACCACGAGTCGCACTTCAACGACTCCGCCCTCGGGCGGCGAACAAAGGAGCCATCATGGGGGCACCCTCCGTCGAGGATCGCATCGAGCTCGAGCGACTCATCGATCAGTACGGGCACGCAGTCCACCTGAAAGACGCTGCGCTCTGGGGAGGCGTCTGGGCCGACCGCGACGACTGCCACTGGGACCTCGCCGGCCTGACGATGGACGGTAAGTCGACCATCGTCGACTTCTGGGTGAAGGCGGTGGGCGGATTCGGCTGGATCTGGCACGTGACGCCGCTCAAGTGGTTCGACGTCACCGGCGATACCGCAACCGGCGTGTGCTACCTCCGCGAGGAATTCACCCGTGCCGACGGCGCACGGGGATCACTCACGGCGCGCTACCACGATCAGTACGTGCGCACCGCCAACGGCTGGCGCGTGCTGTCGCGGCGCCTCGAGGTCCTTGACCGGGGCTGAGCATGAGCGTTGACGCCTCTGCCATCGAACGACTCGTCGCGATCTCCGCCATCACGGATCGCATTCATCAGTACTCCCGGGCTGTCGATCGACTCGACCCGACGCTGCTCCTCGACGTGTATTGGCCCGACGGCACCGACGACCACGGCGTCTTCTGCGGGAGCGCTCCGGAGTACGTGGACTGGGTCATGCAGTACGTCGGGGCGTGGATCTCCACCCACCACGACAACGGGAACGTCATGGTGGATCTCGACGGCGACACGGCCTGGGTCGAGAGCCACTGGACCGGCTACTACCGATTGCCTGCCGACGGCGGGTACACCGATCTGGTGTCGTGCGGCCGGTACCTCGACCGCTTCGAGCGGCGCCAAGGGATCTGGCGCATCGCCCACCGCACGTGTGTCAGCGACTGGGGAACGAGCCAGACCGTGTCGGGCGCTCCGCGTCCCGCCCATCGCCTCTCGGGCCGGCGCGGGCACACGGACCTCGTCTACTCGCTCCGGGACATCCGCAACGGGGCGGGCGAGGCCTAACGGCGTTCACCACCGACCCCGGACCCGGCTCCCTTTCCGCCGGGCGCAGAGCGCCCACTACCGTCGGCACCATGCGACGTTGGCTGGTCACAGAACTCGGGGAACCCAAGCAGGTCATGACACTCGCCGAGGTCGAGCCACTCGTGGCCCGTCCCGGCGAGGTGGTCATCGACGTGAAGGCGGTGGGGCTCAACTTCCCCGACCTTCTCCAGATCCGCGGTGGGTACCAGGTCAAGCCGTCGATGCCCTTCACCCCCGGCGCCGAGATCGGTGGCGTCATCTCCTCCATTGGCGATGGCGTCACGAACTGGAACGTCGGCGACCGTGTCGTCTACATGGGTCGAGGTGGCCTCGCGGATCAGACGAGCGCCCCCGCTGGCGCACCGTTGAGGATCTCCGAGACACTTCCGTTCGACAAAGCCGTGAGCATCCCGACGAATTACGGCACCGGGCTCTTCGCATTGCGCGACCGTGCGCAGCTCCGCGCTGGCGAGACCCTGTTGGTGCACGCGGGAGCGGGCGGCGTGGGCTCGGCAGCGATCCAACTCGGCAACGCGATGGGAGCAACCGTGTACGCAACTGCGGGCGGTCCCGAGAAGAAGCGTGTGTGCGAGGAGATCGGTGCTGCAGTCGCCATCGACTATCTGGCCGAGGACTTCGTCGAGCGCATCAAGGAGATCACCGGCGGACGCGGCGTCGACGTCATCTATGACCCGGTGGGAGGCGATACCTTCGACCGGAGCAGGAAGGTGATCGCGTGGGACGGTCGGCTCCTGCCGATCGGCTTCACCTCGGGCCGCATCGCCGATGTGCCGACGAACCACATCCTGCTCAAGAACTACTCCGTGGTCGGTGTCCACTACGGCGCATCGGTCGCTCGCGACCCCAGTTCTGCGACGAGGATCATGGAGCTGCTCTGCCGCTGGTACGACGAGGGCAAGATCGATCCACTCGTGATGAAGCACGTTCCCCTCGCCGAAGCGCCGCAGGCCCTCGAGGATCTCGGCGCACGCAACAGCTGGGGCAAGCTCGTCGTCACCCCGTGATCGCCGCCGAGCCCGTGGGCTACGGACGGACCTCGTAGAACGAGTTCAACGAGTGGTCGATCGGGAGCTTGCGGAAACGCGTGAAGCCGGCCATCTCCGCCATCGAACGCGCCCGGGACTCCGGCAGGCCCAACGTGCCGAGCCCGGCCCCATCGGGCTCGGAGAGCGCCGAGGCCATGCACGACAGGATGCTGATCCCGTACATCAGTGAGGCCATCGGGTTCTTCTCGACGTTCTCCTCGAAGGTCTCGCGCGCCTTGATGTCGACGAGCAACCACGTCCCGTCAGACTTGAGCGACGCGCGGATTGCATTCATTGCTTCCTGCGGGTGCGTCATGTCGTGGATGCAGTCGAAGGTGGTCACGAGATCCAGCGAGCCGTCGCTCGGCAGGCCATCGGTTCGCGCATCGTGGAAGTGGGCGTTCCTGAGACCCAGTCGATCACGACGCGCCGTTGCGCGCTCGAGGGCGTGCAGGGAGATGTCGTACCCGTGGAACTCCGATGCGGGGAACGCCTCCGCCATGAGACACACCGCCACCCCGGCGCCGCACCCGACGTCTGCGACCCGAGCGCCGGAGGTGAGCCGGGGAACCACGCCCTCGAGCGCTGGCAGCCCTACCGGGACGAGGAAATTGCGGTACCACGGCTCGAACGACCGCTCGATCCCGGCTGCACCCTCGGCGCCGTGGCTGTCGTAGTCGAAGCCCAGCCCACTGGTGAAGCTCTCCGGCAGGTGTTCGAGGTGCTGCATCGTCTGCGGGAGACGGTGGAACATGCCCATCCCGTAGGCCGGGTGCACCGGATCGGCCAGCACTGCACGCGCCTCGGGCGTGAGCGAGAAGCGCGCCGACTCGTCGAAGGCAATCAGCTTCGCTGCCGCTTGATTGTGCAGCCATTCCCGGACCCACCGTTCGCTGAGCCCGGTCGATGCTGCAAGTTCGGCACTCGTGAGCGGTCCCGTCGAATCGGCGAGCGCCCGGTACAGCCCGAGCCGGTCACCGAGGTGGACCATCCCTGCTGTCACAGCGCCCTCCAGCTTGGAGAAGAGCAGGAACGAGTACGCCTTCAGGCGATCCGGGTCGACGTCAGCGGCGGTCTCGGGTGACATGACCGCACACTACGCAGCACCGAGCACGGACGCAGGGGTCGATGGTGGTCGTCAGGTGCGCTGCCACCAGCGACGGGCGAGCGGGGGAACCGAGACGAGCACGAGACGTCCCATCGCTGGCAGCGAGCGGGCTGCGAGCACCGAGCGCAAGAAGTACCGACGCGCTGCGCTGAGGTCGCCATTGCGTGCGGCGATGACACCGCCAACGGCCAGCAGATCGCCGTGCGCCTCCTTGTCGCTCTGCAGGAGCGCGCCGTGCCTCCGCAGCATCAAGTCCACCGACGTGCGCCGCGCCGAGTCGTACCGGCGGTCGTCGTAGCCGTCGAAGTACCACGTCCCGAGCGCCTCGTGGATCGATGCGAGGCGCAACCCGCGCTGAGCGCAGAAGGCGGTGATCCGGACCCAGAGCTCGAGGTTCTCCCCGTACCAGAACTCCTCGTCGTACCCGCCAACGGCATCGAGCACCGAGCGCCGCACCACGAAGGTTGGCGGCCCCCCGAAGCGGCCTGTGAACTGACCGAGCAGCGGCCCATGGGGTGTGGGGGCCTCGACGGGCCCCAGCGCACCGCTGCTCCGCAGCGTGCGCACGGCGCTGGTCACTCCCATCACCCCCGGGTCAGCCATCGGCTCGAGCGATCGCTCGAGCCAGTCCGCGTCGACGGTGTCGTCGCTGTCGACGAACCCGACGAACTCCCCCAGCGTGGCTGCTACTCCGGCATTCCGGCCGCCTCCGGGGCCGAGGTTCTGCGGGAGCCGGATCACGCGCAGGCGGCTGTCGCCGAGCCCGGAAACGAGTTCACCCACCTCTGTCGGGTCGTCGGAGCCGTTGTCGACCACCACCACCTCGATCGCGCCGCGCAGCGCGAGGATGCTCTCGAGGGTGCGACCCAGCGTGGACCCGCGGTTCCACGCCGGGACGATGATGCTGGTCAGCCCGTCGCTCGCCACGGGCTACCAGGTGCGGTCGTCGATGGACAGGTGTTCGGTATCGGAGAGGCGGGTGAGCCCGAAGGAGTGACCGTCCCCAAGGGCGAACGACTCGAGACGGGTGATGGACGCATGTCCGATGACGAAGCGATCCCACTCCCACGGAACGGGCTCGAGACCAAGAAGCTGGCTCACAATGCAACTATTCGTGCCCGCATGCGCGACGAACGCAATCCGACGATCGGGATCAGCGACCTTCCACACCGGGAGCGAACCGGGCACGCGATCGACGCCCCGCTCGGCAAGAAACAGTCCACACGCCTCGCGAATACGCGCCACGAAGTCGCGCACCGACTCACCACCCTCGATCCCCTCCCAGCGTTCGTGCGACGGCCGGGCGCGCTCCTGCTGGTACGCAAGGTCCGCCTTCTCCTGGGGCGTCCCGTGCCAGATCGGGTTGCGGATCTCCTCGAGCCAATGGCTCACCACCTCGGTACGGGCGAGCGTGCTGTACAGCGGCTCGGCGGTCTGTCGCGCACGAACCAACGGTGAGACGTGAACCTCGTCGAAGTGCTCGCCCGCGAGCGCCCGACTCATGGCGAGCGCCTGTCGGTGTCCGCGTTCTGTCAGCGGCGGGTTGTCGACACTCAGGCCCCCGCGTACCCACTCGGGCTCGCCGTGGCGGATCAGGACGATCTTCACCGTACCGAGGCTAGGGGCATGGCCTGAGCGTCATTAGCGTCATTGCCAGGCGACGCCTGCCTCGACGGAACGCTGCGTATCGGCACCCATCTTCGCCCCGTCGTACCCCACACGGAGGCCCTTCTCCACCGAGATCACCACGCGACGCGGCGAGTCGAGGAACTTGGCGAACAGTTTCACGGCCTCAGGCCCGCGCTCTGCGCGCAGCCGCTCCGCAAGAGCCTGGTAGAACCATTCCTTGGTCGGGCGGTCGTCGTGCAGGGTGGCAACGCCCTTGTAGGTGACGGTCTTGCCGGTACCCATTGGTGCGCCGGTGCTCGTGATGACGATGCATACCCGCGGATCACGGCGGATAGCGGGGATGCGCTTTCGCTGGCTGCTGGCGGTGAGCCAGAACTTGCCGTCGTGCTCGAGGTAACTCATGATCACGGCCATCGAACTGCCGTCGGCGGTGGTCCAGCAGAACACACACTCGTTCTGCTGCTCGATCATCCTGCGCTCATCGGCCTCGTCGAGGCCGTACTTGGTGACGTCCTCGTAGTTCTTGATGAAGTTCTCGAGATCGCCGATCGCGTCTCCACCTGTTGCGCTCATCGCTGATCCCCCGTCATTCCCACGCAACACCGGCGTCAACCGAGCGCTGCGTATCGGCACCCATCTTTGCCCCGTCATACCCCACACGGAGACCCTTCTCCACCGACACCACCACACGGCGCGGCGAGTCGAGGAACTTGGCGAAGAGATCGACCCGCTCCTTGCCGTACTGGCCCATCAGGCGCTCGGCCAGAGCCGGGTAGAACCACTCCTTGGTGAGGCGATCGTCGTGGACCGTGGCGATCCCCTTGTACGTGACGGTCTTGTTCCGGCCCATCGGTGCGCCGGTACTCGTGATGACGATGCACACGCGCGGATCGCGGCGTATGGCCGGAATGCGCTTTCGCTGGCTGCTGGCCGTGAGCCAGAACTTTCCGTCGTACTCGAGGTAGCTCATGATCACCGCCATGGCGCTGCCGTCGGCGGTGGTCCAGCAGAACGTGCACTCGTTCTGCTCCTCGATCATCCTGCGCTCGTCGGCATCGTCGAGGCCGTACTTCGTGACGTCCTCGTAGTTCTTGATGAAGTTCTCGAGCTCACCCATGGTGCATTCCCCCTTTTCGGTGCCGGATTCCGGCCACCGGAGTCATCGTAATTCGTCAGCCCCGAGCGCCGCCTGCCGCCTCCGGCGGCAGGAAGTGACCGACGTTCGCGCTGATCCCGCCATCGCAGGGAATCGTCACCCCCGTGACGAAGCTCGCGTCGGGCGAGCAGAGGAACCACGCAACCTGAGCCTGCTCGCGTGCTGCCCCCCAGCGCTGCATCGGGATGCGCCGGGTCATGTCCCGGTGCAACTCGGGCATGGTCTCCAGACCCTTGGTCATTCCGGTGATGGTGGGCCCCGGGGCGACTGCGTTCACTCGGATGCCGTGGGTCGCATAGTCGATTGCCGCAGCTCGCACGAGGTTGATCACTGCGGCCTTCGATGCGTTGTACGCCCAGCTGCCCGGATCGGCCCGCATGCCCGACGTGGAGGCCGTGGCGACGATCGATCCGCCGCCATTGGCCCGCAGCGCCGGTGCGCTGTGGCGGATTCCCAACATCACGCCACGGACGTTGACGGCCAGCACCTGGTCCAGACGCTCGACCGCCCCGTCGCCCTCGATGGGCGGCGATCCCACGACACCTGCGTTGAGGAACACTGCGTCCAGACGCCCGAAGGTGTCGACAGCAGCCTTCACCATCGCCTCGTTCGCTGCCGGCTGGCTCACGTCACCCGCAACGGTGACGACACCGCCCATCCCGGCACACCACGCCAACCCCTCCGCAGTGAGATCGACCGCGACCACCTTGTGGCCACGTTCGCTGAACAGTTCGACTGCCGCCCGACCGATCCCCGATGCGGCACCCGTGATGATGGCAACCCGGTCCCCAGACATGCGCCCACCCTATGCTCCGGACTTGCGGGGATTGGCATCCGTCCGTCGGGGACGGCCGCACAGGGAGGGTTGGACATGGGGGCACCCAGCGGACGCATCGACGCACACCTCGTGGTGGGCGGCTGGTGGCACGACTTCGACTACGTGCGCTTCGAACTGCTCAAGCACCTGCACGCCGACGAGCGTGTCCGTGTGAGCGTGGCCTCGGACTTCGAGGACCTCGACGCCATCGACAAGGCCGACATCCTCGTCGCCTACACCTGCAACGTCCGACCGAGCGCCGCGGCACAGCGCGCCGTGCGGTCGTGGGTCGAACGGGGAGGACGCTTCTTCGCGCTGCACGGCACCAACTCGGCGATCGACCCGCCCGCCGAGATGGGCAAGGCACCCTTCGACACCCCGCGTGCGTTCCCCGACTGGGTCGACGTACTCGGCAGCCAGTTCCTCTCGCACCCCGCCATGGGCACGTTCCCGGTAACGATCTCGCCGGGTGCCGAGAACGATCCGCTCCTCGCCGGCATCAAGCCCTTCGAGTCCGGGTACGACGAGCTCTACCTCTGTGAGTACCACGGCACCATCGAGCCGCTCCTCGAAACACGTTGGTCCGGCGACACGGGCTTCGGAGGGTTCGCCGAGAACCTCTGGCCGAACGATGACCCCCGGCTCGTGCTGTACCGCCGTCCCCTCGGCAAGGGGTGCGTGCTGTACTTCACGCTCGGCCATCGGCGGGGCCACTACGACATGATCGCGCCGCCCTTCAACGGGATGTACTGGCCGCAGATCGAGACCGGTTCGTGGGAGGTCGCCGAGTACCACGAACTGCTGCGCCGTGGCCTCGACTGGTGCAAAGAGACGCTCCCCACGCCCGGGACAGGTGCATCGTGAAGGCCGGACTGGTCACCGGCCAACGTCGTTTCGAGCTCGTCGACGTTCCCGAACCGACAGCGCGCCCCGGTACGGCAGTCGTGGATGTCCATCTGTGCGGCATCTGCGGAACCGACCTGCACGGATTCCTCGGCGCCGCCCCGTACAACCCCGCGATCTGCGGCCACGAGTTCGTGGGGATCGTCCGGATGGTCGGCGAGGGTGTCACGCACCTGAGCGAGGGCGACCGTGTCGTCGCCGGAATCGCACCATCGTGCGGTCACTGCCCGAGTTGTCTCGCTGGCCGGACTCGGTACTGCGTGAGCGCGTTCCTCGGGATGATCGGACGCGACCCTCTCGCCCCGCCCCACGGTGCCTTTGCGCGCTCGGTGGCGATGGATGCACGACGCTTCATCCCCGTGAATCGTCCGCTCACCGACGAGCAGGCGGCGGTCGTCGAGCCCACCACGGTGGGCCTGCACGCGGTGAACCGCACTCCCCCGCGAGTGAGCGACACCGTCATCGTGCAGGGCTGCGGGCCGATCGGTCTGCTCACGCTGCAGGTGGCCCGGGCGGCGGGCGCGAGCCACGTGGTGGCCGTGGAACCCAACGAACTGCGCCGAGGTCTGGCGCTGCGCGTCGGGGCCCACGAAGCGCTCTCACCCGATGAGGCCAAGGCCCGCTTCGGGGCCGCCGGGGCAGACCTCGTGTACGAGTGCGCAGGGGTTCCGCCCACCATTCAGGCCGCCGTCGACCTCGTGCGCCAGGGCGGAACGGTGAACATCGTGGGTCTCGCCAGCGGCAACGCCACGATCTCACCGCACTCGTGGCTCATCAAGGAGGTGAACGTCGTGGGTTCGATCGGCTACCAGCATCACGAGTTCGCTGACGCCATGGACCTCATTGCGTCGGGCAAGGTGCAGACCGATCCGCTGCACGACTCCACGGTGACGCTCACCGAACTACCGGTGGCAATCGAACGCCTCGCCGACGATCCGTCGAGCGCCGTCAAGGTGTTGGTGGATCCCCGCTGAGCGGGGACCCACCGAACAGACATCAGAGCCGGGACTCAGCTCCCGACGGTCTCGCCGGCGCCGTTACCGACGCCGCACACCTCGAACAAGTAGTCGTCGACCTTGTCGCTACGACGCTGGAAGTCCTCGTTGTTGGCGAACTCCTGGAGCTTCGGGTCGGCGAAAGCCTTGAGGAGGTCGTAGTCGTTGTCCTTGATGATCTTGAAGGCATCCTCGACTTTCTCGATCACGAACTTCATGTCGGCCTCGATCTCATCCGGGGCGTCCTTGAGGATCGTGTCGTAGGCATCAATCGACTCCTCGAAGGCCTTCTTGACGGCGTCCGGGGTCGGCGCATCGCCGAGGTTGTCGAGCGACGCAGCCTTCTCGTCGAGCTCACGGGCGGTCTTGCAGAACTTCGAGTCGCTGCTGCCGCTGAAGTCGTTGTCGGTGGAGGCGGTCTCACCACCGGATGCCGACGTGTCGGCCGAGCTCTCTCCGGACGAACTGTCGTCGTTCGAGTCGCTGCACGCTGCGGTCCCCAGCGTCAGCACAACCGCGCTGCCGATAGCCAGCCACTTCTTCCTCATGTTTTCCCCCATTTCTCAGGTCCTCGGGCGAGCGTAGTCCTCGGTTCAGGACGGGCCGTGCATGGGCTGTGCGGTCTTCAGCCGACCTCCGAGACCGTGGTCGCAACCGCGGGAGGAACCGTGGTGGGCGACGTGGCGGGACGGGCGCCACGGAAGGGCACGGGCGCGATCGAGGTCGGTGCCGATGGGTCGTTCAGGTCGATCCCGCAGTCGGCGAACACCTTGAGGGTGTAGCCGGGATCGAACCCAGCATCCTGGGGGTCGAAGTCCTCGGGAAGCCGCGGCTCGAGGCAGTCCAGTTTCGGGTCGTCGAGATCCGGGAAGAGTTCGAGAAGGATCCGGCGGATGCGTTCCGACACCGTCTCGTCGCCGACGTCCTCGATCGGGCGATCCCCCTCGATGATGTCGACACTGCACTCCTGCGCCGTGTAGTCACGAATCCGAGCGAGGGCACCTGCCACACGATCGGGTTTCACGCCCTGTGCGACGGCGGCGCTCACCTCGGTGACGTCGAACTCCACCTCGCTTGCGGCGCGCAGGGCCTCGAGCAGGGTCTGTCGCATCAATGCCGTGTCGGGCTGGATGAGGTCCGGTGCCACCTGGGCGAGCGCGTCGAAGGCCCGCACACCGTTGACGTAGACGTCGCGCACTTCGCCCTGGGCACCGAAGTTCGAGGATGGATCCACGTAGATGCGGATGTCGGCGGCCACCTCGTTCACGACCTCGCAGAACTCGAAGCCAGACACATCGAGGTATGGCACCTGAACGCTCGTAGTGGGATCGGGGGGAGCCGTCGGGAACACCGTGTCCTCGCCGTCGAGCGGTGCATCGACACACGCACAAAGTGCCAGTGCCCCGAAGAGCACGACTCCCAGCCGAGCTCGGTACGGCCGACGGGTGCGGGTCATCACGGCTGAGCGTAGAGGCACTCCGCGGCCAGAGAGCCTCATGATCCAGACGCCGTTGCGTCGAGCCAGTGGGCGTAGAGCGCGGCGTAGGGGCCGCTGCGCCCGAGCAACTCGTCGTGGGTGCCATCCTCGACCAGACGACCGTGCTCAAGGACCAGAACACGGTCCGAGCGTGCAGCCGTCGACAGCCTGTGGGCGATCGAGATGGTGGTCCGGCCGCTGGCGAGACGTTCGAGCGCTCGCCCGATCCGGACCTCGGTGAGCGGGTCGACTGCCGACGTTGCCTCGTCGAGCAGCAGCAGGTCCGGGTTGGCGAGGTAGGCGCGCACGAGAGCGATCAACTGCCGCTCGCCCGCAGAGAGCCGGTCGCCTCGCTCCCCCACTGGCGTATCGAGCCCGGAGGGCAGTGAGAACAGCCAGTCATCGAGACGGAGACCGACGAAGGCATTCGAGACCTCCCGACGCGTGGCCTCGGGGCGCGCGAAGCGCAGGTTCGACTCGATCGTTCCCTCGAACAGGAAGGGTTCCTGCGGTACGAGCATCAGACGCGTGCGCAGTTCGTTGTTCGCAACATTGCGCAGGTCGACACTTCCGATGCGCACGCACCCGGAGCTGGGTTCCACGAGACGCGCCAGAATTCGTGCGAGCGTGCTCTTCCCGGATCCCGTCGCACCCACGACAGCCACCCGTTGACCGGCGGGAATGTGTGCACTCACGGCCACGAGCGCCGGGGCGTCCTGCTCGTCGAGCCCGGGGCGTGCGCGGTAGACGAAGCTCACCTGCTCGAGATCGACCGAGAGCGGGCCCTGCGGGAGCGGCTGGGGGAACTCGGGCTCCGGCGGCCCCACCGGGATATCGAGCACCCCGAGTACTCGACGGAATCCGGCGACGGCGCTCTGGGTCTGGTCGAGGATCTCGGTGACCTCGGCGATCGGCTCGAGGAACCGGTAGGTGAGGAACACAAATCCGATCATCGCCCCGGCGCTGAGCCCTGATGCGGGACCGAGCGCCACGCCGACGGACACCACAGCAGCCACCGTGAGCACCGAGAAGACCTCGCCCGACGGGAACAGGAACGCTGCGAACCTGCTGGCCCGCACCTGTGCATCGGCACGCAGGCGCGCCACCCGGTGTGTCTGGTCCACCGCACGCGATCCGGTTCTGTAGTTGCGAAGGACGTGCGAGCCCGTGACCACCTCGGAGATCTGCGACATCGTGTCGCCGTTCAGGCCGCGCGCCTGGTCGTAGGCGGCGACCAGGCGTTGCTGCACCCAGCGCAGCACGATGAACAACGGTGCAGAGACGACGAAGGCCACGCAGGCAAGCACCCAGTTGTAGGCGAGCATCACACTGGCCACGATCAGCATGAGTGCGCCGTCCAACAGCCAGGCAAGACCTCCCCACGCGAAGAACTGGGTGAGGGTCTCGATGTCCGAGGTCACGCGCGCCACGAGCGCGCCGCGCCGTTCCTCTGCGTGGTCCTCGAGGCCGAGCCGATGAATGTGGTTGAACAGACGGACACGCAGCGCGTAGAGGGCGTGCTCGCTGCGGACACCGAGGCGGGCAACCGCCTGACGCTGGCACAGGCTTGCGAGCACCAGCGCGCCCGCAGCGATGGCGGCGAGGGTCACGACGTTGCCCAGGTCGACGCGACCGCCGCGCAGACCGTGGTCCACTGCCTGCTGGACCGTGATGGGCACCACCACCCGCCCTGCGGCCCCGCCGAGGGCGAAGAGCACCGTCAGGCCGAGGCCCGCACGCAGTTCGGGCACCGCACGGATCCCCCGGGAGATCGTCGCGGTCGCCCGGCTCTCCTCAGGATGGTCGATGCTCATGGCCGGACCACACCGACTGCGCCATGGCCTGTTGCTCCGTCGTCGCCCCCGCGTCGGTCGTGTTCGTACGCCTCGACCAGCGCCCGGTAGTCCGGGTCGTCGCGCATGAGCGTTGCATGGGTGCCGTGTGCGCGCACGGCACCGCCGACGAGGAAGATCACTTCATCGGCAAGAGCGATCGTCGAGGGGCGGGATGCGACCACGAGTGTGGTCGTCGCACCGCCCGATCGAGCGAGCATCTCGAGGATGCGCGACTCGGTTGTCGGGTCGAGTGCCGAGGTCGTGTCGTCGAGGAGCAGCACAGCCGGTCGACGGATGAGCGCGCGGGCGAGTGCAACGCGTTGGCGCTGCCCTCCCGAGAGGCTCACACCCCGTTCCCCCACGACGGTCGCCGCACCGAGTGGCAGGGCCCCGACGAAGTCGTCGGCTGCAGCGCGGCGCAGTGCATCATCGACGTGCTCGGCCGGAAAGGGATCGCCGAGCGTCACGTTGTCGGCGATCGTGCCCGCTACGAGGAACGCCTCCTGGAACACCAGTGCTGCCGACGCCCCCTGCACGGCGACGGTCCCGGCCCGGGGCTCGAGGAGTCCTGCCACCACCTGAAGCAGGGTGGACTTTCCGGATCCGGTGGGCCCGACTATCGCAACGGTGCTCCCCGACGGGATGCTCAGCGACACGTTGGTGAGGACCGGAGTGTGGTCGTAGGAGAATCCCACCTCCTCGCACACAACGGCGGTGCCCGGCGCCGGTTCACGAATTCCCTCGCGTGGATCCCGCTCCACGGACTCGTCGAGGACTTCCCGGATACGCGCCCACCCCGCGAGCGACGCCGGCAGCATCGCCAACGCCCAGCCGACGAGTCGGAGCGGGAACACGAGCAGCGTGAACAGGTAGAGCACGCTCGTGAGCCCGCCGATACTCAGGTCTCCCGAGCGAACCCGTGCTGCGCCCACGAGCAGCAGTCCGATGTTTGCGAGCGCGGGAATCACATCGAGCGCTGCCTCGAAGCTCGCCCGCAGCGACACCGCCCGCACGCGGGCGTCACGCAGGCCTGCGGCGATCCCCGCTAGACGTTCCGACTCACGTGCCTCGGCCCCGAATGCCTTCACCACCGTGACCGCCTCGAAACTCTCGTGGACGGCCGCCGAGAGCAGGCCCAACTGCCCCTGTGCCTGCTCGAAGAACGGGTTCACGCGGTGCTGGTAGACGACGTTGAGCACCGTGAGCATCGGGAACAGCGCTGCGGCAACGAGCCCGAGAACCGGATCGGTCGCCACGAGCCAGACCCCTGCTGTCACCAGCATGAGGAGCGTCCCGGTCACGAACGGGATCGGCGAGAGCACCTCGGTCGTGATGTCCACGTCGACCCCGGCGCGCGCAATGAGATCGCCCGCAGCGCGACGTTGGTGCCATCGCAGGGGCTGCGCGACATACCGTCGCACCATGTCCGTGGTGAGGTCCTCTGCGGCACGCCACTTGACGGCACCCGCGTAGCTCCTGCGGACCACCACCCCGGCCGCGCGGAGAATCCCGACCCCGATGACGAGGAGGCAGCCGGTCACCACGGTGGCGACAGCGACGTCCCCCTCCTCGAAGCGAGGAAGGATCACGTGGTCCACCACCCACTCCACAGCCTTGGACGAGGCCACCGTGCACAGGCCGAACACGGCTGCACCGCTCACGGAGATGGCGAAGAGCCTCGGGTGCATCGCGATGAGCGATGCGATCAGCGACGCGCCGCGCCGCCACATCGGACGCGGGTCTGGTGACTGCTTGCCTCCCGCTTCGTCAACGGGAGCATCATGTGCAGGCTGCTGCTCGCCATCGCCGGGCAGTCGAGCCGCCGTGCCGGTCGGCCCGACCGACGGATCAGGCTCCGGTGCGCTCGCTGACTCGGGGGCGCTCACGGACACACGACCGTTCTAGCAGTCGGGTCGAGGGAGCGACCCGACGTCCCCGTCCGTTCCGACCACCGGGGACGAGCCGCATTGCTCGATGGCCCGACCGGACTCCCCGTCGGCGGGATCGGGACGTAGCCTGAGCGTGATGGCCGATCAGGTGAACCTCGCGTTGCTCGTACTGAGACTCGTGTTCGGGTTGTTCCTCGCCTACCACGGGCACAACAAGTTCTTCGGCGGTGGTCGGATCAAGGGCACCGCCGGCTGGTTCGGCTCCATGGGATTCCGCAATCCACGTCTTCAGGCCTACGCCGCCGCATGCACCGAGATCGGCGCCGGGGTGCTCCTCGCCGCCGGCCTGCTCACCCCACTCGCCGCCGCCGGCGTGATTGCCGTCATGATCGTGGCGATCGTGAGCGCTCACTGGAAGGTCGGGTTCTTCATCTTCAAGGAGGGCCAGGGCTGGGAGTACTGTGCGTCCATCGCCGTCGCTGCACTGGTGATCGGCACGATCGGCCCGGGTGAATGGTCCATCGATCACGCGATCGACCTCCACTTCCACGGGTGGGACGGACTGGTCGTCTCGGGAGCCATCGGGATCGGGGCTGCAATCGCCCAGATGGCTGCATTCTACCGGCCCCCGAGATCCTCCTGAACGTGGCACGTCCCTCATGAGCCACACCTCTTTCCGCTGATCCGTCCTCACCCCCCGGGACCACCATGAAAAAGAACCGAGTCTGGCTGAAAGCACTGCTGACGCTGACGAGCCTCGCCATTGCCGCAATGTGGGTGTACGCCTTCGTCTTCGCGCCGCGCGACGGGGTCAACCCCGTGAAGGACCCCGCGTGGACCGATGGAGCAGAAGCAATCTGCTCCGCGACCTCCAAGCAGTTGAACGCACTCGTGTTCAAGGTCGAGATCACCGGTGACAACAAGGACACCGATCTCCCCAAGTACGTGACCAGCCTCGACAAGGGCTACCTCCTCATGACGAGGATGGTCGACGACCTCGACGCACTCCCGCGCAGTTCCGAGAAGGCCCAGCGGATCGTCCCTCGCTGGATCGCCGACTATCGAGCATTCGTCGAGGACCTGCGCCTCTGGATCGAGGAACTGCGGGCAGGCCGGATCACCAAGTTCGCTGTCGGCGTCACCGATACCGGCGTTCCCGTGGAGGAGCGCATCAACACCTTTGCCGTCGAGAACCGGATCCGCATCTGCAGCACCGACTACCTCACCGCCTGAGACGGTGCCTCAGGACGTTGCGCGCACCCAGCCCTCGCCGTCCACGTAACGGCGGATGACTCGGGCAGGGGAGCCCACCGCAACGGAGAAGTCGGGAAGGTCTCCGGTCACCACACTGTTCGCACCGACGACGACGTGACGCCCGATGTTCGATCCGGGCAGCACCACCGTGCCGTGTCCGAGCCACGACCCGTCACCGATCACGACCGGGCGCTCGGGCATCGACTGCCTCGAGATCGGCAGCGTCACGTCCTCGAAGCCGTGGTTCTGGTCGGTGATGTACACGTGGTGACCCGTCCACACATCGTTGCCGATGTCGATCGCAAGGTGGCCGACGATGCCGCTCCCCCGACCGATCAGGCAGCGATCGCCGATCCGGACGACGGGATTGGTCACACATTGCTGACCCGGCACCATCCCGGCAGACAAGGTGACACCCGGACCGATCATGGTGCCCTCACCGATCTCGATGAACTGCTCGTTGAAAATGGTGTTGGGCGGGAAGCAGATGATGCTCCCGGTGCCGAAACGACCGAAGCGTTGCCCGGCCCGGGTTGCAGGCCCGATGGCGCCCACCTCCACCGCAGCAGCCCAGGCCCGACGCACCACCTCACCGCCGAGACGGTGCAGGCGGCCCCGGCGCAGGTTCCACGGGGTGGGCTCGGGCAGGTCCCGGTGCAGCACGACGGTCAGCCTAGGAGGGCGTAGCGTTGCGCCCATGGGGGAACACATCCGGCTCGACGTGGCCGACCACGTCGCAACCATCACCATCGATCGTCCCGAGAAGAAGAACGCGATGAGCTTCGCCGTGCTCGGGGACTTCATCGAGACGGTCCACCGAGCAGGCGAGGACCCCGAGGTCCGGGTGGTGCTCGTGACCGGCGTTCCCGGAGCGTTCTGTGCCGGCACGGACCTCTCGGACCTGAACTCGGTGCCCGGCGAGCAGCGCGGCCTGCGCGGAACGGCGCGCGAACGCGGCCGCTGGTGGCCGCTCATCGAGATCCCGCAACCCACCATCTGTGCCATCGATGGCCCGGCAGTGGGGATGGGCGCCGAGTTCACCTCGCAGTGCGACCTACGGCTTGCGTCCCCGAACGCACGATTTGCGTGGAACTTCGTGCACCGTGGCCTCGTTCCCGACACGGGCGCCGGCACCTGGCTGCTGCCCAAGCTCCTCGGCCCCCAGCGCGCACTCGAGTTGCTCTACACCGGGAGATTCCTCGGCGCCGAGGAGGCCAAGGACCTCGGATACGTCCTCGACATCGTGCCGAGCGACGAGCTGCCTGCACGGGCCGCTGACCTCGCCCGGGCGATCGCCAACGGATCGTCCCCACTGTCGACCCGCTTGGTGAAGAACCTGGTGTACGAGGCCTTCGCGGGCGAGATCGGCGCGCACATGCAACGACACACCGAGGCAATGAGCACCTGTTTCCGCAGCGACGACCACAAAGAGGGCGTGCTCTCCTTCCTCGAGCGTCGACCTGCGGAGTTCACGGGCCGATGAGGAGTCAGGAATGACCACGCAGATCTACAAGGGCTTCCGCTTCGCGCGGGCCGAACGTTTCGGCGCACCCGACGACCTCGACGATGACGTCGCCCGCACCGAGACCGGCACGTACGGGCCCCAGTGCCCACAGGTCATCGGGATGATGGAGCAGATGCTCGGCCAGGGCAGCCTTCCGTCGGACGAGGAGTGTTTGTCGCTGAACGTCTTCACACCGGCCTGTGACTCGGGCCGCCGCCCGGTGATGGTGTGGGTGCACGGCGGTGCGTTCACCAACGGCACGGGCGCGACCCCGTGGTATCACGGGGCGTCGCTCGTGGAGCGATACGGAGTCGTCGTCGTCACGGTGAACTACCGGCTCGGTGCGTTCGGGTTCTCCCACCTGTCCGAACACGGCGGACGCGCCTTTGCCGACAGCGGCAACCTCGGCATCCTCGATCAGGTTTCGGCGCTTCGGTGGGTGCAACGCAACATCGCCTCCTTCGGCGGTGACCCTGCGAACGTGACGGTCTTCGGCGAGTCCGCCGGCGGCTCGAGCGTGCTCTCGCTCATGGCAACCCCGGCAGGGACCGACCTCTTCCACCGGGCAATCGCCCTGAGCCCCTCGATGAGCCAACTCCGCGACCGGGGGCGCGCCCACGAGGCAGCGCGTGAGCTCCTCGACGCTTCGGGCCTCGATGCGCATGGTCTGCGTTCGGCGCCCACGGAGGCCGTGCTGGATGCACAGCGAGCGGTGCTGCGCCGACGCGCCGGGTCGTTCACCGCGTTCGCACCCACACCGGGCGAGCCGGCGATGCCCGACCACGTGGCCGAGGCAGCCGCCCGCAATCCGGTGCCGCTCCTCATCGGCACCACCAAGGACGAGATGCTGCTGTTCACCATGCTCGACCCGCACTTCCAGGGCATGGACGACGCCGGTCTGCGTGCCTTTGCACAGGAACGCTTCGGCGCTGCGGCCGACGACGCCGTCGAGGCGTACCGCGCTGCGCGACCGGACTCCGCACCGGGAGCGATCGCCTCGGCCATCGCCACCGACGAGGGCTTCCGTGGCCCGGCACGTCGGCTCGCCGAGGCCCGTTCCCGCAACGGCCATTCCACGTGGATGCACTGGTTCACCTGGGAGACACCGGCGTTCGGCGGCGTGCTGCGCTCGTGCCACGCACTCGACATCCCGTTCGTCTTCCACAATCTCGAGCGCAACGGCGTCGAGGCGTTCACCGGCGACAGCGACGAACGAACACTCATCGCCGACACGTTCTCGCGTGCCGTGACGGACTTCGCCAACGCCGGTTCCCCCGGCTGGGATCCCTACGATCTCGAGCGGCGCACCACGATGCGGATCGACCGCAACTCGGGTGTCGTTCATGACCCCGAAGCAGACCTACGACGACTCTGGGAGTCCGCATCATGAACCCACCGTCCACCGCCACCGGCACCGTGCGCGCCACCGTGCTGTCCGGTGGGCACCCGTTCGAACCCGGCCCGTTCGCCGAACTGCTGGCATCGCTCCCCGGTGTCGGGTGCACGCACGTACCGTGGCCGGACGCGACCGCCGTGTTCGGCCCGAACGGCCTCGACGACACCGATGTGCTCGTGCTCTACGACATGCCCGGTCTCGGGTTCCGGAAGGGGGAACTCCCCGAACTCATCGCCCCGCCAGCAGCAGTGGTGGAGGGATGGGACCGCCTGCTCGCCGCCGGAGTTCCGGTGGTATCGCTCCACCACTCGATTGCGTCGTGGCCGGCATGGTCGCGTTTCGCCGACATCGTCGGTGGTCGATTCCACTATGTGGCGGCCTCGCTGCACGGTGGCGACTGGCCGGATTCGGGCTACCGCCACGGGGTCAGCCAGCGCCTCACCGTGGCGGCACCGGATCACCCGGTGTGCGCAGGCCTTCCTTCGTCGTTCGAACTCACCGACGAGACCTACCTGTGCCCGGTGTTCGACGACTCGGTGACGCCCCTCATCGTGTCCGATGCCCCGAAGACCGACGACGAGTTCTACAGCGCCACACTCGCCGTGACCGGCCAGATGTACTCACGCGAGGGTTGGCACCACCCGGCCGGTTCGCGCCTTGCTGCGTGGACCCATACGGTGGACCGCTCCACCGTCGTCTACATCCAGCCGGGCGATGGCCCGGAGGCCTACGGCAACCCCAACTACCGGCTGCTCCTGGGCAACGCGATCCGCTGGGCGGCCACCACACGGCCCTGACCAGGCCCGATTCCCCGACACCGAAACGAGACAACGATGGACAGCACACAACTCGAGTTCCTGCTGGAGCGTCAAGGTGTTGTGGACACCGTCATCCAGTACGCGACCGGCATCGACATGCACGACTGGGACCTGTACCGGGCCTGTTTCACCGACACCTGCCACTACGACTTCTCGTCGTGGAACGGCACCCCGGGAGTCGACCTCCCCGCTGACCAGTGGGTTGCGGGGGTGCGTAGCGTGAACGGCAACTTCGACTGCACACAGCACATCTCCACGAACCATGTCGTCACCTTCGTTGACGGCACACCGCGCAGCGCTCGGGCCACCTGCGTGAGCTACATGCATGCGCAGCACTTCTTCACCCCCGAGACAATGGAGGCGTTCGGGCGCGGGGGCGACGTCAACTTCTGCACCCTCGGCGGGTACTACACCAACCAACTCGTCCGCGACGCAGAGCGCTGGCGCATCGCGAACTGTCGTCTCACGGTCACATGGCAGACCGGAGACCGCTCGATCTTCCAACTCGCCCGCGACCGCAAGCGCTGATCCCCACCACCCCCAACACACACCCGAAACGGATTGAGATGGACATCTCCGAGGCCCTGTACACCACCCGAGCGATGCGACGGGTCAAGCCCGACCCCATCCCCGACGACGTGATCGCCCGCATCATGGACGCAGCAGTGCGCGCACCCTCGGGCGGGAACACCCAGCGCTGGCGCTTCCTCCTCGTGACGGACCCTGCCATCAAGCAGCGGGTCCAGGCGCTGTACAGCGTCGGTCTCGCCGAGCTCAATCGCACGCAGTACAAGGCCGTGATGGATCTCATCGAGAACGGGGACCCGAATGATCCCGAGGTGATCCAGGCGAAGAAGACCCACCGCTCGGCGACCTGGCTCGCCGACAACCTTGCGTCAGTACCGACGCTCCTCTTCGCGTTCGGAAAGCCGAATGGCGAGAGCAGCATCTACCCGGCGCTCTGGAGCATCCAGCTCGCGGCCCGCGCCGAGGGAATCGGCACTGCACTCACCACGCTGCTCTTCAAGTATTACCGCGCCGACATGCTCGAGATCCTCGGCACCACCGACGACGGCGTGTGGGAACCCTTCGCGATGCTCTCGATGGGCTACCCGACCGGTCGCTGGGGGGTGGCCCAGCGACAGCCTGCGCACGAGGTGACGTTCCAGGAGCAGTGGGGTCGGCCGGTCACGTGGCGGGTTTCGGATCCGCTGTTCACCTACTGACCCTCGCCGCGGGCCGCACCGCACCCGACGACGACTCACCCGACGCCGGACTCACCCGACGAGGGCTCACCCGACGAGGGCTCACCCGACGACGACTCACCCGACGCGGGCCGGCACCGGCCATCACGGGACGCGCTGACGGCTAGACCCGACGACCCAAGAACTTCAGGAACGCCGTCTGCTCGTCGTCGGTCGCTGCCGCCGCAATCTTTGCGTCGAACCTTCCCGGCGCACGCAGACCCTCGTCGAGCGGTCGAACCCGCTCGAACGCTGCCGAGACCAGTTCGGGAGCCAGTCGCTCGTCGCCCCCGACGGCGCGGGCGAGATCCCACGAGTGAGTCAGAGTGTCGGTCACCAAGATGCCCACGAGGGTGTCGAGCGGCATCTCCCCGAACGGCGAGTTCACCACGCTCTGGAGCGCCCCCGGTCGGTCGAGCGCCTCGAGCACCGCGTCTCGGGCCCCCGCCCATGCGGCGCGCGGTTCGTCCCCCGGTGCCACCACGTCGGCGCCGCGAGCGAGGCTCTCCACATACCGGAGGACGCCTGATGCGTGCAGCACGACGTCTCGAGCGGTCCAGCCCTCGCACGGCGAGGGGTTGTCCCACGTCGAGTCGGCAACACCTCTCATGACGTGGTCGAACCCGTAGATGGCCTTGGTGAACAGGCGGTGATGGAGACTCATAGCGCCCACCATAGGCGGCACCGCTGACTGCGTGCCGGGTTCGACGCGTGTGCAAGCATCTCGTCGTGAACGCCACCATCACCGGACTCGATGGAATTCGCGTCGGGCATTTCCAACGCATCGGTGGCGGTTGGCTCACCGGCACCAGCGTGGTCTTCACCCCATTGGGTGCCACAGCGGGTGTCGATGTGCGAGGCGGTGGCCCCGGCACACGCGAAACCGACCTGCTCCGACCCGAGAACCTCGTGGAACGGGTGCACGCAATCTGCCTGAGCGGCGGCAGCGCCTACGGACTGGCATCTGCTGACGGTGTGATGCGCCGCTGCGCCGAGCTCGGTGTCGGGCTCCCGATCTCGAACGTCCCACATGAAGTCGTGCCCATCGTCCCCGCAGCAATCATCTTCGATCTCGGACGGGGTGGCACGTTTGCAAACCATCCCACGGCCGAGTTCGGCTACCAGGCAACGGCGAGCGCCACCCGACGCCCCGTGCGCTCGGGAGCAATCGGCGCAGGGACGGGAGCCGTTGCAGGCGGGATGAAGGGCGGACTCGGCAACGCTGCCGCAGTCCTCGACGACGGCACCCGCATCGCCGCGCTCATGGTGGTGAACGCTGCGGGCTCGCTCATCGACGCGCGCACCGCCATGCCGTGGTTCGCCAGCCCGCGCCTCAAGCGCCCCGACCGGGAGGACCGCCGGCGGGTCGCCGAGTTCCTCTCGACGCGTCCGGGACTCACACCGCTGCTCAACACCACGATCGGCGTGATCGCCACCGACCGAGCACTCACCAAGTCCGAGTGCACCAAGCTCGCCCAGGTGGCCCAGGACGGCATTGCTCGGGCAGTGAACCCGAGCCATCTGCTCGTCGACGGAGACACTGTCTTTGCCCTGTCGACTGCGTCCAGCGGAGCACCCACCGCGACTCCTGCTTCGGGAACACTCCCGCTCAACGACCCGTCGAGCCGGCACGCCCAGATCAACCGCCTCCTTGCCGCCGGTGCCGACGTGGTGGCTGCGGCATGCGTCGATGCCCTGCTCAGTGCCCGGGGCACCCGGCGCTTCCCGGCGTACCGGGACCTCTGCCCGAGCGCGTTCGACGCAGGTTGAGGCCAGAATCACCGACGTATCCCCCTTGCGCTGCCCGGTGGGGCCCGCCGTAAGGTTGACTGAGGTTCCCCCCGAGCCCGAGAGGTGACGGCATCCCATGACACCGACCCCCGAGAACCGGCAGAAGGTCACCGTTCCCTCGATCCTGCGTCGCAAGGGCACGGGAGAGCGGATGTCGATGATCACGGCGTACGACGCCACCTTTGCGCGACTCGTCGACGAGGCGGGCATCGACATGATTCTCGTGGGCGACTCGGTGGGCATGGTGGTGCAGGGAGTCGACAACACCCTGCCCGTCGGCCTCGAGGAAATGGCGTACCACGTGGAACTCGTGGCGCGCACACGGCCCAAGGCGCTGGTCGTCGGCGACCTGCCCTTCGGTTCGTACCAAGTGAGCCCGCAGCAGGCAGTCGAGAGCTCCATCGTGCTCATGAAGCGCGGCGCGGAGTGCGTCAAGCTCGAGGGCGGCACCCACATGGCCGAGACGATCGACGCGATCTCCCGGATCGACATTCCGGTGATGGGCCACATCGGGCTCACCCCCCAGAGCGTCCACCGCATGGGTGGGCACAAGGTGCAGGGCCGACAGGCTGGCTACGAGGCGGGCGGGCGCGACCGCTTGCTCGAGGACGCCGTCGCCGTCGAGCGCGCCGGCGCCTTTGCGCTCGTGATCGAGGGCGTGCCTCGCGACCTCGCGAAGGAGATCACGGCCAAGGTCTCCATCCCCACCATCGGCATCGGCGCCGGACCCGACTGCGACGGTCAGGTCCTGGTGCTCCACGACGTGCTCGGACTCAGTCCCACCCGCTACAAGTTCGCCAAGGCGTACATCGACCTCCGTCAGCAGGTGATCGACGCCACGGCGGCCTACGTCGCAGAGGTCCAGTCAGGGGCGTGGCCCGACGACGCTCACTCGTTCCACTGAGCGCACCACCGGCCACAGCCTCGAGCGAACCGCCTGCGACATGGACGTCCTCACGACCCCTGCGGCGATGCAGCAGTGGACTCGTGCCCGGCGAGCATCGGGACGTCGCGTGGGGTTCGTTCCCACGATGGGCGCCCTGCACGAGGGCCACCTGCATCTCATGCAGGCTGCGCGTTCGTATGCCGACGCGGTCGCAGTGTCGATCTTCGTCAACCCACTGCAGTTCAACCGACGCGACGATTTCGATAGCTACCCGCGTCCGATGGACGATGATCTCGCGCTGTGCCGATCGGTGGGTGTTGACGCGGTCTACGCACCGACCGCTGCCACGATGTACCCCGTGGACTTCGAGACCCACGTCGAGCCGGGTTCGCTCGCCGGGCCGATGGAGGGAGCAATGCGCCCGGGCCACTTCCGCGGCGTCACCACCGTGGTCACCAAACTCTTCAACGCCGTGCAACCAGACGTTGCACTGTTCGGCGAGAAGGACTACCAACAGCTCGCGATCATCCGACGAATGACCGTCGATCTCGACATGGGCATCGACATCGTGGGTGTGCCCACCGTGCGGGAACACGATGACCTCGCCCTGTCGAGCCGCAATCGTCGCCTCTCACCGGAGCAGCGCACGGCAGCAGCGGTGGTGCCGCGAGCCCTCCGGGCGGCTGTCGATTCGTACCGCTCCGGCGAGCGCAGCGGTGCCGTGCTCGAGCAGATTGCGAGCAGGATCGCCTCGTCCGAGCCGCTCGCACGCCCCGAGTACATCGAGGTCTTCGACGCTGCGAGCCTCGTGCGCCTCGACACCCTCGACCGGCCCGCAGTGATTGCGGCAGCAATATGGTTCGGCGAGGTTCGACTCATCGACAACATGGCGCTCGGCTGAGCGGCACTGACTCAGACCTGCTGGTCGGCCAGCACCTTGCCCTGAGCGGCAGCCTCTTTCCACTTCGGGGACTGAAGGCTCACCATGTTGTACGGGTCGGTGTCGATGTCCTCGAGCTTGATGTCGCCGTCGAGCACCTTGCGCTTCCACTCCTGATGATCGGGCTCCATGGCATGGAACTCGGGCATCACCTCGGCGGCGAACAGCTCGAGCGATTCACAGATGTGCTCGTGACGGTTCCGGCCTGCTTGGTTGAGCAGGATGATCTGATCGACATTCGACTGGGCGAAGCGACGCAGCCGCTCACGGATCGTCGCCGGCGAACCAACGAGTCCACCCGAGGCGGCCTTGCGGCCCGCATCAGTGACGCGCCACTTCTGGAACTCGTCCCACAGGCTGACCGTGCCGGGCTGGATGGGTCCGTGGGTGTTGTAGTACCGCAGTGCGAACTGGAAGAACGTGGCGCCCTCGGCACGACGCTGTGCCTCCTCGTCGGTCTCGGCGCACATGAACATCGACACGAGCGCAATGTTCGGATTGGTCTGGTACTCGGCGAGCCGGTCGAGGCGGTAGACGATCGAGTTGTAGTAGGCGTTGACCCACGCACGCGCTGCCTCGCTCGACACGAACTGGAAGCCGAGTGCGCCCAGACCACGCACACCCGCCATCTGGATGGTGTCGAGTTGGCTGCACGCCACCCACAGCGGCGGGTGCGGCTTCTGGTAAGGCTTCGGGAGAACGTTGCGCGCCGGGAACCGGTAGTACGGCCCCTCGTACTCGACTGATTCCTGGGTGAACATCGGCATGAGACAGCGCATGGCGTCCTCCCACACCTCGCGCTTCTCACGGAAACGCCGGTCGAAGGGGTGGAGTTCGGTGACCGTGCTGCCCTCCCCCACACCGAGTTCCACGCGACCCCGACTGATCAGGTCGAGGGTGCTGACCCGTTCGGCGACGCGCGCAGGGTGGTTGGTGGGCAGCTGGATGATGCCGTGGCCGAGTCGGATGTTCTTGGTTCGTTGACTGGCTGCACCGAGGAACACCTCCGGAGCCGAGGAGTGGCTGTACTCCTCGAGGAAGTGGTGCTCGACCTCCCATGCGTAGTCGTAGCCGAGTCGATCAGCGAGCTCGATCTGGTCGAGCGCGTTGTTGAACAGCTCGTACTCGTCGTCGACGGTCCACGGGCGCGGCAACTGCAACTCGTAGAAGATCCCGAACTTCATCCCCAACCCCCCAAGGCTGCAACGAACAGTTCGCAGCGTAGTCCCGGGCTCGGCCGGGACACGGACGCCGGGATGCCGAAGGTCGACCCGCTCAGACGCTGAAGCGGGTACCGACGAGTCGCTCGCTGAGTTCCCAGAGCGCTGCTGCCTTCGCGTCGTCGAGCAGGTACGGCAGGAAGCCGTTGCGACCCGGATCCCCGTTGAGGACTCCCACCCCGCAATCGGCGAGGTACGCCCCATTGTGTGCAGTGAGCTCGGGGGCGACGCATGCCCAGACCTGCGTGGCAGTTCCCGCCTCCACCGACTTCAGCTTCATGCCGCCGCTCTGAACGCCGGCCTTTGCCGCTCGCTCCTTGGCGAAGCGGGCCATGTCGGCGAGCAGTTCGTCGTTGAGGTGACGGCCGAGCTCGGTGATGATCCCTCCCGGGTGCACCGACAGCGAGAGCACACCGCGGGCTCCGGCGCGCGTGGCCAGTTCCCTGGCGAACAACGCGTTCGCCGTCTTCGACCGACCGTAGGCAACCCATGGCTGGTACTCGCTGCGCTCGAAGTTCGGGTCATCGAGGTCCACGTCACTGCGCGAGTGGCCCGCAGAGGTGAGTGTCACGACGCGCGGGGCGTTCCCCCGCAGTACCGCCGGCATCAGCAGGGCCGTCAGCAGGAAGTGACCAAGGTGATTGGTGCCGAACTGGGTCTCGAAGCCGTCGGCGGTCCGCCCGAGCGGGCACGCCATCACGCCTGCGTTGTTCATGAGCACATCGATCGCCTCGTGCTCCGCGAGGAATGACTCGGCGAAGCGCCGGATGCTTGCGCAGTCACCGAGATCGACCACCCCCGGCGTGATCGACGCACCCGGGACAAGGGCTCGTACCTTGTCAACTCCCTCCTCCGCCCGCGCTGCACTCCGTGCGAGCGCCACGACCGTTGCGCCGTGCGCAGTGAGTGCCCGGGCGCTCTCGAGACCGAGTCCGGTCGCGGCGCCGGTGATGACCACCCGCAGACCCGTCAGATCGAGGCCCTCGAGCACCTGGTCGGTGGTCGTGGTGGCACCGTCACGCGTATCGCTCATGTTTCCCCCTCGGAGACGTGGACGCCCAACCTTAGGGCTCGCACGCCGGGACGGCGCAGACGGGGCCGACCGCTGGGGAGCGAGCCGCTGCGACTACCTTGCTGCGCATGGCCGAGGGCACCAACCAACCGCAACTCTGGGGTGTCCGCAAGACCCTCGCCGTCACGGTTCCCCTTGCGGTCGTTGGCTGGCTCGTCTGGTTCGCGTACTTCGCATCGCAGGACACCAAGCTCAAGATCTCGAAGGCGAAAGGCGGCGAGTGCATCGTCCTGACCGAACCGCTACCGCAGTCGGGCAGCGTTCACTCGACGCTCCGCAAGCGAGACTGCGACTCGACGCACAACGCCGAGGTGTACGCCCGCTTCGACTACCCGGGGAATCCGGGAGCCGACCAGCCGACCCCGGAGGAGAACTGCCGACGCACACCCGATGGTGCCACCACCGATCAAGCTGCCTTCTACGACCGATTCCTCGATGCGCTCGACGAGTCGGGGAACACGCTGCTGCTGCTCACCAACAACGGCGATCCCGCCAAGAAGCGCGAGTACGTGTGCATCGTGGCGTTCCCCGAACGGCCGGGCAGTTACCTCGTCGAGCTTGCTTCCCAACTCTCACCGCCTACCACCACAGGGGGTTGAACCGATGCCCAACGCTGACCTGACACCGGAGGAGTACGGCGCTGAGTACGGCGAATCGCGCCATCGCATTCGGGGAATCATCGAGTGGGCGCTGCACGATGCCGCTCGGTCGGAATCGCTCCCGTCCACCATGATTCCGGCATGCCCGGACTGGTCCGTCACCGGTCTGCTTGCACATCTCGCCGGCGTCACCCGTGACCTCGTCGAGCGCAAGAACCCCGGACCCGATGTGCAGGCCTGGGTGGACAGCCACGTGGAGCAGCGCGCCGGACGCACCCTCGGTTCGATCCTCGACGAGTGGGACGAGTACTCCCCGCGCTTCGAGGACCTGATCGCACGGCATCCGCGGGCATTCTCGGGGCTCGTACTCGACGTGATTGCGCACGAGCACGATCTGTGCAGCGCCATCGGGATCGTCGGCGACCGCAGCACCCGAGGGGTGCGCGCTGCGATGCTCGTCGAGGCCAAGCAGATCCTCGACCGTGATCTCCCGAAGGCGGGTCTCGGTGCAGCGCGCTTCGTCGCCGACGACGAGGAGTGGATCTGTGGGACTGGCGACATCGGCTTGAGCCTCGACCTGAGCGGTCTGCCGAACGGCACCTGGGAACTCACCCGACTGCTCGGCTCGCGCCGCTCGCTTGCGCAACTGCGCACCTACGGGTGGCAGGGCGATCTCGACGGCTACGTGGCCGGCATTGCGCACATGCCGCTGCCCGAGAGCGACCTCGTCGAGTAACGGGCGCCGACGCGCTCGGCTCAGCGATGGATGTCGGGGCGTTGCTGCACGGCACGGATCCGTACCGTGAACGCCGAGTCCCCGCCGAGCACACCGCTGCGGGCGAAGAGGCGACCGTTCTCCCAGTTGGAGAGCCCCAACTCGGGCTTGTCGAGCGCGAACTGACCATCGACCCAACGCGTGAATCCGTTGCCCACGAACGGTGCGTCGACCGATGCCCAGAAGGCCTGCTGTTCCGCCTCCGACACCGACACGAGCGAGGCGACGAGCCGTGGGCTGTACTCGTTGAACAGCGCAACGGCGCCGGCGACGTCCGGCACGACACAGAGCGAGACCTCGGGGGTCTCTTCCCACTCCCACTCAGTGCCCAGGCGGCTCTCCGGGATCAACTCGGCATGGGGCTCGCGGTGGATACCGTCGGCGCGGCGGACCTCGACGGTGCTGGCGAAGAGCGCAGCGGGAACGTGCGAACGAGCCGACTCGGTGACATGGAGCTTGGTGACGGTCGACCGGCGCGCGCCGGCAGCATCCGATGCGCGCAGGACTGCCGGCACGAGATCGGCTGCTCGCGCAGCGGTCACACACACGACGTTGACCGTGTTGCACACCTTGCGGTCGAGCGAGTGGAGAACGGCGGCCTCGAGGGCGTCGGCATCGGCGTGATCTCCCGCCACGATCCAGCCACCACCGGTGCCGTGCAGGCTGACGGGGACACCGGCCTGGCGGGCCACGGCACCGAGCTGGGCGACCGCCTCGCCCGATCCGCGCGCTACGGCGAGAGCGAGGCGCCGCTGGTCGAACAGTGCCCAACCCGTCGCCCGGCTCGGTGAGTCGAGGAGCACCGCCGAATCCGGGGGTAGGCCTGCCGCAGCAAGCGCCGGGGCGAGTGCGTGCTCGACGATCGCCCGCGCCGTGCCGAGAGCATCGCTGCCAATTCGGAACACCACGGTGTTGCCGGTACGGAGCACACCGGTTGCGTCGGCAAACACATTCGGTCGTCCCTCGAACACAAAGCCGATCACGCCCAGCGGCGCCCGTCGCAACTCGGCAGTCCACCCGTCGTGCTCGACACGCTCGACGAGTGCGTCACGGGACGCGGGGTAGTCGCGCCACATGCGCAGCCCGCTCACCATGCCTGCGCGCATCGACTCGCTGAACGCGAGGCGTGTCGTCGAGCGCCCACGCGACCGGGCATCGGCCACATCGCGTTCGTTCGCTGCGGCGATCGGGGCGAACGAAGCATCATCGGCGAGGCGACCCGCAAACGCATCGAAGAACGCGCTGATCGCTGCGTCGTCGACCCCACCGAGTGCGCCGAATGCCCGGTGCGCACGGTCGACAGCGCGCTCTGCGAGCCCGTACTCGGCGGCGGGGACGTGGAGCAGGTCACCGGTCTCCTGCACCACCACGATCCGGTCCCCGGGTCGAAAGGCGCTGGCGAGTTCCTCCCCCACCGTGGCCCACCTGTTCCCGCCGAAGAGGATCCGCTGTCCGGGCTCGAGTCGATCGGCCTGTGCGCCGGTGGGTGGTGTGGTCACGTCGGGCATTCTGCCGTCACCGACGACACCGGCCATCATCGCGAGGTGGAGAGCGTCGGCCCGCACGAAACGCCGCAGCCCGGGCCAACCCCGCCCGGAACAACCCGGCCCGGAACACTCCGGACGGGCTGCGCGTTGTGGGGCCACCGGCCGTGGGTCGGCCGCTTCCTGCCCTCGGCGACAACCCCTCAGCAGATGCTCCCCGCCTACAGCCGGATCCTCCCGGCGGTGGAGGGCAACACCACGTTCTACGCAGTACCCGCCGAGCGCACCGTTGCCCGTTGGGTCGAGGAAACCTCACCCGAGTTCCGGTTCGTCCTCAAGTTCCCGCGTCGCATCACCCATGAGTTACGTCTCCGGGAGTGCGCTGACGAGGTCCGCGCATTCCTCGAGCGCATCGAACCCCTGGGCGAACGACTCGGTCCGACCTTTGCCCAGTTGCCGCCCTCGTTCCGCCCGGGTGACCTTCCCGCGCTCCGGGCGTTCCTGCAGCCCCTTCCCCGTGAGTTCCCGTGGGGCGTCGAGGTGCGACACCGCGACTTCTTCGCGGGCGGGGCCCACGAGCGCGAACTCGACGGGTTGCTGCGCGAGCACGGTGTCAACCGGGTGATCATGGATGCGCGCTGTGTTCATTCGGGCCCACAGAACACACCTGAGGAAATCGACGAGATCCGCAGCAAACCGAACCTCCCGGTGCGTCCGGTCGCGACATCGGCGAACCCCGTGATTCGCTTCATCGGCCAGGTTGACCCAGCCGCCAATCCCCCGTACTGGGAACCGTGGATCGACGTCTGCATCAGGTGGATGAGCACTGGCCTCGATCCCTACGTGTTCATCCACACCCCGGACAATGTCGAGTCTCCGGCGCTTGCCCGTGACTTCGCCCACGCCGTTCGCCGTCGTTACGCCGGATCCGCGTCGGCCTGAGCCTCGGCACGACTGACGGCTCAGTCGAGTGCGCGGTGCACCGCTTCGTGGAGCCGGCGGTGCTCAACCACGTTGGCGGCACGGTCGGAGTGCACGACCACGACAGACGGGCCCGGTTCGGCGAGCGCAGCGAGCAGATCGCCCCGGCCCGACGCCACCGTGACGCGCAGGTCGTGCGCCCGGGCGAGAGCAGGCAGATCCGTGCCGTGGGGGGTCCCGTAGAGCGCCTCGAATCGCTCCGGGTCGACTGACGATGCCTGGGGCAGGAACGAGAAGATCCCTCCACCGTCGTTGTCGACGACGACGATCCTCACGTCGGTGCCCCGACGGCTGAGCGCCGTCAGCGATGATGCGTCGTGGAGGAAGGCGACGTCGCCGATCAGCACCGCCGTAGGGCCCGACGCAGCACCCACGCCGATCGCTGTTGCCAGCACGCCGTCGATGCCGTTGGCCCCGCGGTTGGAGTAGAGCCGCGTGTCGGCGGCCGGCGACGTGTACCACTCCACGTCGCGGATGGGCATCGAAGACGACACGACGAGGTTCTTCGGATAACCCTCGGCACCGAGGGCGTCGACCACGGTGCGGGCCACGAGCGGTTCGGTCAGTGACTCGGCGCCAGCGAAACACGCATGGAACGCCGCCTGTGCGCGTGCCTCGGCGTGCTGCCACCGTGCTGACCACGTCGTTCCGGTGGCACCACGGAGTCGTTCGGCGAACCACGAACAGGTTCCGGCGACCGACCCCGTGATCCAGCGCTCGACAACGTGACCGGGGTCGACCACCCGCGGGGACGCGCTGAGATGGACGTGTTGCGCACCCGATGCGTGGAGCCACTCGTTCACGATGCGCGATGCCCATGGCTCGCCGATGTGCAGAACGGCGGTGGGCGTGTGGTCGGAGGCGAACCGTTCGTGGCGGAGCAGCGCATCAGCCGAGCCGACGGCCTGCGCGAGGTGCCTGCACCCGGATCTCGGGTCCGCGAGCACGGGCCAACCCGTCGCCGACGCCAGCGCCGCTATCGCTGTCGCGTCGCGTGCATCGAGCGCTGCACCCGAGCCCGCCACGATGACGCCACGCTGCTGCTCGAGCAGGGGCAGGACCGCCGCAAGTCCGTCGGGGTCCAGCGCTGGACGCGACACCGAGACCCCCGTACCGCGTCCGGGGGGAAGGTCGCCCGCATCACCGACCAATGGCTCGCGGAAGGCGAGGTTCAGGTGCACCGGGCCCGGCCACACATCGACACTTGCCCGGTAGGCACGCCGCGCGAGTGATCGCCACGTACGGGACTGACGCTCGTCAGGGACCCCGGGGGCATGGAACCACCGGACCGCTCGCCCGAACAGATGGGTCTGGTCGATGGTCTGCGCAGCAGCGACGTCGACGAGCTCGGGCGGACGGTCGGCGGTGAGCACGAGCATCGGTATTCCTGAGAGGTCGGCCTCGACGACCGCTGCATGGAAATGGGTTGCAGCGGTACCCGATGAACACAGGACCGCAGCCGGACGGCCCGTCGCGAGCCCCCACCCGAGGGCGGCGAAACCGGCGGAGCGCTCGTCGTGAAAGATCTGCACCGACACCGAGGGGTGAGCGGCGAGTGCGAGTGCCATCGGCGTCGACCGGGACCCGGGGGCAATCATCGCCGCCGTCAACCCGGCCGCGACCCATTCGTCCACCAGAGTGGAACAGAAGGTTGCGGCGGCGGTGATGGGCATGGCGGTCGTATCGTTGCGGGTATGCGCGTGGAGATCTGGTCCGATGTGGTGTGCCCGTGGTGCTACATCGGGAAGCGCCGGTTCGAGCAGGCACTAGCAGGCTACGAGCATGCCGACACCGTCGACATCGTGTACCGGCCCTATCAACTCGATCCCACCGCTCCCCCCGGGGCATCGATGCCCGTCCGTGAGGCCTACGCACGCAAGTTCGGTGGCTGGGAACGCGCCGACCAGATCATCGAGCACCTCACCGGCGTCGCCGCTGCCGATGGCCTCGACTTTCATCTCGACCGGGCGCTGCGCTCGAACACCCTTCTCGCCCACCGGCTGCTGTGGGCTGCGGAGCACACCGGTGCCGCCGGGCTGCAATCGGACCTCAAGGAACGTCTCCTGCGCGCCTACTTCGTCGACGGCGACACGATCGGTGACCCCGACACCCTCGAGCAGATCGCGCTCGACGCAGGCCTGGACCCCGACACCGTCGCTGCCGTACTCCACGGCGACCTCGGCCGCGCCGAGGTCGACGCCCAACTCGACGAGGCGCACGATCTGGGCATCACGGCCGTGCCCACGTTCGTCTTCGACGGGAAGTGGACCGTTCCCGGCGCGCAGGATCCTGAGGTCTTCCTCACCGTGTTGCGCCGGGTCGAGACGCTCACGGCAGCGGAGTCAACCGGATCAACCGAGGCAGATGCTGCCTGCAACGACGACGCCTGCGAGGTCTGAGTGCCGCTCGCAAGCACCCGATCCGGATCCGGACCCCGCTTGGTCCTGTTGCACGGCTTCACCCAGACCTCGCGATCGTGGTCGTCGATTGCCGACCATCTTGCAGGGCGCTTCGAGGTCGTTGCAGTGGATGCGCCGGGACACGGCGCATCGGGCGAGCTCGATGCCGATCTCTGGGGGGCAGCTGACCTGCTCGTGGAGACCGGCGGTGAGGCCACGTACATCGGGTACTCCATGGGCGCCCGCATTGCCCTGCACGCCGCACTCGCTCACCCGAAGGCGGTTCGTCGCCTCATCCTCATCGGCGCAACGCCCGGCCTCCGGTCGGTGGCCGAGCGCGACTCCCGCCGGGCCGGCGACGAAGAACTCGCCCAGTTCCTCGAGCGAGAGGGCCTCGAGCGGTTCCTGGAACGGTGGCTCGCCAACCCACTGTTCGCCCATCTCGACCCCGGTGCCGCCGGTCTCGAGGATCGCCTCCGCAACACCGTGTCCGGACTTGCGCGATCGCTCCGCCGAACGGGAACCGGTCAGCAGGACGACCTGTGGCCGCGGCTCGTCGAGCTCGCCATGCCGGTGCTGCTCGTCGCCGGGTCGCTCGACACCAAGTTCGCCTCGATCGCCGGGCAGATGGCCACCGCCATCGGACCCAACGCAGAACGTGTTCTCGTCCCGAGCGCCGGCCACGCCGTACACCTCGAGCGACCCGGTGACTTCACGGACACCGTGACGGGTTGGCTCGAGCGAACCAGCAGCAACTAGCCGCCGAGCGCCAACCCCACCCCGAGTGCGAGCCCGTACGCCATCTGCAGACGGCCCGTCGACCCCAGGGCGCCGATGAGCCGGGGGCCGGTCGCACCCCCGAGCACGGAGCGCAGCGGCGGCACAGCGAGCGGGATCGCCACGAGGCCGAGCAGCGCCCACGAGCGCTGCGCCGTACACACCACCACCATCACGAACGCGGCGTCCAACAGCAACACGTAGAACCAACGCGTCCTGCGATCGCCCAGCCGGACTGCAAGCGTCTTCTTGCCGCTCAACGAGTCGGTGGGAATGTCGCGCAGGTTGTTCACCACGAGCAGGGCACAGGCCAGCGCCCCGGTACCGCAACCGGCCACGATCGCGAGCGAGGGAAGCTGCTCGACCACGACGTAGGTGGTTCCGGCGGTTGCCACGAGCCCGAAGAAGACGAACACGAACACCTCGCCGAGGCCGAGGTATCCGTAGGGGCGCGGGCCGCCCGTGTAGAACCAACCGGCTGCCACCGCAGCGACACCCACGAACACGAGTTGCCAACCCGCAAGCACCACGAGCACCGCGCCGGCTGCGAGTGCCACCCCGAACGATGCGAAGGCGGCCCGCCGCACCGATGCGGCCGGTTTGATGCCGCCCCCCACGAGACGGGCAGGACCAACCCGCACATCATCGGTCCCGCGGATTCCGTCGCTGTAGTCGTTTGCGTAGTTCACACCGATCTGGAGTGCGAGCGACACCACCAGCGCAAGCGACGCACGCCACCACGCAGCACCGCCGACTCCCACACAGGCGGCAAGGCCGACCCCCACTGGCACCACGGCAGCCGGGAGCGTGCGGGGCCGGGCACCCAGGATCCACGGATTCACGACCCCGACGCTACGGGGCGGGGCAGCACAAACCGTCGAGCATGATGGCCGAGGACTCCAACCAACTGCGGGCATCGACTCCGGGCATCGACTGCGTACCTCGAGGACCGCGAACGGGGCCGGACGCAACCGGGGCGGGGACACGACCTAGGTTGTGGTGGTGCACCGTCTCGTCGCGCTCGATCTGCCCGGTGGGCCGAACTTCGTCGATGCGCTGCGACGGGTCTGGGACGATGGCGACGCCGCCTTCGTCCTCGACCAGCGTCTTCCCCGAGCAGCCGCCGAACGGACCCTGAGAGCCGTGTCGCCGGCGATCGTGCGCAACGAGCAGGGCGACTCTCCGCTCGACCATGCCGTGCCGATCGACGACGACGACGCCTTGGTCATCGCAACGAGCGGGACCTCCGGGGAGCCCAAGGGTGTGGTGCTCACCCACGCTGCAGTCCGCGCCTCGGCCGATGCCACCTCACGGCGCATCGGTGTGCGCGACGACGATCACTGGCTCGCCTGTCTGCCGATTGCGCACGTGGGCGGACTGTCGGTCATCACGCGCGCGCTTCACCTCGGCACGCGGCTCACCGTGCTGGCGGGCTTCGACCCGGCTGCAGCAATGTCGTCGGGTGCCACGCTGGCGAGCCTCGTGCCGACAGCACTCGCCCGACTCGACGCCCGCAGATTCCGGGTGCTGCTCGTAGGAGGGGCGAGCGCACCCAAGAACCTGCCCGAGAACGTGCTCACCACCTACGGCATGACCGAGACCGGCAGTGGTGTGGTCTACAGCGGACGTCCACTCGACGGCGTCGAGGTGCGGATCGACCACGACGGCATCATCTCGCTACGCGGCCCGATGCTGCTGCGCACCTATCGCAACGGCGTGGACCCGAAGGACCACGACGGATGGTTTGCGACCGGAGACGTGGGCGAGTGGACCGGGAGCGGCGAGGAACGTCGGCTGGTCGTTCACGGACGGCGCGGCGACATGATCAACACCGGCGGCGAGAAGGTGTGGCCCGATGCCGTGGAGCACGTTCTCTCCCAGCATCCCTCGATCGCCGAGGTGGCGATCGTGGGCCTCGACGACCCCGAATGGGGCCAGCGAGTCGTTGCCGTGGTGATCCCGCGCGACGGTGCCTCACCCACGCTCGAGAGCCTTCGGGACACCGTCAAAGACACGCTCCCCGCCTACTGTGCACCACGCCAGCTCGAGCTCGTCGACGCCATCCCACGCACTGCGCTCGGCAAGATCCGGCGCGCCGACCTCGTGGCAGCGCTCACCAGCCGGCGCAGCGACTGACCCAGCTGTCAGTCGTTCACCATCACCCCGGCCCCACCATCGATGACAAAGGTGTCGCCGGTGATCCACGACGCAGCGTCGGAGCACAGGAACGTTGCGAATGCCCCGATGTCGTCGGGCTGGCCGAGACGCTTGGTGGGGTTCCGGCTTGCGATCGAGTCGCCGAAGTTCTGCACGAGCACGCCCGCAAAGTCGGTGTCGACCAGACCGGGGGCGAGCCCCACCACGCGGGTGGGCCCGATCTCACTGGCGAGCTGGCGTGTGAACATCACCAGGGCGGCCTTGGTGATGTTGTACACACCGAGTGCGCCGCCGCCGCGAACACCGCCCACCGACGAGATGTTCAGCACCACGCCGGGACGCTCACGGAAGGCCGACTCGTAGGCCGCCTTGGTCCAAAAGAGCGGACCACGGATGTTCACCTGAAACGTCTTGTCCCAACGGCCCTCGTCGACGCCCATGAGCGGCCCGTAATACGGGTTGGTGGCTGCGTTGTTCACGAGGATGTCGAGCGAGCCGAATCGTTCGATGGTGGCTGCCACACACGCGCGACCGGCCTCCACATCGCCGGTGTTCGCAGCGAACGTCGCCACCTCACCGGGCATCGATGCAGCCGCCTCGTCCAGTTGGTCCTGCTTGCGCGAGACGAGCATCACCCTCGCCCCGCTCGCGGCCATGTGCTCTGCGATCGAGCGGCCGATTCCCTTGGAGGCGCCGGTGACGAGTGCCACCTTGCCGTCGAGCCTGATGTCCATCGCACGACAGTAGCGGCCCGGTCCTCGCGGGTTGCCCCCGGATCGCTACCGTGGCCGCATGACCGCTGGGAACCGTCTTGCGAACGCGAGCAGTCCCTATCTGCGTCAACACCGCGACAACCCCGTCGAGTGGTACCCCTGGGGTCCCGAGGCGTTCGCGGACGCACAGCGGCGTGGCGTGCCGATCCTGCTCTCGGTCGGGTACTCGAGTTGCCACTGGTGCCATGTCATGGCGCACGAGTGCTTCGAGGACGACGAGGTCGCCGCCGTGATGAATGGCCTCTTCGTCAACGTCAAGGTGGATCGCGAGGAACGCCCCGACGTCGACGCGCTCTACATGGACGCACTCCAGGCGCTGACGCGTCGCGGCGGCTGGCCGATGACCATGTTCCTCACCCCATCGGGTGAACCGTTCTTCGGCGGCACCTACTTCCCGAAGCCCGCCTTCCTCAAGGTGCTCCGCTCCGTCGATGAGGCCTGGCGCAACCAGCGCAAGGAGCTCGACGAGACGGCACAGGCTCTCGTCGAGGCGATGGCCCGAACCACTCGCCTCGAACCAGCGCGGTCGGCCCCCGGTGCCGCCCTGCTGCAGCATGCACTCGAACAACTCGCGCGTCTCTACGACCCGGCGTGGGGCGGATTCGGCACCGAGCCCAAGTTCCCCTCCACGATGAACCTCGAGCTCGTCATGCGGGCACTCGACTCCACCAAGGCTCCCCAACTCGAGACCGTGGTACGCACCACCCTCGACGCCATGTCGAGCGGCGGCATGTACGACCACCTCGGCGGCGGTTTCGCGCGTTACTCCACCGACCAACGTTGGCTCGTGCCCCACTTCGAGAAGATGCTCTACGACCAGGCGATGCTCCTTCGCGCCTACGTGCACGGCTGGCAGTTGCTCGGCAACGGCACGTGGGCGCAGGTTGCGACCGAGACCGTCGAGTACGTGCTGCGCGACCTGCGCCTGCCCGGCGGCGGCCTCTGCTCCTCCGAGGATGCAGACAGTGCCGGTGAGGGTGGCCACGTCGAGGAGGGCGCCTTCTACGTCTGGACGCCCGGCGAGGTGCACAGCGCCCTCGGCGCCGACGCCGCTGAAGCTGCACTCGGGTGGTTCGGCATCACCGAGTCCGGCAACTTCGAGGGCCGAAACATCCCGAACCGCCTGCACGCACGGGGTCAACTACAACGATCCGAAGCGCTCGACGAGGCCCGCCGTCAGTTGTTCGATGCGCGCAGCCGACGCCCGAGACCGGGTCGCGACGACAAGGTCCTCACCGAGTGGAACGCGCTGTTCGTCAGTTCGCTCGCCGAGGCCGCTGGCGCGCTCGGACGGCTCGACTGGTTGGGTGCCGCCACCGAGGCCGCAGAGTTCCTCCTCGTCAACCTCCGGCGCAGTGACGGGCGCTGGATGCGTTCTTGGCAGTCGAGCACCGGCGCTCAGCACGACGCAGTCGCCGCCGACCACGCAGCGCTCGTTGATGCCTTCACCCGCCTCGCCGAGGCGTCCGGTCAGGCTCGCTGGATCGCCGAGGCCTCTTCCTGTGCCGACACGCTCCTCGACCACTTCTGGGACCCCGAGCGCGGAGGCGTGTTCACCACCGCCGACGACGCGGAGGCCCTCGTCGTGCGCCAGAAGGACATCGTCGACAATGCACTCCCCTCCGCCAACGCTGCGTCGGCGAGCGCGCTGTATCGCCTTGCGGCGCTCACCGGCGAGACGCGCTACTCCAACCACGCCGATCGCATCCTTCTTCTCCTCGCCGACCAAGCGGCCTCCGCCCCACTCGGGTTCGCCCATTTCCTCGCAGCGGTCGCCCTGCGCGCCGGCGGCACCACCGAGATCGCCGTGGTCGGCCACCACCCCGAGTTCGTTCGCGAGGTGCAGCGCTCGTACCTGCCCGACGCAGTGCTGGCCTGGGGCGAACCGTACGACTCACCGCTCTGGGAGGGGCGAGCGGCGGGCGCGGCGTACGTGTGCCGAGGCAACGCCTGCCTCGCTCCGTCGTACTCCCTCGACGAACTGCGCAGCGCGCTCCGCCAGCGATGAGCCTTCCCGACATCCTTGCCGCCGGGGGCATCGTGTGGCGGCGCATCGACGGCGTCGACCACGTGGGGGTGGTGGAGCGGATCCGCTACGGCGGCGATGTCTCGCTCCCGAAGGGCAAACTCGACCCCGGCGAGCGGCTCATCGACTGCGCAGTGCGAGAGGTCGCCGAGGAACTCGGTGTCGACGCCTCACCCACCGCAGTGGCCGGGCTCATGACGTACCGGGTGGGCGATCGCGACAAGTACGTGGTGTTCTGGGACATGGAGTGGACGGCCGACCGCCACGAAGAGCCCGACGGACGCGAGATCTCCGCTCGCCACTGGATGCGCCCCGACGAGGCCCTCACCGTGCTCTCCTACGAGCGGGACCGGCGGCTTCTCGCCGATTCCGTCAATCGACGACGACGTTGATGATCGTGCCCGTTGCGTCGGCCACCACATGGCCACCACGACTCTGATCGCCGGTGACATACACCCGCAGCGTCATGCCGCCGGTTCCGTACAGCCCGTTGTCGATCTGCACGTACCGGGCGTTCGGGTCGGTGACCCCGAGCCGCTCGGTGGCGTCGTCGACGAGGGCAGGCAACACATCCCACGGCACGTCATCAGTGGTGAACGTCGGTGGTCCCGAGGAGTGCACGAGGCCCACCCGGGCCGCGACGAGTGAGCCGCGCCGCCACTCGTAGTGCGAGACCATCGCCGGATCAGCAGCGTCCTGCGCGCTCGCGAACGCGTAGTTCGGGAAGAGGTTCAACTCGTACAGACGAGTGGGGTCGCCGGCGATCCGATCCTCGAGGTACACCCCGAACGGGCGCCCGACCCCGGAGTCCCACAGCGCGTCGCCGTCGGATTCGGCGCCGATCAACCGCCGGAGGTCGTCGTCGAGCGAACTCGGTGCGCGACCCGATGGGTTCGAGCGTTCGCGGTGCGCCTCGATGACCCCGCGCGCAGCGACCACCACCCCGATCACCACCACGGCGAGCACCCCGAGCAGGAGCACACCCCACCTCCGCTGCGCGACGACCGGCCTCGCAGTCGGATCCGGTGAGACCGCCTCGTCGCTCACCACGACCCCCAGTGGAGGATCTCCTCAGCAGACCTCCGGGGCCGTTGGGCGGAGCGGCCTGCACGCCCCGGCGATCCACTCGGCCATCCGAGGGCGATCGCACCCAGCAACTGGAGGTGTTCGGGCACGCCGAGAGAGCGTCGCAGCAGGTCCGGGTCCCGGCTCACGGCGAACAGCAGCGCGCCGAGTCCGGCGTCCTCGGCCGCGAGGAGCAGCGTCATCACCGCCATCGAGGCGTCGATGGTCCAGTACGGGGCCGACCAGCGATCGAGGTCCTCGCCCCATCCGGTCGCAGCCTTGTCGGCCTCGCTGTACCGCTCGAGGTAGGCCTGGGGATCGGCGAGGGGCAGCAGGATCACCGGAGCGCGGAGCAGGCCGGGGAACGCGAACCCGGCCCGACGGTCGGCCGGGAGGGTGACGTCCCAGAACCTCGACGTCTCGGTGCCGCTCAGCACCACGAGGTGCCAGCCCTGTGTCTTGCCCGCACTCGGCGCCCGACGGGCCAGATCGACCAGATCGCGGATGACGTCGTCGGGAACTGCGCGCTCCCCGTCGAAGTCCCGGGTCATCCGCCGTCGACGGACGACCGAGCCGAAGGAGTCCGACGTGCTCAGCGCTTCCCGAGCTTCACGAGGTCTTCGGCCATCGTCCAGCCGTACGCGATGAGCGCGCCCCCCTTGTCGGCCTTGACCCCGGCAAACAGCCCGCGTACATCGGCGGCGATCTTCTCGGGCTTCAGCGACTCGTGGTCGAGGAAGCCGCTTTGACCTCCGCTCTTCACCACGAACGATTGCTCGTCGTAGGTGCTGTCGACCCCGAAGCGCTTGGCCAGTCGACGACCCCACGCACGCTCCTCGCCCACGGCCCGGTGGGCAGGGCGCGGGATGAGGCCGGTGAGGGGCTTGAAGGCATCGAGGGCGTCGGGCAGCACCATCCGGGTGCCCACCACGACATCCTCGTCAGGAAAGGCCATGAGTGCCCGGTGGAAGGCCTCCGCCATCAGCGCCTTGAGAACGGCATCACGTTTGGCCCCACGCTTCACCGAGAGGAGCCCGATGAGCACGCACGGGGTGCCCCCGATGCGCTCCAGGGTGGAGAACATCATTCCGTTGAGCTTGGCGTCGACCCGAGCACGGGTGCACAGGACCCAATCCTCCTTGGCCTTGGACAGCTGGCCGATCCCGAAGGCGGCACCCATCGAGGCCATTTCGTCGAGGTCTGAGTCGGTCAGCGCAACGCAGTCACGCGTCTCGATGCTCACGGCCATCGTGCACTCAACCTCCTCGTCGTCTGCCGGCGGCCCCGGACCCCCATTACAACTCCCCCATTCTGCCACCCAAGCCCGTTCGCCCCCCAACACCGCCCCGCATCCGGGGGGTCGGGCGGGCCCGAGGGGTACTGCTAGAGCACGATTGCGTCGTGGCCGAAGGCCACCCGGAGCTCGCCCACCGCCTTGTCGACATCGACCCGGAACTCGTCGTTGAGGCGAACCACCTTGTTGTCGCCGATGTCGAGCAGCACCGGTGACTCACCGGGGAACTCGCTGAGGATCGCCTTCAGGCGCTCGATCCGCCGCTCGTCGAGCGCACCCGCTGGCAGGCGCAGGCGCAGTGTCGGGTTCGACCCGAGGGCGCCGACATCGACCACCGAGATGTCCTGGGCGAGCAGTTTCGGGACGTCGTCCCGACGGTCGAGCCGGCCCCGCACGACCACGATGGCATCGTTGGCCAGCTTGTGCCCGTGCTCGAGCATCGTGCGGGAAAAGACCGTCACCTCAATGGAGTCCTGCAGGTCCTCGAGGACGAAGATCGCCATCTGGTCACCGCGCTTGGTGAACTTGCGGTTGAGCCCGGTGATCAGCCCACCGACCGACAGGAAGCCACCGTCATCGCGGTGGAGGAGGTCACTGACCGCACAGTCGCTTCGCCGGCGCAGGATGCCCTCGACGCCGAAGAGCGGGTGATCCGAGACATAGAGCCCGAGCATTTCCTTCTCGAACTTCAGCTTCACCGACTTGTCGAAGTCGAGATCGGGAATCGCGATCCTCTGGTCGAAGACCGGCTCGTCGGTGTCGCCGAGTTCGTCGAAGAGCGAAAGCACGCCCTGATCGCGCTCTCTTCGCCGGGACACCGTCGTATCGATGATCTGTTCGAACACGGCGAGGA
>JAULYZ010000010.1:0-13863 GCA_032117595.1 Acidimicrobiia bacterium | reverse complement strand
GTCCGCAGGACAAAGGGCCTTTGCTGTTCCTTGCCGACGAGGATCTGCTGTACAACCCCCGCCTGCGCGTGGCGTACCCGGTTCGTGACAACATCCCGGTGATGTTGGTCGATGAGTCCCGACCGGTCGATGCCGCCGAGCACGAGCGTCTCCTGGCGCTGGTGGCGCAACGGGGCATCAAGCCCACCTTTACGCAGTAGCCATCGGCTACTCGCCCCTCGGTGGGTCAAGCGCCGCCTTGGCGCCGGGCGTTCTGGCGGCGGACCCTCAGAGATTGGGTGCGGGTGCCCTTGTTCCCGGCGTCGCCTCGGCCCCCAGGAGCGCTATCTGCTCGAGGTCCCGGGCGGTGATGCTGTCTGGGGACCGGGTAGCGAGGGTCTCGAGACGGAGAGGCTCGACACCGACGTGAGTGATCTTCGGGTGGCTCGAGCGTTCGCCCGCCTCGTGGTGTGAGAAGAGCGCCTCGTGGAGTTTCTCCCCGTCACGCAGGCCGGTGAACTCGATGGTGATCGGTCGTGGGGCGGCGTCGGCGAGTCGCTGCGCAACATCGAGGATCCGGACTGGTTGGCCCATGTCGAGCACCATGACCTGACCGCCTCTACCGATCGCAGCCGCATTCATGGTGAGGCGGACGGCCTCGGTCACCGTCATGAAGAAGCGTGTGGCCTCCGGATCCGTGACCGTGAGCGGACCGCCCGCCTTGATCTGGGTCTCAAAGGTCTCGAGCACCGAGCCTCGAGACCCCAGGACATTCCCGAAGCGGACCGACACGTAGTGACGCCCGGTTCGGTGGGCGGCGTCGGCGGTCTGTCGCTCCGTGATCCGCTTCGACCAGCCGAGGACGCTGGTGGGGTTAGCTGCTTTGTCGGTGGAGATGTTGACGAAGTGCTCCACACCGGCGTCCACCGCCGCGTCGAGAACATTCTGCGTGCCGAGCACGTTCGTCTTCCATGCCTCCGCAGGAAAACGCTCGAGGAGGGTCAGGTGCTTGAGCGCCGCGGCATGAAAGACGACCTCGGGGCGCAGCTGGGAGAACAACTCGCCCATGCATTCCCGGTCGCGGATGTCGGCAAGGACGAGCCGGTCGTCGGTGAGGAGCGCGCGTCCCTCGATGGAGAGTTCGACCCCGTGAAGGCCGCTGTCGTCGCAGTCGAGCATGTGGAGCGCGGCCGGGGCGAAGCGCTGCACCTGTCGGCATAACTCCGAGCCGATCGACCCACCTGCACCGGTCACGAGCACGCGTCGCCCCGTGACGAATTCGGCAATCGTGTCGATCTCGATCTCGACGGGCTGACGGCCGAGCAGGTCGAGGTCGGAGACCGGCCGGATATCGCTCGGGCCGATCGCGCCGAAGAGTTCGTCGACCCCCGGGAGGATGTACACGTCGAGGCCCGCGGCCCGACCCAGATGTGTCAGCACCCGGATCGTGTCGCTCGTTGCGCTGGGAATAGCGATGAGCAGCGAGTCAGCGTTCGTCTCGACAGCGACGCGCGCAAGATCACGACGGTCGCCGCGGACCGGGACCCGTTCGATCTCCAGGCGGCGCAGCCGTGGGTCGTCGTCGAGGAGCGCAACGGGCACGAAGCGAACCGTTCGCGCTCGGGTCAGGGCCCGCATCGCGAGTTCGCCGCCGTCGCCGGCGCCGAACACGATGAGGCGTCGTGCCGACGGGTTGGAGGGGCGCTCAAAGCGTCGCCGGCGCCACCAGTGCGCCACACGTGGGATCTGGGACAGCCCGAGGCCGAGCGGGGCGACGAGCAGGCTGGTCACGGCACCCGCAAGGCCAGCACCCAGCGCACCCGAGATCCCTTGCGATACCGCGGTGGACACGGCGGCGGCCCAGTACACCCGGACCGTCTCCCGGGAGCTCCCGTACCAGAATCGTCCCTGATACAGGCCCAGTGCGTACGCCGACACGACCTGGACGAGTGCGTGGGCTGCCGCAATCACCGTGGTGTCCGACGCATCGAGCGACGTGCGGTCGCCGTATCCGGAGAGCAGTGTCACCCCGAGGACCACCCCGGCGCCCGCAATGCACCAGATCAGGAGGTCGACGACCGCCTGCCCGAGCCGTCGTACGAGCGGCACGGGGTTCGGGGTGCTGCGGGCTCGGGACATCGTCAAGATCCTTGCGCGGTTTCGCGCGGAAGGTGGCAACTAGCCTAGCCACAGTGAGCGGTGGGTCGGTGCCTCCTGAACGTGGGCGAGTACGCCCGTACGTGGTTCATTCGGGTCAACCTGGCGGAGCATGTCGGGCGTGATCCGTCTCGTCACCGTCTGTACGGCGAATCTCTGTCGCTCACCCCTGGCCGAGCATGCGCTCCGGGCCGCCGCCGCCGGTCGGGCTCAGGTGCAGGTTCGCTCCACGGGCGTCTCGGTGCGACCAGGGAGCGTCCCGCCCGCGGACTGGTGCGAGGTGGCAGGGTCACTCGGCTTCGACCTGCGTTCGCACCGGTCGTCCGAGGCTGACCTCGAGGACGCTGACCTCGTCATCGGTATGACCGCCGATCACCTGCGTCGCCTCGCACTGACGAGGCCCACTCTGCTCGGCAGGCTCGTGACCCTTCGCAGTGCAGTCACGAGGCTCGAATCGCTCGGGCTGGGTCCGGCGGAGTCGCCCGAGGATCTTCGCGCCCGGTTCGTCGGTAGCCAGCGGAGCATCGACATCCTGCGCGCCGACGATCACCTCGACGTCGCCGATCCGTACCGACGGCCTCGTCGCGAGCAGGAACGCATAGCGAACGAGATCATCGACCTCGCGCACCGTTTCGCAGAGGTGTTTGCCTGATGAAGCGGGCGGTCGACCTGTGCACCAGCGCTGTGGCGCTGGTGGTCCTTGCTCCCGTGATGGCCGTGATTGCCGTCGTGGTGCGGCTGTCGATGGGTTCGCCCGTGTTCTTCGTGCAGCAGCGTGCCGGTAGGGACGCCGTGCCGTTCGGGCTGCTCAAGTTCCGGACGATGCGTCACGCCGGCAGTGATGAGTTGAACCCGCTGCACGACATGGACCGGATCACTCGGATCGGACGGGTCCTCCGTCGAACGAGCCTCGACGAGCTCCCCTCGCTCATCAACGTGCTGCGCGGCGACATGAGTCTCGTGGGGCCGCGCCCGTTGCCGATCACGTATGTAGCGCGGTACACGCCCGCTCAGGCGCGCCGTCTCGCAGTGCGCCCCGGCCTCACCGGCTGGGCCGTTGTTCACGGCCGGAACCACCTCGGGTGGGACGAGCGTTTCGATCTTGACTGCTGGTACGTGGACCATCGGTCACCGCTGCTCGACCTCCGGATCCTGCTGCGGACGGTCGGCGTGGTGTTCGGTGGGGTCGGCGTGAACCGTGACGAACAAACAACTATGGACGAGTTTCGGCCAGCACCATCGAGCGGTGCGGACGCAGACCAGTCGCGGGAGAGCGTCGACCACCGGACTGATACGCATGGCTGATCGAGCACTGCGGGTGCTGCATGTCGCCACCGTGGACCTCAGCCTCGAGTTCTTGCTCGGCCCGGTGCTCGACGACGCAGTCCGCCGGGGGTGGGTGGTGATGGCTGCGAGTGCGGAGGGACCACACGTCGACGCAATTCGTGCACGCGGGGTGCGGCACCTTGCGCTCCCGTCCTCGACCCGGCGCTTTGACCTCCGAGCCGATCTGCGGACCGCCCGTGACCTCTGGCGGATCGTGCGTCGTGAGCGCCCCGATGTGTTGCACACCCATACTCCGAAGCCGGCCCTGTACGGACGGGTCGTGGGTCGTCTCGCCGGTGTTCCGGTTGTGGTGAACACCGTCCACGGCCTGTACGCGCAGAGCACCGATCCGTGGTGGAAACGTCTCGCCGTCTACTCGGCCGAGTTCGTCGGTGGTCATTGCTCGCATGCCGAGTTGGTGCACAGTCCCGAGGATCTCGACACGATGAGGAGGTATCGGCTCGCGCCGCGTTCGCACCTGCACCTTCTGGGAAGTGGGGTCGCACTCGACCGCTTCGCCCATCGAGATCCCGCCGCACGCGAACAGTTGCGCGCCGAGTGGGGTATCGGGGCCAACGAGGTGCTGGTGGGCTCCGTGGGGCGCCTCGTCGCGGAGAAGGGCTTCCCGGAACTCTTCGACGCGATGGACGGACTTGCAGGTGCCCGTCTCGTCGTGGTCGGGGGGCCCGACCCCGAGAAGCAGGATGCGCTCACGGCCGAGCAACTCCGCAGGGCTGCAGACCGGGGTGTGGTTCTTGCTGGATTCCGCAACGACATCGAGAAGGTGTACGCCGCGCTCGACGTCTTTGTTCTCGCGTCGCATCGCGAAGGCTTTCCGAGGGCGGCGATGGAGGCTGCAGCCAGTGGCCTGCCGCTCGTGGTCACCAACATCCGCGGCTGCCGTCAGGTGGTCGACGACGGGACCAACGGTGTGGTCGTCCCCGTGCGTTCCCCTGCGTCCCTGCGCAGAGCGATCGAGGACTTGGTTTCCAACCCCGGACTCCGCGAGCGAATGGGCGCAGCGTCGCGGAACCGGGCATTCGAACAGTTCGACGAGCGAGCGGTCCTTGCCCGTATTGCTGCCTGCTACGACGAAGCGCTCCCGGCGGGGAGCACCGCCGGCACCGCGAATGGGGGAGACTGACCGACATGGGTCGAATCTTCCTGAGCCCACCAGAGCTCAGCGGCAACGAGGCCGCCGTTCTTGCTCGGGCCGTCGACGGCGGTTGGCTTGCGCCGGTGGGCCCGGACCTCGACGCGTTCGAGGAAGAGCTTGCTTCGGTAGCGGGCCGTCGCTTCGCCGTCGCGCTGGCGAGTGGAACCGCTGCACTTCATCTTGCGCTCCTCACCCATGGCGTGGGTCCCGGCGACGATGTCCTCGTGCCGTCATTGACCTTCGTGGCGACGGCGAATGCCGTTCTCTACTGCGGCGCGAAACCCGTGTTCGTCGACGCCGAGGACAGGACCTGGTGCGTCGACCCGGAATTGGTCCTCGCCGAGCTCGACCGCCGCGCGGCGGCGGGCCGCCTGCCGGCAGCCGTGATCACCGTGGATCTCTACGGTCAGGTTGCGCGGTGCGAGGAGCTCTGGCTCCGTTGTCGGGAACTCGGTGTCCCGCTCGTCGAGGATGCAGCGGAGGCAATCGGTGCCCAACGGGGAGGGCGCCCGGCTGGCTCATTCGGCGAGTCAGCGGTGTTCTCGTTCAACGGCAACAAGCTCATCACAACGAGCGGTGGCGGCGCGCTCCTGACCGATGACCCGGCCGTGCGCGATCGGGTCCGTTTCCTGTCCACGCAGGCACGCGAACCCGAGCTTCACTACGAGCATCGCGAGCTCGGCTTCAACTATCGGATGAGCAACATCCTCGCGGCGCTCGGTCGGGCACAGTTGTCGACACTCGAGGCACGGATAGAGCGTCGGCGGGAGGCAAAGGCTTGGTACCGCGAGATCTTCTCGCGGACACCGGGGGTGGTGTTCATGCCCGATGACGCCGATGGTGCGCCAATCAACTGGCTCACTGCGGTCGAGATCGACCCCCGGGTGAGTGGCTTCTCCCGCGACGACGTCATCGCGGCACTCGCCGCCGACGACATCGAGTCGCGCCCGGTCTGGAAGCCCATGCACCTACAGCCGCAGTACGCGGGGAGCACGCTGATCGCCCGCAATCCCGGGTCCGTCGTGTCAGATCGATTGTTCGAGCGCGGCGTGTGCCTGCCCAGCGGCTTCCTCGACGGCGCAGCGAGACAGCGGGTGGCAGCGTCTCTGCGCCCGCTGATCGGTCACGTGACGTCGTGCTGATAACGGAACCGGTCGTACCATTCCCGGAGGAATCCTTCGAGCCGTGCGCCGCCGCTCACCTTGCTGAGAAATCGCCGAGGATCGTCGGTTCGTTTGATCGGTGTCCTGCCGAGCCGTGCGGGATCGGTTCGACCCGGGCGATTGCGCCGGTTTCCAGCGAGTGCCGCAGTCGTGAACTGTTTGCGGACCTCGGTCTCGGCTGCCGCAGACGGCCGCATCGCCTTCGGGTAGGCAAAGTGTTCGCACGGCGTCCCGAGTGCGGACTCAATGAGCCCACGCGATCGGGCGAGTTCCTCGGCGGCGGTGGAAGCATCAAGGTGCGTCATCACTGCGTGGGAGTGGGTGTGGGACCCGACGGTAATGAGACCCGTCGAGACGGCATCGCGCAGCGATGCCCAGGTGACGGGGCGTCCACCATTCGGGAAGTCGCGCTGTTCCTCCACGAAGCGTGTTGCGACGTACCAGGTCATCGGGAGTTGCCGGTCCGCCAGCATCGGCAACAGGACCTCGACCCAGTCGGCCGTTCCGTCGTCGGCGGTGAGAACCACGGTGGGCCGCGTGCGGTCCGTCGCCGGATTCAGGTCTGCGCGGCCCACGAGTTCAGCCAGCGCGTCGTCGAGGCTGATGACCCGCGCGTGTGCCGCGAGCAGATCGAGTTGCTGCTCGATGACCTCGACCGGCAGGTCCACTGCAACCGGGGTGGATGCCCCGAAACGGTGATAGGCGAGCAGGCTGATGTCCACCACGTCGCCGATCGTACTTGTCGGTTCGCGAGGTCCTGATGGCTTCGGTACGTATTCGCGAGGCGATGCCCGCCGACGTCGGATCGATCGTGTCACTCATGCGCACGGAGATGGGCTGGCCCGACGACGAGCGAGCCGAGGCACTCTGGCGCTGGAAGCACGAGGACAATCCGTTCGGCCGCTCCCCGGTTTGGGTCGCCGACGCTGACGGCGCAGTGGTTGCCGTTCGGGCCTTTCTCCGCTGGACGATGCTCGGCCCCGACGGGGCGCCCGTGGCAGCAGCTCGCGCCGTTGATACTGCGACGCGATCTGACTTTCGTGGTCGCGGACTGTTCCGAACGCTGACGCTCCACGGGATCGAAGCGCTTGCTGACGAGGGCGTTCAGTTCGTGTTCAACACACCGAATGCACAGAGTCGGCCCGGCTACCTGTCGATGGGTTGGGTGTCTGCAGGACGCCTCGGCGTGTGGGTACGTCCGACGTCGCCACGCTCGGTTGTCGGGATGGTGCGTGCGCGAGTACCGGCCGGAATCTGGCCGGTGCCGAACACGCTTGGGGTCCCGATCGGCCGGGATTCCCGTTTCCCCGGGAGTGTTGAGCACTGGCGTCCGCGACCAGGCTGCCTCGGTACCGCGCGCTCCGAGACGTACCTGCGGTGGCGCTTCGGCATGGCAGCGCTCGGCTATCGAATGGTGGTGAATGAGGAGCACTCCGGCTTCGCCATCGTTCGCAACCGGGTGCGGGGCGCCGTCGTCGAGCGGGAGTTGCTCGAGGTGATGGGCGCGCCTGACTCGTGGAAGCACGTGACCCGTGAGCGCCGGGGGGTCAATCACCTTGTTGCACTCGGCCGATCGCCGGGGCGCGGATGGATCCGTGTGCCGAACAGCGGTCCAGCGCTCGTGGTCCGGCGAGTCGGCAGCGCATCGCTACCGCCCACCCTGGACCTGTCGCTCGGGGATGTGGAGTTGCTCTGATGCCGAGTCGATCGCGAGCACGCCGACGCGCCGTCCCAGATCGAATCCTCGTTGTTCTTGCGTCTGCTCAGCGTCGCGGCGCCGAGATCCAGGGCGAGTCACTCGCCCGCTCCCTCGTCGGTGCGGGGTACCGGTGCGACGTAGTGGCGCTCACCGAGGGGGCATCAGAGCGCTTGCTCGACGTCCCGGTGCTCGGCGTCAGCCCACTATCGCTACGCACATTGCTCGCCTTGCGTCGCCGACTCCGTGGAGCGCTCGTGATCGCCCATGGTTCGACGACGCTTCCCGCCGTGGCCCTTGCCTCGTTGGGGCTCGGATGTGTCTGGTGGTATCGGAGTATCGGTGAGCCAGCGGCGTGGGTGCGAGGCCGTCTCCATCGTTGGCGCACCGGATTCCTCATTCGGCGGGCGACGGGTGTCGTGGCGCTGTGGGCTGGGGCGGCCGATCAGATCAGCCGCCTCTACCGCGTGGACCCCAAGCGTGTCTCGGTGATCGCGAATGACCGCGATCCCGGCGACTTCTCTCCCGCCGACCCGGCCCGCCGGGAACGCGCACGGGCCTCGCTGGGCCTCACTGGCCCCACCGTGCTTTTCTGCGGTTCGCTCAGTGAGGAGAAGCGGCCTGCCGATGCCGTGGAGGTGGTGAGCGGACTCGAGGGCGTGGTGCTCCTCGTAGCGGGGGAGGGTCCACTCGAGGAGTCGTTGCGCCGACTCGCATCACAACCCGCGCTCAACGGTCGAGTCAGGGTGGTGGGAGCCGTTGATGACGTACGCGGTCTACTCGACGCTGCCGACCTCGTACTGGTCACGAGCCGTACCGAGGGGATGCCCGGCATCATCATCGAGGCACTCCTCTCCGGGCTCGCAGTCGTGGCGACCGACGTTGGCGCCGTGCGCTCGATGGTCGCATCCGAGTCCCAGGCGCGTTGTTGCCCGGTGGGTGACATCGCCGCGTTGCGGAGCACAGTCGGCGAACTGCTTGCTGGGGGCTCCGACCCAGCGGCTCGAGGTTCAACCCGTCGAGCAAGTCCCGCAGCGATCGAGCAGTTCGACTCGGCCCGTGTGCTCGAGCGGTGGGTCGGACTGGTCAGCGCCGTCGGCGTCGAGCCAGTGCGCCCTCGAACAGATCGGTGAGCGCTTTCGCGGTCGTCACGGCATCGAAGGTCGCCGAGGCAGCCCGAGATCCGTCGCCGAGGCGTTGCCGTAGGTTGGCATCGGAGCAAACAGCGACGATCGCCGCTGCGAGCGCCGGAGCGTCCCGCGGGGGCACGAGTCGACCAACATCGGGTCCCACCACCTCGGCCACGCCACCCACCGCGGTGGCCACCACGGGAAGCCCGAGCGCCATGGCCTCCATGAGCGCCACGGGAAGTCCCTCGTAGTCGGAGGCCAGTGCAAAGACGTCGGCCGCGGCAAGCACGTCGGGCACGTCGGTGCGCATGCCGAGAAGCATCATCCGGTCGCCGAGGCCGAGGCGGCGGTGCTCCGCCTCGACAACAGACTGCAGCGGGCCCTGCCCCACTGCGATGAAGCGCAGGTTCGGGAGGACCGCGCTTGCCGCTGACGCCGCTGCCAGGAGGTTCGGATAGTTCTTCTGGGTCCGGTAGTTGGCGACGGTGGCCACAACGATGTCGTCGTCGGCGAGTCCGAGGGAAGCACGCGAGGCGGAGCGGCGATCCGCCGATGCGCGCACCCCTGCGAGGTCGATGCCGTGGTGAACCACGGTTGCCCGCTCTCGGATCCGGCGGGTCGGCAGGGAGCGACGGACCTCGTCCGAGACGGTCACGGCAAGGTCATCGAGGGCCGCAGTCAGTCGGTTGGCGACACGCGTTGGGCGTCGGTACGAGGTCCACACGTTGTGCTCCGTGGTTGCCAGAACCGGTCGCGGGCGACCGAGAGCACCTGCGTGCGCGGCGAGGCGGACGAACGGGGCAAGCGCAGGGGAGTGGGTGTGCAGGACGTCCGGTCGGCTGCTCCTGATGTCGGCGACCAGTTCGCGCACCCATCGGAACTCCGAGAGTCCGTTCACGCCGATGCAGTGAACCTTCGCGCCGGCAGCCTCGAGCGCCCCAACGAGGTGGCGTTTCTGAGCGAGGAGACTCACCACCCGGAGGTCGATGTTCACCTGCGGTGCACAGCGGGCGAACTCGACGAGGAGTTGCTCGGCACCACCGGGCCCGAGGCTCTTGATGACGGCGGTCACCCTCATGGGTTGTGGTGCCACGAGGTCTCTACCGCGACCGGTGAGAGCCGGACCACGCCGGTCGGTGTCGGCGGAAGGTGGAGACCGTCGACGGAGAAATCGGCGATGGGGCTCCACGCTCGGATCACCCGGTTCCCGCCGTCGAGGACAGTCGCCCAGACGGCAAAGTCACCTGCGGGGAGCGGAAGATGCTCGATTCGGCAGGCAATCCCCACGCCGGCTGGTTCTGCGCGGCATTCGTGCTCGACCACGAACACCGGCGAGGCCGAGCCTTCCGACACTCCGAGGACCACACGCGCATCGATCGCTTCGGCGGCCGCCACTCGGACCGAGATCTCCATGGGGCCGTTCGAGCGGATCGCCCCGCCGTTGCCGTCGCCGATGCTGACAGACGTGAGCGTGATGGCCTGGCGGGCCTCCCGCGAGGCTCGTGCGAGGTCTTCAACGGCTCGGCGGTAGTTCCCGATGACCTTCCTGGTCTCGCCCGCGGCGCGCACCACGCCGCGGTCGAGCCATACCGCCTGCCGGCACATCGACTCGACGGTGGCGAGGTCGTGCGAGACGTACAGGAGCGTGGTGCCGTTTGACATCACCTCCCGCATGCGGTCGAGGCAGCGCTGCTGGAAGGTGGCATCGCCGACGGCCAACACTTCATCAACCACCAGCACGTCGGGCTCGAGAAACGCCGCGACCGCAAAGCCGAGGCGCATACCCATGCCGGAGGAGTAGAACTTCACCTGTCGATCGATCGCCTCGCTGAGTTCGGCAAACTCCACGATCTGGTCAAAGCGCTCGCGGATCTGCTGGCGCTTCAGGCCCAGCAGTGATCCGAACATGAAGATGTTCTCGCGGCCCGAGAGATCGGGATGGATTCCAGCCCGAACCTCGATGAGCGCCCCAACGCGTCCGGCCACCTGAACCGCGCCGTAACTGGGGAACATGACACCGGCGAGCATCTTGAGCATCGTCGACTTGCCGGAGCCGTTCGCGCCGATGAGCGCCATGCTCTCGCCCGGGGGCACGTCGAACGAGATATCGCGAACGGCCCACCTCCACGAACCGTCGTCCTGACCGCGCACCTTCCGCCCGAGTCGAGCGACCTCGTCGCGCAGGAGGTTGCGATGTCGATCGGCACGGAACCGCTTCCAGACCTGTTGCGCCGAGACAGCACCATCACGCAACATCGGCAAAGCCAGTCTCGAGTTTCTTGAACAACCAGTAGCCGGCGGCGAGCAGGGCGAGTGCCGACGCCGCCGAGAGCCCGAGCAGCTCCCACTCGGGCGCCTTCCCGAACGCGAGCGCGCGTCTGAAGGACTCACACACCGTGGACATCGGGTTGAGAATGGCGTAGAGCCGGATGACACCCTCCCCGGTCCGCTGTCGCACGGCCTCGAGACCCCACACCACGGGAGTCGCGAACATCAGCAGCTGCGTGACGAGGGGAAGGAGATGCCGAATGTCTCGGAGGTAGACGAGTACCGAGCTGAGCAGCAGCGCGAGGCCGAGAGCAAATGCGAACTGCACCACGATCACCGGAAGGAGTGTGATCGTTGCGAGGTAGAAGTGCTCACCGGTGATGAGGACCACGATGGGGAACGCGGTGGCGGATACCAGCATGTCGAACAGAGCAGTGGACGTAGCAGAGGCAACGAACGTCTCGCGGGGGCATGCCACCTTGTTCAGCAACGTGATGTTGTCCACGACCGACAGGGCCCCGCGTGCGACCGTCTGGCTGAAGAAACCCCACGGGATGAGCGCCGCGTAACTGAAGACTGGGTACGACACTCCGAAGGTCTCGATGCGGGCCGCCCGATCGAAGAAGACGGAGAACACCACTACGTAGCCGAGCGGTGTGGCGAACGCCCACGCGGCACCGAGCAGCGCCTGCTTGTAGCGCGCACGAAGTTCCCGTTCGGTCAGTGTCAACGCCAGCCCGCGTGCGCGCCAGGCCTGCTTCAGGAACGCCCGCAAGTTCATACGGCGCCGGAACCGGAGGTGGTCGGGCGGGACAAGCACCGGGTCAGGGTTACTCATCGAGGCCGACACAGCGCACCTGAGTCCGTTGCGGTCATCGATCAGCCAGAATACGGGTGTGAAGGTGCTCGTGACAGGGGGAGCTGGATTCATCGGATCCCGTCTTGTGGAGCGCCTCCTTGCCGATGGGCTCGAGGTGCGAGTGTTCGACAACCTCTCGACGGGTCGTCGGTCCGATGTGCCCGACGGCGCGGAGTTCATCGAGGGCGACATCGGTGATCTCGGCATTCTCGGTCGCGCACTGCAGTCGGTCGAGGTGGTCTATCACCAGGCAGCGCTCCGCTCGGTGGAGCGCTCCGTCGAGTCCCCACTCGCCACCGATCGGGTCAACTCCGCCGGCACGCTCGCAGTGCTCCTGGCGGCACGAGACGCTGGCGTCCGCCGAGTGGTGTCCGCCTCGTCGTCGTCGGTGTACGGGCTCGAGGTTCAGCGACCGACCCCAGAGTCCGCTGTGCCGCGCCCTCGGTCGCCGTATGCCGTGTCGAAACTGGCAGGGGAGCACTACTGCCGTGTTTTCTGGGAGCTCTACGGGCTCGAGACCGTCTCGTTGCGGTACTTCAACGTGTACGGACCGGGTCAGCGGGCCGATGGCCAGTACGCGACCGTCGTGCCGTTGTTCATCGATGCGCTGCGACTCGGGAATGAGGTCACGATCCACGGGGACGGCCATCAGTCGCGCGACTTCTCGTTCATCGACGATGTCGTGCGCTGCAACCGCAGTGCAGCGGAGGCACCGGCGGCTGTGTGCGCGGGCAAGGTGTACAACGTCGCGGGCGGCGCCCCGGTTTCGGTGCTCGAGGTTCTCGAGCGCATCGCACGGACACTCGATGTGGAGCCTCGGGTGGTACCTGCCGCGTCGCGTGCAGGCGATGTGCGACACACCCATGCTGATCTCACCCAAGTGACTCGAGACCTCGCGTGGGCGCCACAGGTTGGCTTCGACGAGGGAATTCGTTCCACCGTGTCGTGGTTCGTCGCCGCTCATCGGAACACGACCGCATAGACAACGACCCGCGCGACACCCAGTCAACACAGGGTCAGTGAGCTTGACGCTCGGGCCAGCGTGTGCAGGCCGGACTCGGTGCTCGCCGTGAGCGGTCCCCGGGCAGCCCCGGATTCCGGGTCAGGCGGCGCTGGTCTGCTTGCGCGGGCGGCGACGGACGGCGACTGCAGCGAGCAGTGCACCACCGAGCGTTGCTCCGAGAGCAATGCGACCGATCGGTGCGGGATCGCCACCGGTCTGCGGTGCGCCGGGGCAGTCAGCAAGCGCCATGCGTCCGCCGTACTCGTTCGCCGAGTACTCCCTGCCTGCGATGTAGTCCTTCGCCGGGTTCACGGTGATGGTCGTGCCGTCCCACAGCGTGTAGGTCAGCGTCAGCTTGATGACCGTCGTACCAGCGGCGATCGGGTAGTTGAGCGTGACCGTTCCGCTGCCCGCATCGCCCGCACCGGAGGAGACGCTCTCGTTGACGGCCGTGGGCGTCAACGAGTTGAACTGCACCTGACCGGTCACGGTCGAGGGCACATCGAGTCCGACGAGGGTGACGGTGAAGACGTCGGAGCTGCAGTACTGGTTGCGAAGCGATGCAACCTCGGCGGGCTCGGTTCCCGGGCCGGAGGCCCCACCACCCGCAAAGGCGGGTGCCGCAGCGGCGATCGAGAGCGGAAGGGCGAGGGCTGCGATGCGGAGAGTTCTTGAGTTCACGTTGTGACTATACCTCACGGGGTCAAGCGGATGGAGGTCGAAACGTCCCGATTCAGCCGAATCGACTGCGTTCCGTGCCGGAACTTGATCTCCGCTTGAACCCTGGTGATGTCGACGAGTGGTTGGGGGCGGAAGGCCCACGAGTACCCCGAGTCCACCGACACCGTGCCGGCAAGGCGGATCCGGACCACTGCCTCGCCCCCCGGGGGGATGTCCACGGGCGTGTCGTGGGCGAGCCAGCCGAGTTCGCTGACCGTCCCGAAGGCCTGCCGCTGCCCGTTCACGGTGGCGTCGAGGATCTGGAGTGGGGAATAGACGGTGAGGAGGGTCCGGTTCGTCCCGAGCGGCAGACCCCGGGTATTGCCGATGAGGTCGTCGGGGAGCGGCGATGGGCTGGGCAGGGTATTCCTGAGCCGGATCTCGAGCTCGCCCGAGGCCTCACCCG
>JAULYZ010000009.1:0-18095 GCA_032117595.1 Acidimicrobiia bacterium | reverse complement strand
CGGAGGGGTCGATCACCAAGATCGCCAAGGCTGTCTCCAATCAATCGCTGCAGGTGCTCGCTCTGGAGATTCTCGGGGCGTCGTGCACCGCGTGGGAGACAGAGGATCTCGATGCACCGGACTTTGTGGAGCAGTTCCTGCGAACGAGGGCGAACTCGATCGAGGGTGGAACCTCGGAGATCCAGCGCAACATTGTTGGGGAACGCGTGCTCGGTCTGCCGCGCGAACCAGATCCGTGGTTGGGCAAGCCGTGGAGTACCGTGCCGCGCTGATCTCGCGGTTCGCAATCACCTGCTCTGCGCGAAGAGGCCGACGAAAAAAGAAGGAACCCCGCCGCCTCGGGAGGCGACGGGGTTCCTGACGTACTGATGTCGAGTGTTGGTGCCGATCAGCGGCGCTTGGTCGCCTTCTTCGCGGCCTTCTTCGGTGCTGCCTTCTTCACCGTCTTCTTGGCGGCGGCCTTCTTCGGAGCTGCCTTCTTCGGTGCTGCCTTCTTCGCAGCAGCCTTCTTGGCAGGTGCAGCAGGCTTGGCCGGAGTGGTGTTCAGCTTCGGTGCTGCGGCCACGCCGAGGGCGATGTCCTTGAAGCCCTTGAGCGCAGTGATCTTCGCAACGGTCTTGGCCTTCACCTTCACTTGCTCACCCGTGGCTGGGTTACGGGCGATACGGGCCGGTCGCTTGATCTTCGCGAACTTTGCGAAGCCCGAGATGTTGACGATTTCGCCCTTCGCAACGTTGGCGAGGATGACATCGATGGTCCCCTCGACAACCTTGCCCGCCGTCTTGTTGTCGACGCCGGTGTGAAGAGCAACTGCTTGGATGAGATCGCGTTTCTTCATGGGTGCAGTTTTATTCGCTGCGAACGCGCAGGTGGGGGATACCTCGGCAAAAACTGCCGTTTTTCCGTTGTGCAGATGCAGTTGGTGGCCTGGCGGTTGCCGGCCTCCGGGACGCCCTGACGGGAGTGATATTGGGGTTGTTAGGGTGCCCTAACGCCTGTTAGGCTCTCTTAACAGATGGGCGACAGCCCGCCCGAGGAGGAGTCCCATGTCGAACACCGAGCGTCGCGGCAACGGATGGTGGCCAACGTGGTCGAGTGCCGCCCGGCGCAGCGTGATCCCCGTGGTACTCGGGGGCGTGCTGCTCGGCGCCGCCTGCTCGTCGAACGAGACGGACTCCGCAGCGGACACCACGGAGCCGAGCACGTCGGCCGCTACGGGGTCGACCGACACCCCGGCTCCGGGCGGAGTCTGTGAGGGTGTGAGCGGGAAGATCACGGTGTACTCCGGGCGCAGCGAAGCGCTGGTCTCGGACGTGTTCGAAGCGTTCACCACGGCGACCGGGGTCACGGTGGAGGTTCGATACGGCGACAGCGGCGAGCTCGCTGGGCAGATCCTCACCGAGGGATCCGCCACGCCCGCCGACGCGTTCTTCTCCCAGGACGCCGGTGCACTCGGCGCTGTCGAGGCCGCCGGGCTCTTCGACCCGCTGCCGAGCTCGGTCATCGACCGGGTTCCCGCCGGTTTCCGTTCTGCCAGCGGGAACTGGACCGGTACCAGCGGACGAGTCCGTGTGATCGTGTACAACCCGACCAAGGCCCCGAACCCGCCCTCCACCATCGACGGGCTCCTCGACCCGGCTTGGAAGGGTCAGATCGGGTTCGCCCCCACCAACGCGTCGTGGCAGTCATTCGTGACGGCGTTGCGGGTGCTGCGAGGTGAGGATGGAGCCCGCTCGTGGCTCGAGGCCTTTGCTACGAACAAGCCCGTTGCCTTCGAGAAGAACGGTGCGGTTCGCGATGCGGTGAACTCGGGTCAGGTGTCGCTGGGCCTCGTGAATCACTACTACCTCTATGAACTCATCGCTGCCGAGGGTGGTGATGCGGTCGTTGCGAAGAACCAGTACCTCGCACCGGGCGATCCCGGCGGTCTCGTGAACGTCGCCGGGATCGGCGTGCTTGGCGCATCGGATTCCCAGCCCGCAGCGCAGTGCCTCGCCTCTTACCTCGTGTCCGATGCGGGTCAGCAGTACTTCGTGGGCAAGACCTTCGAGTATCCGTTGGTGGAGGGCATCGAACAGGCGCCGGGACTCCCGTCCCTCGGAGAACTGAAGCCACCGGCGATCGACCTCTCGAACCTGCGCACGCTCGCCGAGACCCAGGAACTGCTTTCCGATGTCGGGTTGCTCACCCGCTAGTCGGGTCCCTGACGTGGCGGGGGCACGCGGGTGATCACTGCGCTCGGATCTCGGATGATCCGACGCACGGGTAGCCGGGGAACAGCCCCGCTCGGGCTGCTCCTGCCGGCGCTGCTTGCGGCGCTCGCTGCACTGGCCCCGCTCTACTACCTCGGCACGATTGCGCTCGACCGCGGTTGGTCGACGCTGTGGTCAGAGCTCTGGCAACGCAGGACGCTCGACCTCGTCGCCCGCAGCATGCTGCTCACCGTCGCATGCACCGTTGCGTCCATCGCCATCGCGGTGCCAGCGGCCTGGCTCGTGTCGCGTACCGATCTTCGTGGCCGCTCGGTCTGGCGGGTGCTGCTTGCGCTTCCCCTTGCGGTGCCGAGTTACCTCTCGGCCTTTGCGTGGATCAGCTGGCGCCCCGGGCTCGCAGGATTCTGGGGTGCCTTCATCGTGCTCACCTCGGTGAGCTACCCGTACGCCTACCTCCCGCTCGTTGCGGCGTTCGGGCGTCTGGATCCTGCGCACGATGAGCTGGCCCAGCTGCACGGCCGGGCGCGCGTCTGGAGTCTGATGTGGCTCTCTGCGCGCCAGTGCCAGAGCGCAGTCGCCGCAGGTGGACTGCTCGTGGCGCTCTACGTGTTGAGCGACTTCGGTGCTGTTGCAACCATGCGGTACGACACCTTCACCTGGGTGATCTACGGGGCCTACCGGGCAGGTTTCAACCCGAGCCGAGCCGCAATCCTTGCGTCGCTGCTGGTCGTGATCGCGCTCGTCCTCATTGCGGCCGAGTCGAGGGTTCGCGGTCGGGCCGTGGAGACGTCTGCGTCGGCACCACGCCGGGGAACGGGACGCACTGTGCGACTCGGATTCCGGGGGCTGATCGCAGCGGTTGCGCTTGCCATGGTGGGTGCAGTGACCCTCGGCATTCCCCTCTGGCGCGTGATCGGGTGGAGCCTGCGGTCGGGCGATGTCGGTGTTGCGGATGTGGCGGGGGCGCTCTGGGGCTCGCTGCGGTATTCGTTGTTCGCGTCGGTCGCAACGGTGCTGCTCGCGCTGCCGGTTGCGCTGCTCGTCGCCCGTTCACGCAGCCGCAGTTCCCGGCTCATCGAGGGTTCGGTGTACGTCACGCACGCGCTTCCCGGGATCGTCGTGGCGATCTCGATGGTCTTCCTGGGCGTGCGCCTCATGCGCTCGGTGTATCTCGAGGCGCCGCTGCTCGTACTCGCCTACGTCGTGCTCTTCCTGCCCCTTGCAGTGGGGAGTCTGCGCGCCGCTGCCGAGCAGGTGCCCCGTGGGCTCGAGGACGTGGCTCGCTCGCTCGGCTCCGGACCGATGACGGTGATCCGACGCGTGAACATTCCGTTGCTCGTTCCCGGGGTGGCCGCCGCAACCGCGCTCGTAGCGCTTGCGGCGATGAAAGAATTGCCGGTCACCATGCTGCTGCGCCCGACCGGATCCGAAACGCTCGCAACCCGACTCTGGACCTCCACCACCGTCTCGGACTATTCGAACGCCGCGCCGTATGCGCTGGCGCTGGTCGTGTTCGTGTCGATCCCGACGGCGCTCGTCTCGGCAAGGGCACGGTCGTGAGCGGTCGATTGCACTCGCGCCCAGCGGGCTCGCTGGCCGGCGGTCGGGTCGACGTCGTGGGCGTGAGCAAGTCGTTCGGCGCCCACGAGGTGCTCCACGACGTGACCTTCACGGCACCCGCGGGCTCGGTGACCGCTCTGCTCGGCCCGTCGGGTCAGGGCAAGACGACGCTGTTGCGCATCGCTGCTGGCTTCGAACGGCCCGACGCGGGGGAGTTGCGGATCGATGGCGAGGTGATGTCCGGGCCCGGGTCGTTCGTGCCTCCGGAGCGACGCGGGATCGGCTACGTGCCCCAGGAGGCAGCGTTGTTCCCGCACCTCGACGTTGCGCGGAACATTGCGTTCGGCCTGCCCCGTGGATCGCGTGCCCGCGTGGACGAGATGCTCGAACTGGTGGGCCTTGTCGAGTTCCGTCACCACCGTCCGGCGCAGCTCTCGGGCGGTCAGCGTCAACGCGTCGCGCTGGCACGTGCGCTTGCCCCCGAACCTCGGCTGGTGCTGCTCGACGAACCGTTCTCGGCACTCGATGCCGGTCTGCGTGCCGAGGTCCGTGACGATGCGGTCGCCATCCTGCGTGCCACGGGTACCACCGTGCTCCTCGTGACCCACGATCAGGACGAGGCGCTCGAGATCGCCGACCATGTGGTGGTGCTCCTGCGCGGAACGATTGCGCAGGCGGGGACGCCACAGTCGATCTACGACGCGCCCGCCGGTCTCGAGGTGGCGCGATTCATCGGGCAGGCGAACCTGCTCGCCGCCGAGGCCGATGGTGCGATGGTCCGCTCAGTACTCGGTGAGGCGCCTGCGCTCGGGCGGCGCGGTGACGTGACAGTGCTTGTCCGGCCCGAACACGTGGAGGTGGAGCGTGTGGGCAGCGACGCCGTCAGCGAGCCGGATCGTGCACAGGGTGCGCTCGGAACCGTCGAGCGCCGCTCCTACTACGGGCACGACGGCAGTCTCACCGTGCTGCTCGACTCCGGGCAGACCGTGGTTGCCCGGGTGAGCATCCGCGACCTCGCTGTGGTGGGTGCGCGGGTTCGGGTCCGGGCCACGGCGGTCTCGGCCGTCTTCTGAGACTGCTGCGGCGTGGCCTAGTGTCAGCCGTATGGATCGGGGGATCGTGGACAAGGCCGTGACGCTTGCGCGCACGGACGGTGAATGGTTGCTCAACGCCCGCGGGTGGACCGGATCGGTCACGCTCGTGTGCGATGCCACGACGTGGCAGATCGCCGTCGAGCGCGGCGTGCTCGGCGCAGTGTCCATGCCGTCGGTGCCCGGGCAGGCGTCGAAGAACGATGTGGTCATCTCGGGAAGTTCATCGTCGTGGTCGAGTCTGCTCGCCTCGCCGCCGCCGGCTGGATTCACGGACTTCTTCGGGGCGAACGGCATCGGGGCGATGCAGGTGAACCCGCAGCCTGACGATGCGCCACGGCACCTTGCGATCCGGCGCCTCGGTGATCTTCTCCGGCATGCAGCGCGTGGATCGGACCCGCGACCCGACGTGCAACCGAACCGGAGTCGTCATGGTCAGCACGACGCAGCGGTCGGTCGCTACATCCATCTCGACCTCGACGGTTACGACCATCGTGTCTACTACGAGTCGGCTGGCCAAGGAATCGGACTGATCTGCCAGCACACGGCCGGCGCTGATGGTCGCCAGTGGCGTCATCTCCTCGAGGACGAGCGGATCACCAGCAAGTACCGGGTGATCGTGTACGACCTGCCGTACCACGGCAAGTCGCTCCCGCCCGAGGGCAAGGCATGGTGGGCCGAGCGGTACACGCTCACGCAGGCGTTCGCTATGGCGCTTCCGGTAGCGCTCTCGAAGGCACTCGGCCTCGAGCGGCCGGTGTTCATCGGGTCATCGGTTGGAGGGATGCTGGCACTCGACCTCGCTCGATACCACGCAGATGATTTCCGCGCCGTGATCGCGCTCGAGGGTGGACTGAAAGCCGAGATCCCCGAGACGCTCGACCACACCTCGGAGATGTCGGTGAGCGACGAGGATCCCGCTGCACATGCCGCCGTGATGATGATGATCATGTCGCCCACTGCACCCGAGACGTTCCGGCAGGAGACCCGACTGCATTACGCGCAGGGCGCGCCCGGCGTGTTCAACGGCGACATCGACTACTACTCGCGGGAGCACAACCTGCTCGGTCAGGGTCACCTCATCGACACCTCGAAGTGCGAGGTGCACCTCCTCACCGGCGAGTACGACTTCCCGACCGTCCCGTGGACCGAGAAGGCGGGTCAGCAGATTCCCGGCTCGACCACCACGATCATGAAGGGTCTCGGCCACTTCCCGATGTCGGAGGACCACGTGCAACTCATGCAGTACGTGCTCCCGATCCTCGACGGCGTCGCCGGGCGGAGCAGTCGCTGACCCTGGATCGGTTGCCCATCGCACCGCAGGTACCCTGACGCGGTGACTGCACCCGTCGACCGACTCACCTTCGTGTACGACGCAGACGGCACCCTTGCCGGCGAGCTGCGCTACTGGTTCGGCACCCTGTTCGGGGCGGATCATTGCTCGCTCTGCGATGTGACCCACACCCGCTGGGGCCGTCGTCGTGAGTTCCGTCGCTGCGCCGATCGCCTGGGCCTGCCGATCGACTACCTGCACCGCAACGATCTCGACGATGCTGCGCGCGATGCGGCAGGGCCGCTACCCGTCGTCCTTGGTCACTGTGGTCGTGACACCGTTGTGCTGCTCGGTCCCGAGGCGCTCGCCACCGTGGCGGGCGATGTTGCAGCGTTCGAGTCGTTACTGCGCGCCGCCGTGGCGGTGCACGCGTGAACCGGCGCACCTTTCTCGCGGCGCTCGGCTCGGTGCCGGCCGCCGCAGTAGCGGCCGGAGCGCTGCCGGCGTCGGCAGGACCGGTACAGCCGGCCTTCCACGCCTTCCCCAGTCATGCCCGAGGCATCATCACCGACACGACGTTGCGCACCTACGGGCCAATCATGTTCATCGGTGACTCGACGTCGGCGAAGCGCTGGGGCTATGTCCGGCGCGATTTCTCGGCGGCCGGTATCGGCCCGTACCGAATCGACCTGAACCTCGCCCGTTCGCTCTCGCGGGACGGCCGTGCGCGCAGCTCGGGAGTGACGGCCGTGCGCGACGCTCGGGCCGCAGGTTTCGATCCCCCTGCGTTCGTGATGGCTCTCGGTTTCTCCGACATCATCGGATCGAATCGCAATCGTTCGTTCCCTGCATCACCCACGGCGACGACGCTTGCGATGATGGAGCCGCTCATGGAGGAGATCGGTCCCGACCGCACGGTCGGATTCCTCAGCCTCTACGGGACCGTTGGGTACGCAGCGTCACGGGCCCGACTGTTCAACGTCGGGCTGGCCGCAGCGGCGGAACGATGGCCCAATCTCGTGGTCGTCGACTGGGCGGGTCTCGCTCGGCGTAACAAGTGGTGGCACAAGTCAGACGGGTTCCACTACGGCTACACCGGCTCGATCAAGAGGCAACGATTCATCGTGCGTGCGCTCCAGCAGATCGCCACGCATCACGCCACGACGACGACAACGACAACGACAACGACAACGACAACGACAACGACGACAACGCCCGATGCCGCCACGAACTCCACCGTCGAAACAGGTGCAGAGTCGCCGTCGTCCGGTGCGTGAGGCTCACAGCGCTCAGAGGCGGACCACAGTGGTTCCGGTGGTGACGCCCTGCAGCAGGTCGACGAACGCCTGTGGCGCCCGTTCGAGCCCGCGGTACTCCGAGACCAGCGCGCGGAGGCGACCCTCGCGCATCCAGGCCGTCATCTGGGAGCGCGCCTCGTCGTAGCGGTGGGCGAAGTCGAAGACCAAGAAGCCCTCCATGCGGACACGGTTGTTGACGAGCAGGCCCGGGACACCGCGCGGCCCACCCGCGGGATTGCTGGTGTCGTACTGGCTCACGACACCACAGCACGCGATCCGTCCGCCGCGGTTCATGCGGAAGAGCGCACTCTCGAGCAGGTCGCCGCCGGTGTTGTCGAAGTAGACGTCGATGCGGTTGGGAGTGGCCGCCTTGAATTCGGCGCGGAAGTCGGGGCTTCGACGGTTGAGCGCTCCGGCGAAGCCGAGTTGTTCGGTGAGGAGCCGACCCTTGTCGTCGGAGCCAACGATGCCGATGACCCGTGCACCGAGGATGGTGCCGATCTGGCCGGCGATGTGACCGACGGACCCCGCAGCCGCCGAGATCACCATCGTGTCCCCGCTGCGCACCTGAGCAACGTCGCGTACGCCGAAGTAGGCAGTGAGCCCGTTGGTGCCGAGCACACCGAGGTGGTCTGCGGCGTCGATGGACGGGTCGAGGCGGGTGAGTCCCTTGGTGGGCTGCACGGAGAACTCCTGCCATCCGGTCTGCGCCCACACGAGCGTGCCGGGTTCGAACCCCTGGGCACCCTCGACCACTTCGGCAACGCCGGTGCCACCCATGACGCGGCCGGTCTCGGGTGCGCCTGCATAGCTGGCACTGCCCTGGAGCCCTGCGCGCTGGCCAGCTCCGATCGTGAGAGCGATCGTGCGACACAGCACCTCACCGGTCGCGGGTCGGGGCACTGCAGCGCGGCGAACCTCGAAGTCGCCGGGTTCCAACTGGCCCGTGGGCAGGTTGGCGATGATGACTTGTCGGTGCTCGGTAGGAGTCGTCATCGCGCCAGTCTGGTCGACGGCACGAGGCGGTGTCAGCCCTCGGGATCGTCGCAGTGGGCGATTGCGTAGCGCGGGTCCCGGTTCGGATCGCCGATCTGGTTCAGCGACCCCCGGAACCTCGTGAGCGAACGGAGTTTCTGGTCGTCGTCGAGTTCGGCCTGCATGATCCTGCGGACCGACGGAGCGAGATCGCCACTGGCAGCGATGATCTCGTCAGCCATCAGCTCGGCCGGTGTGAGGTCCTCGCTGAGCACTCGGTGCTTGCGGTCGATGGGGGTGCGCTTGCGGTTGGTAGTCATGCGCTCACCCCGTTCCGGGCGAGTGATGCGTGTGCGGGCGAGCGACCCATCTCCGAGATCCAGCGGTAGTGGGAGGCCACCGCGGCCCCGAGACCGCGGTGCACGTGCGCGCGGAATCCGGCCACCGCGCACTGATCGTGGAACCGTCGGGCAACAGCGGGGTACACGGTGTGGGGAAGGCGGGGGGCGAGGTGGTGCTCGAGTTGGTGGTGAAGGCCCCCTGCAACCCAGCGGAAGACCTGGCCGAGCCCGGGCACCGAGCAGGAGATGTCGGCAGTGGTGAGCATCTGGTGCCTTGTGAAGTCATCCCCACGCCGGGGGGAGTCGGCTTCGGCGAAGCCGACGACATCGACGCAGTGTGCGAGTTGGAAGAGCACGGCGAGCACGAAGCCGACGCACCATGAGCAGACCACGTAGAACAGGAGCACCATCTGCCACGGGTTGAACAGGAGCGGCACCACGAGTGCCCAGGCGATGTGGGCGAGTTTCCCGACCACCACGCGGGCCGTGACTGCGTGCCCAGGGTTACGAGGGATGGCGACTGGACCGATCCTGCGGCTGAGCAGGTTCCGGAGATCGCCGAAGAACATGTTCTTCATCCCGAAGAACCCGTACAGCGGCCAGAGGTAGAACCGCTGCCAACGGTGCCACGGCCGCCACTCCTGCCCGGGGGCGAGACGGGCGAACGGCTGCTGCTCGATATCGGTGTCGAATCCCTCGACGTTGGTGTTGCCGTGATGGAGGTTGTTGTGCTTGAAGCGCCACAGCCATGAACTTGCGCCGAGGAGGTCGCCGGTGCTGCCGGCAAGGCGATTGAGCCATTGGAACCGCGAGAACGAGCCGTGATTGCCGTCGTGCATGATGCCGGTTGCGGTGGCGAGGAGGCTGGTGACGAGCACGACGGCTGCAACGAGTCGCAGCCAGATCGGCGACTCGGCGATCACGAGGAGCCAGTACGAGGCCGCCAGGAGCAGGGCGGTGCCGGTCGCCTTGCCGTGGAGTCGTCGGCGACCACGGCGGATCTCGAGTGGCGTCGGCAGTGACGACTGCCAGATCGCGTCCAATGTGGCCTCTTGGGGCGACACGAGCGACCCTGAGGTCGTAACGGTGTGCATGGTTCTCCCGCAGTAGGGCTCAGTAGAGAGCGCACTCCGTCGCTGGGTTGACAACGTTCTGTCGGCACCCGACGGTGGGGTAGGTCCTGCACCAAGGCGTTTTGTCGACCATACACCTGATCCAGCGCCAGATGGCGTCGGCTACGGTGCGGCCATGAGCGTGCTCGATACCTTTGTCGCCGACTGCCGCGCAGCACTCGAGAGCGAGGATCCGGGCGCAGCGGTGGCAACAGCGATGGAGCCACTCGTGGCCACTGCCGATGCCCTGGACGCCCTCATCGAGGAGAAACGTCCGAAACCCGGTGCAGCAGTTGTGGTGCACCGAAGCGACGAGCTCACGGTGATGGCGCTGGAGGTGCCCGCCGGATTCGTGAGTCCCCCGCACAATCACACCGTGTGGGCGGTGGTGGGCATCTATCGGGGCGCCGAGGACAACGTGTTCTACGAACGCTCGGGGGCCGGCATCCGGGAGACCGGTCGCGCTGTGCTGCCGTCCGGCGGGTGCCTCGCGCTCGGGCCCGACGCTGTGCACGCAATAGCGAATTCCGGGAGCGGCCCCATGCGTGCACTCCACGTGTACGGCGGCGACCTCTTCGCCACCTCGCGCAGCGAGTGGGACCTCGCCACCGGCGAGGAACGCCCCTTCGGCTCCGCCCGCTGACGGGGCACTGCCTAGGCTGGGGGTATCAGCAGGGTCGCGGGGGACCCTCTGGGAGGCGACAGATGAGCGACGCAATCCGCATCGATCCGATGACCGGGCGCAAGGTGTTCAGCACCCGCGCCGCCAAGGCCACCGAGCGAATCCAGGGCAAGGGCTACTCGATCATCTCTGACGAGCATCTCAAGACGCTCCCGCCGCAGCCGGCCGGTGCCAAGTTCGATGCTGCTGAACAGGCGCGCTACCGGGCCTACAAGGAGCAGCGTCGCGGTGCCGCCGACTACATGACGATGGAGGGTGAGTTCGCCCGCTACCTCGAGGACGTGTACTCGGCGCCGCCCGTGCCGCGCGAGTCACTCACCGATGCCTGCGAGGTGCTGGTGGTGGGCGCCGGGTTTGCCGGACTCCTGCTGTGGTACCGGCTCAGCCAGGCCGGGATCACCGACGTGCGATTCTGCGAGAAGGGCGGCGATGTCGGGGGCACGTGGTACTGGAACCGCTACCCGGGAGTTGCCTGCGATGTGGAGTCGTACAGCTACCTCCCCCTGCTCGAGGAGATGGGCTACTTCCCGAGCATGAAGTTCGCATCGGGCTTCGAGATCCTCGAGTACTGCCAGTCGATGGCCGAGAAGTTCGCCTTCTACGACCACTGTCTCTTCCACACCACCGTCGAGCGCACCGAATGGGACGAAGCCAGCTCGACCTGGACGGTGTACACCAACCGCGGCGACGCAATGCGCGCCAAGTACGTGGTGCTTGCAAACGGCATCCTCACCACGCCGAAGCTCGCTCGTATCGAGGGGATGGAGACCTTCACCGGGGAGTCGTTCCACACCTCGCGCTGGAACTACCACGTGGACCTCGAGGGAAAACGCATCGGCATCATCGGCACGGGCGCCACTGCTGTGCAGGTGATTCCCGAGATCGCCAAGCTGGCCGGGCATCTCTACGTGTTCCAGCGCACACCGTCCACCATCGATGTCCGTGATCAGCGCGCCACCACACAGGACGAGATCGACACGTGGTCGAACGAGCCCGGTTGGGCCCGCGCCCGCAGGGAGCGGTTCTCGCGCATCTCGGCGGGCCGCACCGCAATTCAGGCCAACGACGACTACCTGTCGGGCAAGGTGCAGGACTTCAAGGAGCGCAAGGAACACGAGCGAAAGCTCTCACCCGAGGAGATGGTGCAGAAGCAGCTCGAGACGAACTTCCGGATCATGGAGCAGGTGCGTGCCCGCGTCGACATGATCGTGGAGGACCCTGCAACCGCTGCTGCGCTCAAGCCGTACTACCCGTACGGGTGCAAGCGTCCCACGTTCCACGACGAATACCTGCCCACCTTCAACCGCCCGAACGTGACGCTCGTGGACACGGCTCCGATGGGTGTCCGCCGGATCAACGAGGCCGGCGTCGAGCACGCCGGCACCCAGTACGACCTCGACGTCCTCATCTACGCCACAGGTTTCCAGTGGATGGCCACGTCAACGTTCAACATGATTCGCGGACGCAATAGTCAGACGCTCAGCGAGAAGTGGCGCGAGCGAGGGACGCGCACGTTCCTCGGGCTCCACAGCCACGGTTTCCCGAACCTGCTCATCGTGACGGGTCCCCAGGGCGGCGGAGGCAGCTTCAACTTCACCGATGCCATCGAGCAGCACGTGGAGTACGTGGTGTGGCTGCTCTCGATGATGCGGGAGCAGCGCATCGACGTGGTCGATGTCACCGAGGAGTCCGAGGAGGCCTACGCCAAGCACTGCCGCGACTCCGACATCGCCACCGCCCCGCTGAGGGACTGTCTCAGCTACTACAACGGGCACGGCGATGCAGAGCCGGGGAGCCTTGCGTACTACGGCGGCAACCAATGGCACCGCTGGCGCAAGCGCGCGCAGGACTCGTTGGAGCCGTATCTGTTCGGCGCAGCGAGTCGGTAGATCCGTTCGCCGAGGGGCTCGCCCCTTACGCCGAATGTGGCCTCGAGCCCCGTTCGTTCCTGCGCCGGGACGGCCGTGCATGTGCCGCCGACTTGGGGCCGCGGGACGTGGGTGATCCGTTGCGCCGTGCCGGCTGGCTCGGTGCCGAGTGCGGCTTGGGCTGTGGCGCCACATGGTCGGCGGGGTCGCCACGCAGATCGTCGAGCAGCGGATGGCCCGGTGTTACCTGGGTGACCGTGGGCCGGATGCCGGCGCGGCGGGTGAGAGCCTCCACATCACGGCGCTGATCGGTGGTTGCGACCGTGACGACGGTTCCCTCGGCGCCGGCGCGTGCTGTACGTCCTGAACGGTGCAGGAAGGCCTTGTGCTCCTCCGGCGGATCCACGTGCACGACGAGCTCGATGTCGTCCACGTGGATACCGCGTGCGGCAATGTCGGTGGCCACGAGGACACGTGCCTCGCCGTTGGTGAACATCTCGAGGTTGCGAGTCCGTGCATTCTGCGAGAGGTTGCCGTGCAGCTCGACACTGGGGATGCCGCTCATCGTGAGTTGCTGAGCGAGCTTCTTGGCGCCGTGCTTGGTCCGGGTGAACAACAGACGTCGCTCGCTGCCGGAGGCCAAGGCCCGTACGACTGCTGCCTTGTCGGCCTGGTTGACGTAGAGCACGTGGTGCTCCATGTCGGGTACCGGCGATTCGGCCGAGTCGACCGAGTGTGTCACCGGGCTGTGCAGATACCGCTTCACGAGCACGTCGACGCCGTTGTCGAGCGTTGCCGAGAAGAGGAGTCGCTGAGCGCGCTCGGGTGTCTGGTCCAAGATGCGCTTGACCGACGGGAGGAAACCGAGGTCAGCCATGTGATCGGCTTCGTCCAGCACGGTGACCATCACTCGATCGAGGCGGCAATGACGCTGCGCCATGAGGTCCTCGAGGCGACCCGGGCATGCCACCACGATGTCCGCACGGCTGAGTGCAGCGATCTGGGGTCCGGCACCGACTCCGCCGTGGATCACCGCCACGTTCAGGGCGACGGCCCGGGCCAACGGAACCAATGTCTCGGCGACCTGTGCTGCGAGTTCTCGGGTGGGAACGAGGATCAGTGCACGCGGCCGGCGTGGTTCGCTTCGGGGTGCATCAGCAACCAGTCGTGCCACGGTGGGAACTGCGAAGGCAATGGTCTTGCCGCTGCCGGTGCGGCCACGGCCGATCACGTCGCGACCAGCAAGTGAGTCGGGCAGGGTGGCGGTCTGGATGGGGAACGCCGTGGTCATGCCACGGGTGGCGAGGACGCTCGAGAGGCGATCGGGCACACCGAGTTCGGTGAACGTCGTGGACGGTGCATCCGCTGAAGCGGCAACAGGACTGGGGGACTTACCTGAGGCTGGGGTACGGGGCGCCGGGCGCGCAGAGACGCGCGGCGATGAGGATGAGGGGGACATTGGGGTGCTTTCTGTTCTGGGGCCGCACATGCTTGGGGCGCCTCGAAGAACGAACCGTGATCCACCGAGTTGTTGGCGGAACTGCACACTTGACCGTGATCGCGGCAAGACACCGGATCAGGCCCTCAGTATGCACCGGCGATCCGGTGAATCCTCGTCAGCGACCAAGTTGGGGTCGCGCGAACTTTTCGCCAATCTTCGCGGAACTTCTTGGTATTCGCTGCGGAGTGCCGTACGGTGCCACAACGAGCAGGTCACAAGGGTCTGCTCGAAGAGAGAGTAGATACCAGCATCATGCAAGGCACCGTGAAGTTCTTCAACAGCGAGAAGGGCTTCGGCTTCATTTCCCGCGAGGGCGGGAACGACGTATTCGTCCACCACACCAACATCCTGGGCACCGGCTTCAAGTCGCTCGCCGAGGGCCAGAAGGTCGAGTTCGACATTGGCCCCGGCCGCAAGGGCGACGAAGCGCTCAACGTCAAGGCGCTCTGACCCTCGGCGACGTCCTCAGGATCCGCCCGACGTCGGCCCATACTCACCCGGGAACAACCGGTCGAGCAGCTCGTAGTCCCTGCGATACCACCGGCGAACAGCGTCGGTGCCGCGTGAACTGAGCGGCTGGATCGACTTGTTGGGCGCTATGTGCGCTCTGATCGGGTCAGTCGGGGCCGACAACGGACGGTCGAGGCCGAGGAACTCGCTGAGTCGAACGAGGTCGGTGTCGAACCGGTCGAGTCGACCAACGAACACGTGCCGCTTGTTGAGGTTGTCCTCGCTGGGCGGCCCGAACCAGTACACAAGGTGCTGGCGCACATGTTCAATTGCATGCATTGCGTCCTGCGCTGTCGTAAGGCCGTTTGCGAGGGCCTCGGCCAGTTCGGCCGAAGTTCGGAACCGCCCGAAAGCGATCACCTCGTCGGCGCTCCATGGGTTGTTGTTGCGTGGGCGTCCCTTTCTCTGGCGGGAGTTGAATCCGGAGACGAACCGGGCCACGGGATCGCGCACGAACAGGATCGCCGCATCACCGGGCGACAGGTCTGCGAGACGTGTGACGTGGCCGTGGACGACCACGTCACCGAACCGGGTGCGGCCGCCGTAATGGGGTACGAGGGCCGCCTGTAGCGCTGAACCGCCGGTTTTGCCGACGTGAAGCAGATGAACGGTCACGGAGCGGTAGATCTCGGCCGCGGTCGGCTCCCGCAGCTGGTCTCAGGAATCAGTCGGGTCAGCGCTGGGTGCCGACCCGAAGGTCCTTGAACGGCAGGTCCTTGTCCACCATGGGCTCGCGGGGGAGTCCCAGCACACGGTCGCCGATGATGTTCTTCTGGATCTCGTCGGTGCCGCCGGCAATGTTCGCCGAGAAGCTCGTGAGCAGCGAGCGTGACCACGTCTCGACTCGGTCGCCCTTCTCGTACGCCACGATGTCGTGTCCGTACACGTCGCCGAGAATCGTGCGCATCATGCGAGCGATCACGGCGCCGTGGAGCTTGCCGAGCGACCCTCCGGGTCCCGGTGTGCGTCCGGCCTTCAACTCGGCGCGAGTACGCATGGACACCAGCGACTTGGTGGTCTCCTCGCTGTAGAGGCGCATGAGCTGCTGGCGCAGGTTCGGGTCCTTGCTGATGCCGCGCTTGACGGACTCCTCGATCAGTCGGTCTGCGTTCGGGTGCGTTACACCGCTCGACGATCCGGTACCGATGGCGACGCGCTCGTACATGAGCATGGCGGTCGCCTGGTTCCATCCGTTGTTCAACTCGCCGAGCAGCCAGTTGGCCGGAATTCGCACATCGGTGAGGAAGATCTCGTTGAAGTGCTTGCCGCCGTCGATCTGGTGGATCGGGCGGATCTCGATGCCGGGCATCTTCATGTCGATGATGAACATCGAGATGCCGGCGTGCTTGGGTGCGTCGGGGTTGGTGCGGGCGATGATCACGCCGTAGTCCGAGAGGTGCGCAAGGGTGGTCCACACCTTCTGGCCGTTGATGATCCATTCGTCGCCATCGCGCTCGGCCTTGGTCTGCAGACTCGCCACGTCGGAGCCGGCACCGGGCTCGGAGAACATCTGGCACCACACCTTTTCGCCCGAGATGTTCTGGGGGAGGAACTGCTTCTTCTGCTCGTCGGTGCCGAACTGATTGAGCACCGGGAGGCACATGCCGTGGCTGATGGTGAGTTCCGAGGTCATGTCGGGGAACTTGCCGTACTCCTCGCGCCAGATGCGCTCGTGGGCACGGGAGAGTCCGGCGCCGCCGAACTCCTTGTCGTAGATCACGCCGGCGAGACCCGCCTCGGCGAGAGCCTTCTGGAACTTCTTGGCGCCCTCGATCAGACCCCTGCCGCGGTCGTCGGCCTGTCGGGCGCCCACGGCAAAGCCCGTGGCGTGCTGTTCGAGGAATGCCCTGCAGCGCTGGCGGAAGGCCTCGGCTTCGGCGGGGCTGAGGGTTGCGGTGTCGCTCATCGACGTCCTCCGGTTGCTCGGTGCGAGTCGGGTTGGTTGGCCCGCCCTGAGTGTAAGCAACGGAGCGGGGTCTGGCTGCAGTGACCGCCACGGATATGGTCGAAGGCGCTGGGCACTCAAGGAGGGTTGAAAGGTGGTAGCCGGGGATCCGCTGCTCATCGTCGGCGCAGGTCGAGGTGGGACGAGCATCACGGCCGCCCTGCTCGATGCCCATACGGAGATCGAGATTGCCCTTGAGCACGGCGCAGCGGAGTTCCTGCTCGACCCCTCGCGCGGGTCGGTGCCGAACCGATGCGGTGGGCTGCGCGCCGCATGTGGCGCAGCTTCGGAGGAATCGTCCGCCCGCGTCTGGGGGAACAAGATCACCACGGAGCAGATCTCCGCTCTCGTCGGCCACGACGGGACCGACGGGCTAGAGGACGTCCTCAAGGTCTTCTTCCTCGATGCTTTCGCAGGCTCGCAGGTGATTTTTGTGCTTCGAAGCGGTCCCGCGTGTGTCATGTCGAAGGTGCGACGCACGGGTATCGATCTCCGCACGGCGGCCGAGCGCTGGATCGCATCGGTGGACTGTTACCGGTTCCTCGTGGCAACCCATCCGGCCTGTCTGACGGTGCGGTTCGAGGAACTCATCGCATCTCCCGAGGCGGTGCTTCGGGAGATGTGTGAGTTCGTCGGGGCCTCCTACGAACCGTCGATGCTCGCCGCCACGAACAGCCCGAAACTTCTTCCCGAGTACCGTCGCGCCGGTTTCGAGCTGTCTGCTATCGCCCCGGTCGAGGTCCCGCCGGAGATCACCGCCAGACTTGGCCCTGCTATGCGGCAAGCGGGTTATGCCATGGCGGTCGGCGACGTACACGCGGGAAGCGTTGACCCAGACAGGGGGACGTGATGCGGACAGATCGCCTGCTCGTCGTAGGCGCCGGCCGCGGAGGAACCAGTCTGCTCACCGGACTGCTCGACGCGCACACGCACGTGACCATGGAGTTCGAGTTCGGTGCGGGTCGGTTCCTCCTTGAACCCGTCGATCGTGACCTCGACCTGCGACTGGGCGGGTTGCGTGATGCCTGTGATCTCCGTGCGGCACAGAGTTCGTCGCCGATCTGGGGGAACAAGATCACCACGGGGCAGATCGCATATCTCTATGAGGGGCAGTACCCCACCGACCTCGACGACCTGGACGACAGGGTGCTCGAGCAACTCTTTTTCGTGCACTTCGCCGGATGGAAGGCGATCCATATCGTGCGGGAGGGCACTGCGTGTATCGACTCGAAGCGACGTCGTGACGGGCTCGATGACCGCGAGTCCGCCGATCGCTGGATCTACTCGGTGCGCTTCCTCCGTTTCCTGGAGCAACGGCACCCGAGCCTTCACTGTGTCCGCTTCGAGCAGCTCGTGCTCGAACCCGAGAGGGTGATGCGCGGGGTCTGCGCGTTCCTTGGCATCGAGTACGAGGACACGATGCTCGACGGGACGATGAATCCGAAGATGCGTCCCGAGTATCGGCGTGATCATTTCGAGCACTCTGTGGTTGCGCCGGTTGTCGTGTCGGATGAGATCGCCCGACGGATCGCCCCTGCGATGGAGGCAGCCGGGTATCGCACTTCGTGACACCTGCCCGGGCGGGTGTTTCGCGGCGCCAGAGCGCTCAGTCGGCAAAGAGAAGGCGGGTGATGGCGTCGATCGTCACTTGGTCCCAGGCGGCGCCGGCCTCGTTGCCGCGCTCGTCGACGGTTCGCCGCCCGTTCATCAGACCGAGCCACCACAC
>JAULYZ010000008.1:0-23253 GCA_032117595.1 Acidimicrobiia bacterium | reverse complement strand
CACGCGGCGAGCTGGTGGGGCGCCGAGGACCTCGCTGCCGCTGCCTACGAGACCTTCGGCCGCGTCGACATCCTCGTGAACAACGCGGGTATGTCGCCGCTCTACCCCACGCTCGATGCCGTTACCGAGGACCTCTACGACAAGGTGCTCGGCGTGAACCTCAAGGGACCCTTCCGGCTCACGTCGATCGTCGGCACCCGGATGGCAGCCGGCGACGGCGGGTCGGTCATCAATGTGTCGTCCATCGCATCGCTGAAGCCGGCGGCCACCGAGGCCCCCTACGGCGCCGCAAAGGCAGGCCTCAACAGTCTCACGGTGTCGTTTGCGCAGGCCTTCGCCCCGAAGGTGCGCGTGAACTGCATCGTTCCCGGCGCGTTCCTCACCGACATCTCCAAGGCATGGGACATGCCCACCTTCGAAAAGAGTGCCCGCGCCACCATTGCGCTGCAGCGCGGTGGCCGCCCCGACGAGATCATCGGCGCAGCGCTGTACCTCGCAAGTGATGCATCGAGCTACATGACCGGTGCGCTGCTGCGTCTCGATGGTGGTGCATGGTGACCAAGACGGTCGACTGGGTCGATCTGACGTCAGCGGCAACGTTCGCGAACGGTCATCCCTGGGAGGCCTACGCTCGCCTGCGCTCCGAGAGCCCCGTTGCCTGGCACCCCGAGCAACCCGAGTCCGGGAGCCCGGGGTTCTGGGCCATCACGAAATGGGCCGACATCCGTCAGGTCTCGCGCCAACCACAACGATTCTCGTCGGCCGAGCGCGGAGTGATGATGGAGGAGTCCGACGAGGCGGGACTCGCTGCACAGCGCTTGATGATGCTCAACATGGACCCACCGCAGCATGACCGCTTCAAGTTGCTCGTCTCCCGCGGTTTCACGCCACGGGCCGCAGCCGGCCTGACTGACCGCATCCACCGATTGGCAGCCGAGATCGTCGACGACGTGATCGGGCGCGAGGAGTGCGATTTCGTCGCCGAGCTCGCGGGACGGTTACCGAGCGGTCTCATCGCAGAGTTCATGGGCATCCCGAGGGCCGATGGCGAGCGCCTCTACGAGCTCACTGAGGTGATGCACACCACCGACCTCACGGTCGCACCGCCCGAGCGCAAGATGGCCGCAATCGGCGAGATGCTCACCTATGCCGCCGAGGTCGCACAGTCCAAGCGCGCGAATCCCACCGACGACATCGGTTCGCTCCTCGTGCAGGCCGAGGTCGATGGCGAGCGGCTCACCGACGGTGAGTTCCAGTGGTTCTTCCTGCTGCTGGTGAACGCCGGTGGCGACACCACACGCAACCTCGTTGCGGCGGGCATGCAACTGCTCCTGGAGCATCCCAGCGAGCGTGCACGCCTGTGTTCCGATCTCGATCGGTTCATGCCCACCGCCATCGAGGAGATGCTCCGCTACACCACACCCGTCGTGTACTTCCGGCGCACCGTCATGGAGGACACCGTTCTTCGCGATGAGCACCTCCGAGCCGGCGACAAGTTGGTGATGTTCTACGGGGCGGCAAACCGCGACGAGGAGGTCTTCGACCAACCCGATCGGTTCGACGTCGGCCGGGATCCAAACCCGCACATGGCCTTCGGTGGGGGCGGACCCCATCTCTGCCTCGGCATGCACGTTGCACGCATCGAGATCGATGCGCTGTTCCGACAGGTGCTCACGCGGATGCCCGACCTCGAGGCGGCCGGAGAACGCAAACTCATGGCCTCGAACTTCATTGCCGGCGTCCACTCGATGCCGGTGCGCTGGACCGCCCGGGGAGCCCGCTGAGTGGACCTCTCGGGTGAGTGGCGGGGGCGCATTGCCGACGACGAACTGCGACGCAGTGGGATTGGCATCGACGTCGACGACCGTTCGTGGGAGCGCGTCGACGTGCCCGGGCACTGGCGGAGCAACCCGGCGTTCGCCGCAACGGACGGCCCGGTACTACTACGCCGATCGGTCAACGTTGAGCCTGCCCCGTCGGGTGCGCGTCAGTGGTTGGTACTCGACGGCGTCTTCTATCAAGCCGATGTGTGGTTCGACGGCGTGTACCTCGGGGACCCCGAGGGTTACTTCTTCCCGCACGCGTTCGACATCACCGAGATCACCCGACTGGGGAGTGAGCACGCAGTGGCCGTCGAGGTCACCTGCTCGCCACAGCGCAACAAGGCCGCCAAGCGCAACCTGACGGGCATCTTCCAGCACTGGGACGCACTCGATCCCGATTGGAACCCGGGTGGCCTGTGGCGTCCGGTTCGCATCATCACGACCGGCCCAGTGCGCATCGACCGCCTCCGGGTTCTGTGCCGCGATGCGAACACCGACCGCGCAAACCTCCTGCTCCATGCGCGTCTCGACAGCGATGCATCGCGTTCGGTCCGCATCCGCACCACGATCGGCGACTACACCCAACGAGAGCGCGTCCAGCCCCTGGCACGCGGCAGCAACGAGGTGGAGTGGACCCTCGGCATCGACAGCCCTCGACTCTGGTGGCCGTGGAGCCTCGGCGCCGCCGAGCTCGTCGACGTCACGGTCGAGGTCTTCCTCGAGGGAGACGATGCACCGAGTGACACCTCATCACGGCGGACCGGTATCCGACAGGTCTCCTTCGACCGCTGGCAGATGTCGATCAACGGCGAGCGGATGTTCGTCAAGGGTGCCAACTGCGGTCCGACGCGCATGCAGATCGGCGAGGCGAGCGCAGAAGAGCTGCGGCGCGACATCGCCCTTGCGCGGGCCGCAGGCCTCGATCTTCTCCGGGTGCACGCTCACATCACGCGCCCAGAGTTCTACGAGGCGGCCGACTCGTTGGGAATGCTCATCTGGCAGGACCTCCCGCTCCAGTGGGGCTATGCACGCAGTGTCCGCAAGCAGGCCGTTGCACAGGCTCGCGAGGCAGTCGACCACCTCGGGCACCACCCGTCTGTTGCGGTTTGGTGTGGCCACAACGAGCCACTGAGCCTCGATGTAGAACCGGGCCGGATGCCGAGCCTCGGACGCATGGCAGTGAAGTACTTCGCCGGCCAGCAGTTGCCGACGTGGAACCGCACCGTGCTCGACCGGTGGATCAAGCGCTCGCTCGAGCGAAACGACGACAGTCGTCCCGTGATCCCGCACTCGGGAGTGCTCCCCCACCTCCCGCAGCTCGACGGCACCGACAGCCACCTCTACTTCGGCTGGTACCACGGCGACGAGCGCGACCTCCCCGGCTTTGCGGCGCGCCTGCCGGGCATGGTGCGTTTCGTCAGCGAGTTCGGCGCGCAGGCCGTCCCGAACAGCGCCGACTTCATGGAGCCCGAGCGTTGGCCGCATCTCGACTGGGACCACCTCGAGCGGAATCACTCCCTGCAGAAGTCGATCTTCGACAGACGCGTCCCACCGGACGCCCACGTGTCGTTCGAGGGCTGGAGGGCCGAGACACAGCGCTACCAGGCCGTGCTCCTCAAGCACCACATCGAGACGCTGCGTCGCCTGAAGTACTCCCCCACCGGCGGCTTCTGCCTGTTCTCGTTCGCCGACGCCTACCCGGCAGTGTCATGGAGCATCCTCGATCACGAGCGCAACCCGAAGCGCAGCTTCGATGCGGTCACCGATGCGTGCCGCCCGGTGATCGTGGTGGCCGATCGGCTCCCCGCAGAGGTACGACCCGACGACCGTCTGCGTCTCGATCTCCACGTGGTGAGCGACCTCCGGCGTGCGCTGAGCAACGCAACCGTCACGGCGCGGCTCACGTGGCTGGGGGGCGAGACCACCCGGCGCTTCGGCGGCAACATCGCTGCGGACTCCGTGGCGCACGTGGGCACCCTCGACATCAGCGTCCCCAACTCGCCGGGTGCGCTCATGCTGGATCTGGTTCTCGACCACCCTGAGGCAGCAGCGAGCAACCGCTACGAGAGCCTCATCGTCTGATCGACAAGCCGGGCCAGCCCGCTCGCATTACTTGTTGCGGGCGAGTTCCTTGCGGTTCTTGACCTTCGCCTTGCGGTAGTCCTTGTGCATGATGGCGATGGTGTCGATGGAGATCGACTTCGGGCACGCCTCCTCGCACTCACCGTGGTTGGTGCACGAGCCGAAGTTCTCGTTCATCGTCTCCACCATCGCCTCGACACGCTTGTAGCGCTCGGCCTGTCCCTGCGGGAGCAGGTTCAGGTGCGAGATTTTCGCCGCGGTGAAGAGGTGTGCGGCACCGTTCGGGCACGCCGCCACGCAGGCACCGCAACCGATGCACTCGGCGGAGTCCATCGCAGCATCGGCAACCGGCTTCGGGATGGGGATGAGGTTGGCATCGGGCGCGCCGCCCGTTGGTGCCGTGATGAACCCGCCGGCCTCGATGATGCGGTCGAACGCCGACCTGTCGACCATGAGGTCCTTCAGGATCGGGAACGCCGAGGCGCGCCACGGCTCCACCGTGATCGTGTCGCCGTTGGAGAACTTGCGCATGTGCAACTGGCAGGTGGCCGTCGACTTCTGCGGACCATGTGACTGACCGTTGATCATCAGCCCGCAGGTGCCGCAGATGCCCTCCCGACAGTCCGAGTCGAACGTGATCGGCTCCTTGCCCTCGTTGAGGAGGCGTTCGTTCACCACGTCGAGCAGTTCGAGGAACGATGCCTCGTCGGTCACCGAGTCCACGAAGTACGTCTCGAAGTGGCCGGTCGCCGTCGGGCCAGCCTGGCGCCAGACCTTCAGGGTGATGTTGGAGATGTGGCTCACTTGTAGCTCCGAACCGCCAGATGAATGGCTTCGAACTCGAGGGGCTCGACATTGCGGATCGATTTCATCGGGTCGCCGGTCCACTCCCACGCCGCAGCGTGGGCAAAGTTCTCGTCGTCCCGCCTGGCCTCACCGTCTTCGTACTGGTGCTCGGCACGGAAGTGACCGCCGCACGACTCCTCGCGCTCGAGTGAGTCGCGGGCAAGCAGCATGCCGAGCTGGAAGAAGTCGTCGACGCGACCGGCCTTCTCGAGCGTGATGTTGAGGCCGGCATCGCCCGGGATGCAGAGATCCTTCTGGAACTCCTCGTAGAGCGCCGGGATCTCGCCGAGTGCCTTCTCGAGACTCTCCTTGGTGCGTTCCATCCCGCAGAAGTCCCACATGATCTTGCCGAGCTGGCGGTGGAAGTAGTCGGGGGAGCGAGTGCCCTTGATGTTGAGATACCCCTGGAAGCGGGCCGAGGCGGCCTGCTCGGCCTCCTTGAACGCCGGGTGATCAGTGCCGGGAACCGGCTTGTTGAGCATCGGCGCGAGGTAGTTGCCGAGGGTGTAGGGAATCACGAAGTAGCCGTCGGCAAGACCCTGCATGAGGGCCGAGGCACCGAGGCGGTTCGCCCCGTGATCGGAGAAGTTCGCCTCACCGAGCGCGTACACACCGGGGATGGAGGTCATGAGCTCGTAGTCGACCCACAGTCCACCCATCGTGTAGTGAACGGCGGGGTAGATGCGCATCGGCGTCCTGTACGGGTTCTCGCCGCTGATCCGCTCGTACATCTCGAAGAGGTTCCCGTAGCGCTCCGCCACGACGGGCTCGCCGAGGCGGTTGATCGCATCGGAGAAGTCGAGGTACACGCCGTTCTTGAGCGGCCCCACACCGAGGCCGCTGTCTACAGCGCGCTTCGCTGCACGCGACGAGATGTCGCGCGGGGCAAGGTTGCCGTACGACGGGTACAGGCGCTCGAGGATGTAGTCGCGATCCTGCTCGGGGATCTCGTGTGCGGCCCGCTTCTCGTCGCGGTCCTTGGGGACCCATACGCGCCCGTCGTTGCGCAGCGACTCTGACATGAGCGTGAGCTTCGACTGAGTCTCGTCGCTCTGCGGGATGCAGGTGGGGTGGATCTGGGTGAAGCACGGGTTGGCGAAGTAGGCACCCTTCCGGTGCGCACGCCAGGCCGCCGTCACGTTGCAGTTCATCGCGTTCGTGGACAGGTAGAACACGTTGCCGTAGCCACCCGTGCACAGCAGCACGGCGTGGCCGGAGTGGCTGCGGATCTCGCCCGTGATGAGGTCTCGGGTGACGATGCCGGCCGCACGACCGTCGATCGTCACGACATCGACCATCTCCACCTTGGTCCACAGCTTGACGCCGCCGAGGCCCACCTGACGGGACAACTGCTGATAGGCGCCCAGCAGCAACTGCTGGCCGGTCTGGCCACGTGCGTAGAACGTGCGGGACACCTGTGCGCCGCCGAAGGAGCGGTTGTCGAGCAGGCCGCCGTACTCACGGGCGAACGGGACACCTTGGGCCACCATCTGGTCAATGATGTTGACCGACACCTCGGCAAGGCGGTGCACGTTCGACTCACGTGCGCGGAAGTCGCCGCCCTTGACGGTGTCGTAGAAGAGTCGGTGAACGCTGTCGCCGTCACCCTGATAGTTCTTCGCGGCGTTGATGCCGCCCTGCGCGGCGATCGAGTGGGCACGACGGGCCGAGTCGTGGAACGTGAACGCCTCGACCTCGTAACCGAGCTCAGCGAGCGTCGCAGCGGCGGATGCACCGGCGAGCCCGGTACCCACCACGAGCACCTTGAACTTGCGCTTGTTGTTCGGGTTGACGAGCTTGACGTTCTCCTTGTACCCGTTCCACTTGTCCTCGATCGGGCCCTCGGGGATCTTCGACGAGATCCCCTTCGATGCGAGCGTCTCTCCGGCTGTGGTGATCACTTTCCAACCTCCACGATGTTCGCGAGTACTGCAATGGGGAACGATACGTTTCCGATCACGATGAGCGTGGCGAACCCGCCAGCGATGTGACGGCGCCACTTGTTGAACCTCGGGTGCGACCAGCCCATCGACTGGAACAGGCTCCACACACCGTGGAACAGGTGCACGCCGAGAGCCAGGTTCGCTGCGATGTAGAAGATCGCCACGGGCCAGCGACTCAGCGAGTGGGCCACGTTGTCGTAGGCGTGGCCACGGACGAACTCACCGCCGTTCCACGTGCCGGCCGTGAGGTCCATGAGGTGCCACACGATGAAGGCCAGCACCACGATGCCGGTGTACCGCATGCTGCGGCTGGCGAAGCTCGCCGCTTGGTAGTCACGCGCCGACTGATACTTCACCGGCCGTGCCCGGCGGTTCATCACCGTGAGCGTGTAGGCCGCGTGGAGGTGCACCAGCAGTGCGGCGATGAGGCCGAAGCGCAGAATCCAGAGCAGCACCGTGCGCGGGAAGATGGGCACGAGCAATTCGCGCAGGAACTCGCCGTAGTGGTCGTAGTCCTCGCTGCCGAGATACATCTTCAGGTTGCCGATCATGTGGACCAGCACGAAGCCGAGCCCCATGAGACCCGAGATCGCCATGACGTACTTCTTGCCCACCGACGTCTGGTAGAGATCGAGCAAGATCGGCCGCTTCCTGCGTGCCTTGTTGGCGGAGCCGGTTACGGGCCCTCGCTGACGGTTGATCACCTGCGCCATCGTTGCCGCCGGCCTCCGAGTCGAGTCGCTGTGAGTGCACCCCTGCGTTGCAGGTTGAGACGGAACCTATCCGCCGAAGGCTCGATTCCGAGCACTCGGACGCGTGGCGGGCGACACCGACCGTAACGAGTCCGTAACGAGCCGAGGGCTCCCTGCGGCCCCTCACGCCTGCGGCTTCGACGGTGCTGGAGTTTCCGTGGTTCGCCGATGCGTCCCCTACACTCTCCACGTTGCATCCGAGGTCCGGCCGTGCGGCCGCGCCCCAACCCAAACCGGAGACCCTTCGTGGCCACCATCCTCGCAGAGGGCAGTTACCAGAGCTTCACCATTCAGGGTGGCGACTGGGCCGTGCTCATCCTCTCCGCCGCAGCAGCGGTCCTCGCCATCGCCGTTGGCTTCTTCCTCGTGAAGAGCGTGATGGCGGCCGATGAGGGCACTCCCAAGATGAAGGAGATCGCCAGGGCGATTCAGGTGGGTGCATGGGCCTATCTGAAGCGCCAGTTCCGCACGATCGCCATCATCTTGATCCCCGTAGCCGGCATCGTGTTCCTCACCTCGACGGCGATCGACAAGCCCGCCGGTGGCGGCGAGGCATTGAGTTTCGTGCAGTCCGGCCTCTGGCGCACCGTTGCCTTCATTGCCGGCTGTCTGGCGTCGGGCCTCACGGGCTACATCGGTATGACGCTCGCCACCCGGGGCAACGTCCGCACCGCTGCGGCTGCCAAGAACGGCTCGATGTCCGATGCCCTCACCGTGGCGTTCCGCACGGGTGGCGTGGCCGGCATGTTCACCGTCGGCCTCGGTCTGCTCGGCGCCACGGTCATCATCATGATCTTCCAGAACACCTCGTCGGTGATCCTGGTGGGCTTCGGTTTCGGCGGCTCGCTCCTCGCCCTGTTCCTCCGTGTTGGCGGCGGCATCTTCACCAAGGCCGCTGACGTCGGCGCCGATCTCGTCGGCAAGGTGGAAGCCGGCATCCCCGAGGACGATCCCCGCAATCCGGCCACCATCGCCGACAACGTGGGCGACAACGTCGGCGACTGCGCCGGCATGGCCTCCGACCTGTTCGAGTCCTACGAGGTCACCCTCGTGGCCTCGATCATTCTCGGTGTTGCGGCCTTCCGCTCGATCTTCCCCGACGACCCCTCCAAGTGGGTGCTCGGCGTGATGTTCCCGCTCGCCGCCCGCGCCATCGGCGTGGTCGCGTCGATTGCCGGCGTGTTCGCTGTGAAGGCCCGCCCCGGCGAGACCGACGCCCTCAAGCCCATCAACCGGGGTTTCCTCGTGGCAGGCAGCCTCACCCTGGTCGGCACGCTCATCGTGGCGCTCGTCTACGTCGGCAACGACAAGGACGCCGTTGGCTGGAAGTGTTTCGCAGCCGTGGCCATCGGCCTCGTGCTCGCCCAGTTGGTGAGCCGACTCACCGAGTACTACACCAGCACGCACTACGCGCCGGTGAAAGAGATCGCTGAATCGGCCGAGACCGGCCCGGCCACCGTGGTGCTCTCGGGCACCTCGAGCGGCCTCGAATCCTCGGTGTACGCAGTGATCGCCATCGCCATCGCCATCGGCGTGGCGCTCGCCCTCGGCGGCGGCAACCTGCAGTTCTCGCTCTACCTCGTGGCCCTCTGCGGCATGGGCATGCTCGCCACCACCGGCGTGATCGTGTCGGAGGACACCTTCGGCCCGGTCTCGGACAACGCAGCCGGTATCGCCGAGATGTCGGGCGAGTTCCACGGCGAGCCCGAGCGCATCATGGTGAGCCTCGACGCCGTGGGCAACACCACCAAGGCCGTCACCAAGGGCTTCGCGATCGGTTCGGCGGTCATCGCCGCTGTGGCCATCTTCGCCAGCCTCATCGAGACTGCTGCGAAGGAACTCCTCACCGAGGAACGCATCAAGGAGCTCGAGCGACTGCCCCGCGGCATCTTCGACGAGCTCGCCGTGCAGATCAACGTGGCCGACCCGAAGATCTTCATCGGCCTGCTCATCGGTGGCGCTGTTCCGTTCCTCTTCTCGGCGCTCTCCATCCGTGCGGTGGGTCGCACCGCCGGCGTGGTGGTCCAAGAGGTCCGCAACCAGTTCCGCGACGGCAAGATCATGAAGGGCGAGAAGGAGCCCGACTACGGCCCCGTCATCGACATCTGCACCGCAGCCTCGTTGCGTGAGCTCGCAACACCCGCACTGCTCGCCGTGCTCACCCCGGTGGTCGTCGGGTTCGGCATCGACTGGAAGGCGCTCGCGGCGTTCCTCGCTGCCGTGATCCTCGTGGGCCAGTTGATGGCCAACTACCTGAGCAACGCAGGTGGTGCGTGGGACAACGCGAAGAAGTACATCGAGGACGGCCACCACGGTGGCAAGGGATCCGACGCCCACAAGGCTGCCGTCATCGGCGACACCGTGGGCGACCCGTTCAAGGACACCGCAGGCCCGGCGCTCAACCCGCTCATCAAGGTGATGAACCTGGTGTCGCTGCTCATCCTGCCTGCGGTCATCAAGTGGCAGGACGACGACGGCCCGCGCTACGCCGTTGCTGCAGTGGCCCTCGTGGTCCTGATTGGCTCTGTGGTGTTCTCGAGCCGCAAGTCCGCCTCGATCACCGCAACGTCCTGATCTCCCAGGCGGCCCAGCCGGACGCCGTCAGCACCTGATCGATTCCCGTACCGTCGCGTCGGCGGTACGGGGCACGCAGTCCCCAACCCGTTGTGGCGCTGGGCGCCGTCGCTCTCCACGGTGTGCCCCACACGTGAACGCGGTGGGCCGGCCCGATGATTCGTAGGGAGCCCTCCTCGAGCTCGATGTCTGCGTCGATCTCCCCCACCTGTGCATAGCCGCCCTTGACCGAGCTTGGCTCCTCGGTGCCGTACCACTCGACATCGAAGGTCACGGGGACGAGATGGCCATACGCACGGCCCAATGCCTCCTCGGGGTCGTCAAGAAGCACTCCGTGTGCCTCGTTCCCGAGCGACCACTGCCGGAAGGGGTCGTCGCAGACGTGGCCCGCCCACATCTCTGGTGGCTTGATCTCGAGTCCGGTCCTCAACCCGGTGCCGTCGAGCTCGACGACGTGCAGGTACGGGCGCCCGGCGCGCACGAGACCGGCCCAATAATCGAACCGACGGCCGGTGATCTCGAGCCCGACGTAGAGCCCGCAGGTGCGATCGGCGTTCGAGCCCCAGAACCACCAGGCCTCCACTGCTTCATCGCGATGGCGGTCCTCGTCGACCGACGACCACCCGTGCGCAGGGTCGCCCGGAACCGTCACGGCAGCAAGGAGTAGTACGGCCCGTCGTCGGACGGGCCGGCATTGTCCCCCTCGAGCGCAGAGATGAACTCGTAGAGCGGCGGGGGCGTATCCCGCGGCACCGTCCAGTCGAGGAGATCGGCGACACCGGCCTCCAGCGCGAACGGGCGCAGGAACGAGAAGTACACATACGCGCCGCAACGGATCTTCTCGTCGCGCGTCATGGCGGTGATGTTTCGGTAGTGCGCCCGCTGTGCCGTCCGTACCGCTGCAACGATCGGTTCCATCTCGTCGAGCGAGACGGGTCGCAGCGAGCCCGGGGGCATCCCGTCGGTGGTGTACAGCGCGAAGCCGGTGAGGTGCTCGAGGAAGTCCTCCGGCGTCGTGTAGCTCGTCCCGAAATCGGTGACCCGATCGATGGTGACGCCGTCGAGCACCATGGCAGCCGTGAGATTCCGGTAGGGCACGTCGCGCGCAACGTCGCTCCACCAGAAGTCGCTCTCTGCCATCTCGTAGAAGTCGCGCACGAGGAGCACCCTGCCGTCGTCGAGCACGTACGGCCCGGTATCGCCGTGACCCACCCTCGTGTCGAAATACAGCAGGAACAGGTAGGCCACGAGGGTGGCGTTGAAGGAACGGATCCGGCGCCTGAGGTCGTCGTCCACATCGACCACGCCGGCAAGGAGGGCGTCGATGGTCGCAGTGTCGTACGGCGTCGCCGAACCGGTATCGGCCGCCTGTCGGGTCCCGTCGGCGCGGAATCCCGTCGAAGCGCGCTCCCAGAAGTCGAGAACATCGAAGGCGCCGTCGAGTTCGTTTGCGCGCTCGGGGTCGAACTGCTCCCACAGCTTGCGGCCGAGGAGGAAGAAGTTGGCGATCGACCAGAGGTACACGGTGTTCACCCGGCACCCCGGTCGGCGGGCCCGACGACCGATCTCCTCTGCGGGCATCGCATCATCGATGGCACGCATCATCTCGGGATAGCGCAGGAACGACTCCACGCACGCAAGCACCACGTAGGCCGAGACCGGGATGATCCGCGACTCGAGCGATGTGCGTTCTTCGGTGAGCCGCCGCGAGATCGGGGCGATGTAGCCGATGCGCTCATTGGTGAGCGCCCTGCGCCGAGCAGCGTCCATCTGCTCAGCCACGCAGCACCCCCTCGGTGCCGCTGCAATCGACCTCGACCGTGTCGCCGTTGGCCGGTTCGTCGCCGTCGAAGCGGCACGCCATGATGCACGGCACCTGGAACTCCCGGCTCACGATGCCGATGTGGCTGCGAGGTGTGCCGCCCGTGCACACCACGCCCGCCAGCTCGTGGTAGATCGGCGCCAGGAAGGTTGCGCCGGCATCCCTGACGAGGGCGATGATGCCCTCGGCCCCGGTGTCCATCAACTCGAGCACGTCTTCGGGCGTCTCCATCGCCCGCCAGCGGCCACGGACTGGCGCTGCGTCGAACACTTTCTGACCACGCCCCCGCTCACGCATGGCGTGGGAGCGTACCGGACACGGCAAGATAGGGGTCTGTGCGGTACCTCAGCCTCGAATGGATCGATGCCCTGAACGATGCGGTGGCCAACAGCGCCACCATGCAGGAGGCGGCGGCAACCCAGTCCATCGGCGTCACCCAGGCGGTTACCGGCACACCCGACGGCGACGTGTCGTACCACTTGCAGGTGTCCGACGGACGCGCAACCTTCGGGGCCGGGCCAGCCGATCCCGAGGACGTGCGGATGGAGCAGGACTGGGACACCGCTGTGGGCATTGCGCTCGGCAACCTCGACCTCGAGCAGGCACTCTTCAACGGACGGCTCCGGTTCTCCGGGGATCCCGAGCGGCTCATGTCGGCGCGCGACGTGTTCGCTGCGCTCAACACGATCTTCGACTCCGTCCGGGCACGAACCGTCTACGAGTGACGGGCCGCTCGTGCCCGAACTCCCGGAACTGCAGGCGCACGCCGAGCGACTCTCCGATCGCCTCACGGGTCGCCGCCTCGCCGAGTTCACTCCCGTCGGCTTCAGTGTCCTGAAGACCGCCGAGCCACTACCCGAGGCCGCCATCGACACCGCAGTCCTCGATGTCTCGCGGCGCGGCAAGTACCTCCTCGTCCGCCTCGAGACCATCACCTTCGTGGTGCACCTCATGCAGGGTGGCCGACTGGTGGCCGACCCGAAGCCGTCCACCCGCGGGCGCGGTGTTCAGGCGCGCTGGCGCTTCGACGACGGTGCCACGCTCGCGCTCGTGGAGCCGGGCAGCGAACGGCGGGCCGGGGTGTGGTGCGTGCACACCGAACGTCTCGAACGATCGGCACCCCTCACTGCGCTCGGGCCCGAGGCGCTCGACGTGACGGTCGACGATCTCGCAAACGCCTTCACCATCAACCCGATGCGGCTGCACAACTTCCTGCGCGACCAGCGCCTCATTGCGGGCCTCGGTCGGCGTCTCGCCAACGAGATCTGCCACCGTGCCCGGCTCTCGCCCTTTGCCAACACAGCACAGCTCGAGCCCGACGCCGTGGGGCGCGTCCAGCGAGCCATTGCAGAGTGCTGCGCCGAGTCGCTCGCCGAGGAACGCCAGCGCGATGAACTCACGAACTCGGCGACACGACGCGCCGCAGTGCACGGACACGACGGGAAGCCCTGCCCGGTGTGCGGAAGCACGATCCGGGCCGTGGTGTACAGCGACTACACGGTCTCCTACTGCCCGGCATGCCAGACCGGCGGCCGGGTGCTCGCCGACAACACGACGAGCCGCTTCCTCAGGTAGTGGCGCGCCTCGCCACCCACATCCGTCGCAGCCATGGGCCGAACGAGGCAAGCCCACCGGCGAAGCGCACCGTGACGAGCACCATGCCCACTCCGGTGACGAGCAACTGCCACTTCGCCGGCCCCTGACCGTTCCCGATGAGCGTGAGCAGCACACCACCAGCAGCAATCGTGCCGGCGAAGTACGCGCCGCTCGCCATGGCGATCCCGCCGACGAAGACCACCGAGATGAAGTCCGTGGCCTTCGAGGCAACCCACACATCGCTGTTGAACTGGATGAGCTTGTACGCCCACAACATGCCGGCGCACCCGGCGATGAAACTGCCGATCGTTGCGCCGAGCAGCTTGGTGCGCGGCACGTGAACGCCAGCAGCGGCAGCGGCACGTTCGTTCGAACGCACGGCGAGCATCCGCCGACCCGTGGACGCGCGTCGGAGGTTCACCACCACCAACGTGCATCCGATCGCAACGAGCAGCACAAAGAACCCGAAGGCCTTGTAGGGGTACTCACCCGATGTGGGCCCGAACCCCCATCCGAAGATCTCCGGGGGTGGCGTCGTGACGACGGTGCCCACGCCAGTGAGCTTCGGGTTGCGGAAGACCACGGACTCGAGCGCTATCGCGCCCGAGTAGGTGATGATGACCAGTTGCGCACCGCGTATTCGGACGGCTGGGTAGCTGAGCAGCGCACCCACCGCTGTGGTGATCGCAATGGCAAGCAGTGGGCTCCACGGGAACCCGAGATGCGCGGCTGAGGCAAGCCGAGCGGTTCCGTAGGCGGCGATGCCGGCAAAGGTGAAATGGGCGAGCGTGACCTGGCCGACGAAGCCGGCCATGAGCACGAGCGACAGCGAGAGCACCGCCACCACGATCGTCTCGGTGAAGGCAAGTCGCCAGCGCGAACTCCCGAGGGCAAGGACGAGAACGGTCACCGTGAGCACGGGTCCCACGAGCCACGGGTTGAAGCGCGGTCGCGGAGCTGGTGTGAGTCGCGTCTCGAGGAGCACGCCGCGTTGGGGCAAGGTGGCGCCGCGGATCACGAGCGCCACCACAATCACGATGAAGGGCAGCGCAGTCTCGAATCCGCCCTTGAGGATCGACGGCATCCAGCTCTGGCCCTTCACCCTCACCGACATCGCCTCGAATGCCCCGAGCGCAATGCCCGCAACGGTGGCCACCGAGAACGACTTCAGGCCTGCTGCCATCGCCGCCGCAAGGGCGTAGGCGAGGAACACGGTGTACCCGTTGAGGGACACCCCGCCGATGGGCGCGGCGAGGACACCGACGGTCCCACAGACCAGACCTGCAAGGACCCAGTTGAGCGAGCTCAGGCGAGTCGGCGAGATACCGATCAACTGTGCGCCGTGAAGGCTCTGCGCCGCGCCACGCGTGGCGAGCCCGAACCGCGTCCAGCGGTAGACCGCCCAGAGGCCGACGCCGATCGCGCCGACGATTCCCACGAGCCAGAAGCGATCCACCGAAACCGCCACACCGAAGATCTCCACGGTGTTATCGGGGAGGATCTTCTTCACATTGGTCGAGCCGGCAATGCCCCGACCGGTGGCGAACTGCACGGTAATGAGGCCGCGGATGGCGGTGCTCACGCCGATCGCGGCGATCACCTTGGTGACCTGATCCACGTCGCGGAGGCTCCGGAACACGAGCAGTTCGATGAGGTACCCGAGCAGGGCCGAGACGAGCAGCGCTATGAGGAACGCCGGCCAGAACGACATCGAGTCGGCGAGCTTGATCGGCTGTCGCCACGGGATGAAGGGCAGGACCAGCTCGCCGCGTTCGCGCAGACTGACGTACTCGAACGCCGGATACGTCACCATCGCCACCTGGGCGAAGTTGACGACGCCAGATCCCCGGTAGGTGAGGACCATGCTGAGCGCCACGGCTGCGTACAGCGCACCGGAGCCCGTGCCCAGGATTGCGTACAGCAGCCAGCCGCTCATGCGCGTTGTCGCACGCGTTCCCAGCGCCGCCGGGCTGCGGGCAGCGCCGAGGCGATTCCGCCGGGATACTTGATCGCCACCACGATCATTCCGACTCCGGCAGCGAGGGTCTGCCAACGCGGCGGTGCCCCGCCCGAACCGGAGAGCAGGGTGAAGATGAAGCCCGACGAGGTCAGCAGGCCTGCGATGAACGCACCGCTCACCATCGCGATGCCACCGATGTAGGCAAAAGCGATGATCGCGAGCGCAGCCTGCGCTGGGAAGCTCGTGGCGTCAAAGGTCTGGAAGCTGTAGCCCCAGAGTGCGCCCGCAGTCGATGCCACGAATGCACCGAGTGCTGCACCGAGCAGCTTGGTGCGCGGCACGTGAATACCCGAAGCAGCCGCAGCACGTTCGTTCGCCCGCACGGCCAGCATGCGTCGACCGGTGTTGGTGCGCCGGATGTTCGCCACGAAGATGCCGACGAGCACGGCGACGGCGAACACGAAGAACCCGAACTGTCGGTACGGGTACACGTCGGTGCCGCCCGGTCTGCCCGACCCGATGCCGAAGGCCTTGCCGAAGATTTCCGGTGCCGGCACCTTCGCAGCACCGCCCACCCCGGTGAAGTTGGGGTTTCGGAACAGCACCTGTTCGAGAGCGATGGCACCCGAGAAGGTCACGATGGCGAACTGGAGTCCTCTGATACGCACTGCGGGCACGCTGATCAGGGTCCCGATGACGGTGCTGAACGCGATCGCTGCGAGGAGGCTCCACGGGAAGCCCCAGCCGGCCCGGTCGGCAAAGCGCGCGAGCATGAACGCGCCGATTCCGGCAAAGGTCATCTCGGCGAGCGTGACCTGGCCGATGAATCCGGCCATGAGCACGAGCGACAGGGTGAGCACCGCGACGATGAGGCTCTGGATGAGCGCAAGACGCAGACCCGATCTACCGAATCCGAGTACCCAGATCGCCACGCCGAAGCAGGGCACCAAGAGATAGGGATTGAAGCGGGGCTGCGGCGACAGCGGATTTCGGTCGTCGAGCATGACACCACGGGTCGGCAGGTTCGTGCCGAAGATGATCAACACGCCCACGATCACCACGAACGGAACTGCGGTCTCGAATCCACCCTGAAGGAACGAGGGAACCTTCCCGGTTGCCTTGAGGTGCACCGAGAGCGCCTCGAACATGCCGAGGCCGACACCGGCCACGGTGGCGATGGCAAACGAGCGGAGCCGTGCTGCGAGTGCTGCGGCGAGCCCGAAGGCGAGGTAGGCGCCGAAGCCCGTGAGGGTGACGCCGCGCACCGGTGCTGCCAGGACTCCTGCCGCTCCCGCCACCATCGAGGCAAGCACCCAGTTGGCCGAGGAGAGAAACCTCGGCGAGAGCCCCATCAACTCTGCGCCCTTCTGGTTCTCGGCCGAGGCGCGGGTGGCGAGACCGAACCGGGTGAACCGGAAGGCGGCCCAGAGCACGATGCCAACGGCGACGGCCATACCCACGAACCAGAAGCGGTCGTAGGGCAGGGTGTACTTGTCGATCTTGATCGTGCCGCTCGGCAGGATCGCGTCGGCGTTGCGGCTCGCGAGGCCGAACTGCAGGAAGGAGAGGCCGAACAGCGCGATGTTCAGCCCGACCGAGGCAATCACCTTGGTGACGTGCGTGGCGTTGGCGAGACGCCGGAAGATGAGCAGATCGATGAGATAGCCCATCCCCGCGGCAATGACCATGGTGATGAGGAACGCCGGCCAGAACGACAGCGATTCAGCGAGACTGATTCGGTGGTGCCACGGGAGCACCGGGAGCACCAAGTCGCCCGTATCGCGCAACTCCACATACAGCAGAGCCGGGTAGGTGGCCATCGCACCCTGCGCGAAGTTGACCACCCCCGACCCGCGGTACGTGAGGATGGTGCCCATGGCAATCGCCGAGTAGACGGCGCCACTACCCGTTCCTATGAGGAGAAAGACGATCCAGTCGGTCATGGCAATACTGCGGCCAGACCTGGGTCTGGGCCGTCATGCTCAGTGCGAGCCGTCTCCCAGATAGCTCTTCTCGAGCAGGTCGCGGCGGGCGAGCAGATCGGCAGCCGAACCCTGCATCACCAACTCGCCGTGGTTGAGCACATAGGCGCGGTCGGCGACACCGAGTGCCATACCCACGTGCTGCTCCACGATGAGCACGCCAGCGTTCGTTTCGTCGGCAATGCGACGCACGATCGGCAGGAGGCGCTCCACGATGATCGGTGCCAGACCCAGGCTCATCTCGTCGACCAAGAGCATCTTGGGCTTCGAGACGAGTGCTCGCGCCATGGCGAGCATCTGCTGCTCGCCGCCCGAGAGCAGACCGGCCCGGCGCGTGCGCAGTGGCGCCAACGCCGGGAACATCTCCATGGCGAGCTCGAAGGCCTGCTTGCGGTCGCCCTTCTTTCCCGACAGCCCGAGACGGATGTTCTCGTTGACCGTCAGGTCGAAGAACAGCGAGCGGTCCTCGGCCACGTGTGCCAGACCACGGCGGGCGACCTTGAAGGCCTTGCCGCCGAGGACCGGCTCACCGAGGACGTCGAGTGAGCCACCGAGCGGGCGGAGAATGCCCGAGATGGTGAGCAACGTGGTGGTCTTGCCGGCTCCGTTGGGTCCGAGCAGTGCCACCACCTCGCCCGGCTTGACGTTGAGGCTCAGCCCACGCACCACCGGAACGCCGCCGTAGCCGGCGGAGAGGTCGTTGATGTCGACGAGGTTCTCGCTGCTCACTGGTTTCCTCCCTGTGCCTGACCGACCGCGCTGCCCGAACGGGCCTGTTCCTCGCCGGCGGTCTCGCCGAGGTAGGCCGAGATCACGGCGGGGTTGCTGCGCACCTCGGCGGGTGTGCCCTCCGCAATGATCCGTCCGAAGTCGAGCACGTAGATGTAATCGCACACGTTGAGCACGAGGCCCATGTCGTGGTCGATGAGGAACACCGTGATGCCCTTGTTGAGAAACTCACGCAGGTGCGTACCGAGCACCTGGGACTCCGCCGTGTCGAGACCCGCAGCAGGCTCGTCGAGCAGCACGAGCTTGGGCCTCGCGGCCAGGGCCCGCGACACGCTCACCAACTTGCGCTGGCCATGCGACAGGTCGCTCGGGAGCTTGTCGGCAAGGTCGCCGACTCCGATGATGTCCAGCGCCCACTCGACCTGCTCCTCGATCCGGCTCGACTTGCGACCGGGTCGGAAGATGTCGGTGAGGAACGAGTACCACTTCGGGTCCTCGGCGGCCACGAGCAGGTTGTCCCGAACCGTGAGGTCCTCGAAGAGTTCGAGCGACTGGAAGGTGCGGGTGAGCCCGATCTTGGCCCGCGCATCGGGCGTCAACCGGTTGATCTCCTGACCATCGAAGGACACGGTCCCCGCCGACGGTGCGGTGAAGCCGGTGATGGCATCGATAAAGGTGGTCTTGCCGGCGCCGTTCGGACCGATGAGTCCGGTGAGCTTCCCCGGGGCGACCGAGATATTGACGTTGTCGTTTGCGTTGAGGCCGCCGTAGGTCACGGTCAGACCATTGGTTTCGAGCAAACCGCTCATGCGTGGGCCCCCTGCGGAGTGTTGGACTGGGAATCAGTGTGAGCACCTGCTCGTTTCTTCTTGATGCTCCTGACCACACCGAGCACGATCTGACGCACGAGCGTCGTCCCGAGCCAGGCGCCGAGCAATGGCATCCAGAACTTGTGGTAGCTGCTCACTCGTGCCGGCCACCACAGGTAGCCCACGATGGCGCCACCGACGATCCATGGCACGTAGCGCCGAACGAAGCTCAGCCACTCCTTTGCACGGGCCTTGGCCAGCCAGTTCCCTGCATACCGCATGATTGGCTGGAAGAAGACCGCCTGGCCCTCGGGGTGGATGATGGCGGTGAGCACCGTTGCGATACCACCGACGATGGGCACGTACAGGTCGATGTGCGAGCCCGAGAACGCCCAACGGTTGAAGAAGGCGAGCACACCGAGGCTCGCCGCCGAACCGAGCAGCGCACCGTTGATGCTGGTGATACCGGCCAGGTAGGCGAAGGTGAGCAGCGGGAACAACGCCTGGTACGGGAAGTTCGCCGACGCAACGCTGTCCTGCTGGAAGGCGATGAGGCATCCGGCGATACCGGCGAGACCGGCGGAGATGCCGAAGCCGAGCAACTTGGTCCGGGGAACGTTCACGCCCGCAGCTGCGGCTGCACGCTCGTTCGCACGCACCGAGAGGAAGCGACGCCCGGTGCCGGAGCGCCGGATGTTCATCACGAGCCACGAACATGCGACCGTGAAGACGAGCACCATGATCACGAGGTTCGGGTTGATCGTCACGCCCGCTTTACACGTCTGGGAGGTGTCGCCGAGCGGGATGTTACATCCCGGAGAACCGAGATACGCACCGAAGAACGTCGGGCGGGGCACGTAGCCCGGCACGCCGGCGCGCAGGCCGGTTGCTTTCTCGTTCTCGAAGAACATGGTGCGCAGCAACTCCGCGGCAGCGATGGTGACCACCGCCAACTGCACACCTCTCACTCGTAGGGCTGGTATGCCAAGTAATACGCCGACGAGCACCGCCGCCGCCACGCCGATGAGCATCGCGGGTATCCACGGGAGACCCGGGCCGGCCACCTCTGCGAGGTTGGTGCCCTGCTTGGTGCCATCGGCGAACATCCGCACCATCACGAATGCTGCCGTGCCGGCGAGTGCGAGGTTTCCGAGCGAGATCTGACCCACGTAGCCAGCGATCACCACCAGCGAGAGGCTGAAGATCATGTAGATCATCGTGGTGCTCAGCGCAAGGCCCCAGGTCTTGTTGAAGAAGTTCCGGAAGTGGAAGGCGCTGAGGATCGCAAGCACGCCGAGGATCACGGTGTACTGAACCTGACGCTTCGGGTAGGGCACGAGTGGCAGACGTTTCTGCTCGATCGTGCCTCGGATGGGCAGCTTCTTGCCGCGGATGAACAGGATCACGCTGATCACGACGAGCGGAAGCGCTTCCTTCACACCGCTTCGCAGGGTGATCGGGAACCAGCTCTGTGCACGCAGCCAACTGACGCTGAACGTCTCGACCATGCCGAGTGCGAGTCCACCGACCGTTGCGAGGATGATCGAGTTGAGGCCGCCCACGAGCATCGCCGCCAGGAAGGCGCCGACGAGGCTCGAGTACTGGATCGGCGTGATGGTGCCGGCTCGGTTGGCGACGATGATCACCGAGAAGCAGGCGACGCACGATGCGATGACCCAGTTGGCCGCAGCGAGGAACTCGGGTGAGTAACCGAGGAGGACTGCGCCCTTCTCGTTGCCAGCAGCAGCGCGGGTGGCCATGCCGAAGCGGGTGTACTTGTAGATCGTCCAGAGCGTGACACCCATGGCGACGGCGATGAGCACGAGCCACAGGTTCGACTGGTCGTACAGCCGTGGGGTGTTGGGGTTCGGACCGGTCCCGAGGCCGAGGAAGTTCTTGAGTCCCTTGTCCGGGAGGATGTTCTTCGGGTTCGGGTTGTTCAGGTCACGGAAGTTCAACTGGCAGATGCCCACGAAGTAGCCCGACACCGCAATGGCAGCCACGACCTTGCCGAGCGGCGCTGCGTTGCGCAGCGGCCGGAACACGAGGAAGTGCACCATGAGTCCGATGAGGACGGCGAGCACCATCGTGATGAGGAACGCCGGCCAGAACGACATCGCGTCGGACACGTTCCTGTCACGGCCCTTCAGGTCGATCTTCACCGGGATGTTCGGCAGGTTGATGCCGATGCCCCGTGTGATCGGTATCCGATCGGGAAGGAAGTCGAACCACGGCAACCTGATGTCGCCGCCGAACCCCTTCGCCGGATTCCGCAACTCGAAGTAGCTGAACATGGCGTACTGCGCCATTGCTGGAAGGCCGAAGTGGATCACACCAGCGCCCTTGAACGCGGTCACCATTGCCGCGCCCATCATTGCGTAGAGCGATCCGATGCCAAGGCCTAGCAGCAGGAAGAAAATCGGGTCTTTCACATTCCCCCCCGGGTTGAGCCGCCAACCCCCTGGCGGCCGTAGGCGTCACCATAGTCGAAACGCTGCGTTCATCCAGATTCCAGAGTGGTGACGGTCCCGACCGGCTCCTCGACCCGGTCGTTGCGGGAAAAATCAAGTGGGGCGGCCCGAAGGCCGCCCCACTCTTCATTCGTGGATGTTGTCCGGTAACCGGACGGTTATCAGCTCGGGCCGGGCTGCAGCTCGGTGCCAGCGATGAGATCGGTCGCGAGGTACGACTCGATCAGCGTGACGAGCTTGGAGCCGTCCCACTGCTGGAAGCTCACTGCTTGGTTGCACACTGCAACATACGGAGCCGCTGCTGCGGTGCAGCCGAACGGAACCGACGCGTAGATGTGGTTGTTGTCGGTGGCCTTCATCTGGGCCTTGAACGCTGCTGCGTCGAGCTTGGCGGGATCGCCACCGGTCGACAGCTTCGCCTGCTCCCAGATCGTCATCATGACGGACCAGCCCTGCGTGCCGAAGCCCTTCTGGATGTCGGCTTCCGGTGCACCGTACTGGGCAGCCTTCTTCAGGTAGGTCTCTGCCTCGAAGCGCCACGCTGCGTTGGTGATCGCCTCGGGGTTGGAGAGCGCTGCGCCCGCCGAACCCACGAAGTACACACCCTTGGCGAGATCGCCAGCAGCGGCCATCTTCTCGAAGTCGACGCACGAACCCGTGAGGATCATCGGGATCTTCTCCGGGGTCCAGCCCTGCTTGCCGAGACCATCCACGAGGTTCCAGCAGTCAGCACCCTGACCCGAGAACACGATCACCTCGGGGTTGAAGCCGAGCACCTGGGTCACCTGAGCGGTGAGGTCCGGGGTGGCGGGCTTGATCGGCACACCGTCCTTGATGTACTCGAGGTCGGGGATCGAACCAGCAAGCTTCGACGTGCCTGGGGTCTCGCCCTTCAGCACCTCGAGCGGCTTCTGCTCGAGGTCGTAGTAGCAGACAACACCAGGGGGCGTGTCGGCCCACGGCACAGCAACGCGCTTCTTGCCGAGGAACGGAGCCGGCTGCGTAGCCGCCCAGATGGCACCCGTGTGCGCACCGAGGCAGCCGCCGCCCGCGCCGATCGCGAACGTCGACTTGTCGGTGAAGTCACCAACCGTGATCGGCGTGCCCACGATCACCGACACGCCAGCCTGGGCGTAGATCGGGAAGTGGTTGCCGAAGAAGTTCAGCGACGAGATCACGGTGTACGGCTTCTTGCCGGCGAGCTCGTTCGCGCAACGCTGCGAGTCGGCCGGCGTGATAGCCATCGTGCAGAGCTCAACCTTGATCGGACGACCGGCAACACCCTTGGACGGGTCGCCGCCGATTCCGCCGAGCTCGGCGTTGATGAAATCAGCCGCTGCCTTGATAGCGAGCGAGTACTCGGGGAACGAACCAGCCGGGTCACCCTCGGGGTTCTGAACGCCGATGATCACTTCTTCACCAGTTGCCGCGAGCGGCTTGCTGATTCCGCAGAGCACGTCGGCTGCGAACTTGTTCGCGTTCACGCCCTCGGTGGCGTCGAGGTTGCCGGTCGACGGATCACAGGCCTGCGGCACGGTGACCTCACCTGCAGCCGTCGTCGCCGGAGCGTCGGTGCCGCTCGGGGCCTCGGTCGATGCCGGGGCCTCTGTGGATGCCGGAGCCTCGGTTGATGCGGGCGCCGATGTCTCTGAGCCTTCGTCGTCGTCGGAACACGCCCCGGCAATCAAGCCGAGCGCAGCGACGGGAACGAGAAGGCGGAATACCTTCGAGTTCTTACGCACTCGATTTCCCCCTTGTGTTGATTCATCACCGGGGCCGGACATCGGCCCTCGGGTAACCCCCCTGCGGATTGCTCCGCAAGGGGTATTGAACCACGCGTTGCAGGGGTGTGCCAGATTTCACG
>JAULYZ010000007.1:0-4624 GCA_032117595.1 Acidimicrobiia bacterium | reverse complement strand
AGGCTCCCCCGACCATCGTCAGGGCAGCAATCCCCAGAAGGATTCGTCCCGAGCCACGCAGCATTGCTTGATTAGAACACAGCACCTCGGGCTGACGGCGCACTGGTGAGCACGAGGCGAGCGTTGCTGCTGCCGTTCGCCCCCACGAGCTCAGAGGTTGCGGTACTGGACGATGCGAGCGAACTCATCGGAGTCGAGGCTCGCTCCGCCCACCAGCGCTCCGTCGATGTCGGGTTGGGCCATCAGTTCGGCGATCGTTCCCGCCTTCACCGAACCGCCGTACTGGATCCGGATCTTCGAGGCCGCGTCGGCGCCGAACAGTTGGCTCACCTCGCCCCGGATGGACGCGATAACGGCCTGGGCATCGGCGGCCGTTGCGTTGCGACCCGTACCGATGGCCCAGATCGGCTCGTAGGCAATCACCATCGAGCCGACCTGCTCGCCCTTGCGCCCCTTCAGGCCTGCACGCACCTGACCGAGCACCTTGGACTCGGTGTTGCCGGCCTCACGCTCCTCGAGGGTCTCGCCCACGCACATGATGGGCGTCATCGAATTGGCCAGGACGGCGGCAACTTTCTTGTTCACCATCTCATCGGTCTCGCCGAAGAGTTCGCGGCGCTCGCTGTGGCCGACGATCACGTACTTCACGTTGAGCTTGGCGAGGAACACCGGGGCGATCTCGCCGGTGTAGGCGCCTTTCTCCTCCCAGTGGCAATGCTGTGCACCGAGGTTGACCGGCAGTTCGTCGGCATCGATCACGGTCTGCACCGAGCGGATGTCGGTGAACGGCGGGTGGACGCTCACGTCGACTGCGGCGTAATCGTCCTTGCTGAGGAGATACGTCAGCTTCTGGACCAACTGGATGGCCTCGAAGTGATTGAGGTTCATCTTCCAGTTGCCGGAGATCAGCGGCTTGCGTGCCATGGGAGTCACCTTGCTGCGTTGGGGGCGGAACGGAGAGCGGCGAGGCCCGGAAGATCGCCGAGTTCGAGGAGTTCGAGCGACGCACCGCCGCCGGTGGACACGTGGTCTACCTCGTCGTCGAGGCCGAACTGCGCGAGTGCCGCAGCGGAGTCACCACCGCCCACCACGGTGAAGGCTCGGGTGTCGGCCATCGCCTGAGCAAGGGTGCGCGTGCCGGCCTCGAAGCGGGCGTCTTCGAACATGCCCATCGGACCGTTCCAGAACACCGTGCGGGCATCCATCACCACATCGGCAAAGGCGGCTGCAGACCCCGGGCCGATGTCGAGTCCCTTGGCCCCTTCGGGCAGCGAGCGACCGAAGGTCTGCACCACACCGTTCGCATCGAGGCCGCGGATGTCTTCGGGCAGGTGGATCGGCTTGCCGCGCGCCAAGAGCGCTCGGCAGGTGTCGATCTGGTCACGCTCGCAGATGGAGTCGCCCACGCCGTACCCCTGCGCGGCGAGGAACGTGAAGCACATGCCGCCGCCGATCACCAGTGCATCCACCACTTGGAGCAGCGAGTCGATGACGCCGAGTTTGTCGCTCACCTTGGCGCCACCCAGCACTGCCACGAACGGGCGCGATGGTTTTTCGCGTAGACCCATGAGCACGTCGACCTCTTGCTGCAGCAGGCGGCCTGCGGCCGACGGCAGTGTGCGCGGCGGGCCCACGATGGACGCGTGTGCGCGGTGCGCCGCACCGAACGCATCGTCGACGTACAGGTCGATGCCCTGCACCAGTCGCTCGACGAAGGCGGGATCGTTCTTCTCCTCACCTGCGTCGAAGCGGAGGTTCTCGAGCAGCTCCACACCCGGCGCCAGTTCGGCCAGACGGGCGCGCACGGGCTCCATCGAGTACTTGGGTTCGGGCGCGCCCTTGGGTCGCCCGAGGTGCGAGGCACACACCACGGTGGCGCCGTGCTCGGTGAGCCAGTTGATGGTGGGGAGCGCCGCACGGATACGGAAATCGTCCGTGATGCGCCCGGCCTCCATCGGCACGTTGAAGTCGGTCCGTACCAGCACGCGCTTGCCGCGCACGTCGCCCAGGTCTTCGAGCGTGGGGATCTTCCAGGACACGCCGGGGGTCACTTCTTGCGCTTGGGCAACTTGGTACCGAGGTAGAGGCACATGTCGACCAGTCGGTTGGAGTAGCCCCACTCGTTGTCGTACCAACCGAGCACCTTCACCAACTTGCCCATGCTCATAGTGAGATCGGCGTCGAAGATGCACGAGTGCGGGTCGGTGACGATGTCGCTCGACACGATGGGGTCCTCGCAGTAGCGGAGCACGCCCTTGAGCGGTCCGCTGGCGGCCGCCTTCTTGAACGCGGCGTTGATCTGCTCCACCGTGGCGGCCTTCTTCAGCACGGCGTTGAAGTCGGTGATGGATCCGGTGGGTACCGGCACGCGCAGCGAGGTGCCGTCGAGCTTGCCCTTCATCGACTCGAGCACGAGGCTCGTGGCGCGGGCCGCTCCGGTGGAGGTGGGCACGATGTTGATGGCCGCACCACGGGCACGGCGGAGGTCCTTGTGCGGGCCGTCCACCAACTGCTGGTCGCCGGTGTAGGCGTGGATGGTGGTCATCAGGCCCTGCTCCACGCCGAATGCGTCGTCGAGCACCTTCACCATCGGCACGAAACAGTTCGTGGTGCAGCTTGCGTTCGAGATGACCTGGTGCTTCTTGGGGTCGAAGTCCTTGTGGTTCACGCCGTAGACGAACGAGGCGTCGGCGCCGTCGCACGGGGCTGACACCATCACGAGCGGGGCGCCGGCAGCGAGGTGCATTGCTGCCTGATCGCGCTTGGTGAAGATGCCGGTGGACTCGATCACGAGGTCCACGCCGAGCGACGACCACGGCAGTTCCTTGGGGTCACGCACGGAGAGCACACGCAACTCCTGACCGTCCACCGAGATGCCGTTCTTCGTGGCCTTGATGGTGTTCGGCAGCACACCGAGCACCGAGTCGTACTTGAGCAAGTGCGCCATGGTGTCGAGGCTTCCGAGGTCGTTGACCGCCACCACCTCGACGTCGGCGCCGCGCCCTTGCACGGCTCGGAAGAAGTTGCGGCCGATCCGGCCGAATCCATTGATGCCCACGCGTACGGTCACAGCGGAGGGGTCCTTTCGGTGAGGGGACGAGCGAATCCCAAAACTACTTGCTGGGGCCGGTCCGACCGGCGTTCCGGGGGACGCCTACCGGGCAGAGCGGTGCAGGTCCCGGTGGGTGATCCGAGGCGGGTACCCGCTGGAGCGCAACCACCCCGCCAACTGCTCGATCACGGCGACGGAACGGTGCTGGCCACCGGTGCAGCCAATGGCGATCGTGAGGTAACTCTTGCCCTCGGCGGCGTAGGACGGCAGCAGCTGGAGGAGCAGGCTCTGGAACGACTCGATGAACGCCATCGCCTCGCTGCGCAACACGTAGTTGCGTACCGGATCATCGAGGCCGGTGAGCGGGCGCAGGCTCTCGTCCCAGTGCGGATTGGGCAGGAATCGCACGTCCATCACGATGTCGGCGTCGAGCGGGAGACCGTGCTTGTACCCGAACGACATGAGCGCCACCTGCAGGGTGGGGCGATCGGGTTCGGGAGGGAAGTTGGCGACGAGACGCGCCTTGAGTTGATGCACGTTGAGATCGGTGGTGTCGATCACCAGATCGGCCTCACCCTTCACCCGGTCGAGCAGCGCCCGCTCCCGCTCGATGGAGGCGAGCAGGCTCGACGAACCGTCGTCGAGTGGGTGACGGCGACGCGTTGCCTCGTAGCGGCGCACCAGTTCGGGCGTGGACGCCTCGAGAAAGAGGATCTCCACACGATGACCGTTGGACTCGACGTTCTCGATAGCGGTAAGGATGTCCGACTGGTGCGGACCCGTGCCCACCACGAGCGCGAGTCGTCCGAGCGACGACCCCGGGCCACTCGCGAGGTCGACGATCTTTTCGACCAATGGCGTCGGCAGGTTGTCCACCACGTTCCAGCCGAGGTCCTCCATGACGTCGGCGGCCTGCGAGCGACCGGCCCCGGAGAGGCCGGTGATCAGCAGCACATCGGTCACGCTGCGAGATTACCGGCGGGTGGGAGGTGGGACGAGACGCCGCGCCGTCGGCGCCCCGCCCCGCCTCACGGCGACCTCACATGAACATCACAGCTTGAAGGGCCGCAGCGCCCCCCTCCTTGACGACCGTAACGAGGGAAGTTGTCCCCCCCCGAGCCGGCAACAAGACGGCATCTCTCAAGCCCGCATTTACGATGGCGCTTTCTCCTTCTGTGACGAGGGTTCCTGCCCCTTCGGCGGTTGCTGCTCCTGCCCCTTCGGCGGTTGCTGCTCCTGCCCCTTCGGCGGTTGCTGCTCCTGCCGTTTCGGCGCCCGCGAGTTCGAGGGCCTCGACAACCACGGGGGCCAAGACGACCGTGACAATCACCGCCACCACGATGAGGGCGACGATCGCAATGCCGATTCCGACGGCCTTCCAAGGGTGGCTCCTGATCCATATGCCCGTGCTGGTCCTCAGGGCAAAGGTGCACGACGCCGTCGCGGTCCCGGGCCAGTCAAGAGGCCCCTCGAGCTTGCCGACCTTGAACCCGGCAGATTTGCCGTCGATATCGTCGCTCAGCGTGACCGTGTAGTCCCCTCCGGATCCGACACTGACCGTGCGCTTGCTGC
>JAULYZ010000006.1:0-41139 GCA_032117595.1 Acidimicrobiia bacterium | reverse complement strand
AGGGCTCGACGCTCGCGGGACCGCACCTCGTCGGCGACGGTCTCGCAGTTCTCGAGCTTGCGGCTCGCAATGACCACATCGGCTCCGTGCTCGGCAAAGGCCAGTGCCATCTCGCGGCCGAGGCCGCGGCTGCCGCCGGTGACGAGGGCGATCTTTCCGGACAGGTCGAAGCGGGAGTCAGTGCTCATACTGCACAGTCTTGCGGACGTCGGCCCGCTGCGCCGGGTGGGGAGTCACCGTCCGGCGAGTCCGGTGATGAACTCGAACTGGGCAGGAGTCACTGGCATGACGCTCAGGCGGTTGCCGGTGCGGATGAGCGGGAAGTCGCCGAGGGAGCGAGCGTGCTCGCGCAGTTCGGCAAGGCTCACTGTTCGGCGGAACTTCCTGACGAAGCCGACGTCGACGAGTGACCACCGGGGATCGTCGTGCTTCGACGCCGGGTCGAAGTGCTTGTCCTTCGGGTCGAACTGTGTGGGGTCCGGGTACGCGGTACGGACCACCTTGGCGAGTCCGACCACACCGGGCACCTCGCAGTTCGAGTGGTAGTAGAGGATCTGGTCGCCGACGGCCATCGAACGCATGTAGTTGCGCGCCTGATAATTGCGCACGCCGTCCCACATGGTCTTCTTGTCGCGCTTGAGGTCGTCGAGCGAGTACACATCGGGCTCGCTCTTCATCAGCCACAGTGCCATGCCGGCACGGTACCGGTTGGTTCAGTCGACCCAGTCGGCGAGCAGATCCGGCACGCCGAGGTGCTCGGGGACGCGATGGCGGCCGATCACCGAGTCGATCGTGGTGTGGTAGTGCCAGATCCGCCGTTCCTGATAGTTGAGCGGGATTCCCGAGTGGGCCGCGGCCTCGACGGCCACCTGCACGGGCTCAAGGTTGTCGGTGTCCTCCACCATCACCACCTCGAACCCGGCGAGCCGGATGTCCCACGTGGGATGCCGCGGTTCGACGCTGTCTGCAGGTGCGAGCCAGACGCGCTCGAGCCGGGTGCGGTCCTTGGCCTCCGGCCAGAACTGCAGCAACGGGAAGCCGGTGGAGTCGAGCGGCGTGATGAGGTTCGGGAAGAGGCCGTATGCGGGGTTCGTCGTGTTGAACACGTCGGCGAGCCCGGGCATCTTCGGGAGATCAGCGCGGTCCTCGCGCTGGGAGTTCATCGCCCGCTCGGTGAGCGGCGTGAGCATCCGGGTATGTCCGTTGCGCACGAGCGAGATGGCGGCTCCAGCAGGGCGCAGTGAGTTGGCGACCGTGGTGGGGTGGATCGTCTTGGCGTGGTACACCTCGAGGAATCCCTCGGCCATGATCTTCCAGTTGCAGCGGTGCGTGGTGGTCATCCGGGTGAGCACTCGGAGATCTGCGTCCACCACCTCCCACAGCTCGTCGGCAAGCGGCCCGAGGTGTTCGAGCAACGGCTCGGCGTCCTGGTCGGCGTTGACGAAGATGAACTTGCCCCACACCTCGCAGCGCAGCGGGACGAGCCCGCGCTCCTCGGGCTGCAGGCCCACGAAGTCGCGCAGGTCGGGGACGAAGACGAGCTTGCCGGTGTGGTCGTAGCTCCACGAGTGATAGAGGCACACCATGCGGTCGCACGTGCCGCATTCGTCGCGCACCACCGGGGCGCCGCGGTGACGGCAGGCGTTGAAGAACGCGCGGTACACGTCGTCGTCGCCACGAACGACCACCACCGGCATCCCGGCCATGTCGAAGGTTCGGTACGAGCCCGGGTTCGGGAACTCGGTGGTGTGGGCGGCAAACATCCAACTGCGGCGGAACAGGTGCTCTCGCTCGAGTTGCCAGAAGGTGTCGTCGGTGTAGCGGCCGAGCGGCAGGTCGGGCAGCTTGGGGAAGCCTTGCGGCGGCTCGGTCCGGGCGAACTCGTAGGCCACCTGGGCATTGATGCGGTCAACGAAGGCCTGATCCATGAGGCAACCCTCCCTGTCGGCCCCCCGTGCGACCGACTCCATCGAGCGTACGTCACCGGGCCGAGGTCGTGGCAACTGCCGTTGCGGTGGCTGATGGGCGTGCTCAGTCCGGGGGAGACACCGTGGTCTCACGGGCAACGCGGCGGCCCGACTTGTCAACGGTGAGGCGCTGGGTGGGGTAGATGCTCCGGCGCCCCGAGAACACGAAGGCGACGGTGCAGCTCACTGCGCAGGGGAGGGCGATGCCGGCGCCGAACAGCTCGACCCCCATGATGGTGCCGGCAATCGGGGTGTTCGACGCAGCGGCGAACACTGCTGCGAAGCCCACTGCCGCAAGGAGGGGTCCCGAGACATTCAACGGTTCGCCAAGGGCCGCCCCGAGGGTGGCGCCGATGACGAAGAGTGGTGTCACCTCGCCGCCCGGGAACGACGAACCGATGGCGAGTGCCGTGAAGACGATCTTCAGCGCGAACACCGCAAACGACAGAGCCGCACCCTCGAGCGCACGGTCGATGAGCGGCAGCGACATGCCGGTGTAATCGCGACCCACGAGGGCGATGAGACCGATGGTTGCGACCCCGCCGATGAAGGGCCGCATCGGGGGCCAAGACACCAGACGGCTCATGGTCCGCTTGAGCCACGAGGCAAGCTCCACGTAGGCGGCCGCAGCAAGCCCGAAGCACACTCCTGCGAGGGCGAGTTTGAGGAGGAGCCAGGTGTCGATCCTCGGGTCGAGCTGCAGGGGGACGGGGTGGTCGTAACCGAGTCCGTGCACGATGCGGTCGCCCACCACCGCCGCGGTCAGCGCGGGCACGATCGCCTCGTAGCGAATCCTGCCGATCGACTGCACCTCGAGGGCGAACACTGCTCCGGCAACGGGGACCCCGAACACTGCCCCGAAGCCCCCTGCGATCGAGGCGATGAGCAGTGTGCGTCGGTCCTCGCCACGCAGGCCGATCAACCGGGCGAACGAGTCGGTGAGGCTGCCCGACATCTGTATCGCTGCGCCCTCTCTGCCAACCGAGGCGCCAACGACTTGGGATCCCCAGGTGCCGAGCACGATGAAGGGAGCCATCCGGCGAGGCATCCACGTGCTCACCGCGCCGTCGGCCGGCTCGTTGACCTGCTCGATGAGCAGTGCGCTGCCACGCGACGACTGCCCACCGAGGTAGTGGTACGCAGCGCCGAGCACAAGACCGCCGAGGGGCATCAGCCAGACGATCCACGAGTTGTCGGTGCGCAGGTCGGTGATGCGGTCGAGCACCTCGAGGAAGACCCAGCTCCCGAGTCCCGCCATCGCTCCCGAGACGCTTCCGAGGATCAGCCATCGCACGAGAGAGGCAACGGTGCGCGCCTGTGCACGAAGGTTCCGACCGGCAGCGAGGCGCCACCACTGTGTCGATCGGGCGGGATCCACACGCCCATTCTCGGCGAACCGCACCGATCCGTCAGGCACCCCCTCCCTAGGATGACGACGCCGTGCCTCCCACCCGTGACCCCCGATGACTGCACCAGTACCGCTCGACGGCCTCAACCCCGAACAGCTCGATGCCGTGGTGCACGTCCATGGGCCACTCCTCGTCATCGCCGGGGCCGGCTCGGGCAAGACCCGGGTGCTGACGCACCGAATCGCCCACCTCATCGGCCAGCACGGGGTCCACCCGATGCGGATTCTCGCCATCACCTTCACCAACAAGGCCGCCGACGAGATGAAGCGCCGGGTCGCCGAACTGGTGGGGCCCGTCGCCCATCAGATGTGGGTGAGCACGTTCCACTCCGCCTGTGTGCGCATCCTGCGGCGGGATGCCGACCGCATCGGATTCCCGAAGACCTTCAGCATCTACGACCAATCCGATGCCCAGCGCCTTGTGGGCTACATCATCCGCGACCTCGGTCTCGACTCCAAGCGCTTCCCACCGCGCGGCGTGCATGCACAGATCAGCCAGTTCAAGAACGATCTCGTGAATGCTGCGAAGGCCGCTGAGCTTGCCGGGAACATCTTCGAACGCAAGATCGCCGAGGTGTTCCGCGAGTACGAAGTGCGGCTGAAGAAGGCCGGCGCCATGGACTTCGACGATCTCCTGGTGAATGCCGTGCGCCTGTTGCGGACAGCGCCCGATGTCCTCGACTACTACCAGGACCGCTTCCTGCACATCCTCGTCGACGAGTACCAGGACACGAACACCGCGCAGAACGAGATCGTCCTGATGCTCGGCGAGAAGCATCGCAATGTGATGGTGGTGGGCGACTCCGATCAGTCGATCTATCGCTTCCGCGGGGCGGATGTGCGCAACATCCTGCAGTTCGACGAGGCCTACCCCGACGCGCGGGCGGTGGTGCTCGACCAGAACTACCGGAGCAGCCAGACCATCCTCGATGCCGCCAACGCGGTGATCGACCACAACCTCGGGCGCAAGCCCAAGCACCTGTGGAGCGAGCGCGGCCACGGCGACAGGATCGTGCGGTATCACGCCGCCGATGAGATGGACGAAGCGCAGTGGGTCGCTCGCACCGCCACCACGCTCACGAGCGCGGATCGGTATCGGTGGGGCGACATCGCCGTCTTCTACCGGACCAACGCACAGAGCCGCGTGGTGGAGGAGACCTTCATGCGGATGGGGATCCCCTACAAGGTGGTCGGAGGCACCCGCTTCTACGACCGCAAGGAGATCAAGGACGCAGTGGCGTACCTGCGTGCCGTGGTGAATCCCGCCGACGAGGTGAGCATCAAGCGTGTCCTCAACGAACCGAGACGTGGTATCGGAGATGCCTCGGTCGCCAAACTCGATGCATGGGCGAACCTCACCGGTCAGACCTTTGCTGCTGCGCTCCGGCGTGCCGGTGAGGCAGGCGTGGGTGGCGCAGCACAGCGCGGCATCGGCTCCTTCGTAGAACTGGTCGACACCCTCGAGCAATATGTCGAGCACGGCCCGTCAACCGTGCTGCGCGAGGCGCTCGAACGAAGTGGATACGTCTCGCAGCTCGAGGCCGAGAACACCATCGAGGCCGACGGGCGCCTCGAGAACCTCACCGAACTGATCGGCTCGGCCGAGCAGTTCGAGACCGTCGACGAGTTCCTCGAACAGATCTCGTTGGTGTCCGACACCGACCAGATCGATGCCGACGAGAGCAAGGTCGTGCTCATGACGCTCCACAGCGCCAAGGGGCTCGAGTACCCGGTGGTCTTCCTCGTCGGCATGGAGGAGGGCGTGTTCCCGCACTCCCGCTCGCTGACCGAGCCCTCCGAGATGGAGGAGGAACGCCGGCTCGCGTACGTGGGAATCACCCGGGCCGAGGAGCGACTGTTCATCTCGCACGCGTGGAGCCGCTCGCTGTTCGGCAGCACGCAGTACAACCCACCCTCCCGCTTTGTCGACGACATCCCCGAGGAACTCATCGAGTCGACCGGCGCCCCCCGCACTGTTGGACGGGCGAGTGAGCGATCGGGTCGATACGACGACTGGGGCGATCGCGCGTACGGAGGGCGCCGTTGGGACGCAGACGACGATCCGGAGCGAACTGCGCACCGCGAACGTGTGGTGGACGCGGCGATCCAGGCGGGGCGCGCCACCCAGCCTGCACCCACCAACGCACACGAGTCAGGCTTCCACGTGGGCGACGATGTCCGTCACCCCAAGTACGGGGACGGGGTCATCATCGAACTGCGCGGCAGCGGTGAGCGCACTGAGGCGACGATCCGCTTCGCTGGCGTCGGCTCGAAGACCTTTGTGCTGGCGTGGACGCCGCTCGTGCCTATCCGAAAATGATCGACAGCACGATCCAGACCACTACGCCGAAGGCGAGCCCGCCGAATCCTGCGATGAGGCCGCGTCGGAGACGTGAGTTCATGTGCCTGGCTCAGTCCCGCTGGACGAGTCCCGAGAGACGACGCAGCGCGCGGCGCGGCGTGACCCCGGCAACTGCCACGATGCTCTTGTACTGCGCTCCGGGCACGCTCACTGCCTTGCCGCGTGCACAGTCGCGCAGACCGTCGCGTGCGACCCGAACGGCATCGAGCCATGCCATGGCGGGGTAGCGATTCTGGAAGTGGCCGGTGTTGCTGACGCTCTGGAACTCGGTCCGGGTGAGGCCGGGGCACAAGGAGGTCACCACGACGCCGGTGCCACGGAGTTCCTCGTGCAGACCCTCGGAGAAACTCTGCACGTAGGCCTTGGTGGCGGCGTACACGGTGAGGAGCGGTGCAGGCTGGAACGCCACCACCGACGACACGTTGAGGATCCATCCGCGCCGAGCACTGATCATGCGAGGGAGTGCTGCTCGGGTGAGTCGGGTGAGCGCAACAACGTTCAGCTCGATCTCGCCCTCGGAACGGTCGGGATCGATGTCCTCGAGATGACCGGAGGAGCCGAAGCCGGCGTTGTTCACGAGGAGGTCCACCGGCGATGCGGTGTCGGCGAGCCGCGCCTCGACCAGGGCGCGCCCGTCGGGGGTTTGGAGATCGCACGCAATCACTTCGGTGCCGGGGTAGGCGCGGGCGAATTCCTCGAGGCGGTCGGCGCGACGCGCCACGACCACCAGCGCCACGCCGGCATCGGCGAGTTCGCGCGCAATGGCCTCGCCGATTCCGCTGGAGGCACCGGTGACGAGTGCACGGGTGAAGGGGTAATTGGCCATGCGGCTATTCAATCCGCGCAGCGGCCGAACACCGGCAAGTGATCAGTCGAAGGCGCGGTCGATCCGCTCGAACCGTCGCCGGATCATCGAGCGGGACTCGTCGTGCGGGAGGATGTACAGGCGGTCGGTGAAGACTGACTCCGACACCATTGCCCCGACATCGTCCACGTGGAGCACACGGCCGGCGAGGTCGGGGTTGTCCTCGGCCTGATCGGGCACCGGATGACCGGCGTCGGGTCCGCCGAGGGCCTCGGGTCGGTTGCGCTCCGAGCGGTTGATGTTGGTGGCGACCCGCATGGGGCACAGCACGCTGACCCCGATCCGGTCGTTGCGGAGTTCCTTGTGCAGCACCTCGGCCATGGCGACCACCCCGTACTTCGTGACGCAGTACGGGCCGAGGCCCACATTCGGCGTGAGACCGGCGAACGATGCCGTGAAGAGGATGTGGCCCCGGTAGCCGTCCCGTCGACTCGCCCGGGCGGCCTCCTGCATGCGGGGGAGGAAGGCCTCGATGCCGTGGATCGGGCCCCAGACGTTGACGGCCATGAGCCACTCCCAATCAGCGTGGGACATCTCCACGGTGGGCCCCGAGACCGCCACACCGGCATTGTTGAAGACGATGTCGGCGCGTCCGAAGCGGTCGTAGGTGGCGGCGGCGAGTGCATCGACGGAGGCCCTGGAACTCACGTCGCACTGCACGCCGAGCGCGCCGAGTTCTGAGGCCGCAGCCGACAGCGGCCCGGACTCGATATCGGCCAGCACGATGTCGGCGCCGCGTGCGCGGAGTGCCCGTGCCGTGGCGAGGCCGATGCCGCTCGCTCCGCCGGTGATGACTGCAACGTTGCCCTCGAGGTCCCTGCTCATGGACACATCCTCGCGCGCTACGGTCGCCGACATGCAGGGAACGAGCATTCTGGGAACACGGGTGAAGCGGGTCGAGGACCCCAAGCTGCTGACTGTGGGGGGCAGTTACATCGCCGACCTCGATCTCCCGGGGGCGGCGCACGTGGTGTACGTACGTTCGTCGATCGCCCATGCGCGCATCGTCAGCATCGACACCAGCGTTGCCGCGGCGATGCCCGGTGTGCTCGCCGTGTACACCAACGACGACCTCGGGCTCGACCCCGTGCCGCCGTTCCCGTTCGTCGACCTGCGGCTCGTGCGTCCGCGCCTCGCGAGCGGGACGGTCCGCTATGTGGGCGACCCGGTCGTGGCGGTCGTGGCCGAGACCCACGCGCAAGCCGTCGATGCAGCCGATGCGGTGATGATCGACTACGACCCGCTCCCCGTGGTGGTCGATGCCGAACGGGCCGCCGAAACCGATGCCCCGGTCATCCTCCCGCAACTCGACACCAACGTGGCCGGAGGCATCCCGTCGTCGGGACCTGCCGACTTCTCGGGCTGCGAGGTGATCATCGAGCAGCGCATCGTGAACTCCAAGGTGGCGCCGGTGCCGATGGAACCGCGTGCCTCAGCGGTCCGCTGGGAGCCCGACGGCCGCCTCACCGTGTGGGCGTGCACGCAGATGCCGCACATGACCCGCATGGTGCTCGCCGGCCTCAACGGCGTGCCCGAGACCCAGGTGCGCATCATTGCTCCCGATGTGGGCGGCGGTTTCGGGGCCAAGTTCGGTGCGCAGCCCGATGAGGCGCTGCTGCCGTGGATCGCGAAGCAGCTCGGACGACCCGTGCGGTGGGTGGAGTCGCGCACGGAGTCGATGCTCAACCTCCCGCACGGGCGCGCGCAGTTCCACCGCGCCAAGTTGGGCGGTACGCGCGATGGCCGTCTCCTCGCCTACGAACTCGACGTGATCCAGGACGCAGGGGCGTACCCGAACTTCGCGGGAATGCTGCCCGCCATGACCCGCACGATGGCGAGCGGTGTGTACGACATCCCGAGCGTCTCGTACTCGTCGCGCACGGTTGCCACCAATACCGTGCCGCTCGGCGCCTACCGGGGAGCGGGCCGCCCCGAGGCCGCTGCCACGATCGAGCGGATGGTCGACCTCTTTGCGGCCGAGATCGGAATGGCCCCCGAGGACGTGCGCCGGAAGAACTTCATCCCGCCCACGGCGTTCCCTTTCACCACGCCCACGGGTGCCGAGTACGACTCGGGCGACTACGGCCGCGCGCTCGACATCGTGTTGCGCGAGGCCGACTATGCGGGCCTGCGTGCCGAGCAGGCACGGCGGCGTGCGAGCGGCGAGCGCAAGCAACTGGGCATCGGGCTCTCGGTGTACGTGGAGATCACGAATCCCGACGGCGGTGGTGAGTTCGGCTCGATCGAGGTGCTCGACTCGGGTCGGGCCATCGTCCGCACCGGATCGTCATCGCACGGCCAGGGCCACGAGACCGCATGGTCGATGGTGGCTTCGGAGATCACCGGCATCCCGATCGACAGGATCGAGGTGCACCACGGCGACACCGACGAGATCAAGTGGGGCGGTGGCACGGGCGGTTCGCGTTCGCTCCAGGCCGGTGGTTCGGCGGTGCTCCGGGCGAGCGAGGAACTCGTGCAGGCGGCGCGCGAGCGGGCGGCCAATCTGCTCGAGGCCTCGCCCGAGGACATCACCCTCGACACCTCGCGCGGGGTGTTCCATGTGCAGGGCGCACCCGGTGCGCGCACCATCGGCTGGGCCGAGATCGCTGCAGCAGAGTCGACCAAGTCGCTCCTCGTCGAGCACGACTTCTCCCCGGGTGGGGCCACGTTCCCCTTCGGCGCGCACCTCGCTCTTGTGGAGGTCGACACCGAGACGGGTCGTGTGGAGGTGGTTCGCTTCGTTGCGGTCGACGATGCGGGTCGCATCATCAATCCGTTGCTGCTCGAGGGGCAGATCCACGGAGGTCTCGCCGGCGGGATCGCTCAGGCGCTCATGGAGGAGTTCCGCTACGACGAGCAGGGCAACCCTCTCACCGCCACGCTTGCCGACTACGGCATCGTGTCCGCTGCCGAGCTGCCCAGCTTCGAGGTGCACGAGATGGAGACGCCCACCCCCCGCAATCCCCTCGGGGCAAAGGGCATCGGGGAGTCCGGCACGATCGGGTCGACACCGGCGGTCCAGAACGCGGTGGTCGATGCGCTGGCGCATCTCGGGGTCCGTCACATCGACATCCCCCTCACGTCCGAGAAGGTGTGGCGCGCAGCCAACGGCCGCTGAGGAACCTCAGGACCTCCGGCACCACCCCTCGGGTTCGCGCCCGTGCTTCAATGGGGCCTGTGAGCACCGCAATCGTCCTCGTCGAGAGCCTGACCGGCAACACCTGGAAGGCGGGCGAGAAGATCGCCACCAACCTGCAGCAGGCCGGTTGGGGTGTGAGTGCCGTGTGCTCGGTGCGCCAGCCCGAGCTCGCTGCGCTCGAGCGCGCCGATCTCGTGCTGGTCGGATCGTGGACCGACGGGATCTTCGTGGCGGCACAGCGTCCCGGTGGGGCCGGCCATCTGTGGGCCATGCCGTCGATTGCGGGCAAGCGTGCCGCAGCGTTCTGCACCTATGCACTCAATCCCGGCAAGGTGCCGGCGAAGATGTCGACGATCCTCGAGTCCAAGGGCGCCACCGTGCTCGGCGGACTTGCGCTGCAGCGCAGGCGACTCGATCAGCACGCGAGTGAGTACGTGGAGCGACTCCTCGGGAGCCTCGCCGCAGCCTGACGGTTCAGCCAGAAGGTTCGGCCTGACGGTTCAGCCGGTGGTTGCCGTGACCGTGGTGGGCGGGAGCGCAGCAGCGAACCGAACCTTCACCACAGGTTTGTTGCCGAGTTCCACCACGACCTCGGCGTCGGGTGCAGCAGGCTCGAGCTCGTCGACGGCGACCGGCGCCCCGTCGCAGTCCTGCAGCCGCTGGGTCTCCTGGTTGACCGAGACGAGGCACGATGGCCCACGGTCGGACCGGTAGGCGAAGTACACCGACCACCCCTCGGTGTCGGGGCTGTTCTCGTTGTGGTCCACCACGATGGCCTGCTCGCCCTCGGTGCCCTTGAGGTCGGCATAGAGCAGTGGCCCGTAACGACGGATCCGCTCGGCGGCGATGTCGGCCCGCCCGATCGTGAACTGTTTGTCGCCGATCCGGATTCCCTCGGTGTCGTCGGAAACCAGCACGGCGATGAGGTAGGTGATGGCGAACAGGGCCGCAAAGAAGAGGATCCCGCCGAACACCGGAACGACGGCCCGTGCCACAGGCGAGCGGAACCGCGGGGTGCGCACGAGGTCGCGGCGGGGGGTGCGGCGATCGGGGGCCATCTGCACGCCAAGTCAATCAGCACCCGGTCCGTCCGCCCCTCGATCACGTCGACTTTCGCCGATGGGCCCGCCCAGCGATAGCGTCCCCTGTTCGTGAAGCGTCCCTACCGAGTTGTCGTGGCCAAGCCGGGTCTGGACGGCCATGACCGAGGAGCCAAGACCGTCGCCCGGGCACTGCGCGACCATGGCTTCGAGGTGATCTACACGGGTCTGCACCAGACCCCTGACCAGATCGCCGAGACAGCACTCCAGGAAGACGTCGACGCAGTCGGGTTGTCGCTGCTCTCGGGCGCGCATCTCACGCTGTTCCCGCGCGTGATGGAGGAACTCCGTTCACGCGATCTCGACGTGCTGGTCTTCGGCGGTGGAACCATTCCCGAGGCCGATGTGCGCGTCCTGAAGGAACAGGGCGTCGCTGAGTTGTTCACCCCCGGGGCATCGCTGCGGGCAATCGGACAGTGGCTCGAGCAGGCGCTCGATGCCCGAGAAGGAGACTGATCGTGGATCTCTTCGAGTACCAGGGCAAGCAGTACTTCGCCCGCTTCGGCATCTCGGTGTCGCCCGGTGGAGTCGCCGACACCGTCGATCAGGCCATCGAGGTGGCCAACGCCTCGGGCTACCCGGTGGTCGTGAAGGCCCAGGTGCAGGTGGGAGGCCGCGGCAAGGCCGGCGGCATCAAGCTTGCTGCCAACGCCGACGAGGTCCGTCTGCACGCAGGGAACATCCTCGGCATGGACATCAAGGGCCATGTCGTGAAGCGGCTCTGGGTCGAGCACGCCTCGGACATCGATGAGGAGTACTACGCCTCCTACACCCTCGATCGCGCAGCAAAGAAGCATCTCCTGATGCTCTCTGCACAGGGTGGCGTGGAGATCGAGGCGGTGGCCGAGAAGGACCCCAGCGCCATCGTGATGCTGCACATCGATCCCACGGTGGGTATCAGCAAGGACGTTGCGCTCAAGGCAGTCAAGGACGCCAAGATCAACCCGAAGGCTGTCGACGGCTGCGCCGAGATCCTCGTGAAGCTGTACGAGTGCTTCACGAAGGGCGACTGCGACCTCGCCGAGATCAACCCGCTCATCCTCCGGCCCGATGGTGGCGTACACGCCCTCGACGCAAAGGTGAGCCTCGACAACAACGCAGCGTTCCGTCATCCCGAGTGGGACGAGTTCCGCGCAACCGAGGAACTCGACGATCGCGAGCAGCTTGCCCGCACACACGACCTGCAGTACATCGGTCTGGATGGTTACGTGGGCATCATCGCCAACGGAGCAGGCCTTGCGATGTCCACCCTCGACGTGGTCAATCAGGTGGGCGGGAAGGCGGCGAACTTCCTCGACATCGGTGGTGGCGCGAACGCCGACGTCATGACTGCGGCGCTCGAGGTGATCAACTTCGACCAGAACGTGAAGAGCATCTTCATCAACATCTTCGGTGGCATCACCCGCGGTGAGGAAGTCGCCAAGGGCATCGTCGCTGCGCTCGGCCGCGTGGAACTGCGTGCACCGATCGTGATCCGGCTCGACGGCACGAATGCCGAGGAGGGACGCGAGATCCTGAAGTCGGCGGGCATCCCGGAGTCCAAGCTCATCTCCAAGCCCACCATGCTCGAAGCCGCTCGTACCGCGGTATCCATCGCGAAGGGGAACTGAGGAACTGTCATGGCGATCTTCGTCAACGAGAACACCAAGGTCATCGTCCAGGGACTCACCGGCGGACAGGGTCGGTTCCACGGTCTGCGCAACCGCGCGTACGGCACCCAAGTGGTGGGTGGCGTCACGCCCGGCAAGTCGGGTCAGGACGTTGAGGGCATCCCTGTCTTCGATTCCGTGAAGGACGCCGTGAGCGCGACTGGCGCGGACGCATCGTTCATTGCCGTGCCCCCGAAGGCTGCATCGGCGGCCATCCTCGAGGCAGCGGCGGCCGGTGTGCGTTTCGTCGTCTGCATCACCGAAGGAATCCCGGCACAGGACGAGGCGCGGGTCTACAACACCCTCGTCCGTGACTTCCCGAAGACCCGCCTGCTCGGGCCGAACTGCCCGGGCATCATCAGCCCAGGCAAGTGCAACATCGGCATCACCGCAGGCGAGATCGCCGAGCTTCCGTCGGCGAAGGGCCCCAACGTGGGCATCGTCTCGCGTTCGGGCACGCTCACGTATCAGGCGCTCTACGAGCTGAAGCAAAAGGGAATCGGCGTGTCGACCTGTGTCGGCATCGGCGGTGATCCGGTCCCGGGAACGAACTTCATCGATTGTCTGCGCGAGTTCCAGGCCGATCCCGAGACCCACGCCATCATCATGATCGGCGAGATCGGTGGCTCGGCCGAGGAAGAGGCCGCAGCCTTCATCAAGGCGAACGTCACCAAGCCGATGAGCGCCTACATCGCCGGCGTGACCGCCCCGGCCGGCAAGAAGATGGGCCACGCAGGCGCCATCGTGTCGGGCGGCAAGGGCACCGCACAGGGCAAGATGGACGCGCTGCGTGAAGCCGGTGTGCGTGTGGGCCTCAACCCCACCGAGGCCGGCGAGTTGATGGCCGAGATCGTGGCAGGACTGCGCTGAGCGCAGTCCTGCTTCAGCGATCGGACGTCAGGCCGACTCGTTCTTGCTGTTGATGGCACCGAGGTCGACGGTCTGGCCGCCGACATTGAGCAGGGCCATGATGCTGCCCACTGCCATGGCCAGCGAGCCGATGAGCATCAACCAGAAGCCAGGTCCCTTGTCGCCGCTCTGGATGAGGAAGGCGAACATGATGCCGATCGAGGCGATGCCCCACGTGCCCTTCATCTGGGTGCTGTTGTAGGTGAGGATCTTCGCGGGAAGGTTGATGCCGAGCAGTTCGAGCACGCACCACACCAGCATGGCGATCCCGAGGATCGCCGGGATCGTGGTGACGAATGCGCCGGCATCGGTATCCCACGCGTTCGTCCCGACTGACTCTCCGAGGAACGAGATCTTGTAGAAGTCGAGGAACGAGAAGATGAACGTGAGCAGACCACCCACGAGCATCACCAGATTCGCGATCGAGACCTTGAGTTTCATGTAATCCCCTCTCTGTGTGACTCCCCCGATGCGGACGGTACCGACTCGGGGTCGCCGGTGCCGCGTATCCCCCCGTGCCCCGTACCCTGATCGGGTGGCCAAGCGAGCCCTGCTCTCCGTGTACGACAAGACCGGTGTGGTCGATCTCGCCAGGGGTCTGGTGGAGCTTGGCTGGGAGTTGATTTCCTCGGGGGGGACGGCCGCGGCCGTTTCTGCCGCCGGTCTGCCGGTCACCGATGTGGCCGCCCTCACCGGCTTTCCGGCCGTCCTCGGCCACCGCGTGGTGACCCTCCACCCAGCGGTGCACGCCGGCCTGCTCGCCGATCTGCATCAGGAGTCGCATCGCGCCGACCTCGAGTCCCTGGGCATCGAGCCGATCGCTCTGGCGGTGGTGAACCTCTACCCGTTCGGGTCCAACCCCGGCATCGAACTCATCGATGTCGGCGGCCCGACCATGGTGCGGGCCGCTGCAAAGAATCACGCACACGTCGGGGTGGTCACCGATCCCTCGCAGTACGGGGCGCTCCTCGATGAGTTGCGCTCGCCCGGCAATGCGTTGAGCGATGCAACCCGTTGGCGCCTCGCCCGGGATGCTTTCGCGCACACCGCTGCCTACGACGCTGCCATCGTCACGTGGTTCGACGAGAGCGAACGTGCGGCGGGTGGTGGGGAGGTACTCCCTCGGTCGCTCCATCTCTCGCTCGTGCGCGCCCAGGAGCTCCGCTATGGGGAGAACCCGCACCAACAGGGTGCGCGCTACCGCGTGGAGGGCCGCCGCAGCTGGTGGGACGATGCGGTGCAACACGGCGGCAAGGAACTCAGTTATCTGAACCTGTTCGACGCCGAGGCTGCATGGCGCCTGGCGAATGCCTTTGCTGATCCCGGCGTGGTGGTCGTGAAGCACGCGAATCCCTGTGGTGCAGCGGTGGCGGGCGACATCGCCACGGCCTACTCGCGCGCACATGCGTGCGACCCGGTGAGCGCATTCGGCGGCATCGTCGCCGCGAACCGAACGGTCACCCGGGCGATGGCCGAGGAACTTGCGCCGGTCTTCACCGAGGTGGTGGTTGCCCCCGGCTACGAACCCGGCGCCCTCGAGGTGCTCACGGCAAAGAAGAATCTCCGCGTGCTGTCGGCGCCCGTTCCCTACGGCGCGGCGCTCGACCTGCGTTCCATCGACGGGGGCCTGCTCGTGCAACAGGTCGATCCGGTCTCGGTCGATCGTTCGTCGTGGCGGGTGGTGACCGACGCACAGCCCGACCCCGCTCTGTGGGACGACATCGTGTTCGGTTGGCAGGTGTGCGCTGCGGTCAGTTCGAACGCGATCGTGCTCGCCAGGGACCGTCAGGCGTTCGGCATCGGTGCCGGCCAGCAGAACCGGCTCGACTCGGCACGCATCTCGCAGGAACGAGCAGCGGGTCGTGCTGCGGGCGGTGTGTGTGCGAGCGACGCCTTCTTCCCCTTCCGGGACGGTCTGGATGCCGCCGTGGCTGCGGGCGTGCGGGCAGTGGTGCAACCGGGTGGTTCGGTACGGGACGACGAGGTCATTGCTGCGGCCAACGAGCACGGCATTGCGATGGTGTTCACCGGTGAGCGTCACTTCCGGCACTAACGAGCGCGTTGCGCTCATCGCCGAACGGGGCATCGGTGGCCGTGCGCTCTGCCGGGCGCTCTCCGATGCCACCGACTCATGGCTGGTGTCGCTGTTCTCCACCGCAGTCGAGGGTGCAAAGGGGCGTTTCGCGCTCGTGGCCACGGGCGGCTACGGACGTGGTGAACTCGCGCCGTACAGCGATCTCGACGTCCTGCTGCTGCACGACTCACCCAAGCACGTCGGCGCCGTGGCCGAGCGACTCTGGTACCCGATCTGGGATGCCGCCAACTCCGCCGACCGCGTGAAGCTGGGCCACACCGTCCGCACGATCAAGGAGGCCAAGTCGCTGGCCGCCGACGACCTCGATACCGCCACGGCACTCCTCACGGCGCGCCACCTCGCCGGTGACGCAGCGTTGACCTCCGATCTGCTCGGCGTGGTGAGTTCGGACTGGAGGTCGAGACGCTCACGCTGGCTCGCAACGCTCGCGCGCGGTGTCGTCGAACGGCACCAGACGGCTGGCGAGGCAGCGTTCCTCCTCGAGCCGAACCTGAAAGACAGCAGCGGTGGCCTGCGCGATATCCACGCTCTCCGCTGGGCCGAGGCTGCCGGGGCGCTCATCGCCCCGTCCGATCGCCTGTCGCTCACCGAGGCCGAAGATGTGTTGCTCGCAGTACGGGTTGCGCTCCACCGCGTCACGGGTCGCCATGGAGACGTCCTGCTCCTGCAGGAACAGGACGCAGTCGCCGAACTCGCCGGCTATCGCGACTCCGATGCGCTCATGGCCGCAGTGTCGGAGGCCTGCCGCCGCGTGATGTGGGTGGGCGACGAGACGTGGTCGCGCGTGAACGGCCTGCCCCCGGTGGCGGCGGATCATCCACTCGCATCGGGTGTGCTGCTCCGCGGCGGTGAGGTGGAGCTCGACGCGGCGGCCGATCCCGCAACCGATCCGACTCTCATGCTGCGCGTGGCACGCACCGCTGCGGCAGTGGGGGCTCGCATCAGTCGCGCAACGCTCGAGCGGCTTGCTGCCTCGGCACCCGAGATGCCGGCCCCGTGGCCTGCTGGCGCCGTCGACGACCTCGTGGGCCTGCTGCTCGCAGGGCATCCTGCGATCCCGGTGTTCGAGGCACTCGATCAGTACAACCTGCTCGTGCGGATCCTGCCCGAGTGGGCGCCGAACCGGTACAAGCCACAGCGCAACGCCTATCACCGTTTCACCGTCGACCGTCACCTCTGGGAGGCAGCAGCAAATGCCGCCGACCTCGCTCACCGCGTGCCGCGCCCGGATCTCCTGGTGCTCGGTGCACTGTTGCACGATGTGGGAAAGGGTTACCCGGGCGATCACACCGAGGTCGGTGTGCAGCTGGTCCGGGTGATCGGGCCGCGGCTCGGTCTCTCCGACGACGACGTCAACGTGGTGCTCGCGCTCGTCGAGCACCACCTGCTGCTGCCGGATGTGGCTACTCGGCGCGATCTGTCCGACGACGGCACCATCCACGCCGTGGCACGAGCAGTGGGCAACCCCACCACACTCGATCTGCTCGCCGCACTCACCGAGGCCGACTCGCTCGCCACCGGACCCTCGGCGTGGGGATCCTGGAAGCGCGACCTCGTGAACGTGCTCGTTGAGCGCACGCATCATGTGCTCGGCGGCGGCGACGTGGCGGAGGTGAACTGGCGCCTGTTCCCCACGAACGAGGTGCTCGAGCTGATGGCCGAGGGAGGCACCGCGATCCGCACCACCGATGACCTCATCACGGTCGTCGCCCCGGACCGTCCCGGGCTCTTTGCTCGTGTTGCGGGTGTGCTCAGCCTGCACGGGCTCGATGTGCTGTCGGCAGAGGCGCACTCCGACGAGTCGATTGCCGGCCGGCAGGGCATGGCCGCCAACGAGTTCCGCCTCGCGCCGCCGGCAGACGGAATCACCTGGCCGCGCGTGATCGCCGACCTCGAGCGCGCACTCGACGGTCAGCTCGCCATCGAGGCGCGTCTCGCCGAGCGTGCCCGTACGTACCGTCGGCGCAAGATGCTGGCCGCAACGCTGCAGGCGCCATCGGTGCGGATCGATAACGAGGTTTCGTCGAACGCAACCGTCATCGAGGTCCGGGCTCCCGACAAGATCGGCATCCTCCACCGGATCGCCAAGGCGCTCGGGGAGCTCGGACTCGACATCCGCCACGCCAAGATCCAGACCATGGGGAACGAGGTCGTCGACACGTTCTATGTGCGAAATGCAGACGGCCTCAAGGTCGCCGACTCGTTCCACCTCCACGAGATCGAACGCGCCCTGCTCCACGCCGTCGCCTGATGGGTGAACGGGTAGCCTGACGCACATGGGTGACGGGGCGGCTCCTGCGGAGTTCACACGCGATTTGGTGCGCTGGAGCGAGACTCTCGCCGCCATCGCCCGGACCGGACTCGGGTTCACCCAGAATCTGTACGAGCGCGAACGTTACGAGGAAGTGCTGCACGTCGCCGCCGACATCAAGGCCGCTGCCGATGAGGTGCTCGAGGTCGAGCGCGAGAAGGACCACTTCGTGCAGGAGTGGATGGAGTCCGTGGGCGAGGGTGTTCCGGGCTATGTCACACCCAAGGTTGCGATCGGTGCCATCGTGGGCGACGACGAGGGTCGCATCCTGCTCGTGAAGCGCCCCGACTCGGGAATCTGGCTCTATCCCACGGGCTGGGCCGATGTCGGGTACTCGCCTGCCGAGGTTGCGCTCAAGGAGGTCCTCGAGGAGACCGGCATCGAGTGCGTACCCGAACAGGTCATCGCTGTGATCGACGGCCAGCGAATGGGCTTCACCCGGTTCGGGATGTACATGATCCTGTTCCACTGCCGGGCGGTCGGCGGCTCGCTGCAGGGCCATCCGCTCGAAACGGCGGGTGTGGGCTTTTTCGCCGAGGATGATCTGCCGTGGCCCACTGCCGGGGCGAGTTGGTGGGGCCCGATGGCCTTCGCAGCATTGCGCGGCGAGCGCCTTGCGGCGGTCTTCGAGCCGCCTCGGCTGCCCATCTGGCGCGGCAACGCCGAATGACGCCCGGTAGCGTCACGGCATGTCTCTCCTCCCGCTCAATCCCGACCAGTTGCTCTCCACGACGCGGGCCGTCCGCAAGCGCCTCGACTTCGACAAGCCGGTTCCCGACGCGCTGATCCGTGAGTGCGTGGACATTGCACAGCAGTCGCCGTCGGGCTCGAACAATCCCACGATGGCCTTCGTCATCGTGAAGGACGCAGCCAAGCGCAAGGCAATCGGCGAGGTGTACCGCCAGTGCTTCGAGATCTACAAGGGCATGGACGGCGTCTACATCGGCTCCATCGACAAGGGGTCTGCGGACGCGAATGCTCAGCAGCGTCGCAGCGCCGCATCGGCCGATTTCCTCGGCGAGCGCATGGGTGACGCTCCGGTGCTCGTCATCGGCTGCAGCGCTGCCGGCATGCGCACCGATGGCCAGGCAGGCATGTTCACCGCATCGATGATGGGCAACATCCTCCCTGCGATGTGGAGTTTCATGCTGGCGGCGCGTGCACGCGGCCTCGGCATGGCGTGGACCACGCTGCACCTCATGCAGGAGCAGGCGGTTGCCGACATCCTCGGGATCCCCTTCGACGCAGTGCAGCAGGTGTGCCTCTCGCCGCTCGCCTTCACCAAGGGCACCGACTTCAAGGCGGCCGAGCGCCCGTCGCCCGACAGCATCATTCACTGGGACACCTGGTGACCTTGCCCGCATCGCTGCGGGCTCATGCGCTCGCAGCGAAGGGGTTCATGCCACCCAACGAGGGCGATGCCCTCTACGACGCCGCCATCCGTGCAGCGCACGATTGCCCGGGTCTCGCGTTCGTGGAGATCGGTTCGTACTGCGGGCGATCCACCGTGTGGCTCGGCGCTGCGGCTCGCCAGGCGTCAACGGTGCTCTTCGCCGTCGATCACCATCGCGGTTCTGAGGAGAATCAGGCGGGTTGGGAGTGGCACGACCCGTCCGACGTGGATGCGCGTGTGGGAAAGATGGACACCCTGCCGAGGTTCCGGGCCACGATTCACGATGCGGGGCTCGAGGATGTGGTGGTTGCCGTCGTGGGCCAGTCGCCCACCGTGGCGCGCCATTGGTCGAGCCCGCTTGCGCTGTTGTTCATCGATGGGGGACACGGTGTGGAGCCGGCCCGCCTCGACTACGAGGGCTGGACGCCCCATCTCGCGCCGGGCGGTTACCTCATCATTCACGACGTGTTCCCCGACCCCAACGACGGCGGCCGCCCCCCGTACGAGCAGATCTACCTGCCCGCACTGGGAAGCGGCCGCTTCATCGAGGTGAGCGCCACCGGTTCGTTGCGCGTGCTGCGCCGAACCGCGGCGTGAACGACTACTTGCCGGCGAGTTCGGCGACGATCGACGCGAGCTGCTTCGTGCCGTCGTTCTGGCACACGAAGTAGGAGATGCCCCAACGTTCGCGCATCATCTCGATGTTCTCCTTGATGTGTGCGAGCGAGCCGATCGCGAAGAACGGTGCCGCAGCCACGACCTCGACGGGAAGACCGAAGGCGGGGGCGAACTTCTCGCAGACACCCATCTTGTCGTCGGTGACGACGGTCGCGAAGAACTGCAACTGCAACTCGATCTGGTCGGAGCGCCCCGCCGCCTTGGCGGCCTCGTGGATCCAGCCGACCTTCTCGTCGACAGCCTCGAACGCAGCGGTCGCCATCGACTTCGGGTTGATCGAGCGGCCGACGATCTTCGGGTTGACGCCCACCACATCGGCCTTGTTCGCCGCAAGGGTCAGGATCTTCTGGCCGCCACCGCCGATGAGCACCTCGATGGGCTTGACCGGCTTGGGCTGAGCGTCGTGCTCGGCCACCGAGTAGTGCTTGCCCTGGTAGCCGAACTTGTCGGCGCCCCAGAGGCCGCGGAAGATGTCCACGGCCTCGCCGAGCCGCTCGATGCGGGTCATTGCATCCTTCTGCTCGATGCCGGCGTTGTCGTAGTCGGACTTGTTCCAGCCGGCGCCGATGCCCATCGAGAAGCGCCCGTCGGAGAGCAGGTCGATGGTTGCGGCTTCCTTGGCGAACTCGACGACGTTGCGGAAGTCGACACCGGCAACGTGCGGGCCGACCTTCACCTTCGACGTTGCACAGGCTGCAGCCATGATGGCCGGAACCGGGGCGAACGCCTTGTTGAAGTGATCATCGATCTGGAACGAGTAGTAGCCGAGGTCCTCGGCCTGCTTGGCGAGGCCCGCCCACTCCGCACCGTTGGATGCCCAGGTTGCCTTTGCGCCGAACTTGAAGGGTTTCTTTGCCATGGGCGGCACCTTAGTCCCCAGGGGTGCACCACCGCCGAGGCGACTCGTGGTGGGTGCCGCCGTCAGGCCCCGGGCGCAGGACGGAAGAGGTGGGCCGCCGGCGAGGCGCCGGTGATGGCGTCGGCGGCGAGGATCACGGCTGCGGCGGTGTAGGCCGTGCGCTCCTGATCGGGGAAGGTGATGCGGGCGGGGTAGACGAGCCCGGTGAGGTAGGAGCCGTCGTCGCAGCGGTGGGCGCGGGTGGTGGCGAGCAGGTCGATGGCCGTGTCGGTATCGCCTGTTGCCATGTGGGAGAGCGAGCACTCGGAGGTCTCGGCTGCGGTCACCCATGGCTCGCGACTCACGCAGCGCACGCCGCGGCCCGGCATGACGAATCGGTCCCACTGGTCGGCGAGGCGGGCCTTGGCCTCCTCGCCGGTGAGCACTCCACACAGCACCGGGTAGTACCAGTCCATGGCCCACTCGGACTTGTCGGCGAAGCGGGGTGGTCCGGGCTCCTCACGGATGGCTGCGCCGAGCCGGGCGAGAGCCTCGGCCCATGCGCCGGTATCGGCGCCGAGCACGCCTCCGAGCCGCACCCCCGAGTCGAGTGCGTGCCAGATCGAGGACGAGCCCGTGAGGAGCGCGTAGTCCCACGGACGATCACCGTTGGACTCGATGGCCCAGAGCACCGTGCCGTCGGGCTGCTGCAACGACACCACCCAGTCGAGCGCGCGCACCAGCGCAGGCCAGGTGCGTTCGGCGAACGAACGGTCCTCGGTGCACAGCCAGTGATGCCACAGCCCTGTACCGATGTAGGCACAGACGTTGGTGTCGAGCTTCGCGTCCTCGAGGGTGGAATCGGGCATGTAGTAGTTGTGCCAGGCACCGTCGGGGCGTTGGGTGTGGAGCAACCAGTCGTAGGCGAGGGCTGCTTCGTCGTGGAGGCCGGCCACATCGAGTGCCATCGCCGTCTCCACATGGTTCCACGGGTCGCAGTGACCGCCGACGAACCAGGGAATCATCCCGTTCGGCAACTGCAGTGCTGAGATGGAGCGTGCCGTGGAGCGGACTTCGTCGGCAGTGATGATGCCGGGCAGGTGGGGGAGCAGACTCACGGCTTACGTCCGTAGAACACGATGCTCTTGCCAAGCGCTGGGTTGAGTGCGCGCTCGGCGAGGCGCACCGCGGTGGGCTGGCGAACGATGTCCCACTCGAGGAAGCGTCGGTAGCGCGAGACGGCCCAGTGGTCGTTGTTGCCCGGACCGACTGCGCACTTCAGCCACCAGTACGGCGAGTGGAGAGCGTGAGCGCGGTGCCGTGCGAATACCTCGAGGCCGGCAGCACGCAGCTTCGCCGAGAGCTCCGTGGCGGAGTAGATGCGGACGTGGCCACCTGCAGCGCGTGGCGCGTGGTACTCATCGCTGAGCATCCAGTTCACCTTCTCGGGGAACCATGCTGGGACCGTTGCGGCGAGTACACCGCCGGGCTTCAGCACGCGCACGAGTTCGTCGATTGCAGCAACATCGTTCTGGATGTGCTCGAGCACCTCGGAGGTCACGACCCGGTCGAATGATGCATCGGCGAACGGCAGGCGCGTGGCATCTCCCCGCAGTACGGTCACGTAGTTCTCCGGCTGTATCTCGCCCGCCTCCACCATCGCTGCAAAGGTGTTGCGCGTGCCGATGACCTCGTCGAGCGCGTAGTCGAGCGCCACGATGCGGCCACCGCGCCGGGCGGTCTCGAAGGCGTGGCGGCCGAAACCGGCACCGGCATCGAGCACGAGGTCGCCGGCCCGAAGTCCCCACGTCTCGTACCGGACCGTGAGCATTGGATCCCTCAGCGGATCCGGCCGTTGCGACGGAGCTTCTCGACGTTGTGCGGCATCTCCAGCACCTCGCGGTACTGATCGACGGTGAGTTGCGCGCAGTGACGCCAGCTCCAGCGCTCCACCACCCGTTGACGTCCCGCTGCCCCGACACGTGCACGCAACCCTGCGTCATCGAGTCCGCGTCGCAGCGCTGCGGCGAGAGCATCTGACTCGCCCGGGGGGCACGAGAGCACGGTCTCGCCATCGGTTCCGGTGACCTCGGGGAGTGCGCCGCCGGTGGTGGCGACGAGGCAGGTCCCGGTGGACATGGCCTCGATGGCCGGGAGGCTGAAGCCCTCGTAGAGACTCGGCACCACGGCGAGCTCCGCCTCGGCGTACAGCTCGACGATGCGCTCGTCGGTCACACCGGAGACGAAGTCGATGTGCGGCTTCAGGCCGAGTCGCTCGATGAGGTCCATGCTGTGACCGGCTCGAGGCTTGCCGATGATGGTGAGACGGATATCGCGCTCGGTACGCAACTTCGCCATCGCCTCGAGCAGGTACTGGAGACCCTTGAGCGCAACATCGGCCGAAGCGGTGGTGATGAGCTGACCCGGGCGGCGTTGCACATCGGGCATCGGGCGGAAGAGGTCGATGTCCACGCCGACGGGCACCAGTCGCATCCGGTCGAGCGACACGCCCATGTCGCCGTGGATGTCCTTGATGCTGTTCTCGCTCACGACGACGATGCGCGGCATGCGTCGGGCGACGCGCCCCTGCATCCGGACGAAGTTGTACCAACGTCCCACGGACCAACGCTTCCACGCGTTCGGGGCGTGGCTCATCTCGAGTTCGCGGTCTTTGGTGATGGGGTGGTGCAGGGTGGTGATGAGCGGCATCATCTGCTCGATCCGCAGGCAGCCGTATCCGAGGCACTGGTTGTCGTGCACGAGGTCGAAGTCGCGGACCCGCGGGCGCAGTGCCTTCATGGCGCGCACGGAGAAGGCGAGGGGTTCGCTGAAGGTGCCCATCGAGAACTGGGCCACCTCGACGAGATCGGCGAGCGACTTGAACTCCCAGTAGGCGGGGAAGCGACCCGGGTAGAGGTCGTTGAAGAGGTCGAGGCTCCGCAGCTGATGGAGCACCACCCGGTCGTCGAGGATCGGGTACGGCTGGCCGCCATAGACCTCCACCTCGTGACCGAGGTCGGCGAGCGCCTTGGTGAGATGACGGGTGTAGACGCCCTGGCCACCCACATGGGGCTTGCCCCGGTAGGTGAGGTAGGCGATCCGCAGCGGCTCGTCGCGGCCGAGCGAACGGAGATCCGGTGCGGGGGGCATGGACTCTCGATGCTACTCGTCGGTAATCCCAGCCCAGCGGGCGCAGCGGTGTCCGATCGCTACATTCCGGACATGCCCGGTCCTCTCCACGGAATTCGTGTCGTCGATGCAACCCAGATGATCGCCGGACCGCTCGCCGCAGCGGTCCTCGCCGAGCACGGTGCCGAGGTCATCAAGATCGAACAGCCCAAGGGCGGTGACCGTCTCCGCAAGCTCGGTCACCGGGTGGGCACGATCAGTGCCGTGTGGGCCGGAGTGAACCGGGGCAAGCGCGACCTCGTGCTCGATCTCACCACCACCGAAGGACAGGCCATTGCGCGCCGTCTGCTCGAGAGCGCCGACGTGTTCATCCAGAACTTCCGTCCCGGTGTCGCCGAGCGACTCGGTCTGGGCGAACCTGCAATGCGTTCGGCGAACGCTGGGTTGGTCTATGTGTCGGTGAGTGGCTTCGGCGAGAGCGGGCCGTACGTCGAGCGCAAGACGTACGACTACGTGGTGCAGGCACTCGTGGGGATGGCGGCTCTGCAGCGCGACCCAATGGTGGGTCGGCCGACGTTGATCCGTAACGCAGTCATCGACAAAGCAACCGCCTACGCCGCAGCGCAGGCAGCGACCTCGGCATTGCTGGCCCGCGAGCGGGGCCTCGGTGGGCAACACGTCCGGATCTCGATGGTCGACGTTGCTCTGAACTTCTTCTGGCCAGACGGGATGATGCAGCATGCGCTGCGCGACAGCAATGTGACTGCCGGCGCCCACATCGGCGACGACTACATGGTGTTCCGCAGCAAGGACGGGTATCTCGCCGCAGTGCCCACCTCGGAGCGCCAGTTCCCGCAGTTGTGCAGGGCGCTCCGGCGCGACGAGTGGCTCGGTGATGAGCGGTTCGCCACGCTCGAGGCCCGCAACGAGAACCGTCAACAGCTTCGCGACGCGATCGAGGAGGAGTTTGCGCGCCTCACCAGTGCCGAGCTCGTCGAGATCCTCGACAAGGAGGACATCCCGTCAGCGGCGGTCATCGAGCTCGAGAACGTTCACCTCGACCCGCAGATACAGCACAGCGGTACGGTCGTCGAGCATGAACGGCCGCACCTCGGGCTGGTGCGCGAGCCGCGGTCGGCTGCCCGCTTCGAGCGCACACCTACTGAGCTCCCGCGTCACGCACCCGACTTCGACGAGCACAGTGATGAGATCCTCCGTGAACTCGGTTTCGACGATGCGGCAATCGCTGATCTCCGGTCGCGCAGGATCGTGGGTGGCGAGCCCGGCTGACCGAGACGGTGCAGGTCGCCGGACCCGGGCGGGTCAGGTTGCCCAGGTGATGAGCATCGTTCGGCTCAGCGGGGCTTGCGGTGCGACCACGTGTGGCTGAAGCGTGAAGCCGTCGGGCGGTCCCGACTGTGGCTCGACACACACTGCGTGCGGCGGCTCGTAGACCACCCAGTGATCGCAGTCGGACCACACCGAGAGCCTCGCGCCGTCGGCGTACTCCAGCACCGGTGCCGACTCGACGCCCACGAAGCAGTCGTCCCACGGATGCGGACCGACCCGCGCCATCTCGCCGGTGGGGATGCCATCACGGTCCCGTTCGTACATGGCGTGCGCAGCGAACAACAGCCGCGGCGGCCGCGAACCATCGGCGAACCATGGGTGCCAACCAACCTGTGCAGGGAACGTGGCTGCACCCGTCACCTCGAGTCGGCAGCGGACGGCGCCCCCGGTCTGGTTCCCGTCGAGCTCAATCGTGTGAGTGACGCTCCCCGGCCACGGCCAGTCGGGTCCGAGATCGATGTGGAGCATTGCGCTGCGAGGAGTGCTCTCCACGACGTCCCAGGCGCGATCGAGGACGGTTCCGTGCAGTGCGTGCGGCCCGAGACGCACGGGGAGTCGGTGGTTGCGCCCGGCGAACCGGAAGGTGCCCCGCCGGACGCGTCCCGCCCAGGGCACCATTGGGTAGCAGCCCCAGCCGAGCACGGCGTCGGAGGTTCCGGCCCGGGTCAGCAATCGTTCGGAGCCCACGACGAGCGACGCAATCCGGCCACCGAACATCTCGTCGATCGCCACCGAGACGGAGCCACCCCTGAGTTCGATCACGGTGACATCATGACGCGGTGCGTGCGGTGGTCCAACGGGTGACGAGAGCACAGGTGAGCGTGGACGGCGATCTCGTCGGCCGGATCGGAGCCGGACTCTGTGTGCTGGTCGGCGTCACTCACGACGACTCGCCGGCTCAGGCGCGGCGTCTCGCCGAGAAGCTCTGGAACCTGCGCGTGATGCCCGATGACGACGGTGTGATGAACCGTTCGGTCGCTGAGACCACCCGGGCCCTCCTGGTGATCAGCCAGTTCACGCTCTACGGCGACACCGTGAGGGGCCGGCGCCCAAGCTGGGTAGCGGCAGCGCGACCCGAGCACGCTGAACCGCTCGTGGACGCCGTCGTGGCCGAACTGCGAGCCCTCGGCGCACAGGTGCAGACCGGACGCTTCCGTGCAGACATGCAGGTGGAACTCGTCAACGACGGACCGGTCACCCTGATTCTGGAGGTGTAGTGGCCGCCAGTCGCGTGGCGGTCGCCGTCCTGCTTTCGTCGTTGTGGCGCCTGCGCCGTCGCTGCACGACATGGGCAGCCACCGGCACGAGCCACAGCAGCAGGACGCCGGCGACGAAGGGTTTGTCGCCGATGCGGTGGTACCAGGTGAGCCCGGTACGCAACTCGACGGTCTGGACGCGCCACGCTCCCTCGCCCTGTCCGATCCGCTGCACCACACGGCCATTCGGTGACACGAAGGCGGAGAAGCCGGTTGGCGCAACCTGGGCGACCCAGCGCCCCGACTCGATCGCACGCAGGCGGGAGGAGGCGATTTGTTGGCTCTGCAGCACGGTTCCCCGGTAACTCGAGCCGTTGGTCGGGTTGGTGAGCATGAGCCCGCCCTCGCGCACACCCTCGCGCCCGCGGCCGCCGAAGAAGATCTCCCACGAGATCGCCACGGCGACTGGACCCACCGGCGTCTCGAGGAGACCGGGGGTCCGCCCGGGAACGGCGTCGCGCGGGATGAGGTCGGTCGGTACGCCGAGTGCGTCGAGGAAATCGCGTGCCGGCATGTACTCGCCGAAGGGAACACGCCGCTTCTTCTCGTAGCGGCTCATCACGGTGCCGTCCGGGAGCAGTACCACCTGCGCGTTGGCGAAGCGCTTGCCGCCGTCGGCGTCCTCGGTGATACCGACGCTGATGGGCGCGCCGATGCGCTGGGCCTCGGCGAGCACCTCGCCGAACTCACGGCTCGTCTCGAAGTCGTCGACGTTGACGATGTTCTCCGGCCAGATCACGAGATCGACCTGCTCGTCGAACGTGGCCGACACCTTCAGGAGACGTTCGAGTGCAAAACGCGGACCCGTATCGACGGCGCGGGTTCCCTGAGGCCCGCCGCCCTGCATGATGGCTACCGTCGCAGTGCGTCCTGAGGGGCTGCCCGAGGGGACTGCAGCGCTCCCTGCGACGAGGAGCGGGATCACCGCAACTGCACCGGTGGTCCGCCCGAGCGCTGGCCACGCCGGGAGCGAGCGACGACGCACCGCGTCGACGACGCGTATCAGCACCCTCGCGCCGTTCGCGCCGATCAGTGCAGTGACGAAGGTGAGCAGAATCGGTCCGCCGATGCGAGACACCCCGGCGAGCGGGCCTGCGACCTGGCTCATCGGGAGGCTTGCGAGCGGGACACCACCGAACGGGAAGCAGAAGCGGAGCGCCTCGGCTGCAGTGAACGCGCTCGGGAGAGCGATCCATCGCCAGCGGAAGGCGCTACTACTGGGAACGAGGGCCGCAGCGGTTGCGTGAAACGCTCCGAAGATCGCGAGCACGATGAGGAAGCCCGGGATGGTGAACTGCCACATCCACACCATGGCCGGGGCGAACCATGCGGTGGCGAAGAGCCACGTACGTCGCCAGCGCGCCCCGGCCGGAGCGTCGGCGATGATGCGCTCCCAGGCCGCAAGACCGACGAACGACAGCGGCCACCATCCCCACGGGGGCATCGACCCCGCAACAGCGATTCCTGCGCCGAGCACACCGGCCGCGCGAACCAAGGTTGATCGTTCGGGCCGACGTGGCCGGATCAGCCTCGTCAGCCTTGTCATCGGGATCAGGCCGACGGTGTCGACTTCTCGGGCGAGTAATCGGCGAACGCAACGATGCGCTGCTTGGTGCTCCCCTTCGGGTGGCATGCGAACAGCGTTGCGGTCTTGGAGGGGGTCTGCGACACGATCCAGAGAGCGTCGGGCTCGACGATCTGGATCTTGTTGACGAGGTAGACGTAGCGACCGCCGTTCATCGCTAACACGATCTCGTCGCCCTTCTACAACTTGGCGAGGTCGTAGAACGGTCGGCTGTGGCTGACTCGGTGGCCGGCCACCACGACGTTGCCGAGACGGCCCGGGAGCGCAGTGCCCGGCCAGTGACCCGGGCCCTTGTCGAGGGTCGGCATGGTCACACCGCTCAGCAGGGGTTCGGTCACCCCGAGCTTGGGGAGCGAGATGGTGCCGATGGCCTTGGTGGGCAGCGAGAGATCCGGCGGCGGGACCGGCTCGGGCTCGGGAAGGGTGTCGACGACGGTGTCGGGCGCAGTGGTGGGCGCGATGGTCGTGGTGGTGGGCGCGATGGTCGTGGTGGTGGTTGCACCGGTGGTGGGAGGAGCGGCAGTGGTGCTCGGGGCGCTGGTGGGGGCCGTGTCGTTACCGCCGCCGGAACAGGCGGCGACGAGGCCGAGCGCTACGACAAGGGGAATCGCGGAACGGAACCGAATCACGGAGGAGATTCTGGCATCTGCGTGGGCTCAGGCCACCGCACGGGCAGCCTCTCGGCCCTGACGGATACAGGCCGGCACCCCCACCCCGCGGTACGCCGCCCCTGCCACCACGAGTCCGGGTGCTTCATCGCGCAGCGACTGTTCGATGGCCCCGACCCGGTCGAGGTGGTGCGGGAGGTACTGGGGGAAGGACCGAGCCCAGCGCGTCACCCGGTGGCCGATGACATCGAGTTCGACGCCGAGGTGTTCCCCGACCTCGTCGATTGCGGTGTGCACCGACTGGAGGTCGGTGAAGTCGAGCGGAAGTTGGTTGCCGAGGCGGCCGAGCGACACGCGAAGGATCGAGCCTCCGCCCTCGGGACGCCAGTGCGCCCATTTGTACGACGCGAGCGAGACCGCAGTGACGTGGCGCTGCTCCGGCTTCGGCACGAGGTACCCACTCCCGAGCGGGCCGACTGGCGAACGCACGTGGAGCGTCACCATGACGACCCCTGCGTAGGGGATCGAACCGAGGCCCGCACCTGCGTTCGGGGCGAAGGGGCGCACGAGCCGTGACGACACATCGGCGGGCGTGGCGAGGATGACGGCGTCGAACGGCTCACCGTCGACACGCCAACGGGATCCGTCTCGTGCGATCTCGGTGATCGATCGGTGTGTCTCGATACGCGTGTTCCCGATGCGGAGACGCTCGGCGAGGATCACCGGTATCGACGCCATTCCGGTTCGCGGGGCCATGAAGACGGGACCATCGGCGACAGTTGTTCGCTGGCGGCGCAATGCAACGAGGAGACTCCGCGACTGCGACGCAGGTTCGGCGATCTGCGGTGCCGAGGCGCGAAGACTTAATTGATCGGCGTCACCTGCATTGATCGAACCGATGAGCGGGTCGACGAGACGCTCGAGCACTTCGCGGCCGAAACGGTCCCGGATCAGTCGACCCAGGTTGTCGTGATCAGGCGGCGTGACGGGCCGTACGAGGTCGCCGCCTGCGCGGGCGAGGCCCAGTGGCGAGAGCAGGCGCGAGCGCACGAGACCCCGGATCCCTGCCGGCACGCCGAGGACGAGTCCATCGGGGATTCGATGGAGGCGGTGGCGGTGCAGCACGTAGGCACGTCCGGTGGCGGGTGAGACCAGGTCGGAGATGCGCAGTTCTGCGCAGAGTTCACGGCCCCACGGCACTCGGGCGAGGAACGCGTCGGCTGCCTCGTCGACGTTCGCCAACCCGGCGAACGGTGATGCCTGGAGCTTGCCGCCGAGTCGTCCCGACTCAAAGACTGTGACCTCGGTGTTCGGTGCGGTCCGGTGGAACTCCCATGCCGCCGAGAGCCCCGTGATCCCGCCGCCGATAACCGCGACCCGACGGGTTGGTCTCGTCACGACGAGAGACCGACGATCCGTTCGGCGAGCGAGCCGAGCACTGACTCGTCGGCATTCATCGACGCCGTGCGTGCAAAGGCGATGCCTGCCTGTTGAGCGTGTTGCGCAGCCTCGATGTCGAGGTCGTAGAGCACCTCGAGATGATCGGCCACGAATCCACACGGGCACACGAGTACTCCGGGAACTCCGGCGGCCGCGAGCGAGTTGATGGCTTCGCGCACGTCGGGTCCGAGCCACGGTTCGGGTGTCCGGCCTGCGGACTGGTAGCCAACGCCCCACGAGCCGTCGGGGAGCGCAGCAGCCGCAGCGACCCACGAGGCGGTGCTGTGGAGCTCGGTGGGGTACGGATCGCCCGCGTCGATGATGCGTTGAGGGAGCGAATGGGCGGTGAAGAGGACGTGTGAACCAGCCGGGAGAGCAGCAAGACCGCGGCGCACCTCACCGGCGAGGAACGACACATAGGCGGCATTAGTGGCCCAGCTCTCGATGCCATTGACCTCGCACCCTGACGGCTCGACCGCAGTGCGCAGGCGCCCGAGGTACTGACCAATCGAGTACGAGGAGAAGTGCGGGGCAAGGACGAGCCCGACGATACGCGTGACGCCGCGATCGACGAGCGCTGCGCCGGTCTCCTCGATGAGCGGGTGGGCATGCTTGAGGCCCAGCACGACATCGAACCGACCCGGTGCACGGCGCTCGAGTTCGTCCGCAAGTGTGGAGCGCTGAGCTTCGGTGAGCGCAGCCAAGGGGGAAAGACCGCCAATTGCTTCGTAGCGCGCAACGAGTTCCGCCAGCAGTTCTGGTGTCGGCGGACGACCGCGTCGGATATCGGTGTAGTACGGCTCGATCTCTTCGCGTGAGCGAGGTGTGCCGTAGGCCATGAGCACCACGGTGACATCAGACATGGGTTGTGGTCCGTTCGTGTACGTAGTCGACGAGGGTGGCGAGCAGCTCGGGATCGGTGGTGGGCATCACGCCATGTCCGAGGTTGAAGATATGGCCGGGATGGCCTGCATTGCGGAGAAGGATGTCCTCGGCTGCGGTGAGCATCGGAGTGCGACCGGCAAGGACGAGTGCCGGGTCGAGGTTTCCCTGCACCACGGTGCTCGGGCCGAGTCGATGGCGCGCCTCGTCGATGGGCATGCGCCAGTCGAGGCCCATGATGCGTGGGCCAGCTGCGTACATGGCCTCGAGCAGGTGACTGCACCCAATGCCGAAGTGGATACCGGGCACCGTTGGAAAGCGTTCGGCAAGGCTTGCGAAGACCTTCGCAGAGTGCGGGAGGACGAAGCGTTCGTAGTCGGACCGCGAAAGTGTTCCCGCCCACGAATCGAAGAGCTGGAACGCTCGTGCGCCTGCGGCGAGCTGTGTGGAGATGAAGGTGATGGCGTGATCGGCGAGACGATCGAGGAGGTCGTGCCAGAGCGACTCGTCGGTGTGCATGAGCGCCTTGGTGTGCACGTAGTCGCGGCTTGGTCTGCCCTCGATGAGGTAACTGGCCACGGTGAACGGCGCTCCGGCGAACGCGAGGAGGGGGACCGACGGCGGGAGTTCGCGAACGAGGATGGCGCAGGTATCGATGACGTACTGGATGTCGTCGGGCTCGAGCGGCCGGACACGTGCCACATCCGTTGCAGCCCGGAGCGGCTCGGCAGCAACGGGACCGGTTCCGGGGGCCACGTCGATCCCGAATCCGACGGCATGGGCGGGGACCACGATGTCGCTGTACAGAACTGCCGCATCGACCCCGTAGCGCTTGACGGGTTGCAGGGTGATCTCGGCGGCAACCTCGGGTCGCTTGATCGCGTGGAGGATGCTCCCCTCGCCCCGGACCGCCCGGTACTCGGGAAGGTGGCGACCCGCCTGACGCATGAACCAGACAGGAGTGTGGTGAGCACGCTCGCCATGGGCCGCAGCGAGGAACGGGGCACGGGGGACTGCGCACATCGCGTGTTGCACGCTACCTATTCGGCCTGCGTGCGCATCGGTATCGGGCGCTCGCAACATCTCGTTCTCTCGCCCGGTGGGGTCGAAAAACGTGCCCGGTAGGATGCATAAACCCTGCACGGAGTACCCCCCCTCGAGTGTGCGGGACACCCTCCCCGATGACTGAGCAGCACCCGGATCTGGCCGACGAGCAGGCGTACATCGATCACGCCTACGACTGTCTCGACCGCAGCCGCCGCAATGCCTGGAAACTTCGCGACCTGAGTGAGCCGGGCCTGGGCGGCACCTTCCAGGCGCGCTACGAGCGCGATGTTTTCGATGAAGCGCTGTTGAAGCGGCTGAGTGAACTCGAACTCGGCGACGATGCTCTGGTGTTCGGTCGCATCGACCGCCTCGAGTCCGGCGGTGACCCCGCAAGCGGTTTCGAGGCATTCCACATCGGCCGTCTCGCTGTGGCTGACGAGAATCGCGAACCGGTGGTGGTCGACTGGCGTGCACCGGTGGCTGAGCCCTTCTACCGCGCAACGGGGCGCGAGCCCATGGGTCTTGTGCGCCGTCGTCACTTCGCAGTGCACGGGCAGAAGTTGCTCGGCATCGAGGACGAGCTCTTCGGTGAGGGCCACCTCGGCATCGGCTCCGATGGCACACTTGCTGGCGACTCCAGCATTCGTGGCTACTCCACCCTCATCGCTGCACTCGAGCGCGGGCGCACGGGTCAGCTGGGCGACATCGTCGCCACGATCCAGTCCGAGCAGGACATGATCATCCGTTCGCCACAGGCAGGAGTGCTGGTGGTGCAGGGCGGACCCGGTACCGGAAAGACGGTGGTTGCGCTGCACCGAGCGGCGTATTTGCTCTACACCTACCGATTCCCGCTCGAGGATCAGGGTGTGCTCGTCGTCGGTCCGAACCGGGTCTTCCTCCGCTACATCGAGCGAGTGTTGCCGTCGCTCGGAGAGGCCGGCGTCGAGCTCGTGGTACTCGGCGATCTCGTTCCCGACGTGAGTTGGGGCGGCGAGGACTCCGAGATCGCTGGCAGGGTCAAGGGCGATGTCCGTATGGCTGACGTCATCGAAAAGGCGATCACCGATCGCGAGCGGGCGCTGCGCGAGGACCTCGTGGTGCCGTTCCGCACCGGCTTCCTTCGCCTGCGTGTTGAGGAGAGCGCTCGCATCGTGCGGAACGCACGCCGTCGCTACCGTCGTCACAACTCAGCGCGCAAGTTCGTGGAGTCCGAGTTCTGGTCTGCGCTCGCCGCCACGAGCCGTGTGGGTGATGTGACCCCCGAGGCAGTTCGCGACGAACTTCGCAACAACGACGATGTGCGCGCTGCGCTCGAGCGCACGTGGCCAGTGCTCACCGCACCGCAATTGCTGCACGATCTCTTCGGTTCCCGGGCGCTGCTCCGGCTCGCTGCGTCGCCGTGGCTGACGGAGGAGGAGTACCTGTCGCTCTACCGCGAGCGTTCGCAGAACATCTACGACATTTGTTGGAGCGATGCAGACGCTGCGCTCCTCGACGAGGCCCGGGCGCTGCTCGGACCCCGTCTCGTGAAGGGCAAGCCAGACGACTCCGACGAGATCCGTACCTTTGGCCACATCGTTGTGGACGAGGTGCAGGACCTCACGCCTATGGAGTTGCGGGCGGTTGCACGTCGTTCGCTGAACGGGTCGATGACGATCGTGGGCGATCTCGCTCAGGCCACGGGAGCGCTCGCCCCTGACGACTGGGAGGCAGTGCTCGAACACCTTCCCGCTCAGAAGGGCAATCGGGTGGTCGGCCTCAGTATCGGCTACCGCATCCCCGGGCTCATCATGGAACTTGCCACGAAGGTGATGATGGCGGCCACGCCGACACTGCGTGCACCCACGTCTGTCCGTGAGGGGGGCGCTGCCCCCACGATCACGTGCTGTAGCTGCGACCGACTCGGTGAGGTCACTGCGGCAGCCGTACGCGAACTCGTCAACGAGGTCGGGAACGGCAACGTCGCAGTCGTCGTGGCTGACTCGATGGTGAACACGGTTTCCAAGATGCTCGACGACCACGGCATCGATCATGGTCGCGCCACTCGTGCCGGCCTCTCGGCGTCGGTCACTCTCGTGCCCGTCTCGGTGGCCAAGGGCCTCGAACTCGACGGTGTGGTGGTGGTGGAACCTGCACGCATCGTCGACGACCAACCGCAGGGATTGCGCGCCCTTTACGTGGCACTCACACGCTCCACCCAGCGCCTGACGGTGGTTCATTCCGAGCCGCTGCCCGCAGCGATGCTGGGCTGACTCGGCTCAGTCGGCGAGGTCTGGGTACTCGTTGTCGACGAGTGCGCGGATCTGGAGCGATGCCTTGTCGGCGTCGGCAGGCCGCTTCCGCTCGACGGCATTGCGCATCAGGTCGATCTGGTACTGCGTGGACTCACGGAACGAGGTGCGCTGGAGCTGAGCGGCAGCTGCACGCCAGATGCCGTCGATCTCGGCGAAGCGCTTGGCCCCCTGCCCATCGACGATCGCTGTACTGAGCGTGAGAACTTCTGCCCGCAGCCTGTCGAGCAGTTCGGCTACCGATCCCGAAGGAAGGGTGGACGTGGTGGCGGCCGTGGACCGAATCGTGGTGGTGGTGTCGATCACGGTGGTCGCACCACATGCCGACACGAGCAGCACCAGAGCGGAAATTCGCGCGACCGAGCCGACGCGGAGCAGGCCGATCACGCGGTCACCAGGATGCGCAGGCTCGCGTACGACCCGACGCCCACGTTGTTCCCGGCAATCTCGACCGTCATCGTGCCGTCGGGCTCGGTAGCCCGCACGAATCCGTTGTTGCCCGGGAGGATATTGGACTCCTCGAGGAACTCGAGGAGACCGGGTGTGAATTCGAGTTCTTCGGGGATCCGCGCGACGGTGAAACGCGTGCCCACGGTGAGATCCGCAAGGCGGACCGAGTCGGGAGCTTCGTAACTCGAGCCCGGGATGGGGTTCCCGTGAGGGCATGTGGTGGGTTCGCCGAGAAGTCGGTTCACGGCGCTCTCGACCCGGTCGCTCATCACGTGTTCCCACTTGCCCGCCTCGTGGTGCGCGTCGGCCCATGACAGACCGAGCACATCGGTGAGGAATCGTTCCGCAAGACGGTGGCGCCGGACCACCCGCTCGGCGAGCACGACACCGCGACGGGTGAGGCTGATGCGACCGGCCTGCTGCTCGATGAGTCCCTCGGTCTCGAGACGACGGATCATCTCCGAAACTGCGGGTCTCGACACCTGCAGTCGCTCGGCGATCCGTGCCTGAATGACGTCGAGATCGTCTTCGCGCAGTTCGAAGATGCACTCGCAGTACTCCTCGAAGGCGGGATGGTGCTCGCCGGCGCCGGGCATGGGGACGAGCCTACCGAGCGGTTGTGGAGACGGATCGACTGCAGCGGTGCGACTGGGTCGCGTCAGTTCGTGCCCTGGTCCCGGAGGAACTGCTCGACTTCCTCGATGAGCAGATCGCTCTCGCCGGCGTCGATGGCGGCCTCGCCGCCGACCGTGTCGTCGTCGGCGGTGTCGTTGTCAACCGAGTCGTAGTCGGCCACTTCGTCGCGGTCGAAGTCGTAGTCCTCGTCGTCCTCGTCGTCGGACTGCGACTCGAGGCGACGCACGTAGCCGATCAGATCGGCGTCCTGCTCCACGAGGCGGCGAACGCGGTGCTCGTACTCGGCGACCTCGTCGTCGAGTACGCCGTCGGGTACGGGGGTGCCGATGACCTCGCACGACCGCTCGAGCAACGCAAGAGCGGCCTTCGGTGAGGGCACCTGCGATGCGTAGGCGGGTACAGCCGCCCAGAGCGACATCGTGGGGAACCCTGCAGCTGTGAACGAATGCTGCAGCACTCCGACGATGCCCGTTGGACCCTCGTAACGGGAGCGGCGCAACTCGAACCGGTCGATGAGGTCCTGCTCGGTGGCGGTACCGATGATGCCGACGGGTCGGGTATGAGAGACGTCGGCGAGCAGCGCGCCGAGTGTGAGCACCATTCCCACTCCCGTTTCTCGCGCCATGCCGACGAGTTCTTCGGTGAAGGTCCGCCAGCGAAGGCTCGGCTCGGGTCCGAGGACAAAGACCACATCGCTGCCGGGGAGCGAGGCATGCCACGCAGAGACCGTCGGCCACACGATCTCTCGCGTGGTGCCACCGGTGAGGCGCACGTGTGGACGCGTGGTGGCGAAGTCGGTGAACTCCTCGGGATCGACGGTGGCCAACGGTCGGGCGTCCCAGTGCTCGATCATCGTTCGCACTGCCGTGGAGGCCGCATCGGCTGCGTCGTTCCAGCCGGTGAAGGCGGCGATGAGTGTGGGGCGGTGCAGAGTGGGGCGCGAGTGCCAGCGGACCGTGTCCATCAGGGATGACGCTAGCCAAGTTTGCTGCGTTGCGGATCAGCAGGTCCCGGCGATGGCCCGTTGGCCCCAACGGGCTTTACAGGCTCGGGGTGATGTAGTACTTCGCCCCGCCGCCGCCCGCCACGACGTCGTCGAGCCAGTTGCCCGAATAGACGTCGTTCGGACCCTGTTGAAGATCGTTCGCCTCAGCATCGGCGGGTGTGGTGACCAGGGTCCACGCCTGACGCTTGTACGTCCAGTTGCTCGGGAAGAGTCGGTGTGCCTCGCGCCACCACGGCACGGCGGCGTCATGACCGATGGTGAGCAGCAGGTATTGCCCGAGCGCGAAACAGGCTGCGGCGCGTGCCTCATTATCGGCACGCGGCTGCGACCTGCGGACGACTTCCTCGGGGTCGAGCGCGAAACGGCTTGCTGCACCATTGCGAACCCAGTCGATGATCGCCGCGCGGTACTGCTCCGACGCGTCGGGGATCGCTTTCACCTGACGGAACATCTCCGTGGTGCGTGCGTCGAGTCCCTCGGGGATCTCCATGTCGCGCAGCGGGCTGCGCTCGACGCTTGCCTGTTCGGCAGGACGCACCAGCACGCCGTTCTCGTCGATCCATACCGCCATGGGGATGTTGGTGAAGCCGAAGAGCTGCCCGGTGATGTGACGGGTATCGACGAGGCTCGGATGGGTGGGGTTCGCGGCATCAATCCACTGATGCGTGTGTTCGGGATAGATGTCGAGCGCCACCGTGACGACGGTGGCCCCCAGCGGCTCGATCTCGGCGTGCAGTGCCTGCCACCCGGGCAGGCTGGTGCGGCAGCCTCAATAGGTGGACCACGCAACGAGTACGACCTTGCGGCCGCGCAGTGACGACAACCGGAAGGGTTTGCCCGCCCGGTCGATGAGCTCCGGGTCGGCGGCATCGGCGGTGCTGAGCTCGTGGCCATTGAGCGTGGCGGCACCGAGTGCCCAGACCCCGTGGAGTCCGTCGTGCACGAGGGGCATCCCGAGTCGGTCGGCAGCAATCGTCACGTCGATGGTGCCGTCGGTGCCGAGCGCACCGGGTGCCGGCACGCACACCTCACCCCGGCAGAGGCCCTCGGGCTTGGGTTCCCAACCCGTCGCCTCGGCGAAGACGGCAACGGATGGACGCAGCGTGGTGAGGATCATGCCCCGAGGCTAGGTCGTGCTGCGCCGTGATGCTGTTGCCTCGGTCGTCTTTGCGGCGAGGTCGTGCGGCCCAGCGGCGAGATAACCCTTCCGTTCCCGGATCGCCGCTCCCCACGGTGCGAGGACCGTGATCAGCTCGTCGAAATCGTCGCCGATCGCCTCGATGGCGGGCCGCATCTGTGTGTCGGTGGCAACCTCGACGGCCTCACGGCCGACCCGACCCGACTCGGTGAAGGCCGCACCGCTGAGCCAGCCGCGCTGCTCGAGCCGACTGGCCGCTGCGTCGAACTGTTGGTCCGTCCAGGCGCGCGTCCGCGCGTACGAACGTGGAGGAACGCCCCAGTAGCGCTCGGTGAGCAGACCGATCTCGGTGGCATCGAGGCCGGCCGAGATCCAGGCGGCGGTGTGGGCGTCGCCGCGGAACTCGCGCAGCATGTCACCGCATCGCCAGACCACACCGAGTGCGTCGTTGGGAATACCGAGCGACAACACCCCGGCGAAGAGGGGGCGGCCCTCGGGGCGCAGCGGTGCGACGGCGCTCCGCAGGATGACCGCGGCGCGGTCCAGGCCCGGTGGGCTGGCACCGACGATCCGTCGCAACTGTGCGAGTGCTCCGGCATCGCGTGCAGCGCAGATCGTGCGAGCATCGGTGATCGACCAGCCGTGGCGTACCGCCGGGATCACGGCGTCGGGGTTGAACACTGCGAAGGCTGCGGCGATCACCTCCGGGGCGACCTGGCCCATCACCGAGCCCCGGGAGGTGAAGTAGGCCGGGCCGTTCGGCAGGGCCACACCGTTCGCCTTGCCGGGGCTGGGCCCGAAGCCGAGCGCCTCGTAGTTCGCGTGGCACTCCGGCGAGAAGTACACCTGCCCGATGACGGGTTCGAGGGCGGAGCCGAGCGCCCGCGCCCGGGCGCCGAGGGTGTGGTGGTCGAGCATGGCGCGACTGTAGGTGTGCGACCGTACCCGTGTGCGGGCCGCTACCGTCAGCCGTCGATGGACCTGACTGTGGAGATCGCTTCGGAGGCAACGCCCGATCTGGTGGAGACCGTCGGGCGCATCCTGCCGCAGCTCTCGTCGAGTTCGCCCGCTCCCACGGTTGCCGAGATCGCCGAGATCATCGCGTCGTCGGCATCCGATCTCCTCGTGGCACGACTCGACGGCCGGATCGTCGGGACGCTCACATTGGTGATCTTCCGCATCCCTACCGGCATGCGTGCGTGGATCGAGGATGTGGTGGTCGACGAGGCTGCGCGCGGCCATGGTGTGGGCGAGGCGCTCAATCGCTTCGCGCTCAACGTGGCGAAGCAGCGCGGCTGCAAAACCGTGGATCTGACATCACGCCCGTCACGTGAGGCAGCGAACCACATGTACCGGCGAATCGGTTTCCAAGCCCGAGAGACGAACGTCTACAGATTTTCGCTCGAAGACTAATCCACCGGTGACTGTCGCCCGTTCCACTGCTGCGGCATTCGCAGTCGACGGCGGCCGGGTGCGTCCATCGCCGGGCTTCAGGCATAACGTGTTGCGTTCATAACGTCACGCGTTATACTCTGTCCATGCTGCAGTCGTTCGCTGACGAGGACTCCGAAAGGGTCTGGCTCCGTGAGCGGGTGCGAAAGTTCCATCCGGATCTGCAGAGGGTTGCGTTGCGAAAACTCGCGATCCTCGACGCCGCCGAGACGCTCTCCGACCTGCGGGTACCCCCGGGGAACCGGCTCGAGAAGCTCGGCGGAGACCGTGATGGGCAGTACAGCATCCGGGTGAACGACCAGTGGAGGATCTGCTTCCGCTGGACGAAGGCCGGACCCGAAGACGTATCGATCACGGACTACCACTGAGAGGAGCAGCAATGAAGACAACGATGCAGCCCATCCACCCCGGCGAGGTGCTCCTGGCCGACTTCCTCGAGCCCCTCGGAGTCACGCAGCACCGTCTGGCCGTCTCGATCGGGGTTCCCCCGCGGCGGATCAACGAGATCGTCCACGGCAAGCGACGCATCAGCGCGGACACGGCGCTCCGGCTCGCCCGGTATTTCGGGACGAGCGACCGCTTCTGGATCAACCTGCAGTCCCGCTACGACCTCGAGATCGAGCGCGACCAGATCGGCGATGCCCTCGACGCCATCACGCCACTCGCCGGCGTCTGAACGACGGATTCGATCCCGTCGGCGTTTCTAACGCCGGAAGGTAGACGAACGTCTACCGCTACGACCTCTGAGCACCCGTCGTACGCCGGCGGCGCATAGCGGCAGCGATGCACGCACACACAGCGCTGGCTACGGCTGTTCGTTGTCTGCGATGAAGAGCAGATAAGTCGCTCCGCTGTCAATCTGCTGGCTGTACGCCCTGATGCCCGGTATGTGCGCTCTTGGCAAGGGGTTCCGGGCGGACAATCGCCGCGGTCTGGAATCATGATCCGCCGTCGTGGTCGAGTGGTGTGCCCTAGAATTCAGTTCGTGGATGCGCTCTCGCCTGGACCGAGCTCGATCGCGAAGGTGGTGGCGAAGTCAGCCGTGCGCGACCAGGTCGACGAAGTTGTGTACTGGGCCGGAGTGTCGCTCGAGGAGCGAGTCGCGGCGGTCGAGGTGTTGCGACGCCGGATGTACGGGGGGAACGATGGAGTTCGACCGGGACTTCAGCGAGTTTGTCGCGTTACTCGCTCGGCATGACGTCCGCTACATGATCGTGGGGGGCTATGCGCTCGCGGCTCACGGCCTGCCGCGGGCGACTGGCGATCTCGATGCGTGGATCTGGACCGACTCCGCCAACGCCGACCGGCTTCTGGTCGCGCTCGACGAGTTCGGTTTCGGAGGCGTTGGTATCGAGCACGACGACCTGACATCGAACGATTGCGTCGTGCAGCTGGGGTACCCGCCGTATCGCATCGACCTGCTCACTCAGATCTCCGGCGTGGACTTCGATGCTGCCTGGACTCGGCGGATAGAGGTTGTCTTGGGTGGCGTGGTCGTGCCGTTCATCGGCCGCGATGACCTGATCGTGAACAAGCGTGCAACCGGTCGACCTCAGGACGTAGCCGACGTCCTGAGGCTGACCAGCAATGCGAACATCGACGACAATCGTTTCTAACAACGGAACGTGGACGAACGTCTACAGGTTCTCGCTCGAGGACTGATCCTCCGCCACCTGCCGGGCTCATCACTCGGGCATTCGTCGCCGGCTGGTTACTGGCAACACTCGTCCGACGCGATGCGCATCACCGGTGCGTCGGCAAGAACGGTGTACACCTCCCACGGTTCTGCATCGGGGCCGTGCACCCACACCTTGTCCTGCACGGCGTAGCAGCACGTGGTCTGCTCCTCGACCTCGGTGTCGAGCCCAGCGCGCTGCAGGCGGCCGACAGCGGCAGCGACCTCATCGGTCGAGGTCACCTCGACGCCGAGGTGGTTGAGCGTTCCGGGCGCGCCGTCGCCCGCGATGAGCACGAGCTTGAGCGGTGGTTCGTCGATCGCGAAGTTGGCGTACCCATCGCGGACCTTGGCGGGCGGGGTGCCGAACAGACGGGTGTAGAAGCCGATGGCAGCATCGAGGTCGGAAACGTTGAGAGCAAGCTGTACCCGGGACATGGATCCTCCGGCGGCCTCGGTAGTTCGCCGCCCCACCATCAT
>JAULYZ010000005.1:2527-17522 GCA_032117595.1 Acidimicrobiia bacterium | reverse complement strand
GTAGTGATGCAGACCCATCTCGTTCCGGCCGAAGGTGACGACCTCCTGCGCCCCTGACGCAGCACCGGCCTGGATGGAGGCCGTCATCCAATAGTCGTCGTCGGTGACCACGGCCTTCACGAGATCAGCTCGCTTCTGCATGGCCTCTCGCTCGGCTTCGTTGGCGATCGGTGTACGCGTGTAGTGCGTCTGTACCGTGATCGACTCGTCGAAGCGACGCCCCGGATACACGGCATTGATGAGGATGCCCTCGGGCGACACCGTGAACGCCACGTTCGGGAAGAGTTGATGCACACAGGTCAGGTGATGGTGAACATCCCACTCAACCTCGGGGATCGACAGCAGGTCCAGCAGGTTCTTGCGCGGGAACCCCTGGCGCGAGTGCCGGCCGTAGGCATCGAACACCATTGAGTTGTCGTAGTTGATGAGGTTGATGGTGTTCGGGTGCAACGAGGCGAAGTGGTAGCCCTCGAGATAGGTGTCGACCGCAAGTTTCCAGTTCGTCGCAGGCAGGTCGTTGGCCGTGAAGCGAGCAGCGCGCTCGAACCCGTAGGCCGCGAGGAGTGGGGCAAGGTCGCCGAGGTGCGATTCGAGATCCACCGTCGCACCAGCGGTGGGCACGACCCACACCATGCCGTTCCATTCACGACAGCCCACCTGTGTGAGTGAGTGCGTGCACTCGTCGGCCCCCGGGAAGCCCTCGCGGAACGGGACCCCGGCGAGCGAACCGTTGTTCCGGTAGGTCCAGGCATGGAAGGGGCACCGGAAGCGCGCTGTCTGTCCGACTGCATCGTGGACCACGCGGGCCCCGCGGTGACGACACACGTTGAGGAACGCCCGCATCACACCGTCGTCACCTCGAGCGAGGACCAACGGGCGATCGGGGATGTGGTCGAACGTGGTGAAGGAACCCGGCTCGGGCCAGTCGCACGAGAGGCCGAGCAGCAACGGCGTGCGGTGGAAGAGCACATCGACTTCGCGCTCGTGACGATCCTGATCGGCGTAGTGACGGACCGGCTCGAGCCAGACCTCGGCTGCAAGATCGGTGGTGCGAGCCTGCACGTTGGCGATGGCCCGTCGGGCGACCCCCGCGAGATCGGTGCGCAGGTCGTACGCCGCGTCGCTCGTCGTGTCGTGTGTCATCGCCGCCGCCTCCCCGGGCAGCAACGTAGTCGCACCCCGGGCGGCCACTTCCAACCGCAGTGCCGGGACCTTTGGCTGCGCCGTCCGGGTCGATGGTCACCAAGGTGCGTCGATTGCGACAAACCGTTCGTGGGCGCGACCGATGCATCCGTCCCTCCCGCCAGAATGTTCTGGTGATGGGTCGTCACGGCGGTGGTGTGAGCAGGGGTACGGTGCGTCGCTCCTTCCCCTTGCTGATGACCGCTGCGGTCCTGCTGCTTCCTGCCTGTTCGGACGAACCGGCCGCCTCACTGGTAGGTGTCGGGCGTACTCCCCCGCTCGAAGTGGGCTCGGTGTCGCTGCCCGAGGTCACCAACAGCGACACCGGTGAACCGTTCCCGTTCGCCGCAGCAGACGGCGAGCTGCTCGTGGTGTACTTCGGCTTCACCAGTTGCCCCGACCTGTGCCCCACGACGCTCGCCGACCTGCGCGCCGCACGGCGACGGATCGGCACCGACGCCGACGTGGTGGACCTTGCGTTCGTGACCGTCGACCCCAACCGTGACACCACCGAGATCCTGCGCAGGTACGTCGGCTCGTTCGCCGACCGCTTCCACATCCTTCGCACCACCGACACCGAGGCCCTCGAGGACGCCGAGGACGCGTTCCTCGCGTCGTCGTCGATCACCACGCTCCCCGACGGGGAGATCTCCGTGTCGCACACCGCAGCCACCTACGTCGTCGATTCGTCGGGCACTGTCCTCGTGGAGTGGCCCTTCGGCATCGGTGTCTCGGGCATGGAGAACGACCTCCGCCTGCTCATCGAACAACTCAAGGAGACAACGAACCCATGATGACGCGCCGAACCCTCTTCGGAATCGTTGCTGCAGGAGCCCTGGTCCTCACAGCGTGCAGCGACGACGGCGACACCTCTGGTACGAGCTCCACCAACGCACCGACTGCCGGTGTGACCGTGGAGCGCGCATGGGCACGCACCAGCCCGGCTGCCACCACGATGGGCGCCGCCTACCTCGACCTCACCAGTACCAACGATGACACCTTGGTTGGTGTGGCCGTCGACCCGGCGGTGGCCCGAGTGGCCGAACTGCACGAGATGGCGCCAGCCGATCCCGGAATGAGCGATGGCATGGGCGACGACATGGGTGGCGGCATGGGCGAGATGACGATGCGGCCAGTCGCATCGATCGACCTGCCAGCGGGCACCACGGTGAGCCTCAAGCCGGGCGGCTACCACATCATGCTCATCGACCTCACCAAGCCGCTCACCGCCGGCACGACCTTCGACGTCACCCTCACGCTCGGGTCCGGTGCCACCCAGACTGCGACCGTCACCGTGCAGGACACCGCGCCATGAGTCATCGAGTGCGCCAACCCACCCAGCACCACCCCCACCACCAACAGGCCCACTGCGATGTCGACTGACCGGAACGAACCCACCACCGACGAGAGCACCGGCGGGCGCGTGATGGCGAAGGGTCTCGCACTCGCCGCGCTCGCCATCGGGATGGTGGCCGCCATCACCGTGGTGGTCGCCCTCGGCATGGGCAGTTCCTCGGGCGAGCGGCGGGCGAGCCAGACCTTCAGTTACGTCGTGCCAGCCGGCACCGGGGCCGATGTGGAGCGCGGCAATGTGCGCACCGACCTCTTCCCTGACTACCTCGAGGTCCAGGTGGGCGACACCATCACCATCGACAACCGGGACGACCGAACCCACATCCTCGGACCCTTCAGCGTGCGACCCGGCGAGCAGTTCCGGTACGAGTTCGTCGAGACGGGCACGTATCGCGGGGCCTGCACCGTCCACGGCGACGGCCACGAGGCCGTGGTGCGCGTGCTCGATGCCATCGCACCGGCCGTGGCGTGATGCAGCTGCGGCACCCCGACCAGCGACACGCCGGTCAGCGGCGGCGTGTCCTGCGCGGCATCTGTGCCCTCTGCGCTGTGTCAGTCGCAGTCGTGGCGGTGCCGGCATGCGGCGGCTCGGGACGCGACAGCAGCGCTGCATGGCCCGACGTACCGATCGCCGACGCAACCGGCGACGAGGAGCGATCGGCTGCGGTGCTGACGGCCGGTCGACCCGCCGTGGTGGCGATCTGGGGCGTGAACTGCGCGCCGTGCCGACAGGAACTGCCCCGCCTCGAGGCGCTGAGCGCAGCGAATACCGCTGTCGACGTGGCTGCCGTGAACTCGGGGGACAGCCCGGGCGCGATCGAGGCGTACCTCAGCGAACTCGGGCTCGAGCTCGAGGTGTTCATCGATGACGAGGCCCGCCTTGGCGAGGCACTCGGGGTGAGCTCGTTGCCGGCCACCGTGTTCGTGCGGGCTGACGGCCGCATCGACGACGTGCACTTCGGGGAACTGAGCGCCGAGCAACTCGATGCAGGCGTCGATCGACTCACCGGGGGCTGACCGCTGACCGGCGGCCGAATCCGGTGGGGCCGGTCTCGCCGTCGGGGCCGCAGAGGAATGTGTGCCCGAACGCCCGATCATGCGGCCCGATGCGTCCGTGCTGGCTAGCCTCCGGAACGTCGTCGAGGCGGCGACCACGTCCACTGCGCACCAGAAGAGATGTTCCCATGACCGCGAACAAGGCAACGATCGTCTACACCTACACCGACGAGGCGCCGCTGCTGGCCACCTACTCGTTCCTCCCCATCATCGAGGCCTATGCGGCGGTGTGCGGGGTGGAGGTCGAGGCCCGGGACATCTCGCTCGCCGGCCGGATCCTCGCCCAGTTTCCCGACCGCCTCACCGACGCGCAGCGGGTGCCCGATGCCCTCACCGAACTGGGTGAACTGGCCCTGCGGCCCGAGGCGAACATCATCAAGTTGCCCAACATCAGCGCGTCGATGCCGCAGTTGAAGGCGGCCATCAAGGAACTGCAGGCTCAGGGTTGCGACCTGCCCGACTACCCCGACGATCCCCAGACCGATGCCGAGCGCGACATCAAGGCTCGCTACGACCGCGTGAAGGGCAGCGCCGTGAACCCGGTGCTGCGCGAGGGCAACTCGGACCGTCGCGCCCCGCTCTCGGTGAAGGACTACGCCAGCAAGCACCCGCACTCGATGGGCAAGTGGACCGCCGACTCCAAGACCCACGTTGCCTGCATGACCGGCAACGACTTCTTCGGCAACGAGAAGTCGGTGACCGTTCCTGCGGCCACCGACGTACGGATTGAGTTGGTCGGCGCCGACGGCAAGACGACGGTGCTCAAGCAGAAGCTGTCGCTCAAGGCCGGTGAGATCATCGACGGAACCTTCATGAGCAAGAAGGCGCTCGTGCAGTTCCTCACCGAGCAGGTGGCAGATGCCCGCAAGCAGGGTGTGCTGTTCTCGCTGCACCTGAAGGCCACGATGATGAAGGTGTCGGACCCCATCATGTTCGGCCACGCCGTGCGCGTGTTCTTCGCCGATGTGTTCGCCCAATACGGCGACCTGCTGCAGTCGGTGGGTGCCGACCCGAACAACGGCCTCGGCGCTGTGGTCGAGGCCGCCGAGAAGCTCCCTGCAGCACAGCGCGACGCCGTGCTCGCAGCCATCAACGCCACCTACGAGCGCGGCCCTGCACTCGCCATGGTGGACTCCGACCGCGGCATCACCAACCTCCACGTTCCGAGCGACGTGATCATCGACGCATCAATGCCGGCCATGATTCGCACCTCGGGCCACATGTGGAACGCTGCGGGCGACGAGCAGGACACCAAGGCCGTCATCCCGGACCGCAGCTATGCCGGCGTGTACCAAGCCGTCCTCGACGACTGCCGCAAGAACGGCGCCTTCGACCCGGCCACGATGGGCTCGGTGCCGAACGTGGGCCTCATGGCGCAGGCCGCCGAGGAGTACGGCTCGCACGACAAGACCTTCGAGATCCCGGCGAACGGCACCGTGCGCGTGGTGGACGGTTCGGGTGCTGTGCTGATGGAGCACCAGGTGGAAGCCGGCGACATCTGGCGCATGTGCCAGACCAAGGATGCCGCCGTGCGCGACTGGGTGAAGCTGGCGGTGAACCGTGCGCAGGCCACCGGCGATCCGATCGTGTTCTGGCTCGACGAGAAGCGTCCGCACGATGCAGCGCTGCTCGCCAAGGTGCGCCAGTACCTTCCCGAGCACAATCTCACCGGCGTGCAGATCGAGACCTTCGCTCCCGAGGAAGCGTGCCGGTTCTCGCTGCAGCGCATCCGCAAGGGGCTCAACAGCATCTCGGTGACCGGCAACGTGCTGCGTGATTACCTCACCGACCTGTTCCCCATCATGGAACTCGGCACCAGCGCCAAGATGCTCTCCATCGTTCCGCTCATGGCGGGCGGTGGACTGTTCGAGACCGGCGCGGGCGGCTCGGCACCCAAGCACGTGCAACAGCTCGTGAAGGAGAACTACCTGCGCTGGGACTCACTCGGTGAGTTCCTCGCACTCGCTGCATCGTTCGAACAGCTTGCGGGCTATGCGAACAACAAGGGCGCCAAGGTGCTCGCCGACACGCTCGACCGTGCGACCGGCTCGCTCCTCGAGAACGAGAAGTCGCCTGCGCGCAAGGTGGGCCAGCTCGACAACCGCGGCAGCCACTTCTACATCGCGCTCTACTGGGCGCAGGAACTGGCCAAGCAGACCGATGATGCGGCACTCGCCGCGAAGTTCGCTCCCCTGGCGGCAAAGCTCGCTGCCGAGGAGTCCACCATCGTTGCCGAACTCACGGCGGTGCAGGGCAAGACGGTGGACATCGGCGGCTACTACGCACCGAACCCCGCCAAGACCAGCGCAGTCATGCGCCCGAGCGCCACGTTCAACGCCGCACTCGCACTGCTCGGCTGACCCCGAACACGAAATCGCCTACTCAGCGGGAGCGACAAGGGCCCGACGCAGCACCACCATGTCACGCAGGGTTCGCCCGATGAAGTTCGTGCGCTGCTTGGCGCCGGTGTAGCCGTAGTGGTAGCCGTCGCGGGCGTGCCAACGGCGGTTGCGCCGGGCAAGGCTTGCCCAGTCGACGATGCGCAGGTTCGGCCACTCCGGCACCAGCGAGTTGAGCGCCGCATTGAAGATCCCCGCCCTTGTACGGCTCACCGAATACAGGTTGAAGACCCCAACGAGCCGATCTGGGCCGATCTCGGCGAGCAGCGGAATCATCAGCTGCCGCACGGCCTCCACGGTCTTGGCGGGTCTCGGGTTCCCCGACCAGCCCAGGATGTCTGGGTAACCGAGGGCCACGACATAGACGTCGGGGTCGAAGCCGGCGGCTCGCGCCATGCGAACCGAGTCGATGGCCGACGGGCGACCCCGTCGTGTCTGCAGGATCGAGCGTCCCGGCTGGAGATCGAGCCGGAACGGACCGATGCCGTACGCCGCGATCTCCCGCTTCATCGTGCGATACCGCAGGCTCGAGGTGGAGTCACCGATGAACATCACCGGGCCGTACTCCCGCGGCGTCGAGTCGCTGATGATGATCGGGTACGGAACGGACTCGGCCGGCGAGGCCGCCGCAGTGGCGGCCACCGGAACCGTCGCCGCGCTGATCAAGAGTTGACGCCGGGTCAGCACGCCACGTGTCTATCTGCCGGGCGGCGGTGCCACAAACGCGCCGTCAGCTCAGCATGGCTCGCCGGGCGGTTCGCTGCGGAGCGTCGCATAGCGGAGCTGCACTATCCCGCTCGGGAACACCTCCGAGCCGACGAGTCGGAGCGGCATCTGCGTGGTGATCCGGTGGAACAACCGCTTCCCCGAACCGAGAAGCACTGGCACGACCGTGAGCGTCAGGTCGTCCACCAAGCCAGCGGCGAGGAACTGGCTCACGAGCGATCCCCCGTCGACGTAGACGCTGCGGATGCCGAGCCCCTCCCAGCGTTCGACGGCCTCCAGGGGACTCCGTGCGACGAACTCGAAGCCCGCTCGGGGATCTGCGTGACGGGTGGTGAACACCTGCACAGGCCGGTTGCCGTAGGGCAGGTCCTGCACGCCGCTGATGACGTCGTAGGTGGAGCGTCCCATCGCCACGAGATCGATCCCGGCGAGGAACGCATCGAAGCCGTAGTCCTCACCGGGCGCTGCAGCATCCGTGAGCCAGTCGAGCGAGTCGTCGTCGGTGGCGATGTAACCGTCCAACGACTGAGCGATGAACACCGAGATGCGCGGGCGGGGCACAGAGTCAATTCTGCTGCACAGGGACTTCCGGGGTCCCCCATTAGCGCTGCCAACGACGACTGGTCATTCGTCCATCGCGCCGCACGGCGCCCGCAAAACGAAAACGTCCCGGACCAAGGGTCCGGGACGTTCGTTGGTGGCGGGGGCAGGATTTGAACCTGCGACCTTCGGGTTATGAGCCCGACGAGCTACCTGGCTGCTCCACCCCGCGGCGAAGTCCTCCCATGCTACCGCCGACGGCGACCGACTCCCAAGTGCTTCCTCAGCGCGGCCGAGCAACCTCGGCGAGGGTCCGCAGGAAGCGGTCATTTTCCTCGACGCTGCCGATGGTCACACGAATTCCCTCGTTACTGAAGGGTCGCGTCACCACGCCACGCTTCTCCATCGCCAGATAGAGGTCGTCGGTCTCAGCGCCAAGCGGCAGATAGACGAAATTCGCCTGGGCGTCGGGCAACGTCCAGCCCGCGCCGGTCAGCGCATCGATCACACGGGACCGCTCGGCCAGGATGGCGCGGACTCGCGCGTCGATCTGATCGTGCGCGTCGATTGCAGCGAGCGCCGATGCCTGCGCCAGACCGTTCACTGCGAACGGGAACAGCGTCTTGTCGATCGAGGCGATCACCTCGGGGTGCCCCACCGCGTAACCCACCCGCACCCCAGCCAGGCCATGCGCCTTCGAGAAGGTCCGTGTGACCACCACGTTCGGATGGTGCGGCAGCAGTTCTTTCACCGGATCACCGAAGGCTGGATCGAGGAACTCGCGGTAGGCCTCGTCGATCACGACCACCGTCGACGGGCTCACTCCTGCGAGGAACGTCTGCAACTCATGCACACGCAGTGCGGTGCCTGTCGGGTTGTTGGGCGTTGCGAGCAGCACCATGCGTGTGTTTGGGGTAACGGCCTGCGCGAGCGCCGCCATGTCGAAGGCGTGATCTGCCGTGAGCGGTGTGGTCACTTCGCGGCCCGCCATCAACCGCGTGTACACCGGGTACACCTCGAACGATCGCCACGGATACACCACCTCATCGCCGGGATCGACGAACGTGAGGAACAACTGCTGCAGGATGCCGACCGAACCAGCGCCCACCGTCACCATCGTGGGGTCAACACCCAGCCACGCGGCGAGTCGCTCACGCAGCGCCGTTGCACGGTGGTCGGCGTATCGGTTCGCCATCTTCGCCGTCGCCGTGACTGCGTCCACGATCACATCGAGTGGCGCCTCGGGGTTCTCGTTCGACGCCAGTTTGATGGCGTTGGTGATGCCGTGCTCTTTTTCTGCCTGCGCAGCGCCCTTGCCGGGGCGGTACGCCGGCAGGCCCTGAACAGCTGGTCTCGCTTGAGGAATCACGGAGTCGACGGTAGTCGGCACCCGTCCGGCAGCACCGGTCGGTACTGCTCGGCGACGGGGTCCCAGCGCATGTGTGCCCTGGCCGAAGTCAGGGGGTGAGGCCGGGAACGCACGTCTCGGACCAGCGGAGGTCAAGTAGCGTGATCCATGAGTCACCCACGTACCCCTGCAGCCAGGTCGCCATCGGCACATGTTCCGCAAGAGACAAATCGAAGAACTGCGCTCGCAACTCGAAGCCTTGCGCTCCGAGTTCGACGCGACCGAACAGGGCCGACAACGGCAGGCCGATCGCCTCGACGGGATCGAGGGAATGATCGACGGGCACGACTCCACGCTCGACGACACGTCAGAGATCGTGCGCCAGCTCCCTCCACCAGCGTCGATCGCGCGCATTGAGCAGGTCGAGGAACTCAGCGCAGCGACCACATCCTCGTTCGGTGAGGTGCGAGGGAGCCTCGCCGAGCAACAGACCGCCATCGCCGAGCAGCACACACTCATCGCCGCTCAGGCGGCCACTATCGCTGAGCAACGTGCGCTCATCGAATCTCTCCGATCGCAGTTGCGCCAGGTGGAGGAGTTCACTGCGAGCGAGAACGCTCGCATGCAGGCCCGCCTCGCCGAGATCGGCGATCAACTCGCCCGTCAGGTCGACGAGTTGGGCCGCGAGGTCGATGCTGCAGTACGCCGTGCCGAGGAGGCTGCGCAGGCCGCCGAGGCACCGGTAGCGGCGCTCGACGAGGTCCGCGCAGCCCAGGCGCGCCTCGCCGGCGAGCAGGTTCGCTACGACCTCGCACTGCGCGCCGAACTCGCCGAACTCGCCGACCGTCTCCGGCGCAACCCGCGCACCTGAGCCGCCCGTCAGGCTGCGCCGACCACCGGCGAGGCGGTGCAATCAGGCCGGGTGGATGAGCCCGATCTCCGTGGCGCGAAGGACGGCCTCGGAGCGGTTGCTGACCTGGAGCTTGCGATACAGACCGCGCACGTGGGTCTTCACCGTGTTGACCGAGACGAACATGTCGTCGGAGATCTCTGCCATCGTGCGGTGCGACGGCAGCATCTGAAGAATCCGCAGTTCCGAGCTCGACAGATCCGGAACGCTCAGGGTCGGGGCGGACATCGGCACGTGCAGTGCACGTGAGAGCACCGACTCGCGCCACGGTGGGTTCGTGGTGGTCGCATGACGCAGGAGCTCATCGAGGTTGTCGCCCTCGCGGAGGTAAGTCCAGGCGAACCCCCTGAGGATGCCAGCGTCAAGTGCGCTGTGGAGAGCATCGGGGTCGGCGGTGATCTGTGCGCGCAGCAAGCCCGACTCGATGAACTGCGACCGTGGGAACTCACCCATGGCGGGGAGGCTGTCGAGTTCGGCCACCGCCTGATCGACCTTGCCGGCCTGCACGGCGAGACGCGCCCTCACCAGCGTTGCCCGCGGTGAAACGGGGAGTGTGGCGAGTCGGCGTGCTGCAGAGACCGACCGTCCGGCACGCGCCTCGAGCTCGGCCGTCAGCAACTGGTATCGCCGCGCCACTGCAGGCGGCAGCACAGCCCGTGTGCAGTTGCCGACTGCGGCAATCGCTGCGTGCGGCCCGCGTCGTGCCTCGACCACGGCAATCACGGCGCGGTCGACGAGGTAGCGGTGGAGGGACGGCGGCATCGACTCGATCAACGTCTGTGCGCGCTCGGTCCAGTGGTCGGCCTCGTCGAGGTCGAAACGCTCGAGCGAGAGCAGCGCCTGCAACGAGAACAGCTCGATGAGCACGTGCTGCGATGCGCGCCCGGCATCGGCGCCGGCAGCGAGCACACTCCGGGAGATACGAGTGGACTCTGCAAGCGCGCCGCGGAGGTATGCCTCCCATGCGGCCCGGGTGGGCTGGCCGACCGCGCGTACCCGTTCGGGCATATCGGGCCAGCGCAGGATGGAGTTCACCCAGTACGCCGCATCGCTCATCCGCTCGTCCACCAGCGATGCGATCGCAATGATGGTGTGCGTGTGGCAATCACGGGAGCGGTCGAGCACCTCAGCTCCCTGCCGCTCCCGGAGCTGAGCCACCTCGGACCGCACGGTGTCGGTGTCACCGACATCGAGCGCCTTCAGCAGGCGCGGCAGTGTGAGCGAGACGTCGAGGTCGGGTGCCGGATCGCCGGCCAGGTCGTGTGCCTGCTTGACCCACAGGTCGTAGTCCTTGCGCCGATCCAGATAGGCCATCGCCAGCGCGAAGACCGCACTGCGTTCGGCGCTGGACGCAACGAAGTCGACCGGGAACAGATCGATCCAGTCGTTCATCTGTCGGATGGAGCCGTTGCGGTACATCTCGGCGAGCGGTGCGAACACGATCCGGAACGCTTCGTCGAGTTTGCCGGCGGCGATGAGGTGTCGTACGGCGGCAGGCGCATCGCCCACCGTCAGCTCGGCCTCTGCGGCGCAGGCGTGCAGATCGGCGAGGCGTGAGGCGCTGGATCGCTCGAGTTCGGTGACCAGCACCTCGCGGAAGAGGGCGTGAAACCTCCACGCGCCCGCCGCAGGGTCGAGTGCCACCATGGGGGCACCGTGCCGCGCGAGTTCGCCGAGCAACGCTGCACCGTCGTTGACCCCGCACAGCAGCTCGCAGCGCCGGGGGTCGAGTTCGTCGAGGAGCGAGAGCCGCAGCGCCGCAGCGCGCACTTCGTCGCGAAGCCCGGACAGCACCTCCCCCACCACGTATTCGAAGAACAGGCCCTGACGAGAGGTGAGCGAGGGAACGCCCGACGGGCGGCGCCCGGTGCGACCAAGGATCTGTCCGCCGAGCGTCAGGGCAGCCGGCCACCCTTCGGCGGATGCAATGAGCCAGTCGACGAGGTCGTCACTCACCTCGGTCTCGGCAACGGAACGGACGAGCGCGGCCGCCTGGACGGGGTCCATCGACAACTGTGCTTCGGGCACCTCGGCCACGAGGCTGCGCACCGCCCATCGCCCGAGAGGAAGGTCCGGGCGAACCCGTGCGATGAGGACGAAGCGGAACGCATCGGGCGCGCGCTCGATGAAGTACGTGAGTTGCTCGAGGACATCGGGGTCGCCGACGAGATGGAGGTCGTCGAGGACGACGATCGTGGTCTCGGGTTCCGCGCCGAGCGACTCGAGCAGCGACTCGGCGAACTGCCCGCCGTCGAGCGGACGCGCTGCGACGCTGTCGTCAGTCGGGCGACGATGGGAGTGATCGATGGCCGCCCTGAGATGGCGCCAGAACACCGAGGGGCGGTTGTCGAAGGCGTCGATCGTGTACCACGCCACCGGGGTCCGCCGTCTCGACGCCCACTTGGCGACCGCCATGGTCTTGCCGAACCCGGCCGGCCCGAACACGGTGGTGATCCGCTTGCTGCGGTCGAGGAGCGACTCCACCCGGAGGCGGCGCAGGACACCGTCGTCACAGGTGGGCACCAAGATCTTGGTCCGAACAACGCGAAAGGCCTCGGCGGGCACCTCCTCCTGACCCTTGCCACCCACGTGTCGGATATTAGAACGCCCCCACCCGCATTGGGTCCCGCGTCGGGCGGCCGGTCGCTGCCCGGTCGCAAATGGCGGGGATGCAGAATCACCCTTTTCGGGTGAGGCCGGATCGTGGGTGGTGTGGTTCCCTGCCGGTTATGAGCATTTCTCGTGAGTTGTCTGGGGACGGGCGGACTGGCCGGCGGGCCGGTCGGTCGTTGCGCCGTGGTGTGGTGGTGCTGGTTGCTGCGGCGGTGGTGGTGGTGTCGGCGTGTGGTTCGAGCAGTGAAGAGTCGGCACCGTCTCCCAAACCGGCGGGTGCGCAGGAGAACGCGGTCACGTCGGCTGCTGTGTGTTACAGCTGGCCGAACGGTACGACGGACGCGCAGCCGTGTGCGGTTGGTCTGAAGGGTCCGGGTGGTGGTCGGGTGTTCTACGACGCGGGCAGTGTGCAGCCGTGGGGCCGGTTCCTCGAGGTTGCCCCGTCGAACTGGGGCCCGACGCTGGCCTCGTGCAACTCGTGCGGCGCTGCAACAGGGGTCACGAAGGCGACCTCCGACGGGGGGCCGAACGGGGATTCGAACGGCGGCTTCTACCCGTGCAGGAACACCTATACCGAAGTGAAGTGGACGGGGGCGATAGGCGCCAGCAACCCCACGGCGATTGGTGACGGCCGCCGCAATACCGAGGCACTGCTCCAGACACCCGAGTGTGTCGACGGGACGCAGAGCGCGGTCACCCTCGCGGCCGGTTACCGCGGTCTCGGACTCGCCGATTGGTACCTGCCGTCGCAGGACGAACTCGTCGAGCTGTGCAAGTACGAGGGCCGCAACGCCATCGGCGGCTTTATAGCGGGCAAGTACGTGTCGTCGACGTCGTTCGAAACCTCGGTGGGCAGTTACGGCATCACGGACTTCAAGAGCGTCGACTTCGAAAGGAAGGACTGCACCACGTCCACCTCGGTCTCGGGGAAGTCCTTCCTCACCAGATATGTGCGTCCGATCCGGGCGTTTGCGTGATGTGGGGCTCGCGTGCGGGTCGGCGGACCGGTGTGATGGTGTTGGTTGCTGCGGCGGTGGTTCTGTCTGCGTGTGGTTCGAGCAGCAAGGAGTCGGCACCGTCTCCTAAACCGGCGGGTGCGCAGGAGAACGCGGTCACGTCGGGTGCGGTGTGTTACGGCTGGCCGAACGGTACGACGGACGCGCAGCCGTGTGCGGTTGGTCTGAAGGGTCCGGGTGGTGGTCGGGTGTTCTACGACGCGGGCAGCGTGCAGCCGTGGGGCCGGTTCCTCGAGGTCGCCCCGCAGGCTTGGGGAGGGAAGCTGGTCTCGTGTGACTCGTGCGGCGCTGCAACAGGGGTGCCGAAGAAGACCTCCGACCTTGATACGGACGTGTTCTATCCGTGCAGGACCGATAGCGATCTGTTGGTTCTGCCGGGGGAGGCGGGCGACACTCCCGGGGCAATCGGCGATGGCCGTCGCAACACCGAACTGCTGCTCCAGACACCCGAGTGTGTGAACGGGACGAAGAGCGCGGTCACGGCCGCCGCTGGTTATCGGGGTCTTGGCCTTGCGGATTGGTACCTGCCGTCGGAGGACGAACTCCGGGCCCTCTGCCTGTACACGGGTCGCAACGCCATCGGCGGATTCGGGGCTTTCGCGTATCTGTCCTCGACAACGAATCCGTCCAAGAACAACAAGACGGACTTCCGTCAGGTGGACTTCAGTAACACGAACTGTGCAGGGACGGGCAACATCAAGTCCACTATCGACGAATGGCTTCGTAGTTACCAGTCGCAAGCCGTCCGTCCGATCCGGGCGTTCAGCTAGCGGGTTGCTGCGCACCGGTTCGAGTGCCCGGTCGCGAGCGATCCGAGAATCACCCTTTTCGGGTGAGGCCAGATCGAGGGTGGTGTGGTTCCCTGCCGGTCATGAGCATTTCTCGTGAGTTGTCTGTAAGCCAGCCGACTGCCCAGCGGACCGGTCGTTCGGCTGGTCGTTTCGGTGGTCGGTCGTTGCGCCGTGGTGTGGTGGTGTTGGCCGCTGCGGCGGTGGTGGTGTCGGCGTGTGGTTCGAGCAGCAAGGAGTCGGCGCCAACACCCAAACCGGCCGGTGCGCAGGAGAACGCGGTCACTTCGGGTGCGGTGTGTTACAGCTGGCCGAACGGTACGACGGACGCGCAGCCGTGTGCGGTTGGTCTGAAGGGTCCGGGTGGTGGTCGGGTGTTCTACGACGCGGGCAGTGTGCAGCCGTGGGGCCGGTTCCTCGAGGTTGCCCCGTCGAACTGGGGCCCGACGCTGGCCTCGTGCAACTCGTGCGGCGCTGCAACAGGGGTCACGAAGGCGACCTCCGACGGGGGGCCGAACGGGGATTCGAACGGCGGCTTCTACCCGTGCAGGAACACCTATACCGAAGTGAAGTGGACGGGGGCGATAGGCGCCAGCAACCCCACGGCGATTGGTGACGGCCGCCGCAATACCGAGGCACTGCTCCAGACACCCGAGTGTGTCGACGGGACGCAGAGCGCGGTCACCCTCGCGGCCGGTTACCGCGGTCTCGGACTCGCCGATTGGTACCTGCCGTCGCAGGACGAACTCGTCGAGCTGTGCAAGTACGAGGGCCGCAACGCCATCGGCGGCTTTACAGCGGGCAAGTACGTGTCGTCAACGTCGTTCGAAACCTCGGGGGGCAGTTACGGCATCACGGACTTCAAGAGCGTCGACTTCGCAAGCAAGGGCTGCACCACGTCCACCTCGGTCTCGGGGAAGTCCTTCCTCACCAGATATGTCCGTCCGATCCGGGCGTTCAGCTAGCGGGTTGCTGCGCACCGGTTCGAGTGCCCGGTCGCGAGCGATCCGAGAATCACCCTTTTCGGGTGAGGCCAGATCGAGGGTGGTGTGGTTCCCTGCCGG
>JAULYZ010000005.1:0-2517 GCA_032117595.1 Acidimicrobiia bacterium | reverse complement strand
GGTGGTGGTGTCGGCGTGTGGTTCGAGCAGTGAGGAGTCGGCACCGTCACCGAAACCGGTGGGTGCGCAGGAGAACGCGGTCACTTCGGGTGCGGTGTGTTACGGCTGGCCGAACGGAACGACGGATGCGCAGCCGTGTGCGGTTGGTCTGAAGGGTCCGGGTGGTGGTCGGGTGTTCTACGACGCGGGCAGCGTGCAACCGTGGGGCCGGTTCCTCGAGGTCGCCCCGCAGGCCTGGGGCGGGACGCTGTATTCGTGTGACTCGTGCGGCGCTGCGCCTGGGGTCACGAAGGCAACCTCCGACGACTCAAAGGGCGACGGCTACTTCCCGTGCGGGAGCTCCAAGTACAACGTCATCCTCTGGCCGGGGCAGGCCGGCACCACCGGCGCGGCGATCGGTGATGGTCGTCGCAACACCGAACTGCTGCTCCAGACACCCGAGTGTGTGAACGGGACGCAGAGCGCGGTCGCCCTCGCGTCCGGCTACCGCGGTCTCGGCCTTGCCGACTGGTACCTGCCGTCCGCTGGGGAACTCGTGGCCCTCTGCAAGTACGAGGGCCGCAACGCCATCGGGGGCTTTCGAGCGGACTACTACGTGTCGTCGACGTCGTACAGCACGAAACGGACGATCGGCAATGCCCCCGATCTTCGCAGGAACTTCACGCGCGTCGACTTCGAACGCACTGACTGCCAAACGGACGGTGTGTACGAGGAGAAATACGACGGTGAGGAGTACAACGCCAGTTCCGTGCGTCCGATCCGGGCGTTTGCGTGATGTGGGGCTCGCGCGTGGGCCGGCGGACCGGTCTGATGGTGTTGGTTGCTGCGGCGGTGGTTCTGTCTGCGTGTGGTTCGAGCAGTGAGGAGTCGGCGTCAACACCGAAGCCGGCGGGTGCGCAGGAGAACGCGGTTGCGACGGCTGGGGTGTGTCATGACTGGCCGGCGGGCACAACGGTGGTGCCGTGCGCAGTGGATGCCATGGGTCCGGGTGGTGGTCGGGTGTTCTACGACGCGGGCAGTGTGCAACCGTGGGGCCGGTTCCTCGAGGTGGCCCCGCAGGCCTGGGGGCCCGACGGACTGTCCGCCTGCCCGGATTGCGGTGCTGCGCCGGGGGTGACCAAAGAATCGTCCGACGGGTTGTTCTATCCGTGCAGGCGCGGTTCCACTGTGTTGGCCCTGCCGGGGGAGGCAGGCGACACTCCCGGGGCGATCGGCGATGGCCGTCGCAACACCGAACTGCTGCTCCAGACACCCGAGTGTGTGAACGGGACGGACAGCGCGGTCACGGTCGCCGCTGGTTATCGGGGTGGTGGTCTTGCCGATTGGTACCTGCCGTCGGAGGACGAACTCCGGGCCCTCTGCCGGTACACGGGTCGCAACGCCATCGGCGGATTCTGGTCTGACGCGTATCTGTCCTCGACAACGAATCCGTTCAAGGACAAGAACAAGACGGACTTCCGTGAGGTGGACTTCGGTAACACGAACTGTGCAGGGACGGGCAACATCACCCCTTTCGAGTTCAGTCCTGTGTATAGCAAGCGACACGTCCGTCCGATCCGGGCGTTCAGCCAGTTGATGCTGGGCGCAAAAAACTGACACCCAACGCGGTCGCGGGCTCGGCCCGTCCGGCCGCGGAAGAACCGGAGAATCACCCTTTTCGGGTGAGGCCAGATCGCGGGTGGTGTGGTTCCCTGCCGGTTATGAGCATTTCTCGTGAGTTGTCTGGGGACGGGCGGACTGCCCAGCGGGCCGGTCGTTCGGCCGGTCGTTCCGGTGGTCGGTCGTTGCGCCGCGGTGTGGTGGTGTTGGCCGCTGCGGCGGTGGTGGTGTCTGCGTGCGGTTCGAGCAGCAAGGAGTCGGCACCGTCTCCGAAGCCGGCGGGTGCGCAGGAGAACGCGGTTGCGACGGCTGGGGTGTGTCATGACTGGCCGGCGGGCACAACGGTGGTGCCGTGCGCGGTGGATGCCATGGGTCCGGGTGGTGGTCGGGTGTTCTACGACGCGGGCAGCGTGCAACCCTGGGGTCGGTTCCTCGAGGTGGCCCCGCAGGCCTGGAGACCCGACGGACTGTCCGACTGCCCCAGTTGCGGTGCTGCGACGGGGGTGACCAAAAAGACCTCCGACGGGTCGTTCTATCCGTGCAAGTCCTGGACCGCTTTGTTGAAGAACTTCAACCGCTTCTCGGGCGAGGCGGGCGACACTCCGGGGGCGATCGGCGATGGCCGTCGCAACACCGAACTGCTGCTCCAGACACCCGAGTGTGTTGACGGGACGAAGGGCGCGGTCACGATCGCGGCCGGTTACCGCGGTGGTGGTCTTGCCGATTGGTACCTGCCGTCGGAGGACGAACTCCGGGCCCTCTGCCGGTACACGGGTCGCAACGCCATCGGCGGATTCGGGGAATTCACGTATCTGTCCTCGACAACGAATCCGTTCAATTACAAAGACAATACGGACTTCCGTCAGGTGGAATTCGGTAACACGAACTGTGTGGAGTTGACCCGATCTGGTGGACACG
>JAULYZ010000004.1:64737-113241 GCA_032117595.1 Acidimicrobiia bacterium | reverse complement strand
GAGACCGATCGCCGGGTTGATGTACTCGTTGGTCACGATGGTCTCGGCAGTGAGTTCTGCCGGAACCTCGAACCCTGCATCCTTCATCTGGTCGATGGCGGTCTGCACACGGGCGAGGTCGAAGTTGCCCAGCGTCGCATCGGGGCCGTTGCCCACGAGGCCGAGTTCCTTCTGCTTCGCCACCGAGAAGTCCGCAACGCCCTGACCGTAGACCCAGAAGTCCTTGTACTGGGCCACTGCGTCGATGATGATCGCGTTGGCGCGAGCCGGGCTGGTCACGAAGTCGACCGCGGCCTTCTGGACCATCGGCACGAACTTCTTGAGGCAGCCGTCCAGGGTGGCCTTGTCCGACGCACGGATGGCGAGGGGCTGGCTGTAGATCCGGAATCCGGCATCGTGGATCAGCTGCGTTGCAACCGGCTTGCCCCACTCGGCGAATTCCTTCTCGTACTGGTACGGCTCAGCCGACACGAAGCCCTGCTGGGCGATCTTGCCGCCGGAGGCGATGAAGCGCTGCGGCGAACCGTCGTAGCTCGGGTCGACGAGGTCGGCCGGAATCTTGCCCTGCTTGACGAATACCTCGGTGTAGGTCTGTCCGCCGAAGACGTTGAAGGTCACGCCGGCCTTGGCGAGGTCCTCAATGGTCTTGGCCTCGGGGTAGGTCGCCGGGTCCCACATGATCATCTGCGGGTTGATCTCGAGGGGGGCCACCACGGCGATCGTGGGGGTCTTCGAGAATGAGTTCACCGCATCGTCGGTGGACACGTAGCCGAGATGGATCGAGTTGTCGGTGTACAGCTGGGCCGACGGGGCTGCGAAGCCGATGGCGGGGCCACCGGTGCGGACCTCGATCTTGATGCCGGTGTCGACACCGCCGGTCACGAGCGGACCGGTGACGACCTTCTTGGCAACATCCACGGTGTAACCCTCACCGAGGAGTTCGTACATCGCGCCGTGCTCGGCCTCGGGGAACCAGTCGGTCTGGATCACGAGCGGATCCGGGCAGACGTCCTTGAGCGAAACGTCGACCGGTGCCTCGGTGCTCGCCGGGGCCTCGGTGCTTGCCGGAGCCTCCGTGCTGGCGGGTGCCTCGGTGCTTGCCGGGGCCTCCGTGCTGGGCGCCACGGTCTCGTCGTCGTCGCTGCACGCAGCCGCCACGAGTACCAGAGCCGCCGCAACTACTGCCGCTTTCCTCAACTTCATGAACTCCCCCTTCATGTGGATGTTTGGTGACGTCCGACAGCGGTCGCTAGCGGACGGTTGAGGTTTGCTAGGGTACCGCGAGAGGCACGGCTGGCTCGGCGGATTCGTCTAAAAAGTCAAGCGGTCACAAGGTGGAAACACTTCTGAAACGTGTCTGCTGGTACCAATAACGAACGCTTCTCCAGGCGGGCGAGCGGGAAACAGGGGTCGAGACAGGTGAGCACATCGGTCAATGCAGCGGTGTCCTTCCGGAACATCTCCATGACCTTTCCGGACGGCACTCGGGCGCTCACGAACGTCTCGTTCGACGTGGCCCGGGGTGAGTTCATCACCATCGTCGGGCCGTCGGGGTGCGGCAAGTCGACCCTCCTGAAGATCGCAACCGGACTGCTCGAACAGTCCTCCGGCGAGGTAGTGCTCGAGAGCGAACGCGTTGGCTACGTGTTCCAGGACGCCACGCTCATGCCATGGCGTACGGTCCAGCGCAACGTCGAGTTGTTGGCCGAGTTGCACGGCATACCGAAGGCCGAGCGCAAGGACCTCGCCAAGAAGGCCATCGAGACCGTTCGCCTGACCGGATTCGAGAAGCACTACCCGCGTTCGTTGTCGGGCGGTATGAAGATGCGCGCATCGCTCGCACGGACCCTCACCCTGTCGCCGCCGCTGTTCCTCTTCGACGAGCCGTTTGGCGCCGTCGACGAGATCACCCGCGAGCACCTCAATGAGGAGACGCTGCGACTCTTCGAGCGCGAGCAGTTCGGCGGACTCTTCATTACCCACTCCATCAGCGAAGCGGTGTTTCTTTCCACGAAGGTGTTGGTGATGTCGGCCCGTCCGGGTCGGATCGTCGCGGAGTTCGAAGTCCCCTTCGCGTACCCCCGCAGCCCGGAAATCCGTTTCGACCCCGAGTTCGCCCGCCTGAGCGGTCAGATCAGCCACGCACTCCGAGGAGCCCACTCATGAGCACCGACATCGAGTCGCCTGCCCCCGCCGCTGCCGTTGCGGTGACGAGTCCCGACCTCGAACCCGAGGTGTCGTACAAGGCCAAGCGCGAGGCCATCTGGCGGGTTGTCGTGCCCCCCTTCCTCGTCGGTGCCGCAACGATCGGACTCTGGTACTTCATCAGTTATGCGATCCTCGAGCCCAAGCGGCGATTCCTGCTTCAGCCTCCTCATCGGGTGTGGGAGGAGGGCTTCGCAGATTCCGAGACGCTGTCGGAGATGTTCAAGGGGCTGTGGTCGAGTGGTCGCGTTGCGTTCTGGGGCCTTCTCATCGCCATCGCACTCGGGTTCACGCTGGCCATCATCATGAGTCAGGCCAAGATGCTCGAGAGGGCGTTCTTCCCGTACTTCGTCATGCTCCAGGCCATTCCCATCCTTGCCATCGTTCCGCTCATCGGATTCTGGTTCGGGTACGGGAGGAGTTCCCGGATCGTGGTGTGCGTGATCATCGCCATCTTCCCGATCATCGTGAACACGCTGTTCGGTCTGTTGTCTGCCGAATCCGGATTGCACGACCTGATGACGCTGCACGGCGCAGGACGACTCACCCGGATCCGCAAGGTGATGTTCCCGGCCGCCCTTCCGGCGATCTTTGCCGGTCTGCGAATCTCCGCGGGTCTCTCGGTGATCGGGGCAATTGTCGGAGACTTCTTCTTCGGTAAGGGCGACATCGGTATTGGGCAGTTGCTCAAGCGATACGTCGCCCGGATCGAGGGCGAAAAGCTCCTTGCAGCCGTGATCCTGTCGTGTGTGCTCGGCGTCGCAGTGTTCGTCTTCTTCGGATGGCTCGCCAACCGCGTTGCCGGCAAGTGGGCACCGTCCACACGCGGCAAGAAGTAGCACCCCCACAGCAATCACCACGGTCGACACCCCGGAGGAACGATGGAAACCGGAGTCTTCATGTTCGGTGCGGTGGAGATGGACGATGCCGGCGCCGGCCCGCCCAAGCCCACCGACCGCCGCTACACCCAGAAAGAGATGTGGCATGCGGCCATGCGGCTGCTCGACATGGGAGTTGCCGCCGAGCGGCTCGGTTTCGATGTCTTTCAGCTGACGGAGCATCACTTCCAGTACGAGGGCTACGAGGTGGTGCCGAACGGCCTGTTGTTCGGTGTGGCACTCGCCGAGCGCACCTCACGTATCAAGATTGGAGCGATGTTCCACGTGATCCCGCAGTGGCACCCGCTGCGTTTCGCCGAGGACTTCGCCATGATGCACAACCTCTCGGGCGGCCGTGGGGTGCTCGGCGTGGCTCGGGGCACGGTGCCGCGGGAGGCACAGGCCCTCGGTACCAAGGTGGGCTCGTTCGACAACCCCGATCAGGCCGACGCCGACCGCATCAACCGGGAGATGATGGACGAGGCGATGGACGTGGTGCTCACTGCGTTCGAGAACGAGACGTTCAGCTACCACGGCAAGTACTACGACTTCCCGCCGCCGGGCATCCCCGATCGTGGGGGCTTCGTCGAGCACCTCACGCTGGTGCCCCGACCCCTGTATCCGTATGAGGTCTGGCAGGCCATCACCTCGCCGCCCACGCTCCAGCACGTGCCCGAGCGAGGCTTTGGTGGCGTGTTCTGGCTGATGCATCACGAGTTCATCCGCCAGCGCTGGGACAAGTTTCAGGAAGTCTGGGAGCAGCACCACGGCGTGCTCGCCCCCGGCGAGAAGCGCAACTTGGTGCTCAACATCCGCATCGAGGACACCCACGAAGCTGCCTGGCGCACCGCCCGCAACGGACACGACGAGTACTGGAAATTCCTCGGGCCGTACGGCTGGTCGAAGGGCTACATGGGCAAGGACGGCAAACCGGCACCAGCCGGTCTCATCCCGACGCTGGAGGAATCCGTCGACCAGAAGGTGTGGATCATCGGCACGCCCGAGGAAGTTGCTGCCGGGATCGCCGAGTACAAGGAGCGGCTCTCGCTCAAGCACATGACGATTTATCCGCACTTCCCCGGCGACACCTATGAGAAGGCCGAGGAACAGATGCAGCGGTACGCCGAAGAGGTCAGGCCCCTGCTCGGCTGATCGCCTCGAGTTCGGCCAGCCACGACGCCGACGACGCGTCGCTCGGCATCCGCCAATCACCACGGGGACTCAGCGCCACCGACCCCACTTTGGGCCCGTCGGGCATCGATGAACGCTTGAACTGCTGCGAGAAGAACCGTCGGAGGAAGACCTCCAGCCAGCGGATGATGGTGGGTCGGTCATGTCGGCCTGCGAAGGCGATTTCGGCAAGTGCCACGACCCGCGAGGGTGCCGAGCCGTACCTCACGGTGTGGAACAGGAAGAAGTCATGCAGGTCGTACGGACCGACGATCTCCTCGGTGTGTTGGACCAGTGCTCCGTCACGCAAGGGGAGTAGCTCGGGCGTGATCGGCGTGTCGACAATGTCGTGGAGCGTGGCAGACACCGTGGCGAAGTACGACTGTTCCGCCGCCCACGAGACGAGGTGCCGAACGAGCGTCTTGGGTACGCCTGCGTTCACGTGGTACATGCTCATGTGGTCGCCGTTGAACGTCATCCAGCCGAGTGCCGCCTCGCTGAGGTCGCCGGTGCCGACCACGAGGCCCCCGAGCTCATTGCCGAGGTCCATGAGGATCTGGGTTCGCTCGCGCGCCTGGGCATTCTCGTAGACCACGTCGTGCGAGGCAGGGTCGTGTCCGATGTCGTCGAAGTGGGCCGACACCGCTTCGGCGATGGGAATCTCGCGAACTGTGGCGCCGAGGCCCCGCATGAGGGCGAGGGCGTTGGTGTACGTGCGGTCGGTCGTCCCGAAGCCCGGCATGGTGACTGCGATCACGTCGGAAAGCGGCCGCTGGAGGATCTGCATGGAGCGTGCGGCAACGAGGAGCGCAAGGGTGGAGTCGAGACCGCCGCTGATGCCGATGATCGCGGTGCGGGACTGTGTGTGACGAATCCGCTTGGCGAGTCCGGTGGCCTGGATCGAGAAGATCTCTTCGCAGTTGCGGTCCCGGTCCTCATGGCTCGTGGGGACGAAGGGGGTGGGCTCGATGCGGCGTCGAAGGGCCCCGTGAGCGCTGTTCGGCCCCCGCGGAGTGATCTGGATCCGGCGGACACTCGGTGCGCTCCCCGCAGAGAAACTCGAGTTCGTGTTTCGCTCGTGAGCGAGGACCATGAGGTCGATATCGGCAACTGCGATCTGGGTGTCGAAGCGGAAGCGGTTCGTCTCTGCGAGGACGACGCCGTTCTCGCAGATGAGCGAGTGGCCCCCGAAGACGAGGTCGGTGGTGCTCTCGCCCGGGCCGGACCCGGCGTAGAGGTACGCAGCAAGACAGCGGGCTGACTGCTGACGTACGAGGTCGCGGCGGTACTCGGACTTGCCGAGTGCTTCTGGTGAGGAACTGGGGTTGGCGATCACGTTGGCTCCGGCGAGGGCGAGTCGGCCGCTCGGGGGCTGGGGCCCCCAGAGGTCCTCGCAGATCTCGATGCCGATGGAGACATGGTCCCCGAACCCGATGACGAGATCGGTTCCGAACGGGATTCCTCGGTGTTCGTGGGGCAGCGTGCGATCAAGGGCCCTGCTGAACCAGCGGTCCTCGTAGAACTCAGCGCGGTTCGGGAGGTACTGCTTGGGAACGAGCGCCCTGACTTCGCCGTGGCACACCACGGCTGCGCAGTTGTACAGGCGAGCATCGGTGGCGCGCACCGGCAGGCCCACGACGAAGATCGAGTCATGGTGAGCGAGGTTCGCAGCGATGGAGTGCACGGCATCCCACGCAGCGGTGATCACGACCTGCTGGGTGAAGAGGTCACCGATGGTGTACCCGGTAACCCCCAGCTCAGGTGTGACGACGATGCGAGCACCATCCTGTGCGGCCCGCTCGCACGCTGCAATGAGCGAGCGTGTGTTGTGCTCGAGGTGGGCCACGACGAGGTCGGGCGACACGACGGCCACGCGCAGGAAGCCATGGGATTCCCAGGAGGCGACGGTCGGCATGGGTCAACGATACGCGTGTTATTGGCGCCGACAGACGTGCTTTACGCAATCGGGGGTGAAGCCGGACCGTACAGGGGCTGACCCCCGGTGATGGCTGCCCAACGGCGCGTGCCGAACTCGAAGTGCCACCACTCGCAGTGCAGTACCACGAAGCCCCCGCGGCGCATGTGGTGGTACAGCACCCGACGCAACTCCCGAGCGGCGCCCGGCTCGTCCTCCAACGACCGTGCCGCAGCCCGGTCAGTGAAGTCGTCGAAGCCGGTTCCCAGCGCAAGCGGCGTGCCGTCGAGAGTGAGCGTGAGATCCACCGTGCCCCCGGTGAGATGCGGGGGTGGTGTACGCGGATCGGCAATCGGCTCGGCGACATATCCGGCCGGGAGTCCGGGCTCGTCGTACGCCGCCTCATACAACTCCGCTTGGAGCGGCAACGGGCGCCATGCGTCGAACACGGCGAGGCCAAGGCGGTCCGGCAGCCCCTCTGCCACGTAACCGAGGCGGTCGAGTGCTTCTGCTCGCATCCACGTCGTTGGCACCGCCTGATCCCAACCGGCGTGCCAGTAGTTCGAGAGCACACGAACCCTACGGTGATGCAGCGGCACCAGAGGGTCGGAACTCGGATCGACAACATCTGGGTAGACCGGGTCGTGGAGCTCGGGTAACGGGGAAGCTTCGGTGAACGAGAAACTGCAGCGATGGACCACCGTGTCGGCGGGCTCGGTATAGCAGGGAAGCAGGAAGCGGCCGGGTCCGTGTCCGGCGGGGGCAGGCATCAGCGAGCCCTCGCAACCACGTCGGCGACGGCGCGCATGAGTGGCTCAGCCTCGTGCAGGTCGAGGACGGGGAGCAGAAACTCGTCGAGAGCGCTCTGTTCCATGAGTCGCGACAACTCCTCGGCGCACTCCGAGACTGTTCCTGCGATGACGAAGGGAAGCACCCATTCCTCCCGCACGTGCTCCGCCGCAGCATGGAGACCGTCGGTCATCGCAGTGCGGATTCGTTCGACGTCGGCGGGACTGATGCCCAAGGCCTCCTTCACCTCGGGCGGCGAGTCGACAAGTCGGTAGGTCATGTGCGGCTTGGTCTGCGCCATGGCGGCATCGTCCGTGATGATCATGGTCGAATAGCAGATCTTGGGCCGACGTCCCGCAGCGGCGGCGGCCTCACGCACTCGCGCCACCGATGCGCCGATGTCGGGCTTGTTGATGAAGTCGAGCATCACGCCATCAGCTCGAGTGCCGCCGAGGGCCAGCATCTTTGGTCCCCGACCTGCGACCCAGATCTCGATTCCCGCCCGACAGGGGAATCCGAGTCGGGCGTTGCGGAGTTCGAACAACGGGGTGGTCATCGAGACCGTCTGCCCATCGAGCAAGGAACGACATGCATCGAGAACGTCCCGGACAGACCTGAGCGGTTGGCTCCGCTCGATCGCGAGGGGGCCGAGCGTGAGGCTCCCGCCTGCACCGAGCCCCAGAAAGGCTCTCCCGCCGCTGAGCTCGTCGAGCGATGCAATCGTGGCAGCAGTCGTGGCCGGATGGCGTGTGTAGGGATTGGTGATTCCGGTTCCGATTCGGATCCGCACAGTTCTCGACGCAATCGCAGCGAGCGTGATGTACACGTCGCGGGTGGCGAGACCCTCGTCGTAGACCCAGCAACGGTCGAACCCGAGCTCCTCGGCGAGGACACCGAGTTCGACCAGGCGACCGACGGTGTCCTCAGGGATCAAGTTGACGCTGGCAGCAAACACCTCAGTCAGGCTAGTCAGCGCCCGGGACGGTGCCCGTTTCCCGTTCGTATCCCTCGGCGTCCGGGAGGCGGGGGAGCACGATCACCTGAACACCGCTTGCGGTGAGGAGCGACGACAACTCCGCGGCAGCGTCGGCCTGTCGCGGGCCGGTCCGCGTGAGGACGAGCGCAAATCGTGCTCCTGCCGGAACGTTCTTGTGGCCGCCGCGTTCGCTCGTGACGAGACGGGCGAGGCGGGTTGGCGTCAGTCGCTCGTACGGCCCGCAACCGCACACTGCCGCCACGAGCATCGGACGATGGGCGACGTCCTCGATCACGCGATTGATGCAGTCGGCCCCCACCACGTCGAGCACGAGGGTCGAGAGTGAGGGGATGGGTGGTTCGTGTTCGGCGGGTGCCTTCACCACCTTGCCGCGGGAGCCATCAGCCTCCACCACCACCAGATCGAAGCGTCCCGAGGCGAACTCGGCGTCGACCTCCTCGGGACGGACCCCGATGAGCTTCGACGGCGCAGGAGCGCGCACCAGTGGATCGGAGGTGGTCTCGGGAGCGACGAGGCTTGACGCGAGGAACCCGGGAAGACCTGCTGCCTGCGCGGCATAGACCATCGTGGTGGTTCCGGCAACGACCGAGCGACCGGAACTCACGGCGTGGTCATGGAGAGCGCGCATGAGTGTGGTCTTGCCGCCGCCGCCCACGAGGGCGATCAACTCCCGGTCGCCGAGGACGGCCTGCTCGGTCAGGTACTGGCCGAGATCCACGACAGCACCGCCTCGAGTACGCCGCCGCCGACGGCGAGCGCTTTGTCGGAGACTTCGTCCACTCGGGTATCGACCCGTGGATCGAGGTCACCGATCTTCAGACCCGCCTCGACCCGGACGCGATCGCTGATGAGCCCGCGCACTACACCGTCGAACGGCGCCCTGATGGTCTCACCGGAGACGACACCGAGGAGCTGGCCAGAGCGGACGATCGCCCCGATGTCGACCTCCCAGCGCACGGTTCCAACTGCCGGCGACCGGAGGACACGTTCGTTCGCCCGTCCCTCGACCGGATCGGGAACACCGGTGTCGGCGAGCGCAGAACCGTTGCGCAGGACGCGGCCGAGATGGGGCCCGCGCGCGGTCTCGACCACGGCATGGCAATCCTGCCCCGCGGTGAAGCCGGGACCGAGAGCGATCACGAGCTCGGCGTCGTCGATGCGGGTGTCGAGATTGCGCTTGGCAAGGCGGGCATCGACGATGATGCGGGCGCCGACGTCGGGGAGCGCGTCGTGGACCAGCACCGCAACCGAACCGCTGGCAGCACACGAGCGAGCAGCATCGACGTCGTGATGCAACACGGCGCGCATGTCCTCGACCACAGCCTCACCGTCGAGAACGGCGCCCGCCACCGCAGCGCGACGCCGTACTGCAAGTGGCTGCGCGAGTTCGGTCACGACCACCGGGAACCCTGCGCGATGAAGACGAAGGATGACTCCTGTGCCGAGGTCTCCGCCTCCCCGGACGAGGACAGGGAACCGGGCGAAGAGCATGTGTCAGAGCGCCCCGCGGCGGCTGCCGACGATCTCGGCGAGCACCGACACGGCGATCTCCTCGGGCGTCTCGGCGTGAAGCTCGATACCGATCGGTGACCTCACTCGGTCGAGTTGGTCGGGGGCGAGGCCACGCCGCTCGAGTTCGGCACGTGTGGTTGCCCAGCGGCGGTTGCTGCCCATGAGGCCGATGCTGCGAGCGGGTGTGGCGAGCACTGCGGGGATGATGTCGAGGTCCAGCCCCATGTTGCGCGTCAGCACGACGACGTGGGTCTCCGACGTCGGGGGATGGGCGGCCAGGGCGTCAGCAACGGATCCGTGCAGACGGATATCGGCGTGGGGGAGCAGATCTTCGGTGACCTGATCGGCGCGGTCGTCGAACGCCACCACGCGGTATCCGAGCCAATGTGCCAGATCGACGACCGCACGACCCACATGGCCACATCCGATGACGTAGATGGTGGCGTTCGGCATGTAAGGCTCCAGGTACAACTGCACGTCGCCACCGCAGACGCCCGGGTCGCCGCGCTTGGGATCGACAAGTTCGAAGTGTAGGACTCGAGGTCGCCCGTTGCGGAGGGCATCGAGCGCCTCGGTGATCACCCGTGCCTCCATCTCGCCGCCACCGATGCTTCCCGAGGTACTGCCGTCGGCACGGACAATCATCTTGGACCCGGCGTGACGCGGGACGGATCGGTTGGTCTGCACGACCGTGACGAGCACCACCGACTCGCCGCGCTCGATGCGGTCAGCGAGTTCGCGGATCAGGCGGATTTCCACAACCGCTGCGCCTCATGTGCAACCCGGGAGCGCTCGTGGTCGCGATCGAAACCGTCCACCGATCCCGAACGTACCCTCCACTCGCCGTTCACCATCACCTCGCGCACATCGAGTCCGCTGCGCCAGAGGACGAGCTGGTCGTAGAGGTTGTGAGCGCTCGCCGGCGTCGGGAATCCAGCGTCGATGAGTTGGAGATCAGCGCGGTACCCGGGGGCCAATCGACCGATGAGGTGGCCGAGGCCGAGCGCCTCGGCCCCCGCAGTGGTGGCCATACGGAACACGCTGGAGGCCGGCATCACCTGTGGGCTGCACAACCGGGCCTTGTGGAGGAGGAAGGCCCCTCGCATGACCGCGAACATGTCGTTGAGATAGCCGTCCGAGCCGAGGCCGACGGTCACGCCGCGGTCCATCAGTTCGGGTATCGGGGCGATGCCCCCGCCGACTTCGCAGTTCGACAGCGGCATGTGACTGACCCGAACGCCTCGCTCTGCGATGAGTTCCTGTTCACGGTCCGACAGTTGAACGCACTGCGAGGCGAGCAGGTTCGGTCCGGCGACGCCGAGCCGGTCGTAGAGCTCGAGGGTCCGCACCCCGTATCGCTCGTGGCAGAGCAGGCCCTCGTGGGCGCCCTCGTTCACGTGGGCGTGGAGCAGGACATCATGCTCTCGGGCGAGGGCGGCTGCCCGCTCGATGAACGCTGGCGGGCAGGTGAACGTGGTGTGGATGCACATCAGTCCGTGGACCAGGGAGTCAGGGCCGGCCGAGCGCCCCGCACGGATCATGGCGAGGTTCTCCTCCAGACCCGCCTCGCCATTGGTGCTGCTGACACGCTCGGTGGCCTCGAAGCTGAGGATCCCGCGCAGGCCCAACCTGCGCACCTCGTCGGACTGGGCGAGGAGGATTCCCGGCAGGGAATTCGGCGCCTCGAGGATGTCGTAGAAGCACGTGGTGCCCGTTCGCAAGAGTTCAGCCCCCACCCAACGGGTGGCCGTGAGGATCATCGGGGCGTCGAGTGCGTCCTCCACCTTGGGCCACCAGAAGTCCTCGAGGAACGACCAGAAGCCCGTCGGTGCCACCTCGAGCGGGATGCCGTGCGCGAGTACGCCGTAGAGGTGTACGTGGGTGTTCACGAATCCAGGGGCAAGGACACAGCCCGAGCCGCTGACCACGTCATCATCGGGGTGAGTGGCCAGAAGCGCCGCAGCCTCGCCGACCTCGGTGATCGAGGTGCCCACCACGCGCACAGCGCCGGCCTTGATCGGCTCCTCGCCGGGTTCGGCGATGACCCAGTCGGCGGTGATGATGGTCATGCGCGTGCGTTGTTCAGCGCCCTCCACACGCGCTCGGGCGTGAAGGGAATCTCGTCGATGGCTACGCCGGTGGCGTGGAGGATTGCGTTGCGCAGTGCAGGAGCGACGCCGTCTTTGGGAATCTCTGCCACTGCCTTGGCGCCGAAGGGGCCCGAGTCCTCCATCGTCTGGACGAGGAAGACCTCGATGTCGGGCATCTCGTCGGCCCGATAGATGCGGTAGCTGTCGAACTCGGTGTTCACCATCCGTCCGTCGGCGTCGAAGGCGAACTCCTCGCAGTGGCCGTAACCGAGCGCCTGAAGCATGCCGCCCTCGATCTGGCCCGAGGCGGTCACCGGGTTGATGGCGACGCCACAGTCGACCGACATCACCATCTTCACGACGGTGACCTGTCCGGTATCGGTGTCGACCTCGATCTCCACGAACTGCGCCCCGAATGGGGGAGGGCAATCGGGCGAGACGTAACTCGCCGTACCCATGATCTGTTCGTGGTCCTCGGTGTGCAACGAGTTCAATGCGATGTCCTCGAGCGACACGGAACGTCCATCCGGCGCCCAGGCCCTGCGGTCGCGCAGTTCGATCGAGCAGGCCTCTTCCTCGGGGATGCCGAGCAGACGGGCTGCCCGCAACTTGATCCGCCAGCGGACGGCGTCGGCTGCACGCTTGACAGCGGTACCCGAGATGTACGTGGTGGACGACGCGTAGGCACCGACGTCGAACGGGGTCATGTCGGTATCGCCCGAGTAGATCTTGATGTCGTCGAGCGGGACACCGAGCACCTCTGCGGCGATCTGTGCGAGCACGGTGTCGGCGCCCGTGCCGAGGTCGGCAGCACCGGCCAGCACGTTGAAGCTCCCGTCGTCGTTCATCTTGATCGAGCAGCCGCCCATGTCGAGGAACGGGATGGCGGTGCCGTGCATGCAGAAGGCGAAGCCGAGCCCACGTCGGATGTTGGGGCGATCGGCAGGCGCCACCCACGAGGGGTCCTCGCGGCGGTGCCAGCCGATGGCACGCATGCCCTGGGCAACGCACTCCTCGATGCCGGAGGTGGTGACCGGCGGGTAGGTGGCGGGGTCGACCTCGCCAGCGGCAGTTCCACGCTCGCCGAGGTACATGACGATGTCGAGTTTGTCGCCGACCTTCACCCAGTTCTGTCGTTTGAAGGCCATCACGTCCATGCCCATGTCGCGGGCGATGTCCTCCATGTGACACTCGAGCGCGAACTCTGCCTGCGGTGCGCCGTAGCCGCGATAGGCACCCGGAACGGGGATGTTGGTGTACACCACATGGCAGTCGAACTTCTTGGCGGGGCAGTTGTAACTCGTGAGGCCGCGGATGCCCGCCACGTTCTGCACCGTGAACCCGTGCGTGCCGTACGGGCCGGTGTTTCCGATCACCCGCATCTCTTGAGCAACGAGCATTCCCTTGTCGTCGATGCCGGTTCGGTAGGTGATGGTCTGGGGATGCCGTGTGCGGGAGGACGCGAACTCCTCCTCGCGTGAGAGCACGAGACGAACCGGACGCCGGGTCCGAAGCACCAGATGGCCGACGATGTCCTCGATGAGCATCTCCTGTTTCGCCCCGAAGCCGCCGCCGATTCGGGGCTTGATGACCCGGATGTCCTTGACCGTGAGTCCGAGGAGGGGAGCGACCATCCGACGGGTGTGGAACGGAACCTGAGTGGCCGTGCGCAGTACGAGCCGCTCGTCCTCGTCGAGCCACCCGACCGTGACGTGCGGCTCGATCGGGCACTGCTGGACCTGGTGTACCCGATACGTCTGCTCGTACACCTTGTGGGCTCCAGCGAACGCAGCGTCGAGCACCGGATCGGGCACGGTGGCCGCAAGGATGTGGTGGACGACGTTCCGGCTGGCGTCGTGAATGCCGACCGCGTCGGGCTCGTCGTGGATCTGCGGTGCCCCCGCTGCCATAGCGTCACGCTCGTCGAGGATGAAGGGGAGCACTTCGTAGGTGACCTTGATGCGGCGGAGTGCCTCTTCGGCAATCTCCGCAGTATCTGCTGCGACGGCTGCAACACGGTCGCCGACATGGCGAACCTTGTTGTCGAAGCTCACTTGGTCCCAGGGCAAGGGGTTGGGCCAGCTCTGACCGCCGGACGCGTACATCACCCGCCGCGTGTTCTTGTAGTGAATGACGTCCCGCACCCCGGGGAGCGCACGAGCATCGCTGTCGTCGATATCGAGGATTCGCGCATGAGCATGTGGACTGCGCAGCACTCGCGCGGTGAGCATGCCGCGCATCTCGACATCGTCGGCAAAGGCCGGGTTCCCCTTCACGAGTTTCAGCGCGTCGACCTTGATCTCCGGTTTGCCGACCACCGCCATCGCCGGGACATCGGGCGAGGGAACGACCCGAGGGACTGCAGGCGAGACTCCCGGAGCAGGGGCGCCCGGCTGGTAGGGCGCAGGATCGCGACCGTTGGTGATGGGCGTGAGATAGACCGGCCGGAACGGCTCGGTAGTGCCGCCACGCATGAGCACGGATGCACGCTGGACCGCCTCGACGACCTTCACGTAGGCCGTCTCGCGGTCGAGGATCCCACCGAGTGCGTCGCGAATCTCGGCTTCGCTCGGATTCGGGTTGCGTTCCAGTAGTGCCTTGGTGGCAAGGATCATGGCTCCGGCTGAGTACCCGGACTGGAGGGCGCCGGTGGCCATGAAGGCTTGCTGGATCGGGTGGAGGGAGCCGTCGGGCGCCTCGAGGCCTTCGAGGGTGAGCACACTGCGCCCGTCCACCTGTGCGGCCAGCACGACATCGGCAGAGACGGGAACACCGTCGACGAGCACGGTCGCTGCGCCGGTGGATCCGTCATCGGACCCGAAACGCACGCTGAAGCAGCCCTCGCCGCGCAGCAGATCCCGAAGTGTGAGCGACGGGGCGACCAACGCAGTCGTGGGAAGCCCGTTGAGCTCAAAGTTGATCGTGTTCACTTGGCGACCTCCGAACGGACCCTCGCCGAGAGAACCGAAGCGAGGTGTTTGCGGTATTCCGCCGAGCCGCGGAAGTCACCCACGGGTGAGAGGGAGTCAACGCTGTCGACGAGCACCGGGGTGGGTGCCACTCCGCTGAGCGCCACCAGCGTGCGACCGTCGGTCGTGCGTCGGGCAACGGCAGAGACGATGGCGACATCGCCCGGGGTGCGCCCGGTGCGGTCGGCAGCCAGCGTGCCGTCGACGTGGATCGTTGCGTCGACGATGAGGGTGGAGAGCAGGTGGTCGCAGTCGGAGAGCAGATCGCTGAATCGGATCGACTTGGCTCCCGTGGCCGAGCGCAGCGTCACCTCTGCCTCGCAGACGAGCAGCCCGGCGACGAGTTCGCTCTCGGGACCTCCGGCGGCAAGGGTCCCGCCGACGGTTGCGAGCGTTCGAAGCGTGCTCACGGACTCGCGGCGGGCGAGCTCCCGGAGTACGGCCGGGACCAAGGGGTGATCAACGATCTGCTGCAGCGTCGTTGCTGCGCCGAGACGCAACCGACCATCGGTGAGCAACTCGATGCCGCTGAGACCCAGTCGGCTGATGTCGACGGCGATCACCGGGTGCGTCGTGGGGGTGGCGTTGACGAGGGTTCCACCGGCAAGGACGGTGGCCGTCGGACGGGCCAGCAACTCGAGGGCTTCTTCGACCGATGACGGCCGGTGGTATTCGACGACCTTGGGCACTGCACTCCTCCTGGGCGGTCGGCTCGTCTGCGGACCAGCAGTGGATTCAATCTAGTGGCAGGGGCGGACGGAGGCCCGCCCGTCGGAACAGGTCGCCGCAGGCCCGCTGGGCGCGTCTGAGCATCGCCCGTTCGTCGGCAGAGACGAGACGACCGTCATCGATCACGATGCGTCCGTCGACGACCACGTGGCGAACTTCGCGTGGCGTCACGTTGAAGACGAGGGCGGACACAACACGGTGCACGGGCGCCACGAAGACGCTGTTGAGGTCGACAACGACGAGATCGGCCCGACGACCGACCTCGAGCGAGCCGATCGCGTTCGGGAGACATGCGGCCCTGGCCCCGTTGCGGGTGGCCATGCGCAGAGCGTCCTCGGGCTGCAGGATCACGGGATCGAGGTGGTGCACCTTCTGCAGGAGCACCGCCACCTTCATGGCCTCGAACATGTCCTGTCGGTTGTTGCTGCCCGGTCCATCAGAGGCAAGCGCCACGTTGACACCGGCACGCAGCATGTCGGGGACCCGTGCCACCCCTGATGCGAGGTACATGTTGCTCACCGGGCAGTGCACCACGGTGGAGCCACGCTCGGCGATCGTGCTGATCTCGCTGTCGTCGAGCCAGACACTGTGTGCAAGTTGCACATCGGGACCGAGCACACCGAGGGAGTCGAGCCACGGGACGTGGCGCATCCCGCGCTCGCCCAGATTCATCTCGACCTCGACAGCGGTCTCGGCGCAGTGCACGTGCATGCCGCCGCCCCATCCGCGCGAGGATGCAGTCGAGTGCTGCACTGCCTCGTTGGAGCAACCCCACGGGATGAGCGGCGCGGTCTCGGTGTGGATGCGCCCGCCGGCGGCTCCGTGCCACCGGGCTGCGAGGTCCTCTTGGTTGCGGAGCACATCGGGGAGCCCCTCGGTGAGGCGGGGCTCGTAGTTGCGATCGGCCCATCCGCGCGCCAGCAGATAGCGCACCCCCAGTTCCTCGGCAGCGCTGCAAGCAGCGTCATCGTGGGCGCCGCCCGGGTGGATGTATTGGTGGTCGATGATCGTGGTGGCTCCCGTACGGAGGTTCTCGATCATGCCCAGCGCGCATGCCGCGCCGGCCTCCTCGGCAGTCATGACCGACGAGGCCGGCCAGATGTAGTCGCGGAGCCAGTCGAGCAACGACTTGTCGTCGCCGAGGCCGCGGAAGAACGTTTGGAAGAGGTGAGTGTGAGCGTTCACCATGCCCGGCATCACGGCGCACCCCCGGGCCTCGATGACCCGATCGGCGCGCAGGAACTGCGCAGGAGGGTCGCCCGCGCCCACCCCGGTGATCACGCCGTCCACCGCGTGTACCCAACCCTGGGGGTGCACGGTGCCCGACTCGTCCGAGGTGACGACGGCTGCGCCGTGAACGGTGAGTGAGGTCACGGCGTCCAACCGGCGAAGGCGTCGACGACGGCGTGGATATCGTCCATCATCGGGAAGAGAATCGGACACGTGACGCCAGCCTCGATGTACTCGGCCACCTTGGTGCGGCACTCTTCGCTCGTCCCGACCGCCATGAGGCTGCGCACCAGCGAGTCGGGGATCAGGTCGGCGGCCTTGCGGTAGTCCGCCTCCGTCGCCGGCCACCCGACCACTTCCTGCACCCGCTTCACGAGATCCGGGTCGGCGCCGCTGGCCTCCATGATGTGCGGTTCGGTCCCGAGGTAGTACGCCACGAGTGCCTTGCCCGTTCGGATCGCTTCCTTCGGGTCCGAGTCCGAGAGCGAGCAGACCAGCAGCTCCGGTCGGTCGACCTGCTCAATCGTCCTTCCGCTCTTTGCGGCCCCTGCGGCGAGCTTCTCGACGGCGGATCGGATGTAGGGCACCGGCACGACGTAGTTCAGGACGCAGCCGTCACAGATCTCGCCGGTCATCTCCATCATCTTGTCGCCCGTGGCTCCGATGTAGATCGGGATGTTCCTCGGCGATGCGTCGCCGAACGCAACATCGAGTTTCACGCGGTCGAGCTTCACGAACTCGCCCTCGTAGGTCACCTCTTCCATGGTGAAGAGTTGCCGGATCGCCTCGACGTGCTCGCGCATGGCGGTGAGTGGCTTACGTCGGTCGGCGCCCACCCGGCTGGCAATCGGTTCCCACCATGCGCCGATACCGCACATGACGCGACTCTCGCCCTCGGGGGTCAGTCCGCCGAGTTCCCACATCGTCGACCAGGTCGCCGCGATGACTGCAGGGTTACGCGTCCAGATCGGCAGCACGCCGGAACCGATGCGGAGCCGCTTGGTGCGCGTGAGGAGCGCGCTCATCATCACGACGCAGTCGCGGGCGAGCCGGGTGTCGGCCTGCCAGATCTCGCTGAAGCCCTTGGCCTCGGCGTACTCGGCGACCTCCAGCTCGTAGGCCATGGGGTGTTTGTCCTGGAGATAGAGGGCCATGCGTTGCATCGGCAACCACGGTAGTTGCCGACGGTGCCGCCCCGGTACTGGCACAGTGCGGCGAGGCATCGCCGGTAACGTCCGGGCGTGGCACTGCAGCAGCAACGTGCGGTGATCCTCGGTCTCGGCGGGGCCGCGTGCATCGTGGGCACCTTGATGCCGTGGCTCGGCACCGAGGGTTCGGAGCGCTCCAGCTACCAATTGGCCTCGATCACCGACCGTCTGGGTCTCTCCGATGGCTCGGCTGCAGCCCTGCTCATCACGTGTTGGCCCGCCGTGCCCGTGGCCATCGCTGTGTGCGCCGTACTCGCCCTTGCGCGCTTCGACCGCGCCGCACGACTGGTGGCCGCCGCCTCGGGCGCGCTGGTGGTGGCGGGTTGTTCGATCGCATGGAGCACGCCGCTCCCGTCGCGCGGTGGCGTGACCCTGGCGTTCCTCGGCTCAGTGGTCCTTGTCGTCGGCGGTGCGATCCCCCGTCGGGCGCTGCGATGAACGTCGACGCGTTGCGTTCGGTGGTCGGGCCGGCAAACGTGCTCGTCGACCTCGATCAGCGATCCGGGTACGAGACCGATTGGACCCGCCGCTTCTCCGGACACTGTGATGCGGTCGTGCGACCGTCATCGGTGTCGCACGTGCGCGAGGTTCTGCAATGGTGCAGTGCCCACCAGGTGGCGGTGGTGACCCAGGGAGGCAACACCGGTCTGGTTGGCGGTGGCGTGCCCGACGACTCGCCGGGCCCGCGCATCGTGCTCTCCACCCGCGGCCTCGACGACGTGCGGGAGGTGGACACGGTTGGCGGGAGCGTCGTCACAGGTGCAGGTGTCACCCTGCAAGCGCTCGAGGAACGCCTCCGGGGGACCGGCTGGGAGTTCGGGGTCGACCTGTCGGCGCGGGGATCCGCCACGCTCGGCGGGATGGTCGCCACGAACGCCGGGGGCACACGCGTACTGCGCGACGGGACGATGCGAGCCAACGTGCTCGGCGCCGAGGCCGTACTTGCCAATGGGGCATTGCTCTCGCACTTGGCAGGTCTGCTCAAGGACAACACGGGCTATGACTGGCCGGGGCTGCTGTGCGGCAGCGAGGGAACCCTTGGCGTGGTCACGGCGGTCAGGCTTCGCCTCGTTCCGGAGCGGCCGGACCGCGTGTGCGTGGCGGTCCGCTGCGACGGCTGGGCCGACGCTGTTGGACTGGCATCCGGCATTCGCCGCGCCGTCGAGGGCATCGAGGTCATCGAGGCGATCGACTTCCCGGGAGCCCACCTTGCCCAGTCCGTGCTGGGCGTGCGAACCCCGTTCGCCGATGCTCCGGTGACGCTCTGGATGGTGTGGGCGGGCACCGGCGAGGCGCCCAGTCTCCTTGCGGATCTGGTGTCCGGGCACGAGCACCTCGTGGGCGCCCCGGCCGAGTTGATGGCGGCCCGCGACCGCCAATCGGAGGCGATCGCCACCACCGGGATTCCGCACAAGATGGACGTCACGGTTCCGCTGCGAGCAATAGCCGCCTTCGCCGAGGACGTGACCGCACGTGTGCGCCAGTTGCTCCCGGCCGCCGAGGTTTACGTGTTCGGGCACCTCGGCGACGGCAACCTCCACGTGAACGTCGTCGGTCCCGGGCCCGATGACGAACGGGTGGACGACACGGTCCTGCAGACCGTTGTGCACTACGGCGGTTCGATCAGCGCCGAGCACGGGATCGGCCGGGTCAAGGCGAAGTGGCTGGGTTTGTCGAGGAATCCCGCGGAGATCGACCTGATGCGTTCCATCAAACGGTCCCTCGACCCGCTGAACATCCTCAATCCGGGCGTGCTGCTGGCCGACTGAGCCGATCGGTCGTGATGCGCTCAGTCCGTCCACTCGCCACGAGACACGAGCACGTCCTTGAGCACGGCCGGACGGTCGGTCATGATGCCGTCCACGCCGAGATCGAGGAGGCGCCGCATCTCGGTCTCGTCGTCGATGGTCCACACGTGGACCGCCATCCCGTGAGCGTGGGCAACAGCGACGGTTCGTTCGGTGACCACGGGGATCCCGCTCTGGGTGGTGGGTACCTGCGCGCACGGAACGGCGGGCATCAGCGAGCGTGGACCGGTGGTGGATGCCGTGAGCCAGCGCACGACCTCTGATGGGCCCAGACTCGTGCACAGTGCTTCACCGAGACGAGCACGCAGGCGGCGCAGCCGCGCTGCGGAGAAGGCTCCGACGCACACCCGGTGGATGGACGACGTCCGTTCGATCGTGCGGGCGAGGGCTTCCTCGGCGGCGTCGGTCTTGCAGTCGATGTTGAGGCGTGCCTCGGGGAACGAGCCGAGAAGGTCCTCGAGCAGGGGTATGGGCTCACGCCCGTCGACGAGCGCGGTACGGACCTGGGCCCAGGGGAGACTGCTCACCCGTGCGTGCATGCCGGTGGTGCGAGCCAGGTCGTCGTCGTGAAAGGCCACCAGCACACCGTCAGCAGTGACCTGTACGTCGGTCTCGAGGTATCGATAGCCGAGCGATACGGCGTGCTCGAACGCAGGCAGGGTGTTTTCGGGAGCCTCGGATGCGCCGCCACGGTGGGCAAAAGCGATGGGCCCGTGGTGATCGAGGAAGGCGAAACGTTCGCGCACGACGTGCTGACGACGATCTGGGCTCAGATCGAGCGGCCCGCGTCCTTCCAGTACTCGTCTTTCAGGATGCGCTTGTAGAGCTTGCCCGTGGGGTGGCGCGGCAGTTCCTCGCGGAAGTCGACCGTGCGGGGACACTTCACGTCGGCAAGTTGTGAGCGACAGAACGAGATCAGTTCCTTCTCGAGCGCGCGGGCGTCCTCGGCTGTGGCGGGCATCGTCTTGGGCTGGACCACGGCCTTGACCTCCTCACCGAATTCCTCGTTGGGCACGCCGAACACGGCGACATCGACGACGGCGGGGTGCGTGACGAGGACGTTCTCGGACTCCTGCGGGTAGATGTTCACGCCACCCGAGATGATCATGTAGGCCTTGCGATCGGTCAGGTACAAGAACCCGTCGGCGTCGAGGTAACCCACATCTCCCAGCGTTGACCATCCCTTGGGATGACGGGACCCCTTCGTCTTGTCGGGGTCGTTGTGATACTCGAACGAGGCCCCGCCCTCGAAGAAGATCGTCCCGGACTCTCCTTGGGGAACTTCGATGCCTTCCTCGTCGCAGATGTGGATCGTGCAGTTGATCGGCATACCGACGGTTCCCTCGTGGGCGAGCCACATCGGGCTGTTGCAGTAGACGAAGCCGTTGCCCTCGGTGCCTGCGTAGTACTCGTGGATGATCGGCCCGAACCACTCGATCATCTGCTTCTTGACGGGCACCGGGCACGGTGCGGCGGCGTGGATGACGCACTGGAGCGACGACACGTCGTAGCGCCCGCGGATCTCGGGATCGAGCTTGAGCATGCGGACGAACATCGTGGGAACCACCTGGCTGTGGGTGAGGCGGTATTTCTCCACGAGTCGGAGGTAGTCCTCGGCGTCGAAGTGCTCCATCACCACGACGGTCGCTCCCATGCCCTGGGCCGAGAGGCAGAACCGAAGGGGTGCTGCGTGGTAGAGCGGGGCAGGCGACAGGTAGCTCGACTCGGCAGTGAAGCCGAAGAGCATGGTGAGCAACGGGGCAACGGTGATGGCGGTGCCATCGAGTGGCTCGGGCTTGAACTCTCGGGTGACCCCCTTGGGCCTGCCCGTGGTACCCGACGAGTAGAGCATGTCAGTGCCGGCGACGCGGTTGGGGAGCGGCGTTGCGGGCTGCGCAGCAACCGCTGCCTCGTACGACTCGTAACCGCTGATGGTGCCGTCCAGCATCAGGCGCAGCGCTGCGTTCTGGATCTCGGGGAGCACCTCGGCCGCCTGGTCGGACTTGTACTTGGACGTGATGAATGCCTTCGCTGCGCAGTCGTTGATGATGTACGAGAGCTCACCGCTGGTGAGGCGCGAGGAGCACGCTGTGTAGATGAGCCCGGCGTAGTGACAGCCCCAGATGATCTCGAGATACCTCGGATGGTTCTCCATGCAGATCGCCACGTGGTCTCCCGGTTGGAGACCGGCCGACCGCAGCAGCTGGCTCAGACGGTTCGCTGCGTCGTCGAGTTGTCGGAAGGTGGTGACCTCCCCGGTGGAACCCATGATCTGCGCAGGCTTGTCGGGCGTGGTGGCGGCAAACATTCCGGGGAACATGGATCGCAAGGTAGCGGCGCCCATCGGGGACTTGTACGGTCGCCGAGGTGGCAACCAGCCCCTCGTCCCGGTTCCGTGACCTTCTTGGCCCCGGCACGGACGATTTCCCCCTCGACGAGGCGTGTCTCCTGATTGCTGCACACGCCCGGCCGGGACTCGACGTAGACCGCTACCTCGAACGTCTCGACGACCTCGCCGGACAGGTGTTGCCGCCGACCTTCGACGGGCTGCTGCGGCACCTCTTCGGCCCGCGCGGCTTCACGGGGAACCGGTCCTCGTACTACGAGCCCGAGAACTCGATGCTCGACTGTGTGCTGGACCGCCGTACCGGGATCCCGATCACCCTCTCGGTGGTGGCCATGGAAGTCGGGCGCCGGGCCGGTGTGCCGATGTGGGGGGTGTCCATGCCCGGCCACTTCATCGTGCGAGACAAGGTGGACCCCTCGGTCTTCGCCGATCCGTTCAACGGCGGTCGGGTGATGAACGCCCGCGAGTGCCGCCATCTGCACGCCTCGCTCACGGGCGGCGGCGGTTGGAGCGACGACTTCCTGTCGCCGTCCACGAAGCAGGGCATCGTGGTCCGGGTGCTGAACAACCTGAAGGGCATTGCGGCCCAGAGAAACGATCCCGGCATGCTCCTCTGGGTGTTGAGCCTGCGCCAGGCGATTCCGGGTGTGGCCGAGCAGGAGTACGAGGAGTACCTGCGGGTGCGAGCCCGTTTCAACTGATCGCCGGTCGCTCGTTCTCCCGAGCGACGCCCGTTGCCCGCCGAGAATGTTGCCCCGGCGCTTTCAGTCAGTATTTTGTGGCCATGACCCTCACTGACAGCCCTGCGAACCTCTCGGCCGACGAACAGCGCGTGAGCGCACTCATCGATGAACTGCTCCGTGAGTACCCCCCGGCGAGCACCCGGCCCCAGGAGTTCCTCGGGGCGCAGTTCGACAAGGGCCTTGCGTGGGTCCACTTTCCCGAGGGCCTCGGTGGCCTCGGGCTGTCGCCGAAGCTGCAGAAGCTGATCAACGAGCGCGTCTTTGCCGCTGGTGCCCCCAACCCGGTGGTGCGCAACCCGATCGGTCACGGCATGTGCGGTCCCACGGTGGTCGTGTGGGGCAGCGAGAGCCAGAAGAAGCGTTACATGCGACCGCTCTTCACGGGTGAAGAAGTGTGGTGTCAGTTGTTCTCCGAGCCGGGCGCCGGTTCCGATGTTGCCGGTCTCTCCACCAAGGCCGTGCGAGACGGCGACGAATGGATTGTGAACGGCCAGAAGGTGTGGACCACGCTCGCTCACATGTCGCGTTGGGGTCTGCTGATTGCCCGCACCGATCCTGACGCCGTGAAGCACAGCGGGATCACCGCGTTCGTCGTCGACATGCAGGCCCCCGGTGTCGAGGTGCGTCCGCTGCGTCAGATGACCGGTGAGGCGGAGTTCAACGAGGTGTACTTCACCGACGTGCGCATCCCGGACTCCGAGCGTCTCGGGACGCCGGGCGAGGGCTGGCGTGTGTCGCTCACCACGCTCATGAACGAGCGTGTCTCCATCGGTGGGGCCATCCCGCAGAAGGGCTCCGGCCCCATCCGCGAGGCCGTGAAGCTGTGGGGTGAACTGCCCGAGTCGGAGCGCACCAAGGACCGTCTCGACGGATTGATGAAGCTGTGGTCGGAGGCGGAGATCCTTCGCCTCACCAATATCCGGGCCAACCAGAACCGCAAGATGGGAACCCCTGGGCCGGAAGGCTCGATCGCCAAGCTCCACATGGCGGACCTCAACAAGAAGATCTACGAGTTCGCCGTCGGACTCGCCGGGGCAAACGGGATGCTCTACGGCACCTACGAGATGCTCCGCCCCGAGACCGCAATGGGGTACGACACCGTGCAGAAGGCATTCCTGCGCAGCCGGGCGAACTCGATCGAGGGCGGCACCTCCGAGATCATGAAGAACATCCTGGGCGAGCGCGTGCTCGGACTTCCCGGCGACGTTCGCGTCGACCGTGACCGTCCTTGGACCGAGGTCCCGCGGAACTGATCGGCCCGGTTCAGCGGCCTGTGCCCAGCAGCAGGCCGAGGAACACCGCAGCAACAGCAGTGAGACCGGAGAGCGCTCCGCCGACGGCGAGAACCGCCTTCGAGCGGGCGTTGCCATGGGCTGCCGCAGCCACGCCGGAGACCGCGAGCGCGTAGACGTTGGTGCCGATGGTCTCGGCAGTAGGGGAGATCACCTGAGCGACGCGACGTCGGACCCTATGAACGCAGCGACTCGAGCACGGTGCTCGCAGCGACGAGCCGGTCGTCCGGCGTGCCCGTGGGAGCGCCGATCATGGCCGCAGCGGCCTGGCGGATGGCACCCTGGAGCTCGCGGAGCTGCCTCGGGGGTGGGAAGTACTCGTCTTCCTCGGTGACCCTGAGCGTCTCGATGCCATTCGCCGGATGGAGCCGCTCGATGACGTCGCGTACCAGTTCCTCGGGGGCGGAGGCCCCTGCGGTGACGCCAACGGTCCCGGTGAGGTCGTCAGGGAGTTCGTTCGCACCGTTGACGCGGAACACGCGGGTACAGCCCGAGGCCCGTGCGAGCTTCTCGAGCGCCACGGTATTGGAGGAGTTGGCCGAGCCGATCACCACGATGGCGTCGCAGCGTGAGGCCATGGCCTCGAGTGCCGACTGGCGGTTGGTGGTGGCGAAGCACAGGTCGCTGCGGCCCGGACGCCAGAGATCGGGGAAACGCTGAGCCGTTGCCTCGGCAACGTCGTTCCAGTCTCGGTGCGAGAGCGTGGTTTGTGCCAGCAGCGCCACGGGCTCGTCGAACTCGGGCAGCGCCGCAACGTCGTCGACGTTCTCCACACGGTGGATGCGCGTCGGCGCAACGGCCATCGTGCCGACCGCCTCCTCATGGCCCGCATGCCCCACGTACACGATGCGGTACCCCTTGCCGGCGCGCACCTTCACCTCGTGGTGGACCTTGGTGACGAGCGGACACACCGAATCCACGACGTACGAACCGCGCTCACGTGCGGCCGCAACCACTTCGGGGGCAGAACCGTGCGCCGAGAGCATGATCGGGCGACCGGGTGGTACCTCGTCGACATCGTCGACGAAGACCACGCCGAGTCTGCTGAAGCGATCGACCACGATCTTGTTGTGCACGATCTCGTGGTAGCAGTAGACGGGCGGCTCGAACACGCGCACCATCCACGCAAGCGCCTTGATGGCCATCTCCACACCGGCACAGAAGCCGCGCGGCTCAGCGAGCAGCACGCGGTCGACGTTCATCGAAACCCGATGATACGGGTGATCCGATGACCGCGAACCTGCGGGTGGGGTCACATCATCTTTGAACGGTCCGAGACGGTGTGCTTCCACACGCCGCCCCCTGTGCGACGCAGGTCCTTCATCCCCGCCTGGAACGCCGCCATCGCCGGGGTCTGGAAGTGCGGGCCGAGGTCGGAGTCGTTCTCCCAGCACTCCGCCACACGGAAGCGCCCGGGCACCTCGAGATCGCGGCTGAAGTGGTACGACACGCAACCGGGCTCGGTGGCGCTCGCCTTCTGCAACGGCATCACGAGCGCCTCGAACTTGTCGGCGTCGTCGGGGTGGAAGTCGAGGTATCCCTGGATCACGATCATGCGGGCATCATCGCCGCTCATACAGGCGTCTGCCAAGTGGCGAATCCGGCGTGTGTCGCCTCCCCGGTACCCTCCTCGACATGTCCGGAGCCCGTGTCGTTGCCGTGGTGCCGGAGTCCCCGGCCGAGCGTGCGGGCCTCTGTGTCGGCGACGAGGTCCTCCGGCTGAACGGTCAGGTACCCCGCGACGTGATCGAGTGGCAGATGCTCGTCGACGAACCCGAGCTCGACATCGAGGTGGGCAGGGGTGGACTCACGGCGACGGTGGAGGTCTCCAAGCGGGCCGGTGAGCCGTTGGGTGCCGAGGTGGAGAGCGCCGTCTTCGACCAGGTTCGCACCTGCGACAACCACTGCGAGTTCTGCTTCATCTATCAGCTGCCCCCCGGCCTGCGCCGCAGCCTCTACCTGAAGGACGACGACTACCGGCTGTCGTTCCTCTACGGGAACTTCACCACGCTCACCCGCTTCACCGAGGCAGATCTCGAGCGTGTGGTGACGGACCGCTTGTCGCCCCTCCACGTGAGCATTCACGCCACCGATCCCTCGGTTCGGGCGCACTTGCTCCGCAACCGGCGGGGAGCAACGAGCCTCCGGTGGCTGCGGGCCCTGCTCGACCATGGTATCGAGGTGCGTGGACAGGTGGTGGTGTGCCCCGGCGTGAACGACGGGTCGGTGCTCGACGACACGCTGTCGGGCGTGCTCGACCGGTACCCGGAACTTGCATCGCTGGCCGTGGTGCCTCTGGGGGTCTCGCGCTACAACCCGGAGCCGAACATGCGGCCCCACACCCGCGATGAGGCTGCGGCCGTGCTGGAGACCGTCCACGAGTGGCAGGACGTGTTCCTCACCGTGCTCGGCAGGCGTCTCGTGCACGCGGCAGACGAGTACTACCTGCTTGCCGGTGTGCCCTTCCCGCCACTCGATGCCTATGAGGGGTGCAGCATGCACGAGGACGGCATCGGCATGGCGCGCACCTTTGCTGCCGAGTTCGACGGCAGCATCGAGACCCCGACCTCCCCGCAGAGCGGGTTCTTCTCGTGGGTGGACGGTGCGCCGGCATCGGGCTACCGCGCACCGCGCAATCCGGCCGGCGACACGGGACTGCGCCAGGGAACCGCCGCAGCCGCTGACGGGTCGGTCGGTACACCGGTGTCGCTGATGGCTCGGCGACATGCCCCGGTGGGGATCCTCACCTCGGTCTACGGTGCTCAGGTGCTCGCACCCCTCGTCGCCCGGCTCGAACGCTCCGATGTCCGCCTCGTCGAGGTAGGCAATGAGTTCTTCGGCGGCAACACCGCCGTGACCGGACTGATGGTGGGGAGCGATCTCGCTCGGGTCCTGGCTGACGAGCCCGAGGGCCACCGTTACCTGCTGCCCGATGTGTGCCTGTCGGAGGGTCGCTTCCTCGATGGCTGGACGCTCGCTGATCTTCCCCGCGCGGTAGAGGTGGTACCCACCGACGGAATCGCGCTGCGTCGCGCGCTCGGTGTGCATCCCGGTGCTGGGCCCGTCGCCGAGGTTGTGGCGCGATGAGCGAGCTGAGCACGGACTCGGGCCTTCCCAGTGTCGCCATTGTTGGTCGGCCCAATGTGGGAAAGAGCACCTTGTTCAACCGGATCGTCGGCGAGCAGGCCGCCATCGTCGAGGACCGGCCCGGTGTGACGCGCGACCGAAAGACGCTGGAGGCCGAGTGGCTCGGTACGGCGTTCGAGGTAATCGACACCGGTGGCTGGCTCCCGAGCGGCGGCGAACTCGAGCAGAAGGTCAGCCGACAGGTGGAGGCCGCTGTGCGCGCAGCCGACCTCGTGCTGTTCGTCGTGGATGGCTCCACAGGGATCACGGACGACGACGAGGGTGTGGCGACGTGGCTGCGTCGGAGTGGCAAGCCGGTGCTGCTCGTGGTGAACAAGGCCGACAACCTGCGGCGCGAGACTGAGATGTGGGAGTTCCTGCGCCTCGGCTGCGGTGATCCCGTGCCGGTGAGTGCCCTACACGGCCGCCGCGCCGGAGATCTTCTCGATGAGGTGGTGGCGCGCCTCCCCGAGCGAGCGGAGCCATCAGGCGCGGTGCTGCTGGACGACGAGGGCGCAGTGATCGAGCTGGGAGGGGCAAAACCTCCGCGGATCGCCATCGTGGGGCGTCCCAACGTGGGCAAGAGCACCCTGTTCAACCGCCTCGTCGGGGAGGACCGATCGGTGGTGCACGACCTTGCCGGCACCACCCGCGACAGCATCGACACGCTGGTGGAGACCGACGAGGGACCCGTCGTGTTCGTCGATACGGCGGGGATGCGTCGTCGATCGCGGATCGACGACTCCGCCGAGTACTACTCGATGGTGCGAGCACTGCGCTCCGTCGACGAGTCCGACATCGCCCTGCTCGTGGTGGACGCCACCGAGGGAGTGACCGGTCAGGACCAACGCCTCGCCGAGCGTGTGGACGCTGCGGGTTGCCCCATCGTGGTGCTGCTCAACAAGTGGGACCTCATCGACGACGCCGAGCGGCGCGCCGATATCACCAACACCCTCGCGGATCGACTCGCTTTCGTCGGCGATGCACCAGTGCTCAAGATCTCGGCCAAGAGCGGCAAGGGCGTGCACAAACTCCTTCCGGTGCTGCACGAGGCGATCGAGCAGTACCACCGACGTGTGCCGACGAGGGACGTGAACCGCGTGCTGGCAGCCGCCCAGCAGAAGCAGCCCGGCCCCCACGGCGCCAAGGTGATGTATGCACTCCAGGGTGCAAGCGACCCTCCGACGTTCACGCTCTTCGTGAACAAAGAACTCCCGCCGGCCTATGTGCGCTACCTCGAGCGCTCGCTCCGGGACGCCTTCGGGTTCGGTGCCACACCGATCAAGCTGCGGTTCCGGCGGAGGGCGGAATAGTCGTGCCCTTCTGCGAGGAGTGCGCGAAGTACTGGGCTCCGTCCGCAATGCGTGAGGACGGCTCGTGCCCAGCGTGTGGTCGGGTGGTGGAGGTGCCCAAGGTGCAAGCCGTCACCTCGGCACGCAAGGCCATCACTGCGGACTCCCTCGACGGAAAGGGGCTTCGCGAACTGGCCGGGGAGGACGTGAAGGCCCCCTGGCATTTCAAGCTCTTGGTGGTGGCGCTGGTGGCCTACCTCGGGTGGCGGGTGGTCGACCTCATCGGGCTCGCGTAGCGGCCCTGAGGCTGAGCGATGACGATCGCCGGTCTCCTGGCTCCCGTGTGCGTCTCCGCCCAGACCGCTTCGAGTACGGCAGGCACGAAGTGGCCGGTCACCTGCAGCGGTGCGTCCTCCACCAATTACGCCTTCACCTATGTGGCGGGCGCAGTCACGGTGGTGAAGGCCACGGTCACCGTCACGGCAAATAGCCTCACCATCCGCAAGGGTGCTGCGGTCCCGGCGTACACGTGGACGGCGACGGGGTTGCAGAACAGCCAGACCACCAGCGCCTTCAGCACCCAGCCGCGGTGCACGAGCAGTTACAGCACCCGGTCGGCGGCAGGCACGTACACCATCACGTGCTCGAGCGGATCGGCCACGAACTACAGCTTCGTGTACCGCTCAGGCACGCTGACCGTCACCCCGTAGACGATTCGCTCTGGGTCGACAACTGCCTCGAGGGCAGGGGGCGGTAGGCTTCCCCCTGCCACGGGCTGTGGCGCAGCTTGGTTAGCGCGCTTGACTGGGGGTCAAGAGGTCGCAGGTTCGAATCCTGTCAGCCCGACCATCGTGTGTTGTGGGAACGTGGGGGTTCCCCGCCACGGTTCGGACGTTGAACGGCGTCCGGGACACCATGAGGCGCTACTGGCGCGGGGACAACAGGGGGACACCGATGATCGTGGTTGGGGCCACTATCGACTTCGCCGATCAGGCCAAGCGGGATGCTGCCGTGGCAGCTTGCGCACCGGTCCAGCAGGCAACCCGGGACGACGAACCGGGCTGCTACTTCTACTGCTTCGCCGCAGACCCGTGTAACCCCTTGCGGATCCAGGTGTACGAACTCTGGGAGGACGAAGCGTCCCTCGCTGCTCACTTCGTGCACGCCAATTACCTGAAGATGCGCGATCTGCTGGGCTCGTTCGGCATCACCGGGGCGTGGAACCGGATGTACCTCACCACGAGGGACGAGCCCGTGTACGGCCCGAACGGCACGGTTCGCACGAAGTTCTTCGTGGACGAGCCGGGGGCGTAGGCGCACCATGGGCGCGATCGACATCCACGCCCACATCGTCCTCGAGGCAGCCTTCGGCGCGGCGGGACGCTTCGGTCCCGAACTCGCCACCGACAAGAACGGGGTCCCGTTCTTCCGGATCGGCGAGTACTCAATGAAGCCGATGAACTACCGCGGCAGCATCTTCATGGACACCGCCAAACGTCTCGACCGGATGGACTCCGACGGGATCGACCTCCAGTTGCTCTCGCCGAACCCGCTCACGATGTTCCACGGGATCGACGCACCCGACGCCATCCGTTTCACCAAGGTTCACAACGACGCGATGGCCGAACTAGTCTCGCAGCACCCCGGAAGGTTCCTCGGCGGCATTGCACTTCCGATGCAGGATGTCGATGCAGCCCTGCACGAATTGCACCGGGCGGTGGGGGAACTCGGGCTCTGCGCCCCGTACCTCGGCACGGACTTCGGGTACGAACTCGACGATCCGCGGCTCGACGAGTTCTACCGCGAACTCGTGGCGCTCGACGTCCCACTGTTTCTCCACCCCGCTTCCACCGACGGTGTGGGAAAACCCCCGGCTCGCATGCGTCGGTTCGACCTCAGCCTGCTGCTCGGCTATGCCTATGACGAGACCCTCGCTGTCGCTGCGCTGATCCTCGGTGGTGTCACCGAGCGGCATCCCGACCTCGACATCTGTATCTCCCACGGTGGGGGTGTCATGGCGCTCCTCGCCGAGAAGTTCGCATTCGCGTGCAACACCAGACCCTGGGCCCCCGAGCACCTCCGCGACGGTGGGTTCCTTACCCACCTGCGTCGTCTCTGGTTCGACAGCCACATGGACGCGGAACCCGCGCTGGATCTGCTCGTGGACACCGTCGGGGCCGATCGAGTCGTCTTCGGCACGAACTACGGTGGGTGGGACTCGGGTGGCGGACACGCCCGGGATCCCTTCACGCTCTCCCTCACGCCACAAGCCCGGCGTCTCTTGCGCCTCGACCCACAGGAGTGACCATGGCCCGACCGAACGATGTGATTCTCACCAATGCTCGGTTGTTCACCGGGGTGGACGAGTCGGTGATCGACAACGGTTCGGTCTGGGTCTCGGGAGAGCACGTACGGGCTGCTGGCGCCGCCTCGACGTGCGCCAATGCGCCGGCCGACATCCCGAGGGTCGACCTCGGCGGCCGGTTCGTGATGCCGGGAATGACCGAGTCGCACGCACACCTGTCGTACGCCTACAACGGGCCCACCGAACTCGACAAGACCCCGGTCGAGGAGGCGATGGTCAACTCCATCGAGAACGCCCGGATCATGCTCGGATCCGGTTTCACCTCGGCCATCAGTTTCGGCTCGGTCCACCGCATCGATGTCTTCCTCCGCAACGCCATCAACCGCGGCAAGGTGCCGGGTCCTCGCTTGGTGGCCGGTGGTCGCGATGTGGGGGCTACGGCCAGCAACGCCGACTTCCACAAGGACTGGTTCAAGCCCGACATGGACGGCCTGGGCATGCTGGCCGACGGGCCGTGGGCCGTGCGTCAGGCCGTGCGAACACTGCGCAAGAACGGCGTCGACGCCGTGAAGATCTTCCTCGACGGGGAGAACCTCTCGGAACACGCGCCGCCGGGCGAGCTCAGCTACACCGACGACGAGGTCTTCGCCTGTGTGGACGAAGCGCACCGACGAAATATGCGTGTGGTGTGCCACGCCCGCTCGGCTGCAGCCGTCAAGCAGGCGGTGAGGGCCGGAGTCGACATCATTGGGCACGCCAATTACCTCGACGACGAGGCAATCGCCATGTTGCACGAGGATCGCCATCGCGTGTTCGTAGGGCCAGCCATCGCGTGGGAGATGGAATTCATCGCGCAGTGCGAGAAGATCGGCTTCTCCCGTGAGACGGTTCGCCAGCGCGGGTACGACCGCGAGGTCGAAGAGACAGTCAAGGCCGTGCGTCGGCTCCGCGAAGCCGGGGTACGTGTGCTGATCGGCGGCGACTACGGGCTGAACATCACCCCCCACGGCACCTACGCCAAGGACCTCGAGTACTTCGTCGACCTGTTCGGCATGTCGAGCGCCGAGGCACTGCTGTGCGCCACCCGCGACGGGGGAGCAGCGGCCGACCCCAACGGCATGCTGGGAACCCTCGAGCCCGGCAAGTACGCGGATCTCGTGGTGGTGGACGGCGACCCGATCGCCGACATCCGCATCCTCCAGAACCACGACCGTCTCGTCGGTGTGATGAAGGGCGGCCGGTTGTACCAGGGTCTCATGCAGCGAGACCCCTACGCACAGCCGGATCCCACGGCGTGGGCGTTCGGCGCCCGCCGGGGCTGAGCGTCGCACGGTGTGTGGTCGGTTCCTGTCGACATCGGGGCCAGCCGAACTCGCCGAGTTCTTCGGTGCTCATCCAGCCGACGCTGACCTCGGCGTCAACTACAACGTTGCGCCGACCCAAGACGTTTACGGCGTGATCGCCGATCCCCAGCTCGAGCGATTCCTGCGGGTCTTCGAGTGGGGGCTCATTCCGTCATGGTCCGGTGACGACCGCCGTCGCGCCTCGCTGATCAACGCTCGTGCCGAGACAGTGCGCACCAAGCCGGCCTTTCGGGATTCCTTCGCGCAACGGCGGTGTCTGCTCCCGATGGACGGGTTCTACGAGTGGCTGCCCGCAGATCCTGCGGTTCGTGGCGCCAAGGTTCCCAAACTTCCGGTTCTGATCGAACGTGCCGACGGTACGCCCCTCGCCGTGGCTGGGCTCTGGACCGCATGGCGCCCGAAGGGCGCCGGGGAGGCGACAACGTGGAGACACACCTGTACCGCCATCACCACGGAGCCGAACCATGAACTGGCTGCGGTCCACGACCGCATGCCGGTGATCCTCGAGCGGCACGAGTGGGACATCTGGCTCGACCCGACGAACCGCGACCTCGGCGCTCTCGAGGCCCTGCTCGATCCCGCGCCCGACGACACGCTCACCGTGACGCGGGTCTCGACCGAGGTCAACAATGCCCGCAATCGCGGACCGTTCGAGCGCCTTTAGCGCTCGTCCGGGAACTTCGAGGTGGCGACGCCGTCCACGTACACCGTGTCCTCTGCCCCGATGCGGTACTTGGCCACGGTCGCCCCGGTGATGCCGTGCTTGGCGAAGGTCTCTCGCATCTTGAAGTAGTTCTCGTGCTGGAAGTGGAGCTCGAGCGACGCTGCGTCGGCCCAGCGTTCGTACACCACCATCACGTTGTCTCGGCACGGGTCGGCCGAGAACACGTACTCGAGGCAGCCGGGCTCGTCGTTGCGAGTGCCCAGTTGGTACACCTTGCCCGCCTCGAGGCACGCCGCCCGATTGGCGGGGTCGATGAAGATCTCCCCGGAAATGACGATCTGTGCCATCAGTTGCTCACCTCTGTTCGATTGCGGGCACGGAGTTCGGCCCGGATGGATTCTGCATGACGCTCGAGTTCTTCCCGCTGAACCGATCCTGCAGCGTTGGCGAAGGAGAGGTCGGCCATCGAGCGGGTGGGGATCACGTGGAGGTGGGTGTGGGGAACCTCGAAGCCGGCAATCATCAGGCCCACACGCTCGCACGGGAAGCAGTCACGAAGGGCACCAGCGATGACATGGCTCACCGAGAACAGGTGAGCTGCAGTCGCTTCCGGCAGGTCGACCCAGTGGTCCACCTCTGCGACGGGCACCACCAGCGTGTGCCCCGGTGCGATCGGATTGATCGAGAGAAACGCAACGCAGGTGTCGTCGCGCCACACAAAAGTCCCGGGGATCTGTCCCTCGATAATCCGGGTGAAGACCGTCGGCATGGACCAGCATCGTAGGGAACAGGGCGACCCTGCGCGTATTCCGTCGCCGGTACGCTGCCGACTGTGGACGTAACGGTCGAGGGGGCTCCGGGCGGACGCTGCATCCTCACGGTGCCCAATCTCATCTCGGTCGCGCGCCTCTGCTGTCTCCCGGTGTTCCTGTACCTGATCTTCGGCGCCGAGAACCGGGTTGGGGCCGCCTGGCTGCTTGCTGCGCTCGGGGCGACTGATTGGGTGGACGGGTACATCGCGCGTCGGTTGGGTCAGGTGAGCGAACTCGGGAAAGTGCTCGACCCCACCGCCGACCGACTGCTCTTCATCGTGGGGGTCGGCGGCATCATGATCGACGGCTCGGCCCCTGCCTGGTTCTCCATCGCTGTGGTGGCCCGCGAGGTAGTGGTGGGGGCGACGATGGTGGTGCTGACGCTGCTCGGGATGAAGCGATTCGACGTGACGTATCTCGGCAAGTGCGCCACATTCGCCCTGATGTTCGCCTTCCCGCTGTTCCTGCTGCATTCGGGAACCGATTCATGGGGCACCGCCATCGAGGTGGCTGCTTGGTGTTGCGGTCTTCCCGGACTTGCCCTCAGCTACTACACGGCGGTCGCTTACGTGCCGTTGATGCGACGAAACCTGCGTGATGGCCGTGCTGAGCGCGCATCGGTCCGCACGAACGAGAACGGGGGTGCGGGCTCATGAAGGCAGTCATCATGGCGGGCGGTGAGGGTACGCGTCTGCGTCCGCTCACGTCGACCGTTCCCAAGCCGCTCCTTCCGGTCGCCAATCGTCCGATGATGGAGCATGTCATCGACCTCCTGCGGAACCACGGCATCACCGACATCGTGGTGACGGTTGCCTTCATGGCGAGTTCGATCAAGAACTACTTCGGTGACGGCCGTGACTTCGGGGTGTCCATCGAGTACGTCGACGAGCCCGAACCCCTCGGCACAGCGGGCAGCGTCCGCAACGCGATGCACCTGTTGGCCGACGATCGTTTCATGGTGATCTCGGGTGATGTGATCACCGACATCGATCTTGGTTCCATCGTGGCGTTCCACGACGAGCGACGGGCCATGGCCACCATCGGGCTCACCCCGGTCGACAACCCGCTCGAGTTTGGCATCGTCATCACTCGTGAGGACGGCACGATTGACCGCTTCCTCGAGAAGCCCACGTGGGGCCAGGTCTTCTCCGACACGATCAATACGGGTATCTACGTCCTCGAGCCGAGCGTGTTCGACTACATCGAGACCGGTCGATCGGTCGACTTCAGCGGCGAGGTGTTTCCTGCGCTCCTGCGGGACCACAAGCCCCTCTACGGCGCCGTCGCCCACGGCTACTGGGAGGACGTGGGCACGCTGGAGGCCTATCTGCGGGCTCACACCGATGTGCTCGATCAGATGGTTCGCCTGCGCATCCCGGGCTTCCAGATTGCCGATGGCGTCTGGGTGGGCGAGGGGAGCGAGATCTCGCCCGAGGCGGTCATCGAGGGTCCCGCCGTCATCGGACCCGAGTGCGTCGTCGAGTCGGGGGTGACCCTCGGCGCCTACAGCGTGCTCGGTCCTCATGTACGCGTGCTGAGGGGCGCCTCCCTCGAGCGCAGCATCGTGCAGGACAATTCCTTCATCGGCGTCTCGGCGGGCCTGCGCGGCGTGGTGACGGGCCGCGGCGTGAAGATCCACGCCGGCGCGCGGCTCGAGGAGGGCGTGGTGCTGGGCGACGGTGTCGAGGTTGGCGACAACGCAGCACTCACCGACGGGGTCAAGGTGTACCCGGGCAAGGTGGTCGAGAACGGGGCGATCGTCAACAGTTCCATCATCTGGGAGAGTCGCGGCGCGTCGAGTCTCTTCGGGCGATCGGGCGTGACCGGACTAGCGAATGTGGATGTGTCGCCCGAGCTGGCGACGCGCCTCGCCATGGCGTGGGCGACCTCCTTGCGGAAGGATTCCACCGTCGTCACCTCACGTGACACGAGCCGTGCAGCACGGATGCTCAAGCGAGCGATGATGGCGGGATTCAATGCGGCCGGGGTGAACGTTCTCGATCTCGAGATTGCGTCAACGCCGCTCACCCGTTTTCTCTCGCGCAGCCCGAGAGCCGTGGGAGGGGTGACCGTTCGCCTCTCCCCGGACGATCCCCGCAACGTGATGATCCGCTTCTTCGACACCCACGGCATCGACATGAGCGAGGACGTCCAACGAAAGGTCGAGCGCCTGTACCAGCGTGAGGACTACCGCCGGGTTCTGCCCGAGGAGATCGGCGACATCTCGTTCCCCATCCGGGCCCTCGAGGACTACACCGAGGAATTGCGCAGCATCGTCGACCCCGAGCTCATCCAGTCGAAGCGGTTCAAGATCGTGATCGATTACGGCTACGGCCCGTCCTCCTACACGATGCCCAATGTGCTGGCGAACCTGCAGGCCGACGTGCTGGGCGTGAACCCCTTTGCATCCACCGCTGGCCGTCTCGGGAGCGACCCGAAGGCTGCTGCCGATCGCGTGGCCGCCTTGGTGCGGGCCTCAGGCGCCCAGCTCGGAGCGCTCATCGACGCCGACGGGGAACGTCTCACGGTGGTTGACGACGAAGGCACCGTGCTGTCCGACACCGAGGCACTGCTCGCCTTCCTCGAACTGGTGCGCGAACAGATCCTGGGGAATCGTGTGGCCCTCCCGGTGAACACCACGTCGCAGGCAACGTCCATCGCCGCCCGGAGCGGTTTGGGGGTGTTGCACGCAAAGCTCGGCGGACCTGCCCTCATGTGGGCCGCAACCGAGAGCGGAGTCGGTTTTGCTGCCGACGGGCGGGGTGGGTTCATCCTCCCGGGCTTCCTGCCGGCCTTCGACGCCTCCGCAGCGCTCGTGAAGATGCTCGACCTGCTGGCCCGCACGGGTCGCACGCTCGCCGAGGTCCGTCGCTCGCTTCCGGTCGTATCGCTCGTCCACGAGACGGTGAGCACGCCCTGGGAGGCCAAGGGGGCGGTGATGCGCACCCTCGTGGAGGGTGCCGATGCGCCGCTCGTGCTCGTCGACGGCGTCAAGGCGCTGTACAGCGAGTCGCAATGGGCGCTCGCCGTACCCGACCCCGACGAACCGATCACTCATGTGTGGGCGGAGGCATCGAGCACCGCCGATGCAAAGAGCCTTGCCAAGGATTGGGTCCGCCGGATCCGCCGTGTCGTGCGTTGATCCTGCGGCCGGCGTATGACCTGTCCCGGGTCGGGGGAGGGGCAGGAGTAGGCTGAGCACATGAGGGTTCCCGGCGATCTGCGGTACTCGTCCGATCACGAATGGGTCCGTGTCGACGGTGCTCGGGCCACGATCGGCATCACCGACCATGCGCAGGAGGCGCTCGGCACCGTCGTGTTCGTCGAGCTCCCAGCAGTAGGGACCGCCGTCACCGTCGGGGGTTCGTTCTCCGAGGTGGAGTCCACCAAGGCGGTGAGCGATGTCTACGCACCACTCACCGGGACGGTGGTGGCGGTCAACGAAGCCCTGCGCAACGACCCCGAGCAGATCAACAGCGATCCGTACGGCAACGGTTGGGTCTGCGTCATCGAGATGTCGAACCCGGGTGAACTCGACGAGTTGCTCGATGCCGCCGCCTACGAGGCGCTCGTCGAGGCCTAAGGGATTGGGTCACGGGACGGCATGAACTACGTCTTCTGCAACGGGTGTGGTCACCGCAACCCCCCGAACTCCTCGTTCTGCAGCGCGTGCGGAGCCGAACTCGACTCCACCGGCGAACACACCGCCTCGCTCTCGCGGGTCGATGTTCCCTCCGATCCGCACGCGGACTCCGCTGGCGCAAAGGCAGTTCTCGTCGTGCGCGGCGGAGACCAGGACGGGCTTCGATTTGCGTTGTCGGACCGCCTCACGTCCCTCGGCCGCTCGGTGGAGAACGACATCAGCCTCGACGACATCACGGTCTCGCGCCGACATGCAGTGGTGGAGCGCACGCCGGACGGCTACGTGGTGCACGACAACGGATCGTTGAACGGCACCTACATCAACCACCAACGCATCAGCACCTCGGTCCTCTCGCACGGCGACGAGTTGCAGGTGGGGAAGTTCCACTTTCTGTTCCTGCTTGCGGCCGAGTGAGCCTCGATGACGGGCGAGCGGCGTTATCTCTCGATCGGCGAGGTGCTCGGGTTGCTGCTCGAGGAGTTCCCCGACGTGACGATCTCCAAGATCCGCTTTCTCGAGAGTCAGGGCCTGATCGAACCTGAGCGAACGCCGTCGGGTTATCGCAAGTTCTACGACGACGACGTCGAACGACTTCGGGTCATCCTGCGCGAGCAGCGGACCAACTTCCTGCCGCTCAAGGTCATCCGAGATCGACTCGAGACGGGGGAGATCCCGCGCGACTTCGACCCCACGCCCACGGGGACCATTCGACTGCCACGCTCCTCGGGGCGTTCCACACTCGGGCCCGGCTCGTTCCCTCCGATTCCGCCGACTCATCCATCGGCGCGAACGCCCGCCGCCGCTTCGCGTGGGGGAACCGGTGGCCCGCAGGCGGTCACGCCGCCCGACCCACCGAACGACGCTCGTGAAGCTCCTGCGCCGATGACGCCCGTTCGCCCCACTCCCGCGGCGGCAACCACGTCGAGTGCGCTCGGCTCGAGTGTGGTGCACTCTGAGTCGTCGGAGCCTGCACCCCTCTCGCCCCCGGCCCTCACCGTGGTGCAGGGCACCGCAGGCATGCCCACCCGACCGGCGCCTGAGCCGGCCCACTCGCTCACCCTCGATGACCTCTGTGCGGAGTCGGGTATCGACGAGGCTTTCCTCGATGCGCTCGAGGATCACGGCATCGTCGTGTCCGGTCGGATCGGAGGAGTCCGCTCTTTCGACGCCGAGTCGGTACGCGCCGTGCGGGCCGCTGCGGTGCTGCGGTCGCACGGGCTCGAACCTCGACACCTGCGCGTCTGGAAGCAGATGGCGGAACGTGAGTTAGCACTCGTTGAACAACTCGTCCTGCCGCTCCTGCGCCAGCGCAATCCGCTCTCACGCGATCAGGCAACCCGACTCGCCGAGACGGTCGACGAGGCCGGGAATGACCTCAGAGCCGCCCTCGTCGAGCGCGCACTGCGGATCCTGCTCGGCTGACGGGTTCCGAACCGGACACTCGCCTCCGTCCCGGGGGCTCGCGGACGGGCACCGTCGGACGGACGGTACGCTCGTGGCGTGATCCCGTTGGAGCTTGTCGGAGTGCGCGTCGAGATGCCTGCGAACACGCCGGTGGTCCTGCTTCGTGAATCGAGCGGTCGCCGTCGACTGCTTCCGATCCTCATCGGTGCGCCCGAGGCCAACGCAATCCACCTGGCGCTCGAGGGCGTCACCCCACCGCGGCCCCTCACCCACGATCTGTTCAGGAACGTGCTCGAGTCCGTGAACGTTGGCCTCGCCCAGATCGTGATCACCGAGATCCGAGAACACACCTATTTCGCCGACCTGCACCTCACCACGCCGTACGGCGATCTCGTGGTGTCGAGCCGACCATCGGATGCCATCGCACTTGCCACCCGGTTCGGGGCGCCGATCTTTGCTGAGGAGGCACTCCTCGACGAGGTGGGTCAGGAAGCAGAGGAGGTCTCCGACGACGCCGAGCAGGCCGACGAGGAGATCCTCGACGAGTTCCACGACTTCATCGAGTCCATCAAGCCCGAGGACTTCTTCGAGTCCTGAGCTGCGCTCGATCCCCGCAGCAGGGGTCGTGTCTCGACGATGATCGTTGACGGGCGCGCGGCAGTTCCGTACCCTACGCTGCGGTCGGAGTGACAGCGGCGTAGTTACGCCGCTGTTCGTTCGACGTCCAAGGAGTCCCGTCGTGGATGAGCAGGGTTTCAGCGGCACGAAAGCCGCCCAAGTAGTGGGAATCTCGTACCGCCAGCTCGATTACTGGGCCCGGACCGACCTTGTTCGCCCGTCGCTCGCCGATGCGAGTGGGAGCGGGAGTCGCCGTCTGTACTCGTACCGCGACCTGCTCGAGCTCAAGGTCATCAAGAACCTCCTCGACGCTGGTATTCGTCTCGAGTCGGTGCGTGACGTGTTCGAGTATCTGCGCACCCACCTCAACGAGGACATCGTCAGCGCTCACCTGGTGATCGACGGCGCCCAGGTCATCCTGTGCGACGGAGAGGAACTGATCGACGTGGTCCGTCGTGGCCAGGGCGTGCTCAACGTACTTCCGCTGGCGCGCGTGAAGGACGACGTCGATGCGCGGCTCATCACACTGCGACCCGAGGTGACCTTCGCGCGAGCGGTGAACGTTTGAGCCCAACGGGCTCTTCACTCCGTCGCTCACCACTCGATGCCGAGCACCGCGCGCTCGGGGCGCGGATGGTGCCCTTCGGTGGCTGGGAGCTCCCCGTGCAGTACCCGTCGGGCACGGTCGCCGAACATCTTGCGTGCCGTCGTTCTGCGGTGGTGTTCGACGTCTCCCATCTGGGAACTGTGCGGGTGCAGGGCAACGAAGCGTTCGAACGGCTGCAGCACACGCTGACGAACGACCTCCGCAAGATCACCCCGGGTCGTGCGCAGTACACCCATCTGCTCGATGACGACGGGTCCGTGCTCGACGACATCATCGTGTGGTGGGTGAGCGATGGAGTCTTTGACGTCATGCCGAACGCCTCGAATACCGAGCGGGTACTCACGGCGGTCGGGGGAGTGGACACCACCGAGCGCCGGGCTGTGCTCGCTGTGCAGGGCCCTGCTGCGCGCACCCTGCTGTCGTCAGTGCTTCCCGTAATCGGCTCCGTCGGCCGGTTTCGCGTTGCTGAGGTGAACTTCGAGGGATTCACCTGTGTCGTTGCAGGAACCGGATACACCGGCGAGGACGGCGTCGAGATTGCGGTACCGAACGCTGCTGCCTCACAACTTTGGGAGACGCTCCTTGCTGCAGGAATTGCGCCTGCCGGTCTCGGGGCCCGCGACACCCTCCGCCTCGAAGCGGGTCTGCCGCTGCACGGACACGAGTTGGGACCCGGAATCACCCCGTTGCAGGCCGGTCTCGGTTGGGTGATCGGGTGGGACAAGGGGCCCTTCCGCGGTCGTGCGGCGCTCGAGAGCGAACGCTCGAGCGGACCCCGCCGACTCCTGCGCGGTATCGCCACCGAGGGGCGTCGGCCGCTGCGCTCGGAGTGCGCCGTACTCGTCGGGGGTCGTCGTGTGGGCGAGACGACGAGCGGAAACTTCTCGCCGGTGCTCGAACACGGAATCGCACTTGCCTTCGTCGAGCCGTCTCTCGAGGTGGGCGACTCCGTGCAGGTGGACGTGCGCGGAACTCTCCTGACGGGTTCCGTGGTGAACCTTCCCTTTGTTGCGCGCACCTGACCTGCAGTAGCGCGAGAACGCTCCCGGGTGTCGCTAGGCGCCCGAGTTCGCGTATGCCTCGAGCGGGGCACAGCTGCACACGAGGTTGCGGTCTCCGAATACCGCATCGATTCTCGACACGGGCGGGTAGTAGAGCTTGGTGCGGCCGTGCGGATCGGGGAGCGCTGCGAGCCGGCGGCTGTACGGGCGGTCCCACTCGTCGGCCACGAGGTCTTCGACAGTGTGTGGTGCGTGGCACAGTGGACTGTCGTCGTGGGTGACGTTGCCGCAGCGGATCTGTTCGATCTCGGCAGCGATCGAGAGCATGGCGTCGACGAATCGATCGATCTCGGCAAGGCTCTCGCTCTCGGTGGGTTCCACCATGAGCGTCCCCGCCACGGGGAAACTCACCGTGGGGGCGTGGAAGCCGTGGTCGATGAGCCGCTTGGCAACGTCATCAACCGTGACCCCGGTGTCGCGCGTGATGCCGCGCAGATCGAGGATGCACTCGTGGGCGACCAGACCGTTCTCGCCCGTGTACAGCGTGGGGTATGAGCCCTGCAGCCCGCGAGCCACGTAGTTGGCGGCGAGCACCGCCGACGCAGTGGCCTCCCGCAGTCCATCAGGTCCCATGAGCATGATGTAGACCCAACTGATCGGGAGGATCCCCGCCGACCCGAACGGTGCAGCCGACACCGGCCCCACCGCTTGGCTTCCTTCGGGTGCGAGTGGATGACCGGGCAGGAACGGCGCGAGGTGTGCACGCACCGCGACGGGTCCCACTCCCGGGCCCCCGCCGCCGTGGGGGATGCAAAAGGTCTTGTGAAGGTTCAGGTGGCTCACGTCGGCACCGAAGCGTCCGGGTTGGGCGACGCCGACGAGCGCGTTCATGTTTGCGCCGTCGACGTATACCTGGCCCCCGTGGGCGTGCACGATGTCGCAGATCTCACCAATCGATGCCTCGTAGACGCCGTGGGTGGAGGGGTAGGTCACCATGAGCGCGGCGAGCCTCGAGCCGGCCGCCTCGGCGCGGCGACGGAGGTCGTCGAGGTCGACGTTCCCGCGCTCGTCGCACGCAACAACCACTACTTCCATGCCCGCCATGACAGCGCTGGCCGCATTCGTGCCGTGTGCTGATGACGGGATCAGGCAGATGACTCGCTCGGACTCGCCACGGCTGCGGTGGTACGCGCGCACGGCGAGCAGGCCGGCGAACTCGCCCTGGCTACCGGCGTTGGGCTGCAGCGACACGGCGTCGTACCCGGTGATCGTCACCAGCATCTGCTCCAGCTGACGGATCAACGTGCGGTATCCGGTGGTCTGGTCCTCGGGTGCGAAGGGGTGGATGTCGGCGAACTCCGGCCACGTGATGGGCTCCATCTCGCTCGTGGCGTTCAGTTTCATCGTGCACGAGCCCAGCGGGATCATCGTGCGGTCGAGCGCGAGGTCCTTGTCAGCCAGACGGCGGAGGTAGCGGAGCATCTCGTGCTCGGTGTGGAAGCGCTGGAACACGCTCTCGGTGAGGAACTCGTCGTCACGGTGGAGCGACGCTGGTACACCCGCCAGTTCCCCGGCGAACTGCCCGGGCTCGGGGTTCGCCAGCCCGAGAGCGCGCGCCAGACGTTTGAGATCATTCGGGGTGGTGGTCTCGTCGAGACTCACCCCGATGCTGCTGGCATCCACCCGGCGGATGTTGATGGACTCGGCTGCGGCAGCCGCCACCGCACGGTCCGCATCGCCCACCTCAATGGTGAGCGTGTCGAACCAGGTGTCGTGGCGCAGTGCGAGCCCGCCTGCACGCGCAGACGAGGCGAGGGCGCTGGTGAGTGCGTGGACGCGCGCAGCGATGCGGCGGAGACCGTCGGGTCCGTGCCACGCTGCGTAGAACCCTGCGATGTTGGCCAGCAGAGCCTGCGCCGTGCAGATGTTGGAGGTCGCCTTCTCGCGACGGATGTGCTGCTCGCGTGTCTGGAGCGCCAGCCGCAGCGCCGGACGACCGGCCGTGTCGGTGGACACGCCGACAAGTCGTCCCGGGAGTGACCGTGCGTAGGCCTCGCGGCAGGCCATGAACGCTGCATGCGGGCCGCCGAACCCCATCGGGACGCCGAAGCGCTGCGCCGAGCCGACGACAATGTCGGCGCCCATCCTGCCCGGGGACTTCACGAGGACCGAGGCGAGGAGATCGGTGCAGACGACAGCCAGTGCGCCATGCTCGTGCAGGCGTGCAATGGGTCCCGAGAGATCGCGCAACGCACCGGTGGAGGTTGGGTTCGCGATGAGCGCGGCGTAGACCTCGGCCGGATCGAGTTGCTCGATCGGCGCGACCTGCAGTTCGATCCCCAGTGGTTCTGCGCGGGTCTGGAGCACGGCAATCGTCTGCGGGTGCGTGTCGGCGTCCACGAAAAACGTGCTCGACGGGTGCTTGCCCACGCGACGCGCCATGGTCATTGCCTCGGCGGCAGCCGTCGCCTCATCGAGCAGCGAGGCATTCGCAAGATCCATGCCAACGAGACTCGTCACCATCGTCTGGAAGTTGAGGAGTGCCTCGAGGCGACCCTGGCTGATCTCGGGTTGATAGGGCGTGTACGACGTGTACCAGGACGGGTTCTGCAGCACGTTGCGGCGAATGACGGCCGGGGTGATGGTCCCGGCGTACCCCATGCCGATCATGTTGGTCATGAGGCGGTTCTGGCCGGCGATCTGGCGCAGAGCTGCGAGGACGTCCTGCTCGCAACGCGCCCCGGGGAGGTCGAGCGGCGTGTTCAGCAGGATCGACGACGGCACCGCTGCCTCGAGCAGCGCGTCGAGCGTCCCGTAACCGACCGTTCCGAGCATCGTTGCCCGGTCGTCACCGCCATCACCGAGGTGACGTCGGCGGAAATCGGTCTGCTGGTCCACGTCGTGGTTGACGCGCGCGCTCATGGTTGCCTCCGGGGTTCATCGGGATGTTCCCCCGCTGTCTGCAACCTGAGAGCTTCACGGCTGATGCCGCTTTCCCCGTCGGTGGGGGCCGGTTGAACCCGTCCCCGCTTTCCAGCGTTGCCTCGCCCGGCCGGTTCTTCTGCCTGAGAGATTCTGGGGAGATTGCTCCTTCGGCGCCACCGCACTGGTTGTCCGGTGGTCTCTCCCGGTTGGGTTTGACGGCAAGGCCAGACTACTTCGCGCCCGGACCCAGACGCTGGCATTCCCGTGAGTGAGCCGGACTACGTTTCGGGCATGGCTGATCTCTCCGCACTCGACTGTGTCCGTTCTGTGTCCCCGACCGTGGGTGACCTCGGCTCTCGGTGGATGCTCCACCCCGAGACCCTCGAGGCCGGCAAGAACGCCGGGTACGCCAACGGGTTCGCGTGGTACATGGCGGGGCGCGGTGGGGTACTCGGTGACGTGGATGCCGATGTCGTTGTCTCCTCGTTCGCTTTCTTCGCCCCGGGTCTCGTGCGAAACATGTGGGAGACCGGTGTCGCAGTGGAAGGTGCACGTGCAGCGGGGAGCAGGTACGCCCAGGCCTGCGCAGCGTGGGGGCGCAAGCGACTTGCCGGCACTGCCGGGATGGACCGCCTCGCCGAGCTCGCCGACAGGGTGATTGACAGTGCGAGTGTGGAGGGCCTCGTGCTCTTTGCGGGCTGGCGCGCCGAGGAGCGACCCACCGATGCAGCAGCGCACGCCTACTTCGACCTGCACTTGCTGCGCGAACTCCGTGGATGCGTGCACATCGTGGCAACCACTGCGCAGGGCCTCTCCGCCATGGAGTCCATCGTTGCGGACACCACCGGCGGGCCCGAGCGGGCAAAGATGTTCGGCTGGAGCGAACCGTTCCCGGATGCGTCAACCCTCCAGCAGCGTCGCGCAGCGGCCGAAACCGATACCGACCGACTGCTCAGCCGCTTCTACGAGGTGCTCACTCCTGCCGAGCGCGGAGAACTTGTCGAGCTGGTGAAGGCTGCCAAGGCGGCCCTCGACGCCAACAAGTAGTCGCTCGCTCGGGCGCCGCTTGTCAGGACCCCGGCATGCGCCACGGATCGCCGGCTCCGGCGCGCTGCGTTGCGTACTCGGCGATCGAGGCGAACTGAGCATGGAGGGTCGCGTCGACGAAGCGGCTGCCAGCGCCCATCACCCGCTCGTAGGCGTCCTCCACGGGTCGGTGCTGACCGTTGAAGTGGGGCATGACCTCCTCGGCGAAGAGTTCGTAGCTGCGCAGCGTTGCGTGCCAGTCGGCGAAGTCGGCTCCCATGAAGAGGTACGCGCCGAAGCCGCCGCTCTTGTCGATGAGACGCTCGATCTGGGCTCTCGCCATTGCGGGCGTGCCGATTACCGCACGGCCACTCTCGTTCAGCTGGTCAACGAACTCGTCATAGTCCTCGGGCAGTGCTGTGTCGCCCACCGGGATGATGTGACTGAGGTACTCGAAGATCCACTTGAGGCCGTAGCGACAATTCGCGCGGGCTTGAGCCTCGGTCTCGGCGACGTGCATGGGGCCCATGAGGCGCCATTTCTCCCTGCTCACCGAATGACCGTGCTGAGCGGCCTCGTGCTCGACAATCGACCAGTGCCCCGCAAGGAGCTCCACGCCCATCGGGTCGGTTGCTGCGACGGACAGCAGACCGGCTCCGTACCGTCCTGCGAGCTTCGATCCGCTCGGTGACACCGAGGCGGCGACAGCGACGTCGAAGTTCGAGTACGGGGCCATCTGCAGCACGGCATCGCGACACGTAAACCAATCGGTCTCCCGGGTGACGGTCTCGCCGCGGAAGAGACGCATGATCACATCGAGCGCTTCTTCCATGCGCGGGCGCTGAGTTGCGGGGTCGATGCCGAGCATCATCGCGTCAGACGTGAGTTGGCCCGGCCCGACACCGAACATCATGCGACCGCGCGTGAGGTGGTCGAGCATGATGATCCGGTCGGCGAGGATGAACGGATGGTGGTAGGGGAGCGAGTTCACCCCGGTGCCCAGCTTGATGGATCTCGTGCGTTCGGCGGCAGCGGCGATGAACACCTCGGGCGACGCAATGAGCTCCGAACCCGCTGAGTGATGCTCACCGATCCAGGCCTCGTGGTAGCCGAGCCGATCGAGGTGCACCAGCAGGTCGAGATCCCGGTGCAGAGCCAGGTGGGGGTTGAGACCCACCTTGTGCATGGGAGGCATGAAGATGCCGAACCGAAGGGGCCAAGTCTGTGCCATGACCCTGTTGTAGTCGACACGGTCGAGCGACTTCGTGCTCGGACCTGTCGCAGACGCGAAACGGCCCGGGCAGATGCCCGGGCCGTCTCTAAACGCTTTGTGGTGCTGGGGTCAGTTCGGGACGCCCACGGTGGAGGCGATGGTGGTGGTCGTGGGCTTGGGCTTCCAGCGGTTCAGGCTGCGGGCCTGGCCCTCGGCCGACTTGATGACGCCACGTGCACGCTCGAGGCTGCGACGCAGGTTCTTGATCTGGCGCTCGACCGTCTTGGGCGCTGCGTTGTAGGCCTCCGGAGTGAGCGCAGCGGCGGCAGTGAGCACCGGGTCCACGAGAGCGGAGGCTGCCGTGATCCGCTGATTGAGGCGCGTCAAGCGAGCGACGAATCGGGTATCAACACTCTTGCCCGAGAGCGCAGTCGATGCGGTCTGGAGGCTGCCGATGCGGTTCGACCAGGCGTTGCCGGTGGCGAGCAGGAACACCTTCGGGTGGACCACCTTGTACACGCGGTAGACGCTGATCACATTGCTGCACGCCGTTGAGATGGTCTCTGCGGTGGCCGACGCGATGGCCGGCTTGGCAACGGTGGTGAGCGCCGACGAGGTGTCGTTGATGATGGCGAGAATCGCATCTCGCTGCGGAGCAGTGATCTGGCCGCGTGAGTAGCGCAGGTTCACCGCGCCTGCCCACTTCCCGAGATCGCGGAGCCGCTTGTCGACTGCCTTGGTGCACTTGGCCTGGTTCTCGGCCAGCGTGCGGTTCGAGTGGTACAACTTGCCGCCCTCGCCGGGGGAGCCGGGAACCGGGGTCGGGTCACTGGCGGCCTGCGCCGTGCCGGTGAGGCCACCGACAAGGCCGAGTCCGAGGAGGCCGGTCACCAGAACCTTGGTCGCTCGCTTCATGGTCATCCTTTCGTCATGACGAAACCCCGCAACATTGCCGAGGTTCACCAACTGGGGGAGAGAACGCCGGACGCCAATGGTGATGACGGACGCTCTCAGAAATCTTCACTACGCGTCAGCAGAGTACCACTCCGCGTTGATTACTTCCGTACTTTGGAACGTAGCGGCAACGGCATCGGGGCCGTCGCTCGGGACCATCGGCCGGGCGAAAGGGTTCGGAGTGCCCCTTCGGCATCAGGCAGGCTGCGGCTTGGCTTCCGGAATGCCGAATCGTCCTCACGACCTCGGAGTCCGCGTGCGGCTTGGTGCAGCAGTGCTCCTCACGATCAGCCTGCTCCTCGCTGCGCGCGCCGTGATCGAGGACCTCGGGGACGCCGGACTCCAACGACTCGCACCCCCCGAACGTCTGGGGGAGGAGGTCCGCAGGACCGGCCTCGATGCCGTGGCACCCAGCATGACGGGCACCGGACTCGAGACCCTGAGCAGCTGCATGGGGCCAGCCCACCTCCTCGAGCTGTTCCTCGTGCTCTACGGCTCGTCGGTGCAGGTGAGCGTGGCCGCTGAGGCGTGCCTGCGCGAACTCTCGGAGAGCGATGCGATCTTCCGCGCCACCTTCCTCGATCCGTCGGCGCTCCCACCGCTCTGGGAACTGCAGACCGAGCGCTGCCTGAGCGAGGGCGGGGACGATGACGTCATCGCCGCCTTCTTCGGCGAGCCGCGCCCGAGCGAGAAGCCCGCGTTCGTCTACGAAACCGCAGCCATCGGGGAGTGGTGGCCGGGAGGGCTCATCGTGGGCTGCGGCGAGGCTCAGGGCGGCGCATGGAGCGCCGAGGCGCCGGCCGGCTTGGTGGCAGTGGACCTGGTCGCCCGTGGGATCAAGCTCGTGGGCCCGGACCTCGGCGAGCCGTGCGAGCGCGCCAGCGTCTCACCCGACGGCACCAAGGTCGCCCTCGGGCAGCCCTCAGCGGGTCTTGCGATCGTCGACGTCGCTTCGGGCACCGTCACGACCCTCGACACCGGAGACATCGGTGACCCTGCGTCGCCCGACTGGTCTCCGAGCGGAGACCTCCTTGCGTTCCACAGCGAGGCAACCGGGGGCATCTACGTCATGAGCGCCAGCAACTCCGGCCTGAAGCGGGTGGGCTCCGGGACCAACCCCCAGTGGTCACATGACGGAACGTCGCTCCTCGTCCAGTCCAACGAGGATCTCCGAATCGACCTCATCAACATCCAGCGGCGAACCCAACGCGAACTGATCCCGGGGGCCGACAGCGCAGCGTGGTCTCCCGATGGGACGCAGATCGCCTACGTGCGGGAGGACCGTCTCGGGCTGTGGTCGGTAGACCTTGGCGACCGTGGGAGGGTGGAGGCACTTCGGAACGCCGACATTGCCGAGACCTTCGCACCGACCTGGTCACCGAACGGTCTATGGCTGCTCGTCACGACCGCCGATTTCGAGGCGGTCATCGTGGACAGCGGAGGCAACACGGCGCACCGGGTGGGGGACCTCCCGTTGGAGTACGAGACCGAGGTGAACTGGGTGAACGTGTCGTGGGCCGACCTTCCGTCGTATTGACATAACGAAGATTATGGGCGAATCCTTCACGGAAGGCAGCCGGGTCAGCGCACCCCAAGTTCGCGGTCGCGCAACGGACGCGCCGCGTCGAGGAGCCAGTCGAGGATCCTGCGGACCTCTTTTATGGGCGG
>JAULYZ010000004.1:10082-64727 GCA_032117595.1 Acidimicrobiia bacterium | reverse complement strand
CTCGGCGTCATTCACGGCACAGGCGAGTACGTACAGTTCGTCATGGATCGCGTCGAGTTCGCTGCGTGCGACCACGAGTTCCTGGTCACTGAGCTGAAGTTCGCGCGCTCGTTGCTGACCCACCCAGTGCCACTGACGGCACGCCTGCGAGCAGAACCTGCGGGGACGTCCCGTTGGTTGCTTGGGCAGCACCCGCCGGCACTGCGCACATCGAGCGCGGTCCTCAGCAGCGCCCGCTCCCTTCGCCGGAGTCCTCCCCCGAACCTCTGCGTCGATCCCCTGTTTCGTCATGACGAAACCCTAGTTCTTCGGCAACCGTGCACTCCGCCGTCCGGAGGAACGCCCGTTACTGTCGACTGCCGCAGCACAAAGAGGCCCCGTGATTCCTTCCATCCCTCCGTCCACCACCGGCAGCAGCAAACGTCGCGTCGGTCGACGCGCGTTGAAACGGCGCGCGTACTGGGCCTCGGCCGTCGCCGGGCTGCTCGTGGTGACCTCGGTGGTCGTGGTTGCTGCCGTGACGAGCACCGGAGGCAGGTCGGGAACGCTCGCCGACGGCCTTCCGGCCATTACCGAACTGGATCCGTCCGAGGGCCTCGTCAACGCCGAGGTGCGCCTCGTCGGCTCCGGATTCACCGGCGCCAGTGACGTGGAGTTCAACGGCGTGTCGGTCAACTCCTTCAACGTCGTGTCCGACACCGAAATCGTCACCCTCGTGCCCGAGGGTGCCACCACGGGAGCGGTCACGGTTCAGACACCCGACGGCATCATCATCAGTGGGTCGACGTTCCGGCCACTCTCCCCCATCGTTCTCACCATCCAGCCCACCACTGCACGGGCAGGCGACACCCTCACGATCAAGGGGCAGAACCTCTCGGCGGTGACCAAGGTGCGCATCGCAGGTCGGGAGATGCCGGTGCTGACCGCCTCCGACGACACCGTTCGAGTTGTTCTTGGGCCGAATGCTGTTTCTGGCACGGTGACGGTCGTCAACGATGAGACGAACGGCTCCTCGAACGACCGGCTCACCGTCACCTCGCCTGCCGTCACCGACATCTCGCCGAACGCCGGCGGGCCCGGCACGAACGTCACCATCACGGGCGCGAACCTTCAGGGTGCCGCCTCGGTCACCTTCAACGGCGTCGCCGGCACCGTGGTCTCCTCAGCCTCCGACGGCACGAGCGTCGTTGTCGCAGCCCCTCCGGGGGTCACTCCGGGACCGATCTCGATCACGGTGGCCGGAGGGTCAGCGACGAGCGACGACTCGTTCGTGCGGGCGCCGGTGATCAGCGAGTTCTCCCCGAACTCGGCCGTTCCGGGAAAGACGATTCGCATCAAGGGCCAGTTCCTCTCGAATACGAGTGCCGTGGTGTTCACCAGTTCTGCGAACCAGGGCAACAACTTCACGGTCGTTTCCGACACCGAACTGTCCGTCACGGTCCCCGACGATGCCGCAACCGGACCGGTGACCGTCATCGCAGGCGGCAACACCACGAGCACTGCGTCGTTCACCGTGGCGGGCCAGATCACGGCGATCGCACCCGAAGTAGGACCCGTCGGCACCGTGGTCACCCTCTACGGCAGTGGATTCACCGGTGCCACCGCAGTGTCGTTCAACGGAAAGACGAGCGGCACCGTCAAGGTGCTCTCGGACACCAAAGTCACTGCCACGGTCCCCACCGGCGCCACGACCGGCGCCATCGCAATCAACACACCCAGGGGCACGCTCGTCAGCGCCGAGACCTTCACCGTGGGAACGGTCCCCTCCACCACGCTCACCTACGACCGAGCCGCCCCGGCTGCACGACCGGTGACGGCTCCACCGGATGCTCCCATCGGGGGTACCGATTTCTCGCGAGCCGGAACCGTGAAGCTGTTCGGCCTCGTCCTCACGAACCTCACACCTCAGACCACCAGCACCGCGAGCACGACGACGTCCACCACGACGACGACGCCCACATCGAGCACAACACCGTCGGCAAGTACGTCCGCGCCGGGAACCACCGTTGCACCGGTGCCGCAGACGCCCTACAGCGGGACCGCCACGGTGAAGGTCGGCAACTCCACCACGTTCAACGCGAAGGTCACCTACACCGACCCGCTCAACTGGACGGTTGCTCCGTCCGCCACCGGCCAGAACATCACCATTGGCCTCGGGGCCAAGGCGATCATCGTCTCCAACCTCGCCGGGTCGGTAACCGCCGCCAACGGTGTCATCTCCTGGACCCTCACCGGAAAGTCCACAGCGACCACCCTCATCACGAGCAAGTTCACGTTCAACGCCGGTGCACTGGTCACCTTCACCGACACGTGCCCCACCATGGGGTCACCCAAGATGTGTGCACAGGGCGCCGGACCGTTTGCGCGTCTCGATGCTGACGCCGGCTCCACAGGGCTTGCTGCAGTGGTGGGCAACGTCGTGCCGGCACAGACCGGAATGGCGTACCAGGCGACCATCGACCTTGCACGGGGCCTCGTGAATGTGGATGCGACCTTCCCGGCTGGAACGCTCGCCACGATCCGCGACGGGCGTCTGCGAATGGCATACAAGGACGATGTCTACGGGGCGACCGACACCGACGTGACCCTGCCGTCCGGCGCCGCGAACGGCGGGTGGGACATCGTCGTCACCGGGAAGTCGCATGTCGACGTTCCCTATCTCGGCGGGTTCAATCCCCCATCGGTGACCGTGTGGTACCTCGACGGCGGCTCCATGCTCACGATGCGCCTTCCCACCAAGCGCGTGATCGGCGAGGCGTCGATGCTGACCGCGACCTTCGTCACGGGCAAGGGATCCCCGGTGAGCGCCAACATTCTCGGGGAACCCAAACAGCTCACCGACAACGCTTGGGTCTTCACCGGCTCCATGCGCCTCCCGAGCTACATCCAGCGCAAGTTCGGGACCAAGGATGGTGAGGTCGCCGCCATCGCCACGATGACGAGCAATGGTGCCACCGAGGTGAAGGCCCAGTTCCGGACACCGCTCGAACTGCCCGACATCCCCTATGTGAAGACAACGTTCGAGGGATTCTCGGCAGGTGTCCGCTTCAACGAGAGCGCACCGGGTCTGTCGTTCGAGGCCTTCGTCGGCGCGAGCGGCACCATCAAGTTCGGGAGCAATGCAGCCGTGGGAGTCGCCCTCGAGATGGCGATCGCAAAACTGGTCGACGGAGGATTCGAGTACAGCGCATCGCTCACCGGTTCGGGGCTCGAGGGCAGGCCGGTCTGGCCAGACATGTTGGGCGTCAAGGACTTCGACCTCGATCGTTTCTCGATCCAGTTGTCGATGTATCCCGAGTACCCGTTCATCGGCGTGGGCCTTGCGGGGAACGGAACCCTCCCCTCCAAACTCCTCGAGTACCTCGGTGCGTCCGACGGACTCCCGCAACCAGCCACCTTCGTGGTGAACCTGTCGGCCAGCAGCCCGTGCCTCCAGGTGACGGTCGGCACGCCCGACAACGACTCGCCCATCATCTCGTTCCCGCCCGGGGTTGGTGTGCTCGAGGTGAACTACCTGAGCATCTCGGCCTCAGCAGTCGGCTGCAGCGTGGGTATCTACGACGTCCCCGCAGGGGTCGTCATTGCCGAGAAGGCGAAGTTCCTCGGCGTCAAACGCGACTATTACCTCGCCTTCAACCCCAACCCCACGGGGCCGGCCAAGCTGCCGTCGTTCTACGGCTGGGACATCTCCGAGACGGATGACTCCACGGGGAGCATCCAGTTCCGCTACAAGCTCATGTGGGGCGCTGGTGGATGGAACCCGGCGCCGTACTTCAGCCTCAACGGCTACCTCAAGCTCGGCAACAACAACGGAATCACCGTGACGGGTGGATGCCGAGCACTGCCGACCGGACCCCTCTGCACCGCAAAGGGCGACGGCCGTATCGACCTCGGCAAGGGACTCTCGGCGACGATGAGCGTCAACGCCGAGGGCATCGGGACCGCGTTCACGTCGTACACGGCCTCGGGCGACATCAATCTGTTCGGGCTGAAGTTCGGACTGACCGGCTCGTTCGCGTCTGCGGCCGGTGCACCACTTGGCTGGGACTTCTCGGCCACGGCCGACCTCCCGAAGAGGTCGGCACTCGTCGACCAACTCGGGGTCAGGGTCGGTTACGGAATCAGGAAGAACCCCACCTGCGTCGTACCGATCTTCGGGTGCAAGAAGTGGCTCACCGACCCCTTGTTCTCCCTCACCATCTCGGGGAACACCGGAGGCCTGTTCAAGTTCATCAACGGTGCCGCCGACGCGTTCGGGGAGCCGCCGGTTGCCAAGGGTGGCCGCTACTCGCTGCGCAAGAGTTGGTCACCGGAGTGGACGAGTCTGTCCTTCGCTGGGTCATCGAGCATCGGCCTCGGCGCCCTCGGGACCATCACTGCGGGTATGAACTTCTACATGTGCATCACCACATCGTGTCTCGGCGATGTCGATGCGACCTTCGCCTTCGACTACAAGAAGGCGGGCAAGACGTGGAGCTTCAGCGACATCCCGATCGGCGAGGACTGGGGATTCGACTACTCCAAGACATACTCCGACTCCTTCTCCGAGAGCGGCAAGACCGGCGACTCTTGGGGTGGGCTCAAGGGAACGGTCAGCGGTAACGTCTCGGTAACGGTCAAGGTCGACTCCTCACCGCTCAGCGCGTCGGTCAGCCTCAGCTTCGATCTCCAGGCCAAGGCGTACCTCGGCCTCGGTGGGGACTGGAACTATCTCGGGACCTACGGCGTCTCCTACGACAGTGGGAGCGACAGGTTCTGCTTCGGGGCCAAGGGATACAAGATCTGCGTCTGACGCCACGGGCACAGACGTGTCCCCTACACAGCACAGGGCTCGGCCACAATACGGGACATGGAACGCCCGGCCGACCAACACGAGGCAGCACTGATCGCCGCCTGGGCGTCGTCGGGTGACCCCCGCCGGATCCGACAGATCACCGAGGTGTCGGCATTCGTGTCGACGAACCATGTGTTCCGGGTGGGCCTCGAGGACGACTCGGCCGTCATCGCGAAGGTCTCGAATTACGGCTCGTACTTCCTCTTTGCCGAGGATCACGATCGACTCCATGCCTGCGCGGTCGCACTGCGCGGTACTCGATTCGAGGGCATGCTCGCCGATGTCCTGACGATCGGTGAGCGACCGTTCACGTGGTACGACGGCACGCTCTGGGTGGCCTTCTACAACGAGGTCGAGCGACGGACTGCTCTCCCCCGTGTCCTCACCAACGAACTCGTCGAGAACTTCGGCCGCGAGATCGCCGAATTCCACCGTGCGTGCGACTCCATCGTGGACCGGCTGCCACCCTCCTCGAAGTCGATCAAGTCCGACGCCATCCATCTGCTGGAACTCCTCGAGAGCCCCTTCGCCCCGCGGAACTTTGGCCTCGCCGCAGAACAAGTCGGCCGACTGCATCGCCATACCCACGAGTTCCTCATGACCCTCGAGCGCATTCGCTACGACTACTGGCGTCGGATCCCGGTGCTCATCGACTGGAATCTCGGCAACTTCTCGGTTGACCAGCAGCCGGACGGATCGTTCCGCCTGTTCAGTCGCTGGGACTACGACTGGTTCCGGATCGAACCGCGACTCATGGACTTCTACTTCTGTTCGCGTGTCTCGAGCCGCACCGGTGATCGCACGCACTGGACCTACAGCCCCCACACCCTCGTGGAGCCCCAGTTCCAACGCTTCCTTTCTGCGTATCACGAAGTCTTTCCGCTCTCCGATGCCGAGGTCGACTTCATCCCCGAGACGTATCGCTTCTTCATCCTCAACTACGTAGTGCGAGAAGGGGCACGCTTCTTCAGGCCAGACCTCTGCGAGCAGTTCCGGCGCGAGGCCGTCACCCGCTACCTCCCGGCGTTCGAGCGCTTCGATGTCACGCCGATGCGGGCTGCGCTCCGCTGAGGACTGCCCCTGCGCCGATGCCGATTGATACGGTTCGCCACGCACGAGCGCGAATCGCCGGACACACACAGGGGGCCACGTGACCTACGAACAGATCCTCACCGAGACCCGGGGCGAGGTCCTGCTGATCACCCTCAACCGGCCCGATCGGATGAACGCCTGGACCCCGGTCATGGCTGGCGAACAGGCCCACGCGATCGAGTCGGCGAATCGGGACCCGCGAATCGGAGCGATCGTGATCACCGGGGCGGGGCGCGGGTTCTGCGCCGGGGCTGATACCGAGGCCGTGTTTCAGAAACGGATGTCGGGCTCACGGAGCGACGCTGAGGCGGCCGACGAACAGGCCGGGATGCCCGCTGGCGTTGACTGGGTGTCGCTCATCCGCAGCTCAAAGCCGATCGTCGCCGCGGTGAACGGTGCCGCCATCGGGGTGGGCCTCACCCAGATCCTCCCGGTGGATCAGATCGTTGCCGCGCGCTCGGCGAAACTCGGGACGGGCTTTATCAAGATGGGTCTGGTGCCTGAACTTGCATCGACGCGCTGGCTCGTCGCCCGGATGGGCTTCGGCCGGGCCAGCGACCTCTGTCTCTCGGGGCGCCTGGTGACCGCAGAGGAGGCACACGTCCTCGGCCTCGTCGACCGCGTGAGCGAACCTGAGCACCTGATCGACAGCGCAATGGACGTGGCGCGCACGTACGCAGCGAATCCGGATCGTCAGCTGCGTCTCACCAAAGAGCTGCTCACCCAGAACGCCGTCGAGACCGATCTGCGCCTCGTCCAGCAGCGCGAACTTGCTGCCCTCGAGGAATGCTTCTCCTCGCCCGAGCACCACGAGGCAGTCGCAGCCTTCCGCGAGAAGCGCGCGCCGATCTTCCGACCGGAGTCGCACTGACGTGGGCGGAGCGGTCTGTGTTGTCGGGAGCGCGAACCTCGATCTCATTGCGCTGACCGAACGCCTGCCCACGCCCGGCGAGACCGTGATCGGGCACGGCTTCGTCGAGGCAGCCGGGGGCAAGGGCCTCAACCAAGCGGTCGCCGCTGCCCGCGCCGGGGCCACAGTCTCGTTCATCGGCGCTGTGGGCAACGACGACGCCGGACGTTCACTGCGCCAGGTCGCCGTTGACGACGGGATCAACACGGCCGGACTCGTGACGGTCCCCGGTACACCGACGGGCCGTGCTGTCATCGGCGTCGGCGACGACGGGGCGAACCTGATCATTGTGGTCCCCGGTGCCAACGCTTCGGTCGATCCAGCAGTGGTCAACGCGGCAGAGCGACTCATCGCAGGTGCACGCGTGGTCCTTGCACAGCACGAGGTGCCCGACCACGCCATCGAGACGGCGTTCCGCCTCGGCCGCTCGGCAGGGGCCACGACGATCCTCAACCCCGCTCCGGCCCGCACCATCTCCTCAAGGGTTCTCAGCCTCGTCGACATCCTCGTGCCGAACGAGCATGAATATCCCTTGCTCGGGGATGTCTCGAAGGTGCCCTGTCTCGTCATCACCGAGGGCGATCGTGGTTGCCGGGTCGTGCGCAGCGGTGAGACCCGACAGATACCAGCGTTCGCCGTCGAGGCCGTCGATACCGTCGCAGCGGGCGACGCCTTCTGCGGCGCTCTGGCCGCCGCCCTCGCAGAGGGACTGTCTCTCGAGGAGTCACTCACCCGCGCTAGTGCCGCCGGGGCCCTCGCCACCCTTGCTCATGGTGCTGTCCCGTCGCTCCCCGAACGATCTGCGATCGACTGGCTCATCGCACGAGGCTGAGCGCTACCCAACCATCGACTGTCTCGACTGCCTCGAGCCGGAGCGGATGCATGTGTTCGAGCAAGTGCTCGTACCGCTCGACGAGCAGACCGCTGAGCACCAGCAACCGGCCGGTCAGGCGCACCAGCTCGGGAGCAAGCTCGATGAGGGTCGGGCCGAGGATGTTCGCCACCACGACGTCGAAACGATCACCGTTCAGCGAAGCGAGCGCCGACGTGCTCACGCTGACGCGCCCTGCCACCGAGTTCCGGGCCGCATTGTCCGCCACTACCTGCAGGCTCGCTGGCGTGATGTCCACGCCATGGGCATGAGCGGCCCCGAGGCGAACGGCAGCGATCGCCAGCACCCCGCTACCGGTCCCGACATCGAGAACGGCGTCGCCCGAGCGAAGCCCCCGGCGAAGCGCACGGATCGAGGCCACAGTGGTCGGATGATTACCGAGGCCGAAGGTCGAGCCGGGTTCGATGACCAGTTCGATCGGTCGGGCCTCGCTCGACGGCACGATCCACGATGGGCGAACCGAGATCAGGTCGTCGACGAGAGTCGTCCCCACGAACGAACGCCACCTCTCGGACACAGTCGGGTCAACCTCCTCGAGGCGCCACGTACACCCAACATCGACCAAGTGCTCCGCAAGATGGTCCGACACGGCTTGGTGGTCATCGCCGAAACTGGAGCGCAACTCGACGACCGTTCCCGACGCGCGTTCCTCGATCGCACCGGCGCCGAGCGACCAGAGAAGGTCGCTCACCAACTCAGCGTTCCCGACAGTGCACTCGACGACGACGACCAGAACGTGCGGATCGTTCGGGAGCACGGTTCGGCCCCTAGTCGATCCGGCGGAGCTCTCGCTCGTAACGATCGACCTTGTGGAGGTACGACTGCACGCCGCTCTTGATGTCGTCGGGGCGGGCGCGACCTTCCTTGATGACCGCTGGTGTACCCACAGCCAAGGCACCAGCCGGCACCTCGGTGTCGTTGAGAAGAACACAGTTTGCTGCCACCACCGCACCGGTCCGCACCCGAACCCGATGGAGAACAATCGACCCGACGCCGATCAGGCAAAGGTCCTCGATGATGCAGCCCTCGAGATGGACGAGGTGGCCCACGACGCAGTCGTTGCCCACCGTCGTCGGCGAGTGCGACGTGGTGTGGAGCACCGAGCCATCCTGAATGGAGGTCCGCTCGCCGATCACAATCGCGCCGTCATCGCCCCTGAGCACGGCAGACGGCCAGATCGAGCTCTGCGCTCCGATCGTGACGTTCCCGATGACGACGGCGTCGGGATGAACAAAAGCGCTGGGATGAATGGACGGTTCGCTGGATCCGAGTGCGTAGATGGCCACGCCTTCACGGTAGGTGATGCGACGCCCGGGCCTGCAGCCCGACCCGGTCGCGGTGGCCGCACACCGGCGGCTCTCTATGGTGTTGCCTCGCTCCGGTAGGGGATTGCACCCGCCAGCGTCTAGCGTTTCCGGCTATGTCCCGACGGATCGACATCGAGTTGACAAGCACGCGCCCCGACGGGACCTGGACCTGGCGAGCTGCGGGTGCACGAGAGCCCAAGGGGGTACTCGATGGCGGCATCCTTCCCGGTGGGGCAAAGGTCGGCGACGTTCTCAAGGCCGAGGCCGATCTCGATGTCGACGGCATCACGATCCTCTCGGTCGCCGGCGGTGGCCGAGTGCGCAAGGAACCGAATCGACTCGAGATCAAGCCGTCCGATCGACCCTTCGAGCCGATCAGCGTGCAGTTGGCCCAGCGCGACCGTTCCGGCGACGGCCGGCGGCCCCGACGGGACCGACCGGGGGGCGATGGTCGCGGTGATCGCCGGGCACCGAGAGAGGGTCGAGAGCCGCGAGATCGCAACGACCGTGGCGACAGCCGTCGTGGTCCCGAAGGTGAGGCACGAGCACCTCGCGGAGATCGACCTCCGCGTGAACGGCGCGAACAGCGCCCCCACTTCGCTCCCCCGCCCGAGATGCCACAGCGCCCCAAGGCAAAGCGTCTGAAGCCCGGACGCGCGCACCGCACCGAGGTGCTTGCAGCGATTCCCGAGGAACAGCGCGCGATTGCGGAACTTGCGCTTCAGGGTCAGGCGGCCGTGCGCCAGCGCATCCGGGAGCACAACACGCAACTGAAGGCAGAGGGGAAGCCCGAGATGCCGGAGCCCTCGGTCATGCGCATGGCCGAGGAACTCATGCCCAAACTACGCGTCGCCGAATGGCTCGACCGCGCAGAGGCTGCACAGCGCGACCTCGATGACCTCGACCTGAAAGATCTGCGATCCGTCGTTGCATCGGGCGAGGATCCCATCATCGTGCGTGACGAATCGACGCGTTCACTGGCCGCCACTCTGAAGACAGCCCTCGCCGCCAAGCAGGAGAAAGCGATGGGTGAATGGCTCGAAGACATCGCAACAGCGGTCGAGATCGGCAGAGTGGTCCGTGCGCTCAAGATGGCTGGTGAACCGCCCAAGGCCGGTACTCGTCTGCCCGAGGAACTCGCTGCACGCCTCGCCGGGGCTGCCGCGGCAGGTCTTACGGCCGACGCCTCCAGCGAACGCTGGATCGCTCTGGTCGAGTCAGTGGCCTTCTCACCCGTGAGGACGCTCGTCACACCCGCCGCTGCACCGACTCAGGTCAGCGACGAACTCCGCACCACGATCACGCGCCTCGCCCCGGCCGTTCCGCAAATTGCAGCACTCTTTGGCGTGTCCGTCGCCCCGGGAACCCCGATGCCCAAGCCGCCCCGTGGGCCGCGGCGGCCCGAGCGAAAGCCAGCCCAACGCCCCGCTGAGCCCGGCGTGCGCGGCAATGCCCGCCCCGTAGCAGCCCCGCCGGCGCCCGACGCCGCTGCGCCTGATCCCGCTCCCGAGGCCCCGAGCGCGGTTGAGCCCGTGCCGAGCGCCGAACCGACGCACGCCGCTGCGGCAGACGCCAACGCCGAGACAGAGCCGACGCTGTGACCGACATCGTCCAGTACGAAAGCCAGGGTCGTGTCGCGCTCATCACGCTGAACCGCCCTGACGCCCGCAACGCCGTCAACGGCGAGTTGGCCGCGGCCCTCGAGGCGGCCGTGGACCGCATGGAAGATGACACGTCGGTGTGGGTCGGGATCCTTCGGGCGAACACCGACGGTCAGGAGCGACCCGTCTTTTGTGCGGGCGCAGACCTGAAGGCCGTCAACTCCGGTGACGGCGCTCGCCTCAACACCAAGCGCGGTGGTTTCGGTGGCTTCGTCTACCGGGAGCGGCGCAAGCCGGTGATTGCCGCCGTTGACGGCCTCGCTACTGCCGGCGGGCTGGAACTGACGCTGGCGTGCGACTTGGTGGTCGCCACGACGCGATCATCGTTCGGGCTCGCCGAGGTGAAACGCAATCTCATCGCGGGCGCAGGCGGGTTGTTCCGTCTCCCTCGTGCGATCGGTCAAGCGGCCGCGATGGAAGCGATCCTTACTGGCGAGCCGATTCCCGCCGAACGCGCCTACCAACTCGGGTTGATCAGTCGACTGGTGGAACCCGGTCAGGCCGTCGACGAGGCGCTGCGCCTTGCGGGGCAGATCACCGCAAACGCCCCACTCGCTGTCTGGGCAAGCCGCAAGGTGGTCCTCGCCTCGGCGTACGAGAACGACGACACGCTCAAGCGCCTCACCAACGAGGTCTTCGCCGGAGTGCTGGCGAGCGAGGACACCAAGGAGGGCCTCACGGCCTTCATCGAGAAGCGCACCCCGAACTGGAAGGGTGCCTGACCAGGCGTCACGGGCCGAGCACGCGGTGCTCGCGCAGGAACTCCACCAGACCTGGCACGACGCCGTCATGATCGGCGAGTGCATCGAGAGGCACCCAAGCGGCGTCGGTGGCATCGTCTCCGGCGAGCAGCGGATCACTCGGGATGGAGTCGAGACGAACGAGGTAGTCATGGATCACGAAGTGCCACGTGTCGTCCATTCGCTCCACATGTCCGAGGTAGGTAGCCGACGGCGCAGTCAGGCCGGTCTCCTCGGCGAGCTCGCGCAGTGCCGCAGTCTCGAGCGATTCACCGAACTCGACGCGTCCGCCCGGCACGCTCCAGAGCCCCACTGCTGCGCCTCGACCCCGACGGATCAGCAGCACGTGGTCGCCTGCGATCACCACGGTTCCGACACAGACCTCCGGATGACCGTTACCCGCACTCACAGACGCGAGCTCACGACGATGAGGCGGGCGACGAGGCCGGCCCGTTCGAAGAGGTTCTTGGTGTCTCGGTCACCGGGAAGCGCTACGGCCTCGATACGGGTCGCCCCACTGGCGCGGACGGCCTCGCTGAACGACGTGAGGAGATCCTCACCCAGACCCACTTCGCGGGCTCCGGGATGAACCCAGAGCAGCGCAATCCGCGCAGTATGTGTCCCGGGATCCAGTCGCCCAGCGCAGAGCCCCAGTACCACTCCGTCGATACCGCCGACCACCACTTCCCACTCGGGGTTCTCGAGCCGACCACCCCAGCCCGACGGCCCTGCGACGGGCGACTCAGCGAGCAGTTCTGCGCCTCCGCGCTCGACGGCGCCGACGGCCATCCGGTACTGGGACTCGCACTCGACGAGGTCAGCGAGGTCCGACGCCGAGGCGGGCCGGACGAAGGTGTTCATGACTCCCGGAGTTGGTCGATGCGGTGCAGAACCGTCTGACGGTGCCGACCGGCGAGTTCGTATGCGCGCACCGACTCGAGCTCATCGGACGAGAGTCCCTCGAGTCGCTCAACCACCTGAGATGCAGCGAGCGAGTCATACGAAGGAATGGGCAGGGAGGCTACGGGCGGACCAGGTAACAGGGAGTGGACGGGGGCCGGGGCGCTCGCCGAACTGGTGGTGGAGGCACCCGCGTCGCTCGTCTCGACGTGGTTCGAGGCCGTTTGGGTTTCGGCGTCGCTCGACGACGAGGTGTCCCGACTCGGGAACCGGCCTGCGACCCGGCGCTCCAACTCTTTGATACCGGTGCGGACCGCAAACTCACCGATCATCTTGGCCACACGGATCCGGGTCTCGACCCGGGCGCGCCCCTGCGATGCCCACTGCGGAGCGTTGTCACGCAGGGCCAGAGCCGCGCCGATCGGCGCGAAGAGCACCACCTCGACAGCAGACGGACGCGGGGACGAGTGCTCGCTCATGAGCCCGTGAACAGCGGACAGGTGTCGTCACCGACCGGGCATCCCGGAGCGTTCCGACGGACCAACAAGAAACACGTCTTGCAGAGGGTCTCGTCCGCGCGCTTCGGCTGAAGACGATCAGTCTCCGAGCCTCGGTCGTCTGTCTCGACCTCCTCGTCCTCGTCCTCGCCCTCCTCGGCGGCGGCCACAAGACGGTCCTTGAGAATCGTGTCGAGATCGGCCTCGACGTCGTCGGGAGCGAGCAGGTCCTCGTCCTCGTCCTCGTCCTCGCCGGCACGGCGACGAGGCTGAGCGACACCGGCCTCGTCCTCGTCGTCATCGCCCTCGGCCGCGTCGTCATCGCCGAATTCGTCGTCCTCCTCGAGTTCCTCGAAGTCCTCGTCGAGTTCGTCCGGATCGAGTTCGGCATCATCGTCCGCGATCACTTCGTCCAGCTCTTCCTCGTCGGTCTCGTCGTCGATCTCGTCGTCGGCCATTCCTGTCCTCTCCACCTGACGCCCCTCGCGGGCGCGCATCATACGTTGTGTCCTCGGATTGCACACCACCGAACGCACCGCAACGCCCTCGCTGTGACGTACGTCCCCCAACGGGGTGCCATCCCGCCCGGAGGGCCCGGGCGAACCCGGATTCAGTCGGGTCGGAGTCGACGCTGCTCGGCCCGACGCTCGGCCTCGAGGCGCTCGAGACCGGGAGCGGCTTCGGTGATATGCGTCATCGCGGCCGCAATCGCCCGGTGTCCTGCCTGTTCGGCGATGAGGCGATGCATGGTGAGCGCCACACGCCGGTAGGCCGGATGTCCCTGCGGACTGGAACGCAGCTCCAGCAGGTGTATCGCCTCGCGAGCGTTGAACTGCATGACATACCGAACGCGGTACGCCATCGAGACTGCGTACTGAGCCTGCACCGGGAATTCGGGGGCCATGAGGTCGTAGAGCGCGGCAGAGCGATCCATCACCTCGTCGAAACGATCTGCGACCCCAGCCTCATCGACCAGTTCAGGCCGCGAGTAGCCGTGATACGGCGTCAGTGGTTGCCACTCGATGGTGAGCAGTCGGTGCCGCTGCAGATCGCGGAATGCGCCGTAGTCGGAGAGCACGTCGAAGCGGTAGTCGGTCCGCTCGAAGGCTCGCCCGGGCTTGTGGCGACGATTCGCGCTGCGGTCGCCGATATAAGCACGCAGCAGGGCCACACGATCATCGGTCGACAGGCGACGAACGCGCTCGAGGATCTGGTCCTCCGGCAGGTTCGTGTGCGGGTAGCACACCGCCGCCAGCACCTTGTCCTCGCCCTCGGGGTCAAAATCGACCAGCGCCACACCGGGCGCCGGGTCGACGACCGCGTCCCCGAAGAGGCGGTGAACCACATCCGCAGTGTCCACCCGCGTGTCCTCGAGATAGCGACTCCAGCGAACACCGCGATCTGCAACGTCGACTCGGCGCAAGAAACTCGGGATCACCTTGCGCATCTCGTGAAGCATCATGTCGGCGTACTGGCGAGCCTCCGGGAGCGGATGAGCGCGCATTCGGAGCAGCAGCGCCTCGAACGCCTGACCCGATCCGTAGATCCCCACGTTGGAGAGACTGGCTGCGGGCAGGAGGCCGCGAACCGCATCGAGCGCCTTGGCCCGCGTGGCCTGACGATAGACAAAGTCGGAGTCCCGCGGATCTCGCGGCACGGTGGACCGGACGTGCTCGGTCACCTCGGTCACGAGTTCGCTGTACGCGTCGAACATCCGGTCCATATCGCCCACGTACCGGGCACCCACCCTGCTCGCAAGCACCACCGGGTCCCGGTAGAAGCGGTAGCGACCGCCGAGTCGTGCGTCGTAAGCGATGTAGCGGGTGCTCTGCTCGAGGTAGCTCATCAATCGACCCCACTCGAGCACCTTCGTGAGCACGTTCGAGGCCTGCTCGCACGCAAGATGCACCCCACCGAGTTGCGCAACCGAATCGTCGCCGTACTCCAGGAAGACCCGCTCGTAGAGCTCTTCTGCCCGATGAAGGCCCACCGTGGCATCCACCGTCTGGTCACCCGAGATGTCGAGGTCACCCACGAACTCATCCAAGAACAGCCGGCGGAGACTCTTTGCGCTCCGCGAGTACCGGGCGAACAGGGCGCCCTTCACGACCTCGGGAAGGTTCACGAGCGCGAACACCGGGCCATCCAGATTCGTGAAGTAGCGGCGAAGAATCTCTGACTCCTCTGCCGTGTACTCCTCCGGGACGTAGACCGTCACCGCCGTCTGCTCCCGTGCCGCCTCACCGGCGGTCATGGTAGGTGGCCGGCCCCGCCGTTTCGGGCATCTTCTGCGAGGTTGAATCCTCGCAGGTCAGGGGGGTTGAACCGTCCGCCTGGTCAGGACAGAACAGAGCGATCGGGTCCCGGACCGAAGGCTGAACGAACCCCGTCGAGCAGTACCGGATCGAGCCAGAGATCCACCGCCGTCATCGCCAGCGCCTTGGCCCCGTCGATGACCGCTGCATCACCCGCAGACGAGGCTGCCCATCGGGCGAACTCTGCAGTGTGAATCGCGACGCCCTCGGGCGCCACCCCGATCATCGGGTGGATCGAAGGAACCAAATAACTGACGTTCCCCATATCGGTGGACCCCACCACGCGCCGCCCGCCCGCCGCAGGATCCTGCACTACTCGGCCGAGCGCGGAGATGTTGGCGACGTACGCGGCGAGGAGTGGCTGGTTGTCGCGCATGTCCGAGTAGGTGTGACCCTCCCACGCACACTCACAGGTGCAGCCCGTCGCAACGGCCCCCGCCTCCATACAGGCCGCTAGGCGGTTCTTGAGTGGCTGGAGCGTCTCAATGGTGGCCGAACGCGCATACCAGAGCATCTCGGTCTCGTGCGGAACGATGTTGGGCTTGTCGCCTGCCCTCGTGAAGATCCCGTGCAGCCGCTCGGAACGGTCAATGTGCTGTCGAAGGGCAGCCACGTTCATGTACGACAGGACCGCTGCATCGAGGGCGTTGCGACCCTGTTCCGGTGCCGCCGCAGCATGTGCGGCTCGACCCGTGAACGAGACCGACATCTGCTGCACCGCGATGGTGTCCATCCTCACGATGTCAGCGTCGGCAGGATGGATCATCATCGCTGCATCGAGATCGTCGAACGCCCCCCGGCGCGCCATGGCGATCTTTCCGCCGCCACCCTCCTCGGCCGGCGTACCGATGATTGCGACGCGGCCCCCGCAGGCCGTGGCGACCGAAGCGAGAGCCAGCCCTGCGCCGAGACCCGCCGCCGCAATGATGTTGTGCCCACACGCGTGACCGATCTCGGGCAGTGCGTCGTACTCCAGCAGTACGCCCACGTTCGGACCGGACGAACCTGCCTCAGCCCGGAAACCGGTGTCGACCCCGAACGCCGAACGCTGCGGCCTCAGACTGGCCTCCTCCAGAACGGACGTGAGCAGGTCGTGCGCGAAGACCTCTGCGTAGTTCAACTCGGGCTGGGCGTGAATCCTGTGTGACACCTCGACCAGGCGCCCGGACAGCCGGTCCACTTCGTCACAGACACGTTGTTTTGCGGTCGAAATATCGAGACTGCCCACGGACAGGACCTTAGCCCCTCAGAAAATGATCGACGTTGCGTCGGCAAGGACCCGCACGGCGAGCCGCCGCGTCCGTCCGATCCGTACACCGTCTACGAAGAGATCAAGGCCCTTCGCGAAGTCCCAACTCTGCTCACGAGACCGCAACGTTCGAAGACCCGGATGCGGCAAATGCGTGGCCGTCGGCAGTCGGCGCCTCGCCAGCACCCGTTGCCCCGGCGACATCGATTCATCGACTTCGGTGATGTCCATGTACCCGTCGTTCGGATGCGAACGCGGGGCGACGTCCCATTCACCGATGAACTGGGCGTTCGCCACGACAATCACCGGTCCACGCAACCATGAGCGCCGTGCCACCACATGGCTCGCTGCGCGATGAACACCTCCATCGTGGGTGACCTCGAGGAGATCGAGTGGGGCGCCGATCGCCCTCTCGCCATGGCGGTATCTGCTGGAGTCCGCCGATGACGAGACCGTGCGCGCGAGGTCGCCGGAGAGCACTGCGATCGAGGCGGGAATGACACCGGAATTCAGGTGGGAGAAGAGTGCTTCATCGTCGGCAGCAACGACGATTCCTTCGGGAATGACGATCTCTGAGCCCCAGTCCTCCCCCTTGCGGATGGTCACCCTTCGACCTCTTCGCCTTCCACCCCGGAGACCATCGACGATGCGGCGACCACACCACGGAAGAGTCGGTCTGCCGCATCGGCCGCAGCCGCCCGCGTGGCGCGCTCCGGGGAAACGAGAGCAAGTTGGCGCAGCAGGTCGATGAGTTGCTTCGTCGTACGAACGAAGTCCCCGCCGGAGAGGTCCTCGGCATCGACGATCTCGGCGAACCCCTCACCAGAGGCCCACGCATAGGAGATCGCCACGAATGTCGGGTCGGGGGCACGATGGGGAGTCATCCCGTTCCGCTCCTCCTCCACACGGATCTCCTGGCTCAGCGCCGAGATCCGGTTGAAACGGGTACGCATGGCTCCGGAGGGAAACCATGGCTCGGGCGGGGGCTCTGGACTCCGGTGCTCGTAGACAAAGACCGAAACGAGAGCAGCAAGATGCGGCGCGTCGAGGCCGTCCAGCAGGCGTGCGTGCAGGGCCTCGGCAACCAAGAGGTCGCACTCGTGAAACAGCCGGGCGAGAATCTGTCCGCGTTCGGTGAGAACCCACGACGAGACGTAGCCGCGTCGCTCGAGCACACCGAGCACCCGGTCGAATTGACGTGAGACCGAACGCAAGCGTCCGCCGACCCGCTCGCGAAGACCCTCAATCTCTCGCGCCACGCGGTCGGCCTGCACCGAGAGCGAGAGCCGGTGCTCGAGATCCGGGTCCTCCTCGACGGGATGGGTCTGCGGACCGTGGGCGGCGTCCTGCGGCGCAACATCCCGCCCGCGCAGGGACTCACGGGCCAGTCGTTCGAGGGTCTCTCGCTGAAACTCTGGTCGTCCGGGGGCGAAGGGCTGCGGCAGCTCGATCGACCCGATAGCGACTGGCGCCCTGTCGAAATCGGCCGCAGTGAAGGTCACCTCGAGACGACTCCGCGTCAGCACGGTGATCTTCATCCCCGACTTTCGGGCAGCAACCGTGAGCACCACGGCCGGACCGGAATAGGTTCCCTTTCGGACGTACAACACGTCGCCCGGGCGCAGCTTCGCCAGTGCGAGGTCAATGTCACGTTCCTCCCCGTGACCGACGGCGCCATGCTGACGCTGCGCACGGAAGTCCTCGATGTCGCCAAAGGGACTGGCTGCGTCCTCACGCAGACGTCGAAGGTGCTCGGATCGACGTTCTATGCGGGCCTCGATGCGTACGAGGTCGCGATCGGCTTGGTACTGGGCGAACGAGAGGTTCAGGAGATGATGGGCTTCCTCGGCGCTGTAGGTGCGAACGAGATTTGCGGCCATGTTGTACGTGGGCCGGAACGCCGAGTTGAGGTGGAAGGACCTGCTCGTCACGAGCGTGGCTACCTGATCGAACGTGATGAAGGGATTCCAGAGCACCACGGCGTGGCCCTCAGTATCGATGCCTCGACGACCGGCTCGACCCGTGAGCTGTGTGAACTCACCGGCGGTGAGAAACGTGTGGTGCTCCCCCGTGAATTTGGTGAGCTTCTCGATGACGACACTCCGGGCTGGCATGTTGATACCGACAGCGAGGGTCTCGGTTGCAAACACCACCTTCACGAGTCCCTCCACGAAGCAGGTCTCGACCGTCTCCTTGAACGGCGGGATCATTCCCGCATGGTGGGCGGCGATCCCGTTCTCCAACTGGGCCAGGAATTGCTCGACTCCGAGCACGTCCAGGTCGTGGTCGGAGAGACCGGACAGGCGTGCCTCGGCGATCTCCCTGATACGTCGACGCTCGACCGCATCGGTCAGGACGATGTGCGCCCGATGGCACTGAGCAGCGGCATCGTCGCACGCGTTGCGACTGAAGATGAAGTAGATGGCAGGCAGCAATCGCTCCTCGTCGAGCATCTCGACCACCTCGAGCCGCGTCGGCGTGACCAACTTTCGTCGGGCGTGGGCGCGCCCACCCTTGCGCGACATGCGTCGACCCTCGTTGTCGAGTCGTTGTGCCTCGGGATTCGGGCGCGCTCTCTCCAGAACGGGAAGCAGGTGTCGACGGCCCATCGTCCGGTCGCCCACCATGTACAGGCTCTCGAGGCGGACCGGGCGCTTCGTCTCCACCACGCACGAGGTGGTCCCACGCACGGTGCTGATCCACTCGCTCACCTCGTCGGCGTTACTCACCGTCGCCGAGAGACATACCAACTGCACTGCATGGTCGAGGTGGGTGATCACCTCTTCCCAGACGGGGCCGCGATACGCATCCTGCAGGAAGTGAACTTCGTCGAGGACCACATAGGCCAGATGATCCAGCGCCGGGGAGCGGGCGTAGATCATGTTGCGCAAGACCTCGGTGGTCATCACCACTACGGGGGCGTCGGCGTTCACGACGTTGTCGCCGGTGAGCAATCCCACGTTCTCGGGACCGTGCACGAGGCGAAGATCGCTGAACTTCTGATTGGAAAGTGCCTTGATGGGAGCGGTGTAGAAGGCCCGACGGCCCTCGGCGAGCGCGCAGGCGATCGCGTACTCGGCGATGACGGTCTTGCCGCTCCCGGTCGGTGCTGCGACAAGGACGGACTCCCCTCGATCGAGGGCGTCCAGCGCCTCGATCTGGAATCGATCCAGGGCAAAGTCGTACCCCGAGACGAGCGACTCGCGCCCGGGCCGGGAGCCCGAGGAATCCGGGGTTCCCACGGTGGACTCAGTCCCCGGCAGAGCGAGCCTTCTTCAGGCGTCGCAACTCGATGATCCGACCACCGATCACCGAGAAGAAGTACAACACCGTCATCGGGACGGCGAGGGCGACAAGGCTGATGGGATCGCCGCTCGGGGTGATGGCTGCAGCGAGCACCACGATGAGCACCAACGCGTAGCGCCACCACGAGAGCAACTGGCGCCAGTTCACGGCGTTGACGAGTTGCAGGAACACCAGCAGCACCGGGAACTGGAACCCGATGCCGAAGGCTGCCGCCATGAGGCCGACGAACGAGATGTACTTCGAGATCTGGTAGGTGGGCTGCGCCTGACCGAAGTCGATGAGGAAACGAAGCGCCGGTTCGAGCGTGAGGTAGGCAATCGTGCAGCCGAGCAGGAACAGTCCGACGGACGAGAGCACGAACCAGACGGCGTACTTCTTCTCCCTGTGGTGCAGCGCAGGAGAGATGAACCGCCACAGCTGCCACATGACCACGGGCAGAGCGATGATCAGCCCGCCGTACACCGAGATGCTCACTCTCGCCCCGAAGGCATCAATCGGCCCGAGCGAGATGAGCTCGGTGCAGGTCCCACCTGCATTCGGCTTCACGACACCGTCGTTGCACAGGTGGAGAAGAGGCCTCGACAGGAAGTCGAGCACAGACTTGTAGAACACGATGATCACCGTGAAGCCGAGTGCCACGGCGAGCACGGCCCGAACGATGCGGACCCTGAGCTCTGCGAGGTGATCGCGCAGCGACATCGTGTCGCTGGGTGTCTTCAGCTTCGGGATGCTCGAGCGAAAGGGGTTACGAAGCCTCATGTCGCCGTTCCGTCAGCACGCGGCCGCCGGGTCAGACCGCCAAAGGCATCCACTGAACCATCGGCCGTCTCCCGGCGGTCGGGCAGGACGGGCCGACGTCGCTCGCCGAACGCGTCCGAGACCGAACCGGGGTCGGCAACCGTCTCGTCTGCGTCCACGTCGCTGTCGATCACGTCCGGGAGCCGCTCGGCACCGTTCTCGCCGCGGGGGGCAGGCTGATCAGCGTCCGGTGCAGACGCCGGCGAAACCTGCTCCGCCGGCAGCGCTGTGATGAGACGCCCCTCGTCGTCGTAGAAGTTGGGGTCGTCGTCTGCATCGGTGAAGTCGGCTGCTGTGCGCAGGTCGTCACCCAGATCCTTGACCTCGGCGATTCCCTCGTCGAACCACGATCGGGCAACATTCATCGTGTCCTGCATCTCGCGCACGGGTTCATCGATGGCGTCGCGAAACTCGGTACGGAACCCAGTGGACATCCGCTTGACCTCGCCATAGACCCGGCCGGCTCTTCGAACGAAGTCGGGGAGCTTGTCGGGCCCGAGCACCACGAGGGCGAGGATGAGGACAATGATGAGCTCCCCGCCGGTGATGTTGAACACGGACAGGGATTGTACGAGGGCCGGTCGCCCGCCCTGCAGGCGGCGAGTGGCATCATGCCCACGTGCAGCAGCGCCTCCCCTCGCTCCTCGACCACCCGATTGGCTTCGCTCACCGTGGCGGCCGGGCGCACGCCCCGGAGAACACCCTGGAGGCCTTCGAGTTGGCCCTCCGGCTCGGAGCAAACGGCCTCGAGACCGACGTCTGGCTCTCGGCCGACGGTGTCCCGGTGATCTCCCACGACGGAACCGTCCGTCGAGGGCTGAGGTCCCGCCATATCCGGGACCTGCGCAGCACCGAACTGCCCTCCCACGTACCGACCCTGACATCGCTCATCGACCGATGTGGTCAGGACTTCCATCTTTCCGTGGATCTCAAGGACCCTGCTGCGGGTCCGGCCGTTGTCCGACTCCTGCGCGAGGCGGGTGGCGAACTCATCGGGCGGACGTGGCTGTGCGCACCGCTCGTCGAGCACCTCGTTCCACTGCGCAAACTCGACCCGGATGTGCGCCTCCTTGACTCCACGCGATTGGACCGCATCAAGGAGGGCGTGGAGAGGCGGGCGAGCGACCTTGCGCGGCTCGGCATCGACGGCCTCAACCTGTTCCACACGGACTGGACAGGCGGTCTCGCAACCCTGGTACATCGGTTCGACCGGGTCGCGTTCGGCTGGGGTATTGAGTACGAACGGCACTTCGCTGCCGCGTTCCGCATGGGGCTCGATGCGGTCTACAGCGACTGGGTCGATCGGATGATGGATTCCTACCGCGCCGAACTCGGACGGCCTGCCCTCTGATCCGTTCACGCGCGTCGGGTGCGCCCCCTTGAACGCAGCGCCCTACCAGCGGCAGGGACACCGACCTGTGGTCAGAGCCAACGCCAGTTGCTGAGCGGCCAGATCAGCACGAACGCGCGACCCACGACATCGTCCTCGGGGACGAAACCATTCACCCGACTGTCGGACGAGCCGGTGCGGTTGTCGCCCATGACGAACACCACGCCATCAGGCACCACAAAGGTGCCGTCCCCATCGGGATCGACCACCTCGGATGCAGGCTCGGTGCAACGGTCGTCGACGTAGGGCTCCACGAGCCGCCGCCCATCGATGTACACCGAGCAGTCCGTGATCGTGATGGTGTCGCCGGGAATACCGATCACGCGTTTGATGAGGTCCTTCACGGCTTCCTCGACGGCCCAATTGTCCGGGCGCTTGAAAACGACGACGTCTCCACGACGGATGTCATGGAATCGGTAGGCGGCCTTGTTGACGAGCACGCGGTCGCCGGCGACCAAGGTGTCTTCCATCGAGCCGGTCGGGATCCAGAACGGCTGGAAGAGGAACTGGCGGATGCCGAGCGCCACGAGGAGCGCGACGGCAATCACGATGACCCACTCGAGCAGTGCCCGGGCCCCCTTGGGCTTGCGCTGTCGGCGGCGCCTGCGCTGGGCCGGCTGCGCCTCAGACGTGGGGGTATCTGCCCCCTGCCCGGCCGACGTCACGTCGAGGGGTCCGACGCCCTCGGATTCCACCTCCGGCGCCGCTGCAGCGACCCCCGTCGATGCCGTGACGTCCGGGACCCCGAGAGTCGGGTCCGCAGCGTCACCCGTCGACGGCGTGGATCCGGCCGGGTCGTCGCTGCTCATCGCCCCGAACGGTACCCGCTCACCATGGCTCCTCCCCCACCACCTGCGGCCTCGCCGCAGCCAAAGCAGCCAGCGCGCGTCAGAGGGAGGCGATCAGTTTCTCCACCCGCTCATCACGGCTCTTGAAGGGGTCCTTGCAGAGCACGGTCCGCTGAGCCTGGTCATTGAGCTTGAGATGCACCCAGTCGACGGTGTAGTCGCGCTTGCGTTCCTTGGCGCGCTTGATGAACTCCCCGCGCAACCGAGCCCGGGTGGTCTGCGGCGGCGTCTCGAGCGCAGCCTCGATATCGGACTCGGAGCACAGCCGCTCCACCAGACCCTTGTCCTGGAGCTTGTAGAACAGGCCCCGCTTGCGATCGATGTCGTGGTACTGAAGGTCCACGAGTTGTAGCCGCACGTGTCCGGTCGGGAGGCTGTGTCGCTCTCGATAGGCCTCGAGCAACTTGTACTTGATGACCCAGTCGACCTCGCGGTCGAGCTTCAGTGGATCGTTCTCGATCGTCGACACGCAGTGCTCCCACATCTCGAGAGCACGCTGTTCGAGCGGGGGCAGACCAACTCCGTCGGCAAACTTGAGAGCTCGGTCCAGATATTCACGCTGGATGTCCAGAGCACTCAGCTCGCGACCAGATGCCAGCCGGACCTTGCGCCGACAGGTCATGTCGTGGCTGATCTCACGGATGGCCCTGATCGGGTTCTCCAGCGTGAGGTCCCGCAGCGCCAGCGACGGCTCCTCGATCATCCGGAGCATGATGGCCGCCGCCCCAACCTTCACGAAGTTCGTGTACTCGCTCATGTTGGAGTCGCCAACGATGACATGGAGGCGCCGATACCGCTCGGCGTCGGCGTGCGGCTCGTCGCGAGTGTTGATGATTGGGCGACTGCGGGTGGTGGCCGATGAGACGCCTTCCCAAATGTGCTCGGCCCGTTGCGCAATGGAGTACGCGGGCCCTCGTGCGGTCTGGAGGATCTTCCCCGCGCCGGTGTAAATCTGGCGCGAGACGAGGAACGGGATCAGCACCTCTGCGTAGTGCGCCGTGTCATCGTGGCGGTTGGTGAGATAGTTCTCGTGACAGCCGTAACTGTTCCCAGCCGAGTCGGTGTTGTTCTTGAAGAGATAGATGGTCCCGCGGATTCCCTCCTCGCGGAGGCGTTGCTCGGCAGCCTCCAGCAGTTGCTCGAGGATCCGCTCCCCCGCCTTGTCGTGAACCACAACGTCGTAGATCGAGTCGCACTCGGGCGTGGCGTACTCGGGGTGGGATCCCACGTCGAGATAGAGGCGCGCTCCGTTCTGGAGGAACACGTTCGAGCTACGCCCCCACGACACCACTCGACGGAAGAGGTACCGAGCCACCTCGTCGGGACTCAAGCGACGCTGACCGCGCAAGGTGCAGGTCACCCCGTACTCGCACTCCAGGCCAAAGATCCGCCGCTCCACGCAACGGAACCTACCGCTATGCCTGGGCGGCGACCAGTTGCTCGACCTGGGCGTCGCTCAGGCGACGGAAGCAGCGTCGTGGTCCCGAGCGATCGAGCACCGCCACCTCGAGTTCGCCCACCGGGATCGCCCGGTCGGGACCGGCGAGGGCCCTGGTGGCCACGAGCAGTGCCTCAGACAGAGTCATCGACTCCCGGAACGCTGTCGAGAGACCCGTGGAGATCCGCTCGACCTCACCACCGAGGACGCAATAGCCCCGCTCGTCGATCACGGTGCCGTCGTAGAGGATGTGGAAGATCTGGTCGCCCGCCGGCTCCCTGCCGACCTCGGCAACGAGGATTTCCACCTCCATCGGCTTCATGTCGTGGGTGAAGATCTGGCCGAGGATTTCCCCGTACCGATTGGCGAGTCCCCGCGCGTCGACGTCGTCACGCGAGTACTGATAGCCCTTCACATCGGCGGCCCGGACTCCTGCGACCCGGAGTTGGTCGAACTCGTTGTATCGCCCGACCCCGGCGAAGGCGATGCGGTCGTAGATCTCGGAGATCTTGCGCAGATTGTTCGAGGGATTCTCAGCAACCAGCGCGATACCACCGTCGTACGCGAGGGCAATCAGGGCCCGCCCACGCGAGATCCCCTTCCGCGCAAAGTCGGCGCGGTCCTTCATCATCTGTTCGGGCGGGACGTAGAACGGGGTGCTCATGGCTCCTCCTCAGCGAACCGATTGGGCGGCGATGGCCTCGTAGCGAACGCGCAGCTCGTCGTCCGGGACGCGCTGGAAACCGTCGGCGTCGATCACGGCCACGACGGGGAAGATCGAACGGAGCGTGTCGGGCCCGCCCGTTGCGGAATCGGCGTCGGCCGCCTCCCAGAGCGACCGGCAGGCCAGATCGACCGCAGCACCGCGGTCGAGGTCGCTGCGGAACCCGATCTTGATCACGGTGCTCGCGTGAAGACTTCCCGAGCCCGTGGCCACGAACTCCCGCTCCTCGTACCGGCCGCCCGTGACGTCGAAGGTCCAGAGGCGACCAGTCGATCGCCGATCGTCGTAACCCGCGAAGATCGGGACGACGGCGAGACCCTGCATCGCAGCGGGAAGGTTCTGGCGAACCATCGCCGAGAGCTGGTTCGCCTTGCCCTCCAGACTCAGCGGCTGGCCCTCCACCTTGTCGTAGTGCTCGAGCTGGAGCTGGAAGAGCTTGACCATCTCCATCGCCGGGCCAGCAGCGCCGGCAATGGCGACGGCGCTCAGGCGGTCGGCCTCCACCACTTTCTCCATCAGACGGTGGCTGATGAGGTGACCCGAGGTGGCACGTCGGTCTCCAGCCATCACCACCCCATTGCCGAAGCGGAGTGCGACACAGGTCGTGGCGTGCGGCACCTCGACGGCCGTTCCGCGGAAGGACTCGGGGACCGCGAACGGATCGATGCCGATACGACGCAAGAGCTCTGGCAGGTTCGCGCCGGGGTCATCGCCCGGTCGGAAAAAGGGCATCGCCATACCTCGGGAGGCTAGCGGCGACCCCGACCCGGTGACCCGAGGCCCAACGTTCCGGGCGACTATTCGCCGCCCTTTTGCACGTACGACTTCACGAAGTCCTCTGCATTGCTCTCGAGCACCTCGTCGATCTCGTCGAGGAGGTCGTCGAGCTCAGCCTTGAGCTTCTCGCCCTGCTCGCCGGCAACGGGCGCCTCCTCGACGACGGTGTCGTCCGCACGGGGCGCTGATGCCTTCCGACGATGCTCCTGCTCAGCCACGACCATCCGTCCTTCGCTCGCTCGGCGTCATGCCGAACCAGCATGACACATCAATCCTGACCACTGGACGCAGCGGACCCCAGACGGGCCAGCAGCGCAGCGGCGGTCTCGCTCTCGTCGATCACGCTAGCCACGTGCGCAGCGGTCCCACGCAGTGGCTCCATCATGGGCACTCGCCGCAGCGGCTCGCGTCCCACGTCGAACACCATCGAATCCCAGTTCGCCGCCACAACGTCGTTCGGCCACTTCTGGAGGCAACGTCCCCGGAAATACGCCCTGGTGGACGTCGGTGGATCGGTCACCGCCGACGTCACCTCGGACTCCGGGACCAGTTGTTCGAAACCCATACGCCCCGCCAAGGACTTGGAGGGCCGCATGTCGTGGTATTGCAGGTCCAGCGCACGCAGCCGGTTGTCGCCGTGGCGCAGACCATGACGCTCTTGGTATCCCTCGACCATGCGTTGTTTCGCTACCCAGTCGACCCAGTGGGCGACCGATGCCCGATCACGTTCGAGGCCCGTGAGCACCGCCTCCCAACGCACCATCACGTCTGCACCCACCTCCTCCCCGACACAGTCGAGACCACGACTGCGTTGGTACTTCTGGGCGCGCTCGAGAAGCAGCCACTGAACCTCGAGCGCGGTCATCTGGCGACCCGACTTCAGCGGGATGGCGGTGGTGAGCGCCACGTCTCGGCTCACCGACCGGATCGCCGGGACCGGCTGTGCAAGGACCAGATCGGACCCCAGTTCGTCGTCCTCGATCAGAGAGAGCACGATTGCGGTGGTGCCAACCTTGAGCAGCGTCGCCACCTCGCTCATATTCGCGTCGCCAACGATGACGTGGAGCCGGCGGTACTTCTGCGGGTCGCAGTGCGGTTCGTCACGGGTGTTCACGATCGGGCGCTTCAGTGTGGTCTCAAGACCAACCTCTTCCTCGAAGAAGTCCGCCCGCTGGCTGATCTGAAAGGGCACCTCAGAAGCGGAAACACCCGGTAGCTCGCAGCCCACCTTGCCAGCACCGCAGAAAATCTGTCGGGTGACGAAATGCGGCGTGATCTGCTGGACGAGTCTCCCGAATGGCGTCTCACGGGCCACGAGGTAGTTCTCGTGGCATCCATAACTGTTGCCCTTGCCGTCGGAGTTGTTCTTGTGCACGAGCAATTCGGCACCGTTACCGAGGAAATCGTTCGCCGCCTGCATGGATGCACGAATGATCTCCTCGGCTGCCCGGTCGTACCGCACCACTTCGAGCGCAGTGCGGCACTCGGGAGTCGAGATCTCGGGATGAGCGTGATCCACGTAGTAGCGAGCTCCATTCGTGAGCACAGCGTTCACGAGATGCATCTCGACCTCGGGCGGGAACACATCGCCGAGCTGAAAACCCCGGGCGTCATTACCGGGCATCTCGTCGACGAAATCCCACCCCGTGCGCCGGTTGAGCGTTCCGAGAAACGCGTTGATGAGCAGCGAACTTGCTGCGACCGGGTTCATGTCCGAGCCGCGGACCACGATTCCGTATTCCGTCTCGATCCCACACACCTTGGGGATGGCCATGGGCGAACCCTACCCGCCGCTGACTGCCTACTCCCCGGGAGACCTCGGCGTCGAAGCCGTGCGGTGAAGCGTCAGAGGTACTGACCGGTTGCCACCCGTTCGATGGCACGCCCGCCCGCAACATCGCCCGCACCCCTGGACTCGTTGACCAGCGTCCGGATGAACACGATCCGCTCACCCTTCTTCCCGGAGATCTTCGCCCAGTCGTCCGGATTCGTGGTGTTGGGAAGGTCCTCGTGCTCCTTGTACTCCTGCTTGATGGAGTTCAAGAGGTCGTCCAAGCAGACCCCTCGCTCACCAGCAGCGATCGCCCGCTTGATGGCGAGCTTCTTTGCGCGCCGCACGATGTTCTCGATCATCGCCCCGGACGCAAAGTCCTTGTAGAACAGCACTTCTTTGTCGCCGTTCTGGTACGTGACCTCGAGGAAGCGGTTGGCCTCGTCGTCGCGGTACATCTCCTCGACCGTCCGGTCGATCATGGTCTCGAGCCCGAGCTGAGGCGACAGCGGGATCTCGTCGGTGAGGTACCGAGCAAAGATCTGCCGCGCTGCCGCAGCCGATGGACGCTCGATCTTGATCTTCACATCGAGTCGCCCAGGCCGCAGGATGGCCGGATCGATGAGGTCCTCGCGGTTGGTAGCGCCAATAACGATGACGTTTCGGAGTCCCTCGACGCCATCGATCTCCGCGAGCAACTGCGGAACGATAGTGGACTCCATGTCGGAGGAGATCCCCGAGCCACGGGTGCGGAACATCGAGTCCATCTCGTCGAAGAAGACGATGACCGGCCAACCCTCTTCACTCTTCTCCCGCGCGCGCTGGAACACGAGGCGAATCTGCCGTTCGGTCTCGCCGACGTACTTGTTGAGCAGTTCCGGACCCTTGATGTTGATGAAGTAACTGCGACCCTTTTCGTCGCCGGTGGCGGCCGCCACCTTGCGCGCCAGGGAGTTCGCCACGGCCTTGGCGATGAGCGTCTTTCCGCACCCGGGGGGTCCGTAGAGGAGGATCCCCTTGGGCGCCGGCAACTGGTACTCCGCGAACAGATCGGCATGGAGGAACGGCAACTCCACGGCGTCGGCGATCTGCTCGATCTGTGAGTCGAGACCGCCGATATCCGCATAGGTGATATCCGGCACCTCCTCGAGCAACAGGTCCTCCACCTCAGGACGGGGGAGCTTTTCGAGCAGCAGGCCGCTGCGGATGTCGAGGCGAACCGTGTCGCCGCTTCGGAGGTGGACGCCGCGAAGAGCATCAGCCAGCTCACAGACGCGCTCCTCGTCGGCCCGCCCGATCACGACTGCCCGAATGCCGTCGTCGAGCACCTCCTTCACCGTGACCACCTCGCCGAGCCGCTCGGGATCCCGCGCCGTGACGACGTTGAAGCTCTCATTGAGCACGACCTCGGCGCCGCGCTCGACGGTCTCGTGTTCCACCTCCGGGTGCAGGTTCACCCGCATCTTTCGCCCGCTGGTGAGCACGTCCACCGTGCCGTCGTCGTTCTTGCCGACGATCACGCCGTACGCCGATGGCGGACGAGTGAGCTTGTCGACCTCTTCACGGAGGGCCGAGATGTGCTCCCTGGCCTCACGAAGCGTGTAACTCAGCTTCTCGTTCTGGGCAACCGCCTGCGACAACTGGCCCTTCGTCTCGAGGAGCCGCTCCTCGAGCACTCGCATGCGCTTGGGGGCGTCAGCAAGCTTGCGGCGCAGCGAGGTGACCTCATCCTCGAGTGCACGCACCGCCTCCTGTTCGTCGTCGGCCGGGACAGGCGATGTGCCGGAGTCGTCGTGCTCGTTCATGTCCGGTCCTCCCGCCTGCTCTCCGTCTGCCACGCTGCCCGGACTGACGCCGGAACACCCCTTGCGACCGAGGCCCTGTGCAGCGGCAGTTGCCTCACCACGGTGACGAAACTACACCGCCACCTGCGCTGTCCGGCCCCAATCAACCCGTACCCGGTCTGGCGCAGGCGCCCCCGTCGGGACCAAAGGGACCAGAAGCACGAAACACCCGAAGCACCGTGTATTCTTCGACCGTTCTTTCGGCTCTCGTACAGGAGTGAGTACCCACGATGAAGGTCTGGATCGATCAGGATCTCTGCACCGGCGACGGCCTCTGCGAGGAAATCGCACCCGACGTCTTCACGCTGCTCGACGATGGCCTTGCCTACGTCAAGGAGGGCGGGAAGATCTTCGCCTCGGCGAAGGGCAATCCTCAGGGCGCTGAGGGCCTCGCAAACATCCCGGACAACCAGCTCGACGCCGTCATCGAGTCGGCCGAGGAGTGCCCGGGCGAGTGCATCTTCATCGAGCCCTGATCGTTCGCGGCCTCGTCGCCGACGCATCAGAATGAATCGGAATCAGGGCGCCGCTGGCGCCCTGATTGCTTGTGCGGGCGCCGTTCACGGACGAACGGCCACTCAGGACTCGTGGCCGATGAAACGCGCCACCGTCAAGAACGCCGTGTGAGCCACCATTCGGTGATCGGGGCGCACCGCTTGGCCCTCGATGTGCCACCCGCGGTGCAGAACCTCGAGCGTTCGGCGCTCCACCCAGCATCCCCGGTCCAGTGCCTCCCTCGTGCGTACTGCTTGGGTGATGGACGGGGTGTACGCACAGAGGATCCCACCGGGTCGTAGTGCCTCCTCGGCGTGCGGGACGACTCGCCAGGGCTCGGGCAGGTCGAGCACCACCCGGTCGACCACACCCACCTCCAGACCCTCGTAGGCGTCGCGGAGATGGGTCTCGTAACGGTCCAGTGCACCGGCGCCCAGGAACCCGCGCACGTTCGACCGGGCCCGGTTGAGGAAGTCCTCCCGGATCTCGTAGCCGACGATCTCTGCTCCGTAGCGAAGCATGGTCATGCTGAGGGCGCCCGAGCCGAGCCCGGTCTCGAACACCCGCACACCGGGCCCGATGTCGGCAAGCATGCAGATCGGCGCAAGATCCTTGGGGTAGATGACCTGCGCTCCGCGTGGCATCTGGAGCACGAAGTCCTCGAGCGTCGGGCGCAAGGCCCGGTACTTGGCGCCCTTGGTGGCCACCACGGTCGAGCCCTCCTCACGACCGCAGATCTCCGAATGCGGCACAAATCCCACGTGCGTGTGGAACTCGGCGCCCTCGGTCAACGTGACGAGATAGCGGCGGAGCTTGTTATCGAGCAGTACGACGAAGTCGCCATATGCGAACGGCCTCATCGCGCACCGCCCCGCGACCGGCGTCCCAGCAGTTCGACCGGTACGGCCTCGTGTGCAGCCGACACGGACACAAGACGGCAGAACGCACAGACCTCACCGGTGGTGGGCGATCCGCACGACGAACACACCGAGAGGGCACCGGACTCCTGTTTGGCCTGTCCTGCGAGCAACGGGGCCATGTGTTCGAGGAAGTTGAGATAGAAACTGGCCTTCGTGCCCGGCGAGCGCTCCTCGATCCGGTTGAGGGCCTCCTTGTAGCCGAGGTGCCGGTTACCGGCCGCCATGGGGCACTCCTCCACGAGGTAGTCGATGTTGCGCACCACGCACCAAGCGGCTGTCTCACGTTCACTCAACCGCACCAGGGGCTTCGCCTTCTTCGGGAAGCCCGAACGAGCCGGCAGCACCGGGGACTGCCGCGCCAGGTAGTCGATCTCCCACCGAAGCGTGTTGCCGAACAACACGGCCGCTTCGTCGTCGAGGTTGTGCCCGGTGGCAACGGCGTCGTAGCCACCCTCGAGGGCCGCCGCATCGAACAGGTGCCGTTTGGTGAGACCGCAGGCCGAGCAGGGGACGCGTCGGCTGGCCACTGAGGCCGTCGGTACGTCGAACCCGTACTCGTCCCGCAGCGAAACCACCCGTAGCTGAAGGTTCCGCTCGTCAGCGAAGCGCTGCGCGTAGCCGCAGCTCTCGTCGCTGTAGTCGCCGATCCCCAGACCGATGTACAGCCCATCGGCTTGGTAACCGAGTTGGATCAGCAGATCCCACAGGGCAAGGGAGTCCTTGCCACCCGACACGGCGACAAGCACCCGATCTCCCGGTGCGAACATGTCGAAGTCGCTGATGGCCCGCTCAACCTGACGGCGACAGAACTGCAGGAAGTGATCGGAGCAGAAATTGGCGTTATGCCTCGGGAGATCGATCACCGCAGGCCCGCGGCAAACACGACACTTCACCTCATCCTCCCGAGATGACGGGACGGATCTCGACAACACAGTCGTCGGGCAACTGCGAGTCCACCGGGACGAGGGTCCCGTCGCAGATGACCAAATGTGACTCGCGCTGCAGTTCGAGCCGATCGAGCAGAGAGGTGACCTGCAGCGGACCGGCCACTTCGACCTCACGCCGCGGATTACGAAGGAGCACCCTCACTGCGGCCCCCTCCGCCTGCGTCGGTGCCGCGGGATCGACTCCACGATCAGGGTCTCACCGGGAGCGAGCCGTTCTGCGACCAGCTGCTCGGACGGGGATCTCATCACCCGACGGAGGAAGCGCCACCCGTAGGCCAGCAGGGCGACCGCGAACCACCCGCGCCGTCCGCCCAGCAGTCCCTTGTGCAGCGCGTTCTTCCGCATGCGGCCCGAGAGGGCGGCGACGATTCCCATCGTCAGACCCGACGGATCTGGACGAGCGCGTTCTTGCGGCGGCCACTTCGCCGCCCCAGGAAGTAGAAGACCACCAGAAGAATCAGGCCCACCGCCACACCACCGGCGATCAAGGGCTGCTTCGCATCGTCGACCTGCTTGGTCAGGTCGTCCTGCAGACCCCGAAGACGATCCTCGAGGTCCTGTCGCGTGATCTTCTCGGCACCCGGCATCAGTTCGTGTCCTTTCGCTGGAGCGTGTTGCGACGCTGCACCTGCCACGCCGCGAGCGCAATCACCACCACACAGACCGCAGCCGTGATGAGGTAGGCGAGGATCGAGGTGTTCGGCCCGTCGAATGCCGTCGTCTCCGTCTGCAGCAGGCGCAATACCCCGACTGCGCACACCACCAGACCGAGACCGAGGACAAAGCCGCCGAGCGACCCGAACGCGATGTACCGGCCCCAACCACGGAGCGGACCGAGCGTTTCCTGCCGGGCGTAGTCCTTGACGAGTTGCACGGCGGCTCCCAGGTCGGAGAGTTCGTCGTTCCCCCGGCCCGGGTCGCTCGGGCGTTGCTCGGATGCAGCATTCATCAGCGTCGTTCTTAGCAGGTAGGGGTCGGGGTGCGGCGGCGTTCGGTCACCAGGAACCGGGCGGATCGGCGGGCCTGCCGGCATGAAGGCGGAACGTGAGCGCTGCCTCTACGTCGTCGAGCATCGCAGCCAGCGCACCATGGCGTTGCTCGATACCCGGCGCTACGAGCAGCGCGTAGCGGTCGGCGGCAGAGAGCGGCGCGAGCGTGCCGAGTTGGTACGTGGCGGTGACGGGCTCGTCGCTGAGTTCCTGTCCGGGGTCGTCGATGGAGTCGCCGAGCTCGACAGCAAGGGCGACGAGGCGTCTCACTCGTGCTGTGAGCGCCACGAGCGCCTGCGTGAGGTCGATGTCCGCGTCGGGCCCAACGTGGCCCTCATCGGGCCAGTCGTCGACGAGGGCCTGCGGATACGGGGCATCGTCGAGCCACGAGACCACCCGGAAGCGGCTCATGCCGACGGTGATCATCGCGAAGCGACCGTCGGCAAGCTCGGCAACCTGAACCATGCGAACCACCGTCCCGACATCGTTGCGAACGTCACCGCCGCCCACCTCGCTCCCTCGCGAAATGAGTACGACACCGAACTCGCGGTCCCCGTCGAGACACACCCGCACCATCTCTCGGTAGCGCGGCTCAAAGACGTGGAGCGGCAGCACGCCACCGGGCAGCACCACGGTTCCGAGAGGGAACATAGGGAGGATTCTCACCGTGGAGAAGCCTACGAGCAGGCGTCCCGAGTCGCCCCCGGGATCAGGTCACTCGTCGGGCAGTAGCACCGGCGCAGGCCCAAGGCCCTCGAGTGATGGTCCCTGCGGATAGGTGGAGAGTCCCTTGGCGAGGTCGTCCCAGAGGTTCTCCGCACGGCTCTTGGCACGGCTCCCGTTGACGATGAAGCTGAACTGGATCACCGATCCGTCGCTCGCCGGGTAATACCCGCTGAGCGACCTCGACAGTTGCAAGCTCCCGGTCTTTGCTCGCATGACTCCATCCGCCGCGGTCCCCTCGAGGTAGTCCGCCAGGGTTCCCTTTCGGCCTGCGATCGCCATCCCCTCGAAGATGGGGCTCCCCACCGGCTCGCGGGAGAGCAGCGTCACGAGAGTCGCGCACGACACACGGTCTGATTCGCTCAGGCCCGAGCCATCGACAATTTCGTGGCCGGTGAGATCGATTCCCCACTCGGTCAGCGTGGAGCGCACCACCTTGGCGCCCGCAGAAGTCGAGCCACCAGTACCTGCCTGCTTCCCGATCTCCTTAAGAAGGAGCTCTGCAGTGTTGTTGTCGCTCGTGGCGAGCATTTCGCCCACGATCTCAGAGAGCGGCTGCGACTTGATCGAGGCGATGAGCGGTACGTCGCGCGCGCTGCCATCGACCGCCGGGCCGACCTCGACCCCCCGCGCCATGAGCAGGTTCCGGAACACCTCTGCGGCACCCCGCGCCGTCGAAGGACGACGAGTCCGGTCGGTTCCCACATAGCCGTCATTGATCATCAACGCCGACAGCGGAGCCGCATCCCCTCGCCCGATGGCGTTCACCCAACCGGGCGCTTCACGCTTGCTGTCGAATCGACTCTCGTCACCGACCAGCGTGGTGACCCGCTTGACGCCCTTCTTCACCACCGCATCGGCGAGCAGTTCCACCCGCGTGATGTCCGTAGGCGGGTACTGATTGAGGCCAAGGCGCGGATACCGGTCGGTGGACAGGAGCGGATCACCGCCACCGACGAGCACCAGTCGGGACACCGAACCGTCCTCGGCGATGTTCCCGCGCACCTCGGTCACGAATCGGTAGTCGGGTCCGAGCACAGCAAGGGCCACGGAGGCAACCAAGATCTTTTGGTTCGACGCGGGGATGAACACCGACTCGGCGTTGTCGGACACCACGACCCGTCCGTTGACCGCCACCTGCAGGCACGCGGACTTCTGAACCGCATCAGTGACCTTGCGGAGGGACGCAGCGAGGCGGGTGCCGCGGGCGGCGACCACCAACGGTTCGGGCGCCCGACGTGCAGAGAGCACCGGCGTTGACGCCACCGGCGCCTCGGAGACACGTCCGGGATCGGGCGCGTCACTCCCCTTTGATGCTGCCGAGCGGGCGAAGGCCACCACGGCGACCATCACCACGAGGGGCGCCAGCAACGCAAGGATCAGTGCGGGTGCCGGAGTGCGACGGGGCTGGCGAGGGCTCAGCGGAGCCCCCGACGTTCGAGATACCGCCCGTAGCGGTACAGATGACCGAGCGCCGCAACAGCGCGGTTACCCGACGGGTAGCAGAGTCGACCGGTAGTGCGAACCGTGGCCGGCCCGGGGTTCGCCGGATCGGCAACCGCAAGTTCGGTCGCCGTCAGGATCGGCTTGCCCGTGGCAACCGAGATCTCGTACGCGGCCTCGGCGAATCGGCTGTCCTGACGCTCGTGATACTGAACGATGCGTTCGATGCCGGAGCCGGGGAAGAAGCCGCCCTCTCGCATGAGTCGGGCCTGGTTCGACTGGATACCGAGTCCGAGGTACACGACGGCATGGACCGACGGGTGTTCTGCGATCAACTGCATCACCTCGGGAATGGTGTCACGCGTCTCGCCGCCCGCGCAGTCAACCGGGTTGTTCCGGCTCCACCGAGGGGGCAATTTGGTATCGATCTCCCGCCGTAGGTCGTCAGGAAGCGCCATGAGCACGAGGTCGGGATCCCGCGTGATGGCGTCGGCGGTCACCACGCCCCACCCTCCCGCCGTGGTGAGCACGATGACGTTCGGGCCGACCGGGATCGGCTGGGTGGCAAACGTCGCTGCCGCTTCGAATGCCTCGTCCACCGTGGCGGCGCGGGTGACGCCGGCCTGGCGGCAGGCGCCGTCGAACACCTTGTCGTTCGCTGCGAGCGCGCCGGTGTGGCTCGCAGCGGCCCGCGCCCCTCCCTCGGTCGAGCCACCCTTCACCACGACGAGGGGCATCCGGCGCGTCACCGACGCAAACCGATCCAAGAGCGCGCGTCCGTCGCTGATGCCCTCCACATAGGCGAGCCCAACGCGCGTCGCCGGATCGTCGGCGTACCAGTCGAGGTAGTCGGCCACCGACACCGCCGCCGCGTTGCCGGCAGAGACGGCTCGGCTGATGCCAACACCGGTTGCACGCGACAGGTTGAGAAAGCTCGACACGAAGTTGCCACTCTGGCTCGCCACCCCGATCGAGCCCGCAGGCGGGTAGGGAGCAACGATCTGGGCACACAGTGACGCCGGCGTCGACACCACTCCCTGACCGTTCGGACCGGCGAGCAGGATCCCGAGTTCGTCGGCCAGCGCGATGAGCTCGTCCTCGAGCACACGTCCCTCATCGCCCGCTTCGCCGTAGCCGGCGCTTGTCAGGAATGCTGCTCGAATCCCTTTTGCAGCACACGCACGCAGCAGCGCAGGGTTCGCCGATGCTGGGGTGCACACAAAGACAAGGTCGAGCCCATCGGGGAGCTGATCGATGTCGGCAACGGTCGAGACACCCAGTACCTCCTCCCCCTGCAGATTGGTACCCGCCACAACTCCTGCGTACCCGCTCGCCAAGATGTTGTGCAGCGCCACGAAACCGAACTTGCCCGGATGGGTCGATGCTCCGGTGACCACCACGCCACGCGGTTCGAAGAGCGCACGAAACTGGGCATCGGTCGGTCGTGGGCGCGCCGTGCCGGAGCGGGACGCGTGGTCCGCCTCGCCGATCTCCACGAGTGCGTCCACGGCCAAGGGTCGACCGTCCCGCCCGATGATGAGCGGGTTCACGTCGACGCTTGCGATATCGGGACGCGCGGTGGCGAGCGCTGACAAGCCGGTCAGGACCGCAATCAACGAATCGCGGTCGACGGCGGACTCACCGCGAAACTCACCGAGCAGTCGTTGCGTGCCCAGACCGTCGATCATCTCGGCGGCATCCACCCACGACAGCGGGACCGGACGGAAAGCAACGTCGGCAATGGCTTCCGCGAGCACGCCACCGACCCCGAGCATCACGTTCGCACCGAACTGCGGGTCCCGAACCACCCCGGCGATGAGTTCACGCGAACCTGAGATCATCGGGGCAACGAGCAGTGACACGGGCCCGTCCTCCGGAGTTGCTGCGGCGAGCAACGACTCAGCAGCGAGCGTCACCGCCGTTTCGTCGACGAGTCGCAACCGGACCAGCCCACGTTCGGTCTTGTGAGCAATGGCATCACCGCACAGCTTCAGCACGACCGGGTAGCCCAGTTCCCGGGCCGCCACGACGGCCGCCGCCGGTGTGTTCACCTCACGCTCGGGCGCGAGTGGCACACCGAACTCCCGGAGGAGGGCCTTGGACGCTGATTCGGAGAGGGTTCGACCGCTTGCTGTCACGGCACGGCACGCTAGTGCCGGGGCTGGGACACCTTGTACGTCATGTGACCCCGCGCGATCAGCGATCCGGAGGTGGCTCCGATCACCTCTGCCTCGCAGAACACGATCGAACGGCCGCGCTGGACCACCCAACCTTCTGCGACTGCATCCTCACCCCGGAGCGCGCTGAGGTACTGCACGTGCAGATCGATCGTGGAGAAGCCCGTCGACGCCTCGTAGGCCGAGCCGATCGCCGGGACGACCACGGAGTCGATCAGCGACGCGATGGCGCCGCCGTGGACCACCCCGGCGGGCTGCTCGAGTGCGGGGCGGAAGGCGAGGCGCATTCGGCAGTAGTCCTGCCTCACGTCCTCCACCGTCATTCCCACCAGTTTCGGGAAGTACTCGCGCTCCCACTTGCCGTAGCCGAGCCAACGCTGGGCTGCCGCCGGTTCAAGCGGTGGGTGGCGGTCGGCTCGCGGCGACGTCATCGCAGCACTCTCGCGCACGGGCCGACACCGCTCCCAAGGCGCCGAACCGGCACCGACGCGTCAGGGAGCGCTCGGGGGTGCGTCAACGAGCGCCGTGCGGAGAAACTCCCGCAGGTGCTCCAGACGCCGTTGGAGCGAGACGGGCGAGCCCGGATCCTCGTCGACCAGGCCGGCCAGGAATGGGGCATCGCTGAACGAGCTCAGCAGCGCGCCGTAGCCGGTGACGAGCAGTTCCGACGGGTCATGGGGCCGGAAGCGGCCGGCGTCCATCTCTCGGCGGAGAAAGGCCACTGCGGAGTCGAACATTGGCCTCAGCGCCGCTGCGAGGTCGATGCCGAGATGGGCACCCCCGTCGATCGCCTCTCGCCGGAGGAGACGGACGTGATCGGGATTCGCCGCACAGACCTCGAAGGCGGTGACCAGCACCTCGTCGATCCGCGCCCATCCCTCGCCGGTGCCCGCCGCTGCGTCCTCGATCGGCCCGACGAAGTCCGACAGGATCCGCTCGAAGACCTCGCCATAGAGCTCCTCTTTCGAGGCGAAGTGGTGCAGGAGGCTCGGCCGGCGGATGCCGACCGCCGCAGCAATGTCGTTTAGCGAGGTTCCCTCGTAGCCACCCTCGGCAAAGCAGTGCAAGGCGGCAGCGATGATGACGTCCCTCGTCGAGGCGGGAGCCACGAGGTCGTCGGGGGGTTTCACCACACCAGAAAAGTACCGGCTTTCTTCTCCCTACCTACCAGTAGGTCGGTAGGATTGAATCGTGCTGAAGATCTTTGTGGTCGCCCCCCTCATCGGCTTGGTCGTGACGCTGTTCGCCAACACCCTCACCACCGTCTACCTGCACCGGGCTGCAGCCCACAAGGCCCTGACACTCGCCAAGCCGGTGGTGTTCGTGTGCCGCCTGCTCACCTGGCTCACCACGGGAATCCGCCCGCGTCAGTGGGTGGCCGTACATCGCAAGCACCATGCCTTCACCGATGAGGACGGTGATCCGCACTCGCCGGTCCTGCTGGGCTGGAAGCGCGTGCAACTCACCAACGTGGCCCTCTACCGGCGCAGTGCCCAGGATCCCGAGACCGTCAACCGGTATGCGAAGGACATGCCCGCCGACCGCTGGGACCGAGCCCTGTTCGACCGGTCCATCATCGGTCTCGTGCTCGGTGTGGTGATCCTCGTGCTGCTGCTCGGGCCGATTGCCGGCGTCGTCGCCGCCTTCGTCCACGCAAACCTCTACCTCGCGCTCAGCTCGGCCGTGAACGCCATCGGCCACCACTTCGGCCGACGCCCGTATCAGAACGGCGCCGGAAACCTGCAGTGGCTCGCCTTCCTCACCGCCGGTGAGGGACTCCACAACAATCACCACGCGGTCCCCTCTGCAGCACGGCTCTCACACCGCCGCTGGGAGTTCGACCCGGGTTGGTGGGTCATCACCGTGCTCCGCTGGTTCGGCCTCGCAAAGGTTCGTCTCAGCGAGGCCGTCGTGCGGGCGAAGGCGAACAGCCGGCCTGCGCGCTCGGCTGCCTGACCCCACTACCCTCGGCCGCCGTGCAGATCATCGCGGCGCTCTTCGTCGAGAACTACCAGACACGCAACGCAGTCGGCCCGTCGACCCGCATCGACCTCACCGGGGCCATGTTCTCGATGGCGGCTCCCTCCCCGGTTCCGCTCACGATTGACCCACATCTCGTGGCGATCATCTATTGCCCGCCCACCGATTCGGGACAAGGCATCTTCGAGGTGGTCTTCCGTCGGGGGATCAACGAGGACTCCGAACAGATGGCCCGCAACGTGAACCCGTTCACCGTCGAACCCGGAAAGTTCACGCTTCGACTCGTGCGGGCGGAACTCGACTTCAGCGAGTACGGACAGGTCTTTGCCGACTGTCGTATCGATCGCGGTCCTTGGCTGACCGTGCCGTTCACTCTGCTCCCGCCTGCGTGACGGCATCGAACCGTGCCGTTCGCAGCCGCCCTCTCCCGCCATCCCGACACGGCGAGCGCCGTCGGCGAGGTACTCGGCGAGGTCATCGATCACCTCGGCACGACACCGGATCTCGCCGTGCTGTTTGCGGGTGCGACACACCTTCCGGCACTGGACGCCGCAGCCGCCACGGTTCAGACCCTCCTCGACCCGAGTGCCTTCATCGGCTGCTCCGCGAGCGGAGTCGTCGGCGGGGCCGAGGGAGTCGAGCACGGTCCGTCCATCGTGCTCTGGGTAGGGCGATGGGCCAGCAGCGGGTCACTCGCCCCCGCTCACGTCCGTGCGCTGCCTGTCGGTGCCGGCTCCGGCCCTGCCGCTGCGGGCTGGACCTTCGAGGGACTCGACGAACGACCCAGCGGAACGCTGCTCATGCTTGCCGATCCGTACACGTTTCCGGTGGACGCCTTCTACAGCGAGCTCAGCCGTGTCGCCCCGGGCACTCGCGTCATTGGCGGTCTCGCCTCCGCAGGTCGTGCGGCGGGCGACAACCGACTGGTGATCGGTGGACGGGTCGCCCGCCAGGGCGCCGTCGCGATCGCGCTCCCCGACAGAGCGATCTCCCGGATCGTCGTGTCGCAGGGATGCCGGCCCGTCGGGCGTCCGTTCACCGTGACACGGAGTGAACGGAATTTTCTCCTCGAACTCGCCGGGCGGCCCGCTCTCCAGCAGGTCACCGAGCTGCTCAATGAACTCGATGAGGACGACCGCCGACTCGCTGCGCAGGGCCTGCACTGTGGAATCGTCGTGAACGAGTCGAAGCTCGACTTCGACCGAGGCGACTTCCTCATCCGGGGTGTGCTGGGAGCCGACAGGAACCATCAGGCAGTCGCCGTCGGGGACTTCGTCCCCGTCGGAGCCACGGTGCAGTTCCAGGTGCGTGACTCGCTCTCGGCCGGCGAGGATCTCGATGCACTCCTGGGCGATGCAACCGAGGGCGCGGCGTTGCTCTTCACGTGCAACGGACGGGGCGCCGCCATGTTCGGCGACTCCCACCACGATGCACGGCGGGTCAGCGACCGGGTCGGGCGGGCCGTTGCCGGGATGTTCTGCGCAGGCGAACTGGGTCCCATCGGAGCTCGCAACGCTCTCCACGGTTTCACGGCATCGGTCGCACTCTTCGCCGACTGAAGGGGCTCGCAGCCGCCCCAACGACCGGCTCCGAAAGACCCGGGCGCTGTGCCGCCCACCACTACGCTCGCCGTGTGCCCGACCGCCTCTCGCCCGCCCAGGACGCTTCCGCCATTTCCCTCGCGAGGGGTTTCGCCATGGACGCTCCGCTGCGGGCGAAGAGCGGCCACCAAGGCACGGCCATGGCGCTCGCGCCACTCGCACATGTGCTCTACAGCCGTGTGATGAAACACGACCCTGCGAATCCCCTGTGGCCGGACCGCGACCGTTTCGTCCTCTCAGGCGGCCATGCGTCGATCCTGCAGTACTCGATGCTGTTCCTGACGGGCTACGGGCTCGAACTCGACGACATCACAGCCTTCCGGCAGTGGGACTCGGCCACCCCGGGCCACCCCGAGGTCGGACACACAGCCGGAGTCGAGGTCACCACCGGGCCGCTCGGCCAGGGTTTCGCGAACGCTGTTGGCATGGCCATTGCTGAGCGCAATCTCCGCGCGCGATTCGGCAGTGACGTGGTCGATCACTGGACGTACGTGATTGCAGGCGACGGATGCCTGATGGAGGGCATCAGCCACGAGGCTGCGTCGCTGGCCGGTCACCTCGGGCTCGGTCGTCTCGTCTGCATCTTCGACGACAACAAGATCACCATCGACGGATCGACATCGCTCGCTTGCTCCGACGATGTCGCGGGTCGCTTCCGCTCGTACGGGTGGCACGTTGATGACGCCGGGGATGCAGCCAACGACCTCGACGCTATCGAGTCGGCGATCAACCGGGCCAAGGCCGTCACCGATCGACCGAGCCTCATCGTCCTGCGGTCACACATCGGTGCGCCATCACCCGATCACACCGACAACCACGAGGCGCACGGAAATCCCTTCAGCGCCGACGACGTGTCGAGAACCAAGGCCGTCATGGGCATCCCCGACGAGCCGTTCTGGGCACCGGCAGAACTGGTCGGTGCGGTCCGGACACACTGCGCCGAGAGGGGTGCGGCCGCGCACGCAGCATGGCAGCGGCGCCTCGCCTCATCCTCGATCGATCGCGCGCAGTGGGACGCAGCCTGGGCTTCCAGCCCGACTGAAGGAGCTGCAGCGCTGGTGCCATCGTTCGCAGCGGGCGAGAGCATTGCCACCCGTGTCGCGGTCCAGAAGGTGCTTACTGCACTCGTGCCGGCACTTCCCGGATTGATCGCAGGCGCCGCCGACCTCACCGGTAACACCGGGGTCAAGCTCGGACTGGCGACCCATTCGGCGGAACACCCAGAAGGCCGTCAGGTCTTCTATGGGATCCGAGAGCACGCCATGGGTGCCGCGCTCGTGGGCATGGCCCTCCACGGCGGCGTCCTGCCCGTTGGCGGGACGTTCTTCGTGTTCGCCGACTACCTCCGCCCGGCGCTGCGACTCGCAGCGCTCAGTCGGGCGAAGGCTTGGTTCGTCTTCACCCACGACTCCGTCGGCGTCGGCGAGGACGGCCCCACGCACCAACCCGTCGAACACCTTGCCTCCATCCGGGCGATTCCTGGGCTGCATGTGGTGCGGCCAGCGGACGCAAACGAGACGGCAGCGGCCGTGCTCGCTGCGCTCGAGCACGACGGACCGACGGCGTTCGTCCTCTCGCGGCAGAACCTCCCCGTGTGCACCGACGGATCGGCGGTTGCGCGTGGTGCCGGAATCATTCGCGAGTCTGGCGGTCCTGCGCACCTCATCATCGTCGCCACTGGCTCCGAGGTCCACCTCGCACTCGGTGCCGCAGATCGACTCGAAGAACTTGGCGTTCGTACGCGGGTGGTGTCGATGCCATCGTGGGACCGGTTCGCAGCGCAGCCCCGAGCGGTTCGCAACGACATCCTCACTCCTGGGGTTCCGACACTGTCGGTGGAAGCGGGTTCCACGTTCGGTTGGGACCGCTTCGCCGACTCGAGCGTCGGGATCGACCGGTTCGGGGCAAGCGCACCCGGTGGAGTCGTACTCGACCGTCTCGGCATCAACGTCGACAACGTCGTTGCTTGCGCACAACAGTTGATCAAGGGGGAGCCCGCATGAACCGCCTGGTCCGTCTCTACGCAGAGCAGGGTCAGAGCCCGTGGCTCGACAACCTGAAGCGCGGGTACATCACCTCCGGGCAACTCGCCGCGCTCCGTGACACGGGAATCCGTGGCCTCACCTCCAACCCCACCATCTTCCAGAAGGCCATCGAGGGATCGCCGGAGTACGACGACCAGTTCCGCGAACTCGTGCAATCGAGGACCTCGGTCATCGACTCATATTGGGCGCTCGTGCTCGCCGACATTCACGGCGCACTCGATGTGTTCGCTCCCCTGCACGAGCAGTCCTCGGGCGTGGACGGGTACGTCTCGGTCGAGGTCGATCCGTCGCTCGCCCACGACACGGCCGGAACCGAGCGGGCCGCTCGCGGGCTCAGCACCGTCATCAACCGGCCGAACCTCATGGTCAAGGTCCCTGCGACTGCCGAGGGGATTCCCGCGATTCAGCGAATGATCGCCGAGGGGCGGAGCATCAACGTCACGCTGATCTTCAGCCTCGAGCGCTATCGAGCGGTCGTGGAGGCCTACATCGCCGGGCTCGAGGAGTACGCGTCGAGCCCTGGCGCAGACCTGCGCCGTGTGGCCAGCGTGGCGAGCTTTTTCATCTCCCGCGTCGACACCGAGATCGACCGACAGCTCGAGGCCGCCGGCAACGCCGAAGCGCTCTCGCTCTGCGGCAAGGCGGCCATTGCGCAGGCGAAACTTGCGTACGAACATTTCACCACGGCGTTCTCCGGACCCCGCTGGGAGCGTCTGGCTGCACGTGGGGCGCAGGTGCAGCGGCCGCTCTGGGCCTCTACTTCCACCAAGAACCCCTCGTACCCCGACACCCTCTACGTCGACGAGTTGATCGGGCCGAACACCGTCAACACCCTGCCCGATGCGACCGTGACGGCCTTCGCCGACCACGGGACGGTGGCCCGCACGATCGACCGAAACCTCGATGAGGCACACCGTGTTTGGGAAGCCCTTCCCCGGCTCGGCATCGACCTCGACGCCGTTGCCGCCAAACTCGAGCGTGAGGGCGTCGCCTCGTTCCAGAAGAGCTTCACCGAACTCCTCGACGTCCTCACCTCCAAGGCGAGCGGCCTCGGGTCCTGAGGGGGGTCTGCCCGCCACGCGGTGGCCTCCCTACCCGACTCGGAGCGGTACGGTCGCGCCATGCGCGTCGAGGAGATCTGGATCTACCCCGTGAAGTCGATGATCGGCGAGACCGTCGCGAGTGCCCAACTCGACCGGCTCGGACTCGTCGGTGACCGTCGTTGGGCCGTTCGGGACCTCGATCGAGGCGGCATCCGGGGCGCCAAGAAGATCGGGGGGCTCATGCGCTGCGCGGCGCGAGCGAATCCATCCGGAACCTCGGCAACAATCACCCTCCCCGATGGCCGCACCACCACCACCGACGCAGCCGACGTCGACGAGCTCATCAGCGCGGCCATCGGCGCCAACGTGCATCTCGATCCGCTCCGCGGTGCCGAGCACACCGAGCACTTCCGCCGTGGCGCTCCCGAGCACGGCGACCCGCTCGCAGAGATCCGTGCAGTCATGGGCAGGGACGAGGACGAGCCGCTCCCCGATTTCTCGATCTTTCCGCCCGAGATCATGGAGTACGAGTCGCCGCCGGGTGCGTACTACGACGCCTTCCCCCTGATGATCATGACGACGTCATCCCTGCGCTCGTTGCAGGCGGCCCTTCCCGCCTCCGTCGTCGACATCAAGCGTTTCCGTCCGAGCATCCTTGTCGACTCCGGCGATACACCGGGTTACCCCGAGTTCTCGTGGGCGCAGGGCTCCCTCATCGGGATCGGGAGCGCCGTGGTGGAGGTCCTTGCACCCTGTCCGAGATGCGTCATGCCCACCCGCGAGATCTCTGCATCGATCCCCGAGGACCGCTCCATCCTTCGCCACATCGTGCGAGAGCTGAACCAGAACCTGGGCGTCTACGCGCGGGTTCACACTCCGGGTGCGATTCGGTCAGGAGATCCACTCGAGTTCCGCTGAGCGCCCGCAAGAACGCCGGTCCTCAGGCGGACGTTTCGTCCTGAACACCATCGGGATCGTCGTCGAGGCGTCTCAAGAGGTGCACCGCCTTCTCCACGGCGCGCCTCGCCTGCGTGAGGCTGCGCTCAGCAGACGGACGGTTGCGTTCACCACGGCGCACCGCAGTGCGCAGCTCGTCGATGGCAAGGTCCGCGATCTCATCGGCGATCGCTTGCAGGCGATCGGCGATCTCCTCCCCTTTGGCGCGCCCGCTTCCCGTGGTCACCGAATCGCCTCGGCGACAAGGTCCATGGGGTGGCGCACGTCGACGCCACATGCGGCAAGGTGCATCGAGCAACCCGGATTTGCGCTCGCCACGACCGCCGCCCCGGACCGGGTCCGCGCCCGTTCGATCGCAGCGAGCTTGCGATCGCGAATCTGACCCGCGAGTTCTGGCTCGAGCGCGCTGTACGAACCACCGGCTCCGCAGCACAGGCCGTCGTCGTCGAGTTCCACCACCGAACCGACCGCTGCGAGCACCGTCCGCACGTGCTGGTGTGCGCGTTGGACGTGACGGAGGTGGCACGGATCCTGGATGATGACGGCGCCGAGTGTCCGTCGAACCTGCAGCCGGTCCACGCGGGCCGCAACGAACTCCTGGGCGTCCACCACCCGGGCGCTGAAGTGTCGCGCTGCATCATCCCCGAGCAGATGACCGTACTCCTTCAGGGCCGCCCCGCAGCCTGCCGAATTCACCACGATCGGCTGATCACCCGGCATCGACGCCATGACGCGACGCGCAAGATCACGAGCTCGCTCTGCGAGACCCGCATGCGCATGGAGCGCTCCGCAACAGTCACCACCCGGCAAGGGCGTACGCCAGCGGGCACCGACTGCTTCGAGCACCGCTGCTGTGGAGCGGTGTGTGGACCTCTGCCATGCGTCCATCACGCAGCCGGTGAACAGCCAGACGTCCTCGCCGGTTCCGATCAGACGTGGACCACGCCGGAGCGGAAGCCTCGAGAGCCCGAGGCGTCGCGGGACGAGGCGCAGCCGTTGGGCCACGGCGAGAAGCGTCGATCCAATGAGCAGTGTCCGATGGTGCTCGAGGACGCCGAAGGCAACTCGTTGCCAACGCGGAGTGATCCGGCGGGCCTCCGCGAGCGTTGCGCGGGTGCCCTCCATGAGGTGTCCGAACTGCACACCGCTCGGACATGCCGTCTCACAGCCCCGGCACTGAACGCACGTCTCAATCGAGTCGATGAAGTCGTCGCCCGGATTGAGTCCGTCCCAGTGGACGGCACGCATCGCCGTGATCCGACCCCTCGGCGACAACGCTTCCTCCCCGGTGGCCCGGTAGGTCGGACAGTGCGGGAGACAGAGTCCGCACGATACGCACCCGCTCAGTTCATCGTCATCGACGCGCAGCCTCACGGCTTGCCCCCCACCGGTGACAGCACGTCCACGCCCGGGTTGAGCCGTCCGACAGGGTCGAAACATTGCTTGATACGCCCGTGGAGCAGGCGGACAGCGGGATCGACGGAGACAGCCGAAGCCGGATCCGCGTGATGCACCACCCCGACTCCCATCTCGGCCACGAAGTGTCCCGTGAGGGCACCGAGATCGCGTGGCGCGACGGAACGTCGACCCCCGGTCGGTAGCGGTGGCGGACCCGCTACCTCGCTTGCTCCTCGGATTCGCTGCGACTGCTCAGCGACATCGTCGGGATGTCCCTCCAGACAGACCCAGACCGACGTGCCGTTCCAGAGCACCGACGCAGGCCGGTACAGCGCACTGAGGAGTGCGACTGGATCCGCCTCACTCGAGATGAACCATTTGGAACATCTCGGCCTCGGGCGCGTCCGCAGGATCACCTCACCCAGAAACCCGAGCGTGCCGCGCGAACCCACCATGAGCCGGCACAGATCGAAGCCACTCACGTTCTTGACGGTGGGCCCGCCTGCCTTCACCACCCTGCCATCTGCGTTCACGTATCGACATTGCAGGAGGGCGTCACGAACCGGACCGTGCCCGAGTCGCTTCACGCCGCTCCAGCCCGAACCGAGTGCCCCACCGACCGTGCCGGTCTCTCCGAGCGAGACCATCTGGCCGGCTGCGGCGAGGACGGAGTCCACCTCTGCAAGTGCCGTACCGGCGCCGCACGTGAGCGTCATCTCCGCCGGGAGGAACTCGACGATGCCGGCAGGCGCACGCACGAGAGGGAAATCCCCCGGCGCACCGCCGCGCGTGCAGTCGCCCTCGATCCGAACTGGACCACTCTCGCCCACGCTCTCTGCAAACGTGCTCAGATCCACATTCCCTCCGCCACGGCGTGCGCGTCGCTGCACCGAGCAGGACTCGGGAGGACCTTGTGCGGATTCGAACGTCGCTCCGGATCGAAGGCCGAACGGAGCAGTTCCTGCGCTGCGAGATCGTCGGGGCCGAACATCAGGGGCATGTAGTCGCGCTTCTCCAGACCGATCCCGTGTTCCCCTGACAACACTCCACCCACCGCCACCGAGACAGCGACGATCTCCTCGCCCGCAGCGTGGACGCGCTCCACGACCCCGGGCTCCCTGCGGTCGAACACCAGCAGGGGATGAAGGTTGCCGTCGCCAGCGTGAAACACGTTGAGCACCAACAATTCGTGTCGGGCGGCGATCTCGTACACCTTCGAGAGCACCTCGGGGAGTCGCCGCCTCGGCACGACCGTGTCGTGGAGGTAGTAGTTGGGCTTGATCCGAGCGATGGCCCCGAACGCCGACTTGCGCCCCTTCCAGAGGAGCTGTCGCTCGGCCTCGTCCTTGGCGATGCGAACACTGCGCGCCCCGTGCAACCGCCCGATTTCGACGACTCGCTCGAGGTCGGCCTCGAGGCCACGCTGCAACCCGCTGACCTCCACGAGCAGCACCGCAGCGGCATCGAGCGGCAAACCGGCGTGGACGAATGCCTCGACCGCCTCGATGCACAGGCGGTCCATCATCTCGAGCGCTGCGGGCAGCACACCACTTGCGATGATCGCCGACACGGTCTCTGCGCCCGCCTCCACCGAATCAAAGTCCATGAGCAGCGTCCGTACACCGGGGGGATTCTGGGTGAGCCGTACGCAGACCTTGGTCGCAACACCGAGCATGCCCTCGCTGCCCACGAACACCCCGCGGAGATCGAGGCCGGCCGGCTCGGGATCCTCGCCCCCGAGCACGACGAGCTCACCCGTGGGCAGCACCACCTCCAGGCCAAGGATGTGAGCGTTGGTCACGCCATCAGCGAGACAGTGCGGACCTCCCGAGTTGTTCGCCACGTTCCCGCCAATCGAGCAACTCTGTTGGCTCGAGGGGTCGGGGGCGAAGTGCAGGCCATGCACCTCCATCGCCCTGGTCAGATCGAGGTTGAGCACCCCCGGCTCCACCCACGCAAGTCGGTTGGCAACGTCCACCTCGAGCACCCGGTTCATCTTGGCGAGGGAAATGACCACCGCTCCGTCAAGGGGAACCGCTCCCCCGGCGAGCCCCGTACCCGAACCACGGGCGACGAAGGGGACCCCGAAGTCGTTCGAAATCCGGACACATGCCTGCACCTCAGCAGCCGTCGTGGGAAGACAGACCACTGCCGTGGAACCGTGCATGTTCGACGCATCACGGCCGTACAGCACGAGTTCGGTCGGCCCCGTCCGGACACGATCACGGTCGAGTGCTGCAGCGAGGCTGTCGATCAGTCCTGCGTCCACGATGCACGAACCCTAGCGGCGATACCCTCTCGCCCTGATGTCGAAGTCTTCGCAGCCAGCCGACCCGCACGAGTGGATCTCTTTCGAGGATCCCGAAGAGGACCGGACGTGGGTGATCGACGCGACCTTCCTGCTCTCGTCGTGGACCTGCATCTTCGGTCGAGGCTGCAAGGGAGTGCTCGACGATGACGCCACCGAGATGGAGCAGGGCTGCTGCTCGTACGGCGCGCATTTCGCCGACAAGGGCGACATCGCCACGGTCCGCCGCTCGGCCGCCCGACTGACGGCAGATCAGTGGCAGTTCCGTGCCGAGGCGCAGCGCCATGGCTACCTCGACACCGATGCAGACACCGGCTCCACCGTGACACGCCTCCACGACGACGCCTGCATCTTCCTCAACCGGCCCGGCTTCCACCGCGGCGCCGGATGCGCCCTGCACGTCGGAGCCCTCGACGCAGGCGAACGGCCCATGGACTGGAAGCCCGATGTCTGCTGGCAGGTGCCCGTGCACCTCGAGGAACACACCGACGACGATGGTCACATCACCTCCATCGTGCGCGAATGGAAACGGCGCGACTGGGGCGATGCCGGGCACGAGTTCCACTGGTGGTGCACCGATGCCAAGCACGCCTTTGTGGGGCATCGTCCCGTCTACAAAGAGATGCGGGACGAGATCTCCGAACTGGTCGAGCCCCACATCTACGAACTCATCGTGAAGCAACTGCGCTCGTTCGAGCAGCGACGGGCGCAGTCGGTTGCACTCCCCCACCCAGCGCTCAAGAAGCGCTGATCAACCCCGCTTCGCAGCCCGGCGCCGATCCTCGAGACCGAGGAACCGCTTGCGGATGCGAATGGCCTTGGGCGTGATCTCCACCAGCTCGTCATCGGCGATCCACTCGATCGCCGTCTCGAGCGTGTGCACCACCGGCGACGCCAGCTTCACGGCATCGTCGTGGCTGTGAGTTCGGATGTTGGTCTTCTCCTTGGCCCGCACCGCGTTGACCACCATTTCGTCGCTGCGGGAGTTCTCGCCCACCACCATGCCCTCGTACACCTGCTCGCCCGGGGCAACGAAGAGCGTCCCGCGCAGCTGAAGGTTGTCGAGCGCGTACGCCGTGACCATGCCAGTTCGGTCGGCGATCATCGCTCCGCCGGTCCGGTGAGGCAACTCGCCCGCCCAGGGGGTCCAGCCTGCATGGTGCTGGTGCAGAAGCGCAGTGCCACGAGTGGTCGTGAGCAGGTGCGACCGGAAGCCGATGAGGCCACGGCTCGGGCACTCGAAGGTGATCACCGTGCGCCCGGAGTCGCCGGGACGCAGATCGCTGACACGTCCCTTTCTCGGCGCCAGGGCCTGTGTGACCGTGCCGACGTGTTCATCCGGAACGTCGCAGACGCCACGCTCGAGCGGCTCGAAGCGCTTCCCGTTCACTTCCTTGGTGATCACCTCGGGTCGGCTGACCTGCAGCTCGTAGCCCTCACGGCGCATGGACTCGATGAGGACCGCCAACTGCAACTCACCGCGGCCCGCAACTTCGATCACGTCGGGTGACTCGGTCTCCCCGAGGCGGATGGAGACATTGCCGAGCACCTCACGGTCGAGGCGCTCGCGAAGGTGACGACTCGTGAGGTACTTGCCCTCCCTCCCCGCAAGTGGAGAGGTGTTGACGCCGAAGGTCATCCGCAGCACCGGCTCGTCGACCGACAACCGTGGCAGGGGCTTGGGGTCGTCGCCCGAGGCGATGGTGTCGCCGATCTCCACCTCTGGGAAACCCGCCACGACGAACAGGTCGCCAGCGGGAATGACCTCTGCGTCGGCCCGCCCGATGCCGGAGAACTCCATCAACTTGGCGAGGCGACGGCGCACCGGTGGTTGGCCGTCGGCAAACTCCTCCTCGAGCAGCGCCACCGTGTCGCCCTGACGGAGCGCTCCGTTGTAGACACGACCGATTGCGAGTCGCCCCAGGTACTCAGATGCGTCGAGGTTCGTAACGAGCGCCTGCAGCGGGGCCTCGGGATCACCCGCTGGGGCGGGGATCCTGTTGAGGATCGAGTCGAGGAGCGGTGAGAGATCGGCGTCGGCAGCAGGCATCCCCACCCCGACCATGGCGCGACCCTCCCGGGCGACGGCCGACACGATCTCGAAGTCGATGTGCTCATCGGTGGCATCGAGGTCGATGAAGAGTTGGTAGACCTCGTCGAGCACCTCGGCCGGACGAGCATCCTGACGGTCCACCTTGTTGATGATGACGATGGCCGGCAGGTTGCGCGCCAACGCCTTCTGCAGCACGTAGCGCGTCTGGGGAAGCGGTCCCTCGGCTGCATCCACCAGCAGCAGTACCCCGTCCACCATCGTGAGCGCCCGTTCGACCTCGCCGCCGAAGTCGGCGTGGCCCGGGGTGTCGACGAGGTTGATCTTCACGCCCCGCCAGTGCACGGCCGCAGCCTTGGCCAGAATGGTGATGCCGCGTTCACGTTCTTGATCGTTGGAGTCCATGACTCGGTCCACGACGGCTTGATGGGCTGCAAAGGTGCCAGTGGCGCGCAGCAGCGCATCGACAAGGGTGGTCTTGCCATGATCGACGTGCGCGACCAGAGCGACATTTCGGAGGGGTGCTTGACTCATGAGCGATACCCGTCGGCGGACAGCCGCACGGGGCGAAGGACGTCAGTCCTCGTCGTCCTCGTCGTCGTCCTCGTCCTCGTCGAAGGTGACGCCGTACTTCTCGGCAAGCGCCGCGTACTTGTCCTCTTCGGAACTTGGACCCCGATCGGAGCCACCGAGGCCAAGGTCGAAGGCACCTGGACCGGCTTGTTTGAGCTTCCGCGCTTCTTCGAAGCGGCGATGACGACCCTTCTTCACGATAGGGCTCCTGAATTCAGAGAATTGGCAGTAGGACGAGTGTAGCCCTCCCCGCTCGGCCGACCGTGTCATTCAGCACGATCTCTGTCCCGCCACCTCGGCCAAAAACCCCTGCTCAGGAACTGCCCAAGCGCTCTCCTGCTGCCGGTCGGGCGCCGTGAAGCCACGCCGAGGCCGCCATCGGGGCCCGACCCTCGGGCTGCACGGTGTCGAGGCGCAACAGCCAAGAGCCCCCGCACGCCACCGAATCGACCACGAGTTCGCCCGGACTTGCGCCAGCGGGTTTCGATCCGAGCGGCGTGGCGGCGAGTACGCGAAGACGCTTGCCTCGCCAGGTGGTCCATGCGCCGCCCACCCTGACCAGCCGGTCGAGGACCTCAGCGGGTTGGTCGAAGTCGAGGCGGAAATCGAGTGGAGCCAACTTTGCGGCGTACGTCGTTTCACCGACCTGAGCACGCGGCGAACGCAGCCCAGCCCGGAGCGAGGAGACCAACTGTTCGGTCCCGAGCTCCACGAGTTCGCGCCGCAACTCATCAGCCGTAGCCCGGTCACGAATCGGGATCCTCCGAACGTCGAACACCGGCCCGGTGTCGAGACCCTCCTCCAACTGCATGAGGCACGTGCCCGTCTCGGTGTCGCCCGAGAGCAACGCTCGCTCCACCGGCGCTGCACCTCTCCAACGCGGCAGGAGCGAGAAGTGAACGTTCACCATGGCGAGACGTTCAAGAACGGGACGGCGGATCAGGCGACCGAACGCCACCACCACGCCGAGGTCGGCGTCCACCGCCAGCGCGTCTTCCACCCGGTGGCTGACGGGCACTCCGAGAGCCAACGCCGCCTCCTTCACCGCACTCGGCAAGAGGGTCGAACCCCGACCGCGTCGCTTGTCCTCACCGGTGACCACGAGCGCCACATCGAAACCACCCTGAACGAGTGCCTCGAGGGGCCGAACCGCCATGGACGGCGTTCCGAGGTACACGAGTCGACGGGGGTACTCCGGCACCGGGGCGAGTGCCGGACCCGTCACGACAGCCGCAGTCGCCGCGGTCGTCGGGGCTGACTCGGCTCCTGCTGCAACCGGCGGTACTCGGCGAGTGCTTCCTTGCGTTGCTCCGGCGTCATTCGGTCGAACATCAGCACACCGTGAAGGTGGTCCAGCTCGTGTTGGATCAGGCGCGAGAACAACTCGTCAGCCTCGAAGGAGAGCTCGTTGCCATCGAGGTCCCAGCCGTGCACGAGCACCGTCTTGGGGCGCACCATCTCCACGTAGAGACCGGGGATCGAGAGACATCCCTCGTCGAACACCCACTCACCGTCGCTCTCGGTAATGGTCGGGTTGATGATGGCACCACGGTTGCCGTCGTTGTCGTACACGAACAGCTGCTTCTGCACACCGACCTGCGGAGCGGCGAGACCGATACCAGGGGCCTCGTACATGGTCTCGAACATCTCATCGACGAGGCGCACGAGCTTGCCGTCCACATCGGTGATCTCGGCCGCAGGTGCCTTGAGCACCGGATCGCCAAAGAGCCTGATCTCCCTCGTCATCACCTGCAAGGCTATCCGTTGCCATGTCGGACTCGCAGTACTTCGAGGAGTCGCCCACGGTCCCGACCGCACCCGTCGAGATCGACGTTCGCGTGTCGGATCTCTCGTTCGTGCTCCGCACCGACCGAGGCGTGTTCTCGCACGGATCGCTCGACGACGGAACGCGTCTCCTCATCGAGCAGTCCCCTCGGCTTCCCGAACAGGGCATGTTCCTCGACCTCGGGTGCGGCGCAGGTCCGATTGCGCTTGCGCTTGCCCTCCGCCGACCCGCAGCGACTGTCTGGGCGGTCGACATCAACGAGCGCGCCCGCTCCCTCACCCGGCTGAACGCCGACCGCGCAGGGATCGCGAACCTGCGCGTCGTGGCACCCGACGACGTGCCCGCCGACGTCCGATTCGACATCATCTGGTCGAATCCCCCGATCCGCATCGGCAAGGAGGCACTCCACCTGCTGCTGCGTACGTGGCTCAGCCGGCTTTCGCCCGGCGGCCGTGCGGTCCTCGTCGTGCACAAGCACCTCGGGTCCGACTCCCTCGCAAGGTGGCTGACGGCGCAGGGATGGACGGTGGAGCGCCTGACGTCGCGATCGGGTTACCGGCTCCTCGTCATCGCTCAGCCGTAACGCTGTGCGTTGCCCCCGCGCTCGCGCCGCCCGCCTGCGACCAACAGGTTCTCCCCGGTCACCCACGAACCGGCCGGCGAGGACAGGTACACGATCGCCGCGGCAATGTCCTGCGGGGTACCGAGTCGTTTCAGCGGTGTCGCCTCCGCGAGTGCACGCAGCGTGTCGTCGCCACCCATCTTGAGGACCTCGGAGAAAGCCTCCGTGGGTACCTGCCCGGGCGACACGGTGTTCACCCGTACCGATGGCGCCAGTTCCAGCGCAAGGGTCTGGGTGAGGTTGATCATTCCCGCCTTTGCGGCCGCATACGCGCCGGTCCGCGGCGAACCACGCATACCGGCCCCCGACGCAACATTGATGATCACGCCACCGTCGGTCATCCGCAGCGCCGCAGCCCTCGCCCCGAGGAACGCGGTGGTGAGGTTCAGCTCCAGCATCGAGCGCCAGTAGTCCTCCGAGGTCTCGACCAAGGTGTAGGTGGTCTTGTCGGTGGAACCACCCACGTTGTTGACCCAGATGTCGAGGCGTCCCAAGGAGGCAACGGCCGTCTCGGCGAGTCGTTCGTTCATACCGGGTTCGCGGATGTCGCCGGCAACGATCTGCGCTCTCCGCCCGGCGGCCCGCACTGCGGTGGCGGTCTGCTCGAGGTCCTCGGCCCGCCGTGCCGTTACCACCACATCGGCGCCGGCCTCGGCGAGGCCGACCGCGATCCCACGACCAATGCCCTGGCCCGAGCCGGTGACCACGGCGACGAGACCGTCGAGGCGGAACAGATCAAGGATGCCCATGGCCGAACAGTACCCGGGCACCCGCCCGGCCTCTACGATGACGCCATGGGGAATCAACACGACCTGACCCGTCTCATCCACCTGGAGCCCGAGGCGCTCAAGTGCCCGTATCCGTTCTTCGAGAGCCTCCGCAAGGACTCGCCCGTCACCTTCGTGCCCGAGATCGAGAGCTACGTCGTGTCGCGCTACGACGACATTGCCCACATCTCGCGCCACCCGGAGATCTTCTCGTCCATCATGCCGACTGGGCCGGTGCTCGCCCGCCAGATGATGGAGACCCTCATGACGCTCGCGTCGGAGGACCCGGAGTTCGGCGCGCAGATGATGAGCCAGCGCGGCGGCCAGGTCCGCGTGCTGCTCGGCGCCGATCCGCCGGATCATGGTCGTCAACGCAAGCTCGTGAACCGCGCGTTCACGCCGCCCAAGGTCAAGGCTCTCGAGCCGCGGATCCGTGAAGTGGCGAACAGTTTGGTTGATGCCTTCATCAACCGCGGCTCGGCCGAACTCGTGCACGAGTATGGCGTACTCCTGCCGCTCACCATCATC
>JAULYZ010000004.1:0-10065 GCA_032117595.1 Acidimicrobiia bacterium | reverse complement strand
AGAGAGCCTCGGTGTGGCCGACGACGAGTTGCCCAAGTTCAAGAAGTGGTCCGACGACTTCGTCGCCGCCATCGGCAACCACAACATGAGCAAGGAGCAGTTGAAGTCACTCGTCCTGAGCCAGGGCGAGTTCTTCGAGTATTTCGCCAAGAAGATCGAGGAGCGGCGCGCCAACCCACGCCCGGACCTCATCTCCGACGTGATCCAGGCCGAGTTGGATGGTCAGCCGCTCTCGGTGAACGAGATGCTCGGCATGTTCAACCAGTTCTTGGTCGCCGGTAACGAGACCACCACCAAACTGATCGCATCCTCGGTGAGGATCCTCATCGAACAACCGGAACTGATGGAGCGCCTCCGAAACGACCCCTCCCTCATCGCTGGCTACGTCGAGGAAGCACTCCGTCTCGAGGCACCCGTGCAGGGACTGTTCCGCACCGCTGTCGAGGACACCGAGATCGGCGGTGTGAAGATCCCCGCCGGCTCACACCTCATGATTGTGTATGCGTCCGGTAACTACGACGAGTCGCAGTTCCCGAACCCCGATACAGCCGACCCCTGCCGCTCGAACGCGATGAAACACCTTGCGTTCGGTCACGGTGAGCACTACTGCCTCGGGGCCGCACTCGCACGGGCAGAGGGACGCATTGCACTCGAGACCCTGCTCGAACGGCTCGATGACATCGCTCTTGCCCCCTCGGCCGACCTCGAGTACGAGCCCAGCTACGTCCTCCACGGGCTGAAGCAGCTCCCGGTGACGTTCACACCCCGGGTGGCAGCTTCCGTCTGAGACGGGGCGGGACAGGCCATCTCCGCTCAGATGCGGTGAGGGTCGATCGCAACACGAACACCGCTCGGCTTCGGTCCGAGTGCGGCAAGGGTCTCTGCGAGTTCTTCTGGGGTGCGTTCGCGAACCAACCACCCGGTGTCGGGTCCCCCACTCACATCGGCAACGAGGAGCGAGTCGAGCCACCTTCCTGCGTCCTCACCGCGTACGTGGGCAATCGACCAGGCGGGCGGCATTCGGAGCGCCTCCCGCCGCTCGAGCTCGTTCGGGACGAGTCGAGCCGGGTCTGCGTGTAACGCTGCGGCGAGCACTTCGTGGCCCGGGAGACGGGTCTGAACAACGATCCGCCCACCACCGGCCCGTGGGCCAACGAGCCGTGCCGCACGCACGAGGAGTGCCATGGCCTCCTCATCGGCACGGAACCGCGGGGCGAGCAATTCGTCGTCGAAGTCGAGGAACACCACCACGCCGGCTCGCCGGACTCGATGGAGCACCGCCTCGGTGCCGATGAACAAGGCATCGTCGGGCGCGCCGAGCACGTCGGCATCGGGTGTAGAGGCCGACACCTCCACGACGGTGCGCCGGGTGGACGATGCGAGATCGTCTCGTAGTCGACTGATGCCGAGACCCACCGGCGCAAGGCGCGTGGAACCACAGGCGTCACAGATGCCAGGCCGCTGCTGGGAACAACGTCCGCACTGAATCGATCCATCCGACCCGAGCGACGAGGCTGCTCCGCAGTTCGCGCAGCGCACCCGGTGCGAGCACGCCTTGCAGACAAGGCGCCGGGCGCGCCCCTTGGTGTTGAGCACAGCAACAATCGCACCGTCGACCGAACGCGACAGCTCGAGCAGCTCATGCGTCACCAGAGTGGGTGCAGGGACATCCTGCGCGTCGAGGTCGACGATCTGGACAAAAGGCCAACCCGAGCGCTCTTCATCGCGGCTGGGCCGGTGCGCCGCATCGCCGCACCACTGAAGCGCCTCGAGCGAGGGCGCTGGCGACACCAACCAACAGTGCGCGCCCGCTCTCGCAGCTCGTTCGATGGCGACGTCGCGCGCATGCCACGTCGGGGTCCGCTCCTCCTGGAGGGTCTCGTCGTGCTCGTCGAGCACCATGACGCCTGCGAGCGATGGGCAGGGTGCCCAGACCGCGGCGCGCGACCCGACCACCACATCGCAACCGCCGGCCGCGAGCGCCCAGTCGCGGGGCATGAGTGCCGTGCGCAGACCCGCCCGACGCAGACGGCCTGCGAGACGCGCCGACTCTGCGGTGGAGGGGCAACAGACGATGAGCGGACCTGCGCTCGCCGCCTCCAGCACAAGATGGAGCGGATCTGCGCACGGTGGCACACGGTGAACACCGCTGGGCGGGACGCTCGCCCTTGAGGCAGCACCGTCCGGAAGGCGATGCGCCGGGCGGCGCACGGCGGTGGGCACGACGGTTCCCGGCGACCCGGCGTTGAGCAGCGCACGCACCGGACCGCACCAACGGTGTGCGGCCCATTCGGCGAGCCCCACCAGGTCGGGATCGGGCCCAAGACCGACCACGGCTGCGATCGGTTTCAGCCCTTCGGCAGATGTCTGCTCCTCGAGGCGCAGCACCCAACCGCGCACCCGTCGCGGGCCGAGCGGTACGCGCACGATGGTCCCGACACGGACCTTGGCGCGCATCGCCTCCGGGACGGCGTAGTCGAACTGCTTGTCGAGTCCCGTGACGTCGGGAACCACTCGGGCGATCAGCGCCCCGCTACTCACCCGCCGACTGCTGCCTTGAACGCGTCGAGGCGGCTCAGGTGTTCCCAGGTGAAGGCATCGAGGTGACGACCGAAGTGACCGTACGCAGCGGTCTTGCGGTAGATCGGTCGCTTGAGATCGAGATCCCGGACAATGGCGCCGGGACGCAGGTCGAACACATCGCGCACGGCCTGTTCGATGCGCTCGACCGCCACTCGCTCGGTACCAAAGGTCTCCACAAGGATCGACACCGGGTGAGCCATGCCGATCGCGTACGCAACCTGCACCTCGCAGCGACTCGCAGCGCCCGAGGCCACCACGTGCTTCGCGACCCACCGGGCCGCGTACGCCGCCGAGCGATCCACCTTGGAAGGGTCCTTGCCGCTGAACGCCCCGCCACCATGGCGGCCCATTCCCCCATAGGTGTCGACGATGATCTTGCGACCCGTCAGGCCGGTGTCCGCGTGCGGACCGCCCTTCTCGAACACTCCGGTGGGGTTGATGTACACCGAGTACCCATCGCCCCGGAACGCCTCGGGCACCATCGGTGCGATGACCTGCTCGATCAGGTCGGGACGGATCACAGTGTCGCGGTCGATGCCGGGAGCGTGCTGCGTCGAGATGAGCACGGTTCGGAGACGGACGGGTCGACCGTCCTCGTAGTCGAAGGTGACCTGTGTCTTTCCGTCCGGGCGGAGATACGGAATGGCACCGCTCTTGCGGACCTCGGTGAGCTGCTCGGCCAGTCGGTGTGCGAGCCAGATCGGCAGTGGCATGAGATCGGCGGTCTCGTCGCACGCGTAGCCGAACATCATTCCCTGGTCACCAGCACCCTGCGCGTTGATGATGTCCTCGCCGCTCTTCCCGCCGCGCAGTTCCTCGGAGCGGTCGACGCCGACCGCGATGTCGGTGCTCTGCTCGTCGATCGACACGATGACACCGCAGGTGTTGCCGTCGAAGCCGTAGAGGGCGTTGTCGTAGCCGATTTCCTTGATGGTCTCGCGCGCAAGACGCGGGATGTCGACGTACCCGCGCGTGGAGATCTCGCCCGCCACGACACAGAGGCCTGTCGTGAGCAGCGTCTCGCACGCCACCCGTCCTTCGCTGTCCTCTGCGAGGATCGCATCGAGGACTGCGTCGGAGATCTGGTCGGCCATCTTGTCGGGGTGACCCTCCGTGACCGATTCAGACGTAAAGGTGTACTTGCGCATACTTGCTCCTGCTCGAGATCACTTCTGCGGGGAGAGGAGCGCAACCGCCGCGTCGACAACGGCCCTTGCGACATCCCGCTTGCCGGAGAGCCCCACAACAATCGGATCCCCGTGCCGACGAACGATAGTGACTGCATTCGTGTCGTGGTGGAACCCCACCCCGGGCTGGCTGACATCGTTGGCGACGATGAGGTCGAGGTTCTTGCGCTCGAGCTTCGCCGTGGCGTTGGCGAGCAGGTCTGCGGTCTCGGCAGCGAAACCGATGAGGACCTGACCGCCCCGCTTGGCCGCGCCGAGTCCCGCAAGGATGTCGGGGGTCCGCTCCAACACGATCTCGGGAACGCCGCTCTCCTTCTTCAACTTTCCCGAGGACGCCGACACGGGTCGGAAGTCGGCCACGGCGGCAGACATGACCACCACATCGGCCTCCGGAGCCACCCGGTTCGTGGCCTCCTGCATCTGGGCCGCCGTCTCGACAGGAACCAGGGTGACCGCTCCGGGGGGAACCGGGAGATCCACCGTCGAGACCAGGATGACCCGTGCCCCTCGGGCAGCTGCCTCTGCGGCCACGGCGTAGCCCTGCTTGCCCGAGGAACGGTTGGCGATGACCCGTACGGCGTCGATGGGCTCTCGGGTGCCACCGGCGGTGACCAGCACGGTACGGCCCGCAAGATCGGGCACGACGAGCGCGCGCTCGACCGCCCCAACGATTGCCTCGGGTGAGGCAAGTCGACCGCGACCCACGTCCCCTCCTGCCAGTCGGCCCGCCTCTGGCTCCAGAACGTGCACCCCTCGCCGACGCAGCGTGGCGAGATTGTCCTGCACCGCGGGGTGCTCCCACATCTCGGTGTGCATCGCTGGGCACACCAGTACCGGGGCACGCGTGGCGAGCAACGTTGCGGTGAGCAGGTCAGACGAGATGCCGGCTGCGTAGGCGCCGAGCAGACGCGCCGTGGCAGGTACCACGAGGATCAGATCAGCGCCCTGGCCGAGACGGGTGTGCGGAATGGGCTCCGCCTCGTCCCAGAGGCTGGATTGCACCGGTTCCGATGCAAGGGCCGAGAAGGTGGTGCGCCCGACGAAGTGCTCCGCACCCTTGGTGAGGATCGGTGCGACCCATGCGCCGGCGTCGACGAGACGTCGACAGACCTCGATCGCCTTGTACGCCGCGATCCCGCCCGTGACGCCGAGAACGATGCGCTTGCCCTCGAGCGCCCCCATCGTGGGATCAGGCAGGAGCGCCGTCGCCCGCGTCGACCGTCTCGGCGGCTGCGTCCTCGGCAACCTCCTCGGCCGGCGGGGCGGGCGGGATCGACTTGATCTTGTCGGCTGCGATTTCCTCGAAGGCCATCGAGAGCGGCTTACCCATCGATGCGACCTGGGGCGGAACAATCGTGCCGAGCCCGTCACCAAGGTGGCTGTAGTAGGAGTTGAGCTGCCGGGCCCGTCGGGCGGCGAGCGTCACCAGACTGAACTTGGAGTCCACCCGAGCGAGGAGTTCCTCGATCGGCGGCTTGATCATCGAATCGTGCACACGTGCCATGACAACCTCACGGATCGCTGGGTCGGTGAAGTCTAGCGGGGGCTTCGGTCGAGCCGTGCCGCCTCGATGATGCCTGCCATCTCGGCAATGGTCCGCTCGAGGTCGTCATTGACCACCACGTGGTCGGCGAGGTCCCGCCCCTCGGGCTCTTCCTCCTCGGCCTTGCGAAGACGCTCGAGCACCTTGTCGGGAGCGTCTCCCCGCCCGGTGAGGCGCATCTGCTGCTCCTCCCGGCTCGGCGGCAGGACGAAGATGAGCAACGCATCGGGGTTCCGAGCGCGGACCTGCTTTGCCCCCTGCAACTCGATCTCGAGCACCACGTCGCGCCCGGGGGGAGGCTCGGGCAGCGGGGTTCCGTAGTAGTTGCCGAGGAAGTCGGTGAACTCGAGAAAGCCACCCGCATCCCGGTGCCGCTCGAAATCGGCACGTGTCGTGAACACATAGGCATCAGCCGACTCGCCCTCGCGACGAGCACGTGTGGTCCAGGAACGGCTCAACCAGAGCGCCGGGTCGCGCTCGACGAGCGCCGACACGATCGTGCCCTTCCCCACGCCACCAGGCCCGGAGACGATGATGACCAAGGGCGCCCGCACGGCGGCGGGTCAGCCGAGCTTCTCGAGCAGCGCCTGACGCTGCTGAGCACCCAAGCCCTGGACGCGTCGGGAATCGGCGATGCCGATTTCCTCCATGAGCCGACGGGCCTTGACCTTGCCGAGACCGGGGAGCGACTCGAGGAGCGCAAGCACCTTGAGCTTTCCGACCACGGGGTTGGAGTCGGCGGCCTCGAGGGCCTCACGCAGGGTCATCGACCCCATCTTGAGCTTGTTCTTCAGTTCCGCCCGGGCGACGCGGGCCTCGGCCGCTTTCGCCAGTGCCGCTGCCCGCTGAGCAGGATCGAGAATCGGGGGAGTTGCCATTGCCCTACCGTACCGGTCGATACGGGCCCCGACGCGGCACCCTCGGGGGCCGGGTGACGGAAATCACCGGCTCACACCGTGCGGGACCAGACGCCGGCGAGCGAATCCCGAGTCTCGAGCGCCACCCGACGGCTCGCCTCGGCGAAGTCGGGGCCACCCGAGGCATACAGCACTGCGCGTGAGGAGTTCACGACCGCGCCGCCCGCAGGCGTCAGAGCAGTTGCGAGTGCCTCGACGTCGCCGCCCTGCGCGCCGATCCCGGGCACGAGCAGCGGAACCGTCCCGACGGCACGACGCACCTCTCCGAGTTCAGCCGGATACGTGGCCCCAACCACCAGACCCAGACGGCCTGATGCGCCGAAGCGCTCCACAAGGTCGCGAGCGACACGCCGGTACAGCGGCTCACCGTCGACAGCGAGCGACTGCAGGTCGCCGCTGCCCGGGTTGGACGTGCGGCAGAGCACGAACACGCTCCCGGCGTCGACGAACGGCTCGATGGTGTCGTAGCCGAGATACGGGTTCACCGTGACCGCGTCGGCGCCGTACCGGTCGAACGCCTCACGTGCGTACTGAACGGCGGTGGGCCCGATGTCGCCGCGCTTGGCATCCAGGATCACCGGCACACGGGGCGCAACGCTGCGGATGTGCCCAATCACCCGCTCGAGCGCCGCCTCGGCGCCGACGGCGGCGAAGTACGCGATCTGGGGCTTGAAGGCGCACACGAGGTCGTGGGTGGCATCGACGATGTCTCGACAGAACTCAAAGACGGCTCCCGGCTTGCCGGAGAGTTGGCCGGGGAAGCGGGAGGGCTCCGGGTCCAGACCCACGCACAGCAGCGACCGGGACTCCGCCCAGGCGCGCTCCAGGAGCGTGGTGATGGTGGTGGACCCGGTCATGTTCTCCCCCCGCGATGGGCGATGCCGATGATGTCGTCCAGCTGACGGATGCCCTCGCGTTCGACCCACTCCCGAAGACCCTGGAGGACGTTCAGCGGCGCCCGCGGGTCGGCGAAGGTGGCGGTGCCGACCTGAATCGCATGTGCCCCTGCCATGAGCAGTTCGATGGCACCCAGGGCATCCACCACTCCGCCCACTCCGATGATCGGCAGGTCGCGGTGCGCTGCGCGCACGTCGTGCACCGCTCGCACCGCAACCGGATGGATCGCAGGGCCAGAGAGGCCTCCACCACCATTACCCAGCACCGGCCGACCGGTACGCGTGTCGACCGCCATCCCGAGCACCGTGTTCACCAGCGTGACAGCCTGCGCGCCCGCACCGGCGACCGCGCCAGCGACCTCCACGATTCGATCCGTGTTCGGCGACAATTTCGCCCAGCAGGGTCGACCGCAGACTTGCACCTCACGCATCACCTCGGCGCAGAGTGCAGGGTCGTGCGCGAAGATCCCCGATCGACCCTCCAGGTTCGGGCACGAGAGGTTGACCTCGACCGCAATCACCGAGGGGCCGGCATCGGCAAGCAGTGCGGCAGCTTCTGCATAGTCGGAGACCCTCCGACCCCAGATGCTCACCACGACGCGCACACCCGCCGCCTCGAGCGCCGGCAGGTCGTCACTGCGCCATCGCGTCACACCGGGACCCTGCAGGCCCACTGCGTTCACCATGCCTGCCGCAACGGGGTGGACCCGTGGCGAGGGATTCCCCGCCCACTCGTACGGCGCAAGCGACTTCACCACGTGCGCACCGAGGAGGGAGAGGTCGAAGTACTCCGACAACTCGGCTCCGTGCCCGGCGGTTCCCGACGCTGTGAGGACCGGGTTCGGCAGCGTCACCGAGCCGATGCGCGCCTGCAACGCGGGCGGCGAGGAGGCGGGCACAGGTCGGCTCATCGCCCGTGGTACTCCTGAAGGCTGCGCACGGTGGTCGGCTGCGCTGCCACTTCGGCAAGTCCCTCGACTGCGGCCAGCGCTGCGTCCACGGTGGTCACGGAACTCACTCGATTGACGTTCGCCGCAATGCGGATCTGCTGTCCGTCGCTGCGCGGCCCACTCCCCCGCGGTGTGTTCACCACGAAGGTCACCTCGCCCGCCTCGATCAGGTCGACAGCAGTGGGGTCCGTCCCCTCGCGGTGGTCGGCGATCTTCGCCACGCGTTGGTCCACCCGCACACCGAAACGCTCGAGGTAATCGGCTGTTCCGTAGGTGGCGGCGATGCGCATACCGAGGGCACGGAAACGCTTTGCCAACGAGATCCCAGCTGGCTTGTCGGCATCGTTGAGCGACAGGAAGATCATCCCGCTCTCGGGAAGCGTGGTTCCTGCCGCCGTCTCGGCCTTGAAGAAGGCACGCCCGAACGAACTGTCGATCCCCATGACCTCTCCGGTGGAGCGCATCTCGGGCCCGAGCGCCGTGTCGACCTCGGGGAACCGGTTGAACGGGAGCACCGCCTCCTTCACCGACACGTGGTCACCACGCGTCGGTTCGTTGAGCAAACCCTCGACCCGTAGCTCGGCAAGGGTTGCCCCGAGCATGACCCGCGTGGCGACCTTGGCGAGCGGGACACCGGTCGCCTTGGCCACGAACGGAACGGTGCGGCTGGCACGGGGGTTCGCCTCGATCACGTAGACCGATGTGCCCTGCACTGCGTACTGAACATTGATGAGTCCGCGTACATCGAGGGCGTTGGCGATTGCGGCGGTGTAGCTGGAGATCACCTCGACGACCCAGGTCGGCAGCGTCTGCGGCGGGATCGCACACGCAGAGTCGCCCGAATGGACACCCGCTGCCTCGACGTGTTCCATGACGCCGCCGATGAGCACTTCGCCGGTGTGGTCGCGGATGGCGTCAACGTCCACCTCGGTTGCGTCGTCGAGGAAGCGGTCGATGAGGACCGGGCGCTCGGCCGAGAGCCCACCTTCCCGGCCGAGGCTTCCGAACCCGCTCAACTCGGCCATGGCTTGCTCGAGCGCGGTGTCGTCCTCCACGATCCGCATCGCCCGACCGCCGAGCACGTAACTCGGGCGGACGAGCACCGGGAAGCCGATGCGAGAGGTGATGATCCGCGCCTGTGCGAGGTCGACCGCCGTGCCACCCGGTGGCTGCGGTATCAGGAGTTGCTCGCACAGTTCATTCCACTTCGCCCTGTCCTCGGCCAGATCGATCGAGGCAGACGAGGTACCGGCGACCAGACCGGCCGGTATCTCCCCACTGAGCTTGAGCGGTGTCTGACCACCCAGCGAGACGATCACGCGCGGCGGCGTTCCGCCGGAGGACTCGGTCTCGGCTGCGATGACATTGAGGACGTCCTCACGGGTGAGAGGTTCGAAGTAGAGCCGGTCGCTCGTGTCGTAGTCGGTGGACACGGTCTCGGGGTTGCAGTTCACCATGATGGTCTCGAACCCCGCATCGCGCAGGGCGAAGGACGCGTGGACGCAGCAGTAGTCGAACTCGATGCCCTGACCGATCCGGTTGGGGCCCGAGCCGAGAATCACCACCTTCGGACGCGACGATGCCGCCACCTCGTTCTCGTCCTCGTAGGTGGAGTAGTGGTAGGGAGTGCGCGCAGCGAATTCTGCAGAGCACGTGTCGACCGTCTTGAAGGTGGGGATCACGCCCGCAGCAAGGCGAGCAGCGCGTACCGCAGACTCCTCGACGCCCCAGAGGTACCCGAGCTGTGCGTCGGAGAACCCGAGGCGCTTGGCGCGCCGCCAATCGGCACGCGACAGAGTGGCAGGCTGCTTCGGCGCCAACTCAGCCCGTTCCTCCACCAGCATCAGCATCTGGTCGAGGAACCATGGGTCGACCGCGCAGGCAGCGTGCACCCGGTCGACGGATACGCCACGCCGCAACAACTCGCCGATCTGGAAAATTCGCTCGGGGGTCGGGATCGCCACCGCCACCAGGAGGTCATCGTCGGAT
>JAULYZ010000003.1:0-66293 GCA_032117595.1 Acidimicrobiia bacterium | reverse complement strand
TCAGCGTCACTCAGCAGCGCCGCCCACCCACGTCATCTCCCGCTCTACCTCGGGCAGCCGATCGCGCAGCTTGAGCATCATCTGCATGGCATCGAGCCGGTCGGCCGGCTCCATGAAATGCACCTCGTCGAACACGGCCAGTGCTTCGGTGATGAGCGCAGTCACCTGCATCCAGAGCATGGCGGTGCGATCGCTGACCGGCACCCGGCTCTGGAACTCGGCCACCATCGTGGCGAGCGTGGCTTGGTAACTCGCTTTCTCCACACCGGGGTCCATGCCCTCGGTGATCATCCACGCCACCACACGGTTGCGCAGGGCGAGGTCGGGGTCGGTGAGCATCCGCAGGCCGCTCTCGGCAGATGTCGCCACCCGTTGCGATCGCGAGCGCTCCATGGTCTGGGCCGTGAGGCGTTTGCACACGGCCACGAAAAGCCCGTGCATGGAGCCGAAGTTGCGTGCGATGGCGCTGGTGTCCAGACCCGCCTCGGCGGCGATCCGTCGGGCTGTTGCCTGACCGAACGGGTTTGAGCGCAGCAACCGGATGGCGCTCTCGAGCAGTAACTCCTGGGCCTGCGCGGCGGGAACCACCGGCCGTCGTTTGCGGGGGGAAGGCGGAACCTTTCGGGTTGAACCCACGACATGAACATACAGCGTCAGCAATTGCCCACAGTGTCTGCAAAGATGGGACATCCGACCCGAGCCACCACGGAGGCCGCAGTGCTGCGCAACAGAAATGGGTCCACGAAGACGTCGAGGGACAGGTCCACGAACTGCTCTCAGGTGGGCTCTCAGGTGAGCTCTCAGGTGAGATCTCAGGTGAGATCTCAGGTGACATCCCGGCTCGGCGCCGTCGCGGCTGCAGCGTTACTGGCGCTGGGGGCCGCCGCCGTGGTGGGCGCGCCCGCTGCGTCGGCTGGCATCGCAGGGCCCACGGGAGCCACGGGTGCCACGGGGCCACAGGGTCCCACCGGCCCGGCGGCTCTGGCCCCGGGAACGATCTCGCTGTATCTCGCGAACACCACGCCGAATACCGGCTTCTTCGGCGTGGTGTGGGATTCCGCAGGCAACCGCTACGCAATGGGCTCTGGCCAGTTGTTCAAGACCACACCCGACGGCACCACCACTGCGATCGGCGACGTCAACGTCTTCAGCTTCAGCCCCTGGTCCATCGCCATCGATGCCAACGACAACGTGTACGTGGCGGGTTCGCGGGCACACAAGGTGTTCAAGGTCGATCCTTCGGGAACCATCACCACGTTTGCCGGTACGGGCACACGTGACTGCAACGTGGGCGAGTGCGGCTACGGCGGCGACCGACTCAGTGTGACCATCGGTCAACCGCGCGGCGTTGCTGTCGACTCAGCGGGCAACGTGTTCATCGTTGCCACGTGGCAGCAGCAGGTCTTGAAGGTTGCCACCGATGGCGTCACCACCGCGTTCTCGAGCACCATCGGCAACTGTGGTGCAGAAGGGTGCTCCATCGGGATCGACTCCGAGGACAACCTCTACATCCCCTATCGCTTCGGAGTGCATCGGATTGCTCCCAATGCAACGGTGACGGACATCACCGTCACGCTGCCGGGCGACGATCAGTACGGCATCTATGCGCTCGGCGCAACCGTGGACCCGTTCGACAACGTGTACGTCTCGGGCAACCTCGGTGCTGTGATTCGTCAAGTCACCCCCGATGGACGCGTGTCAACGGTTGCGGGCGTCTACAACACGCCGGGCTACACCGGTGACGGTGGCCCGGCCACGTCTGCTCAGCTCTCGTACCCGTCGGCCATCAACACCGACGCAAGCGGCAACATCTACGTCAACGTCAACGAGCCCACGTGTTCGTGCGCTGTCATCCGCCGTGTCGAGCGGCCCCTCGCCTCTGGTGCAACCGGCGCCACCGGCCCGCAGGGTGGATCGGGCGCTACGGGCGCAACCGGCCCCGCAGGGAACACGGGAGCATCCGGTGCCGTTGGGGCGTCTGGTGCAACCGGACCAGTTGGCGCAACGGGCCCCACGGGTCTTGATGGTCCGACGGGTCCGGTTGGCGCAACGGGCGCTACTGGCGCTACTGGTGTTCCCGGTTCTGCCGGTGCCACTGGATCACAGGGTGCTCAGGGACCTGCAGGCGCTACGGGTGCTCCGGGGTTGGACGGAGCGACGGGAGCTACGGGTGCTACTGGCGCAACAGGCGCGACTGGCCTTCCCGGTGCCGTCGGTGCCACGGGATCACAGGGTGCTCAGGGACCTGCAGGCGCTACCGGTGCTACCGGTGCTCCTGGTGCCTCCGGACTCCAGGGACCCGCCGGCGCGACGGGTGCGTCGGGTGTCGACGGCGTCAACGGTGTGACTGGCGCGACGGGCGCAACCGGTGCCGTCGGTGCTTCGGGCGCAACGGGTGCTCCGGGCGCAACGGGTGCTACGGGCGCAACGGGTACTCAGGGACCTCAGGGTGATACGGGCGCACCGGGTGTTCCGGGTGCTGTTGGCCTCTCGGGCAACGATGCGTACGGAACCATGGTGGGCGGTGTGTGGCAGTTGCGGACGGTGCCGCGCTACACCGGCCCGGGAGTCGTGGCCTCCACCAGCACGGTGCTCATCGACTATCCGATCGCTGCCACCACCATCTCGAAGCTCTTCGTGAAGGCCTACGCCGACGTGAGTGCCACCATCACCGTGATGCGGAACGGCCGGGCCACGGCGTTGAGCTGCAAGTTGGAGGCATCCAAGACCTGCAGCAATGTGCTGACAGAAGTGGTCTTCAACGATGGCGACACCATTGCCTTCCGAGTGTCCCCACGGGGCACTGCGCCATCGGCTCGCGTGGTGCTGAGTGTGCGCACTGCGGCCACGGAGAACTAGTACTCAGGGCTAATACTCAGGGCTAGTACTCAGGGCTACTACTCAGGCCTAGTACTCAGGGCTAGTACTCAGGCGTATTGCTCAGGGCCTGTACTCAGGGCTCCTGCTCGCCGGGGAGCACGAGCCAGCCCTCAGCTTCTCAGGCTCGTCTGAGCGAGGAACCACTCGTACGTGGAGCGGATCCCATCCTCGAGGGTGATGGACGCCCGCCAGCCCAAGCCGGCCAACTTGCTCACGTCGAGCAGCTTGCGTGGGGTGCCGTCGGGCTTCGTGGTGTCGAACGCAAGGGTGGCGGTCGGGTGCACCACGCGGCCCACCATCTCGGCAAGTTCGCGGATAGTGACGTCGACACCGGTGCCCACGTTGACGTGCTGCTCACCGTCGTACTGGTCCATGAGGTACACGCAGGCATCGGCAAGATCGTCCACGTGCAGGAACTCGCGCATCGGCGAGCCGGTTCCCCAGATGGCGACCTCACGCTGCCCGGTTGTCTTGGCATCGTGGAACTTGCGCATCAGCGCCGGCAGCACATGGCTCGACTCGAGGTCGAAGTTGTCGCCGGGTCCGTACAGGTTGGTGGGCATCGCCGAGATGAAGTTGCAGCCGTACTGACGCCGGTACGCGCTGCACAGTTTGATGCCCGCAATCTTCGCGATGGCATACGGCTCATTGGTGGGCTCGAGCGGACTGGTGAGCAGCGCATCCTCGGTCATCGGCTGCGGCGCCTCACGCGGATAGATGCACGACGAACCGAGATACAGCAATTTGGTGGTGCCCGTTTGTCGTGCGGCCTCCACCACGGTGGCGTGGATCATCAGGTTGTCGTAGAGGAACTCGGCGGGCCGGGTGCTGTTGGCCAGAATGCCGCCCACCGTGCCCGCCACGAGGTACACGTACTCGGGCCGGTTCTCGCGGAACCAGTGATTCACCGCCGACTGATCACGCAGATCGAGTTCGTGTCGGCTGGCCATCAACAAGTTCGTGTATCCACCCCGCTCGAGCCGGCGCACGATGGCCGAGCCGACGAGTCCACGATGGCCGGCCACGAAGATGCGCGCGTCGCGCGGGACCACCGAACCTCGTGCGCTCATCTCCCCGGTAGCCATCGACGTGGATCGTATCCCCAGACCCTCAGTGGCCTGCCGCCGCCGTGAGTCGTTGACGGCCCGGCGGCCACTGCACGCGATCGAGGAGCGGCCGGGGAATGCATCGCGCCTCCACCCCGCTCGGGAGCACCACGGTGGCATCGGCGACCGTGCCGCGCACCACGACCCCGGGCCGGTGCTTCTCGGTGTGATGATGCCGGCACAGCAGCCAGAGATTGTTCAGGTCGGTGGCCCCGCCGTCCTCCCACGGCACGAAGTGATCCACATCGCACCACTCGGCCGGAAGTTCGCAGCCCGGCCAGCGGCAACCGCCATCACGCGCCACCAGCGCGTGCCACTGGGCATCGCTGGCGAGGCGTACGCGGCGCCCGAGCGACACCACCTCGCCGGCCGACATCACGGCCGGGCGGATCACGCTGTGCTCGAGCAGGCGGCGCACCGAGGCCGCCGGCACGACATCGCCCCAGGTGGTGACGCCCGGTGAATCCGACGACCCGGAGAGGGTCTCGTGCGACACGTTGACGAGCACAGTGGGACCACTGCGCCCGCCCATCAGTTCGCCCTTGTTGTACGCATCGGCGAGCAACACGAGCCCGTCGGCGAGTCGCTGCTCGCCGGTTCGGGAATCGGTCTCCGACGGCTTGCCGGCGAGGTGCGTCACCGCCGCCTGCACCTGTCGGGCCTCGAGCACCGGCAGGCTGAACACGCCGTTGATCATCCCGTTGATGGGGGCGAGGAACACCAGCGAACGGGCCTGGTGGCAGCGCTCGGCAAACTCATCGTCGGTCTCGGTGGAGTGCCGCTGCTTCCACTGCTCCACACACCGCTGGGCCTGACGGGGATCGGCGCCCTTCACCAGCTCGACCAACTCGGCAAGGTCGGCCCCTGCCGGTGGATGGGCGACGACATCGCTGAGCGTCTTTGCCGTAGCGGGGGACACTTCCCCGGCCGACACGGCGGCAGCCAGTTCCGCTGAACGCTGGAGGGTGTCGGCGAGGCGCAGTTTGCCGGAGGTCTCGCCACGCGAGGAACCAGTGGTGGCCGAGAGCCACTCGGCCACCGACCGGGCGCCCGTGCCGGCGTGCACAGCGATGGCCTCGCTGCGCTGCAGAGCGCGTGCGTGGGCCACCGTGATGCGATCCAGGTGGCGCTGCAGGCCTGCAACGTACTCGCGCAGTGCGAGGGCGCCGAGCGACTCCACGCACAGTGCATCGACTGCCTCGGCGAACGATTCGCCTGCCTCGAGTACGTGCTGTACGTCCATGGGGAGATCGTGACAGAGGGGTGTGATGCGGAATCGTCAGCGAAGGCCATGTGAGAAAAGTCGTGGGACTTCCGTGACCGAGATTGCACTCGGCTACCTGTCCTAAGGTGTTTCGAGATCGCGGGTCTTGTGCCCATCGGAGAGGAGTGCGCTGTGAATCGTGTTCGACGTTTGGCCATTGCCGCATCAGTCGCCGTTGCGACGGTGTGCGGTACCGCGTTGCCCGCCGAGGCGCGGCCATCGATGTACTGGACCGACCAGTTCGGGTCGGTTGGCATCGATGTCGCAGCCGCGACGGCGGTGGCGCCCAACGGTGATGTGGCGGTGTTCGGGTACGCCGAACAGTCGCTGAGGCTCGATCACATCACCGAGGGCGAGAACGATCTGTACCTTGCGCTCTACAACCGCTCGGGTGACCGTCGTTGGCTCGTGCAGTTCGGCAGTCCGGGCGCGGAGCTCCCGTCGACCTCCATCGCTGTGGCGCCGAACGGCGACATCATCGTTGCTGGCACCACGTACGGCTCGTTCCCCGGCTACGCCCTGAAAGGTGTGAGTGACGTATTTGTGGCCCGCTTCAACCGGCGCGGGCAACGCCTGTGGCTGCGCCAGTTCGGCTCCGACGCTGCCGAGTACCTCGGATCCCTCACGCTTGCGCCAACGGGCGACATCTACCTCGCTGTCACGAGCTACGGAGCGTTTCCGGCCGGTGGAACCTCGGTGACCACAGCGGTCGGCTCGGGCGATGCAGTGCTCACCAAGCTCAACCGCCGCGGTCAGCTCGTGTGGAGTCGTTCGATCGGAAGTGCAGCCGCTGACTACGCCAGTGGGGTTGCGACAAACCGCTACGGCGAGGTCTTCGTCGCCGGCTCCGCAGGTGCGCTGATCGAGGATGGCGGTACATCGGGTGGCGACTCCGATGCGTTCGTTGCTGCTTTCGACCGACGCGGCAATCAAAAGTGGGTGCGACAGAGCGGCGTCGTTGGCGAGGACGGTTACCTCACCGTGGCAGTGACACCGGGTGGCAGTCCGGTCGCAGCGGGCTACACCGAAGCCGCCGTCCAGGGAACGGTCCCGGGCTACAGCGCTCCGCTCGGCAACCGCGACGGTCTCGTCTCGCGCTACACGCGATCCGGTTCGAGGCTCTGGGTGAATCGTCACGGCACCAATGCTTCGGACATGAACACATCGATTGCCGTTGCGCGTAATGGCCAGATCTATGTCGCCGGCTTCACGGGCGGCGACTGGCCCGGAGTGACGAACCTCGGATTCTCCGATCTTCACGTGCTTCGCCTCTCACCCGATGGAGCGACGCTTCGGGTGCGCGCATTCGGTACTCCACAAATGGAGGCCGGTGCACAGTACGGCCCGTCGATCGCGATGATTGGCAACTCGCGCCTCGCCATCGCAGCGAACTCGAGCGGATCGACGTGGGGTCACTTGAATGCCGGTGTCGCGGATGCGGTCATCTCGGTGATGCCGGTACCCACGTCGTAATCTCGGCACCACGTGCACCCGAGGCACGGGGACGAACGGGGAGCCCAGCCATGAACACCTCCACTGCGGGTACGGGTACGGGTGCGGCATCGCTGCAGTACGCGCTGAGCCCCATCACCATCAACGGTCTCACCATCAAGAACCGCGTGGTGCGCACTGCGCACGGCACCAACATCGGTCAGGGCCGGATGAACGACGACCTCATTGCGTACCACGCTGCGCGTGGGCGTGGTGGTGTGGGTCTCACCATCGTGGAGGCAGCCTCCGTTCACCCCACCGATACCGGAACGCTCCGACTGCACGACGACTCGTGCATCGCCGATTTCCGGCGCCTGATGGACGCAGTGGAGCCCACCGGTATGCGCGTCTTTGCACAGCTCAACCACCTCGGCCACGACGGTGCCCCGATGGCGCCCTACGACAAGCCGTGGTCCGCAAGTGCGGTGAAGAGTCCCGGGTACGGGTGGACCGCGCACGAGATGACCATCGACGAGATCGAGGAGATGGTGGCCTGCTTCGCCCGGGTGGCGGGCTGGGCACGCGAAGGCGGCCTGCACGGCATCGAGGTGCACGCAGCGCACGGCTATCTGCTCCAGCAGTTCATGTCGCCGGTCACCAACCTGCGTACCGACCGCTACGGCGGTTCGTTCGAGAACCGTCTGCGACTCACGATGGAGGTGCTCACTGCAGTGCGCAGTGCTGTGGGCAGCGATTTCGTGGTGGGAATCCGAACCGGCGCCGATGCCACCGAGGAGGGCCTCCAGCCCGACGACTGCGCCGATGTGGTGCGTGCCGTGGTGGATGCCGGCCTCATCGACTACGTGAACGTCACCTACGGCTCGTGCCGACGTCCGTACAAGATCATCGGGGCCATGCACGAGCCAACCGGCTACGAACTACCCACCTCCGAACCGGTCACGAAGGCAACCGAGCTCCCCACCATTGTCACCGGGCGGTTCCGCACGCTCGCCGAGATCGACGAAGTGATCGCCGACGGTCTCGCCGACATGGTGGGCATGACCCGGGCACATATTGCGGATCCGGACATCGTGGTGAAGACCATGGCAGGACGCGCACACGAGGTGCGCCCGTGCCTCGGCTGCAACCAGGGATGTCTCGGCGGGTTCGCTCTCGGCCGGATGGCCTGCACGGTGAACGCCGATGTGGGCTTCGAGGTCGATCGCGTGGATGCCTACGCGCCCGCTGCACATCCGCGGGTGGTGCTGGTGGTGGGCGGTGGCCCGAGCGGGATGGAAGCGGCCCGGGTAGCCGCCCTGCGCGGACACCGTGTGGTGCTCTGTGAGGCATCTGATTCGCTCGGCGGGAACATTCGATGGTCACGCTTGTTCGACGGGCGTTCGCCCATCGGCGACAGCGTCGACTGGCTCGCAGCCGAGTTGGTGCGTCGCGGTGTGGAGGTTCAGTTGGGCACGCGCATCGATGCCGAGACGGCAACGGCAATCGGGGCCGACGTGGTGGTGATCGCCACCGGCGGGCGGCCACCCGAGGATGCGGTGTCAACTGCTGGTGTGCAGGCGGCGCAGGCGTTCACCTCCATCGAGGTTGCGCGCATGACCAAGTGTCCTGATGGCGTGCGGCGCGTTGCGGTGGTGGACCGCTTCGGTGCGTACGAGGCCATCGGTGTTGCCGAACGGTTCGTGGGCTGGGGTGTGGATGTGGAACTGCTCACGCCGCACAAGATGGTGGGGCCGCGCATCATGGCCGAGCAGGTGGTGACACCTGCGATGAACCGCATGGGTTCGGCGCCGGGTCGGCTCACGGTGCGCACCGGGTGGGATGCTGCTGCGGGTGAGTCCGTGGTGGCCGATGCCGTGGTGGTGATCGACCGGGTTGCTGCCCCGCTGCTCGGTGCTGATGCAGCGGCGCACAGCCCGACGGGCGACATCGAGATCCACGTTGTGGGCGATGCGGCCGAACCGGGCAACCTGTGGGCGGCCATCCGCACGGGCAACGCCGTGGGGCGAGCGATCTGACGGTTGATACGACGAGCCGGCCTGACGAGCCGGCTCGGCGAGTTGGCGCGGCTAACCGCGCAACTCGCCGCGCGACTCACTGCGCGGCGGCAGGCCGAACACCCGGCGAGCATTGCCCGAGAGGAACGGCTCCCACGCGTGATCGCGCAGCGGTAGTTGCTGCAACTCGCCCAGAATGCGCTCCCAGGACAAGCCGGGGTAGTAGCCGGCGAAGATGAACTTCTCGCTGCCGCGGGTGTTGGCGTACTCGATCACATCGCGCGGGTAGTGCTTGGGGGCGAACGCCGAGGTGGAGTAGTGGAGGCCCGGCCACTTGAGCATCAGCTTCACGCAGAGATCGGTCCACGGTTCGCCGCCGTGGCGCATCACGATGTTCAACTCGGGGAAGTCGTAACACACCCGGTCGAGTCGCTCGGGTCGCTGGCAGTCGAACGGCACCCGTGGTCCGGGCACACCCACCAGCGTCAGCAGTGGGATGCCCAGTTCGCAGCAGGCTGCGTAATACGGGTACATCAGCGCCGCGTCGATGTCCACCTGGGGCATGCACAGGCACGGAGCGAATGCCGCGGCGCGCACCATCGGGTGGGAGCGTGCAGCCGAGGTGAAGGCGCGCAGGCCCTTCATGCCCGAGTTCGGGTTGATGCCCACGGCCCCGAAGAACCGTCCGGGGAAGCGGTCGAACAGTTCGAAGGCGTGCTCGGGGTGTCGAGCGTCCACGTCGATGAGCGCCCACTCGATGCCGTGTGCATCCATGAGTGCAACCACCTGCTCGGGGTCCGACGCCTGGCTCATGCGATCGGGCGCATCCTTGAACAGGTACTGCGCAGGGTGGTGCGAGAACTCGTCGGTGCCGGAGTCCTTGGTGAGGCGGCGTGCTGCGTCCATGCCCATGCCGGCGCGCCCCGTGGGGATCTCCACCATGCAGTCGACGATCGAACCGATGAGGTCTGCGGGGATCGGCATGTTCGTGGCTCCTCGGGCGTGTCCTCGGCCGAGCCTAGGCAACGGGCGCGTCAGCCGAGTGTGTCAGCGGGGGACCTCAGAGGAAGATGTCGCGGCGCACCGCAGCGTGGCACCCGAGTGTGCCGTCCACCACCTGGGTGACGCCGAAGTCCACGGCCACCGACGACAGTGAGTACGCATCGTCGGCGGACAGGTCCATGTGCGTCTGCAGGAACCACAGCATTTCCTCGGCTGCCATGAACATTGCCTCGTCGAGGTCGGTACCGAAGCCATGAACGATCCACTGGTCGGCGGTCTCGATGAACGGTGTGCGGTTGCCGAAACCCTTGTGCAGGCCGATCTGGATGGTGGCGTCGAGGGATGCCTCGATGGCCGTACCGCAGATCTCGCCATCGCCCTGTGCGAAGTGCGGATCGCCCACGAACAGATTCGCGCCCGGCACGAAGACGGGGTAGCAGACGGTTGCGCCGGGCCCGATGCGCCAGTTGTCGACGTTGCCGCCGAATGCACCGGGTGGAATCGACGAGAGCCGCTCGCTCGTGGCCGGTGCAACACCCATCACGCCGAAGTGCGGGCGCACCGGTACGGCAACCGCTCGGCTGAACGGCTGGCGTGCATCGGGGTTGGGAGGGCTGATCACGCCGGGCAGGTCGTACACCGCCCGCTCGGTGAAGTCGAACGCGAAGCTCGGCCGCGCCAGGGTGGGGAACTGCCCCTCCTTCATCGGGTCGAGGCGATAGATGGTGATGCGCTCTTTGTCGAAGCGCTTGTAGAGCAGCCCCCAGTTGGCCGCGCAGTTCGAGCCGTAGGGGAGACGGGGCTTCATGTCGAGGATGCGCACCACCACGGTGTCGCCGGGCTCGGCGCCGCGCACGTGAATGGGGCCGGTGAGGATGTGAACGCCCGGGCCGCGCTGCTCGGGAGCAATCGCTGCCCAGATCGACGAGATGCCTTCGTCCATGAGGAGGTCGGGGGCGTCACCAGCGTGGTGCGTGACGGCCTCCACGTGCACGACATCGCCGGGGTCGACGGTGAGTCGCGGGGGCTCGGCCTGATCGATGTACCCCCAGAAACAGGTTTCGGGTGTTGCACGCAGTTGGTGACGGGCGATGCCATCACCGATGGATCCTGAGAGTGCGCTGGTCACGTTCCCGACGGTACGCAAGCACGTTTTCACCGATGTTTCGGCTGTGCTAACGGTGCGTATGCGCTGCACCTGCCCTGCGTTCAGTCGCGCAGAACGAGCTCCATGCGCACACCGGGTGCTGGCTCGAACGATGCCGTGCGCACCCCCGCCGCAATCGCCGCACCGTTGCCCGTTGTGCCGTGCAGGGCGTGTGCGTCAGCACTCGGCGGCCCGACCCGGACGAGGGAGGAGATGTGGCGCGCGGTGCCGTGCCAGCCCGGGCCCGTGCACTGCTCGCCGACGCGAACCTCGTGGTCCAGCACCGGACTCCCCGACACCACGATGCGCTGGCGCGACCACAGCGAACCCGTGGTCTCGCCGAAACGGCCGCACACGATGGTCTCGCCCCACACCACGCTGGCCCCCTCGTCCACCTCCAGCACGGTGTGCAGCGAGTGCTTGCATCCCTCTACCGCGATGATCGGTTCGGGGTGCCAGTCGAGCATCGCACCGGCGGCCACGCGCACACGGACCGTGGCTCGCGAGGCGGGCGCACCCGGGTGTGCACCGGGCTGTGCGAGTGTCGCCGCAACCGAGCGCACGCAGAGCTGCGCGCCGGGGCCCACGTTGAGCACGAACTCGGAATCGTCGCCGCCGAGGGGACCCGCTGCGCCGCCCACGAGATGGACCGTGAGCGGACCATCGGGTGTGGAACGTCCGGTGATGCGCAGCAGCTGCGGTGCCTCGGCCCACAACTCGCTGGCCTCGGTGGTGCCGGGCGCGGAGCGACACACCGTGAGCCGGCTCGACGACCTCACGCGGTGATTCCGTGCCAGGAACTCATCTCGGCGAGCACCCAGTCGGCGACGGCGCGTGCGCCCTCGGCCTCCACCAGCGAGGTGAAGCGGATGGGCAGTTCGCCCCGACGCGCCTTTGCATCACGGTCCATCACCCCGAGATCGGCGCGCACGAGCGGGGCGAGGTCGGTCTTGTTGATGACCAGCAGATCGGCGGTGGTGACACCCGGTCCCCCCTTGCGCGGCACCTTGTCGCCGCCGGCGACATCCACCACGAAGATCTGGCGATCCACCAGGCCGCGGCTGAACACCGCCGTGAGGTTGTCGCCGCCGCTCTCCACGAGGGTGAGCCGCGCATCGGGATGTGCAGCCTCGAGCTGCTCCACGGCGTCGAGGTTCGCCGAGATGTCGTCGCGGATGGCGGTGTGCGGGCAGCACCCGGTCTGCACGGGGGCGATGCGGTCATCGGCGAGCACGGCCATGCGGCGTAGCGCTTCGGCGTCCTCGGTGGTGAAGATGTCGTTGGTGACCACCACGATGGACACCGTGTCCCGCAGGAGACGGCACAGCGAGGCCACCAGCGCGGTCTTGCCGCTGCCCACCGGACCACCGATGCCGATGCGCAACGGACGGCGACCCGCGGCTGCCGAGGTATCGACGTGCTCATGCGGGTCCCGGTGTTCATGCGGGTGCCCGTGCTCGTGCTCGTGACCGTTGTCGTGAGCGTGACCGTGTTCAGGATGCAAAGAGACGCACCTCCCAGGTGGCGTGATGCTCGGCGAGCACATCGGCCAGCGGGCTCGACACCGCGGGGAGTGTGTCGAGCGGTTGGTTGGCCTGTTCGGCACAGCGCGTGGCGATGTGTTCGAGTTCGGCGGTGAGCGATGCTGCGCGCGCCGCAACGGCGAAGGGATCGAGTCCCAGCAGGCGCACTGCTGCCGTGGTGGTGCCGCCCACCAGATGGTGCAGCGAGCACAGCGCGGTCTCGTACGGCGTGAGGCCCGCTGCTGCTCCGGCTGCGCCGAGTGCGATGGGCTGGAGCGGCCCACCAGCCCCCGCCGCGGCGCGCAGGGAATCGAGTGCGGGATGCGGCCACACCTGACGCACGGCCCGCAACAACTGACGGCCGAGGGTGCGCGAGGCACGCAGCAGGGCCGGCGACATCGTTCGTGCCGAGAGCTCGAGATCCAGCGCCGCCCAGTCGACCTGCGCCTCCAGTGTGCGTGCCGTGGTGGCCGCCGCGAACGCTGCCTCCACGGTGCCGATGTTGCGGAGCCGGCCGAGCACGTAGTGGTGGAGCGAGTCGAGGTCGACGATGTCGCCGACACCGTGGGCGGCCTCCACCCCGAAGGAGTGCGCATGCGCGCCGCTCGGGAAGCGGGCATCGGCGAGCAGCAGCAGTGCGGGGTTGACGGTGGGCATCGTGGGGCAGGTGGGTCTTGGGCCGGTCGGGTTCAGAACAGGAAGTAGCGCTGTGCCATCGGGAGCACGGTGGCGGGCGACTCGGTGATGAGTTCGCCGTCCACGCGCACGGCGAAGGTGTTCGGGTCCACCTCGATGCTCGGCATTGCCGAGTTCTCGGGGAGGTCGTGCTTGGTGAGTGCGCGCGTGCTGGTGCAGGCAACGAGACGGCGGCGCACGTCGAGTCGGTCGACGAGGCCGTCGTCGAGTGCCGCCTGGGCAACGAAGGCCACGCTCGTGGCAGCAGCGGCACGCGCCGATGCGCCGAACATGGGGCGGGCGAGTACCGGCTGCGGGGTGGGGATCGATGCGTTGGCGTCGCCCATGGCCGCCCACGCAATCATCCCGCCCTTCATCACCACATGGGGCCGCACGCCGAAGAAGCGTGGGTCCCACAGCACCAGATCCGCGAGCTTGCCCACGGCCACCGAACCCACCTCGTGGTCGATGCCGTGCGCAACCGCCGGGCAGATCGTGTACTTGGCCACGTAGCGACGGGCGCGGTGGTTGTCTGCTGCGGTGTCGCCGGTGAGCAGTCCGCGGCGCTCCTTCATCACGTGGGCGGTCTGCCAGGTGCGCAGCACCACCTCGCCCACGCGACCCATCGCCTGTGAGTCGCTGCCGATGATGGAGATGGCACCGAGATCGTGCAGCACATCCTCGGCGGCGATGGTGGACGGACGGATACGGCTCTCGGCGAACGCAAGGTCCTCGGGAACCGACGGGTTGAGGTGGTGGCACACCATCAACATGTCGAGGTGCTCGGCGAGGGTGTTGATGGTGTGTGGCCGCGTGGGGTTGGTGGACGACGGCAGCACGTTGGGGTGCGATGCCACGGTGATGATGTCGGGGGCGTGTCCGCCGCCTGCACCCTCGGTGTGATACGTGTGGATCGAGCGTCCGGCGATGGCGGCGAGCGTGGACTCCACGTAGCCGGCCTCGTTGAGGGTGTCGGTGTGGATGGCCACCTGAACACCCGATGCGTCGGCCACCGTGAGGCACGCATCGATGGCGGCCGGTGTGGTTCCCCAGTCCTCGTGCAGCTTGAACCCACCGGCACCGCCGCGCAGCTGTTCCCAGAGCGCCTCGTGCGACACGGTGTTGCCCTTGCCGAGCAGCAGCACGTTGACGGGCCAGGCGTCGACGGCCTCGAGCATGCGGGCGAGGTGCCACGCGCCGGGTGTGACGGTGGTGGCCTTGGTGCCCTCGGCGGGGCCGGTGCCGCCGCCGATGAGGGTGGTGATCCCCGAGGCGAGTGCTTCGTCGATGATCTGCGGGCAGATGAGGTGCACGTGGCAGTCGATGGCGCCGGCCGTGAGCACCTTGCCGTTGCCCGACACGATCTCGGTGCTGGGGCCGATGACGAGTGCGGGATGCACGCCGTCCATGGTCTCGGGGTTGCCGGCGCGCCCGATGCCCACGATGCGGCCGTCACGGATGCCCACATCGGCTTTCACCACACCCCAGTGGTCGAGGATGACGGCACCGGTGATCACCACATCGGGTGTGCCCTCGGCGCGCGTGGCGATGCTCTGGCCCATCGACTCACGGATTACCTTGCCGCCGCCGAACACGGCCTCGTCGCCGCCGACGCAGTCGTCGCGCTCCACCTCGATGAGCAGGTTCGTGTCGGCGAGGCGGATGCGGTCGCCGGTGGTGGGGCCGAACAGTTGGCGGTAGCGGGCACGGGAGATCTCAGCCATCGAGTGCACCCCTCACGGCACCGCGCAGGCCCTCCACGCGGCGCGATCCGGCCAGTGCGACGAGGCCGACGGTGCGCTCGATGCCGGGCTCGAAGCGGACCGACGTGCCAGCGGGGATGTCGAGGCGGAACCCGCGTGCAGCGGCACGGTCGAACTGGAGTGCCGGGTTGGTCTCGGCGAAGTGGTAGTGCGAGCCCACCTGAATGGGTCGGTCGCCGGTGTTGCGCACCAGCACCTCTCTGCGCGCACGGTTGGCGTTGAGCACCACCGTGCCGTCGGGGCCGGTGATCTCACCGGGGACGATGGTGTTGGGGTTCATGCTGCGCTGCCGTCGGGGGTTGCGGCGGGCGACTGGATGGGGTCGTGCAGGGTGACGAGTTTGGTGCCGTCGGGGAAGGTCGCTTCCACCTGCACCTCGTCGATCATGGAGGCGATTCCGTCCATCACGTCGTCGGTGGTGAGCACGCGTCGTCCGGCATCCATCAGGTCCACCACCGTGCGGCCGTCCCGTGCTGCCTCGTACACCCAGGCCGTGAGGATCGCGACGGCTTCGGGATAGTTGAGGCGCAGGCCGCGGGCTCGTCGCTTCCAGGCGAGGTCGGCGGCGACGTGCACCAGCAGCCGGTCGGTTTCGTGCGGTGAGATGAGCATCGGGCGTCACCCTAGGCGCCGCCTCATGCGTCGGGCCCGGGCCGCGGGCGTGCGGAATAGGCTCGTAACGGAGTGTTCACGGTTGGTGAGCACCGGGGGTTCGGGGCCGATCGTGAGCGATCGTTGGTTCGGGGGGACAGCAGATGATCTGGGGCGACACTGTTGGTTACTGGGCACGTTGGCAGGGAGGCCGCACCGCGATCCGGTTCGGTGACCGGGAGCTCACGTGGGCGCAGTTGAGCGACCGAGCATCGTCGCTCGCTGCGGGCCTTGCGGATCTCGGTGTGGGGCACGGCGACCGTGTGGGTCTGCTCATGTCGAACCGACCCGAGTTCATCGAGACGGTGATTGCGTGTGCGCGGTTGGGGGCCATCGTGTGCCCGTTCAACCTGCGCTTCACCGCGCCCGAGCTGGCGTTCGTGGTGGGCAATGCCGACTGCACCGTGGTGGTCACCGAGTCGGTGCTGCGGCCGGGGTTGTCGATGGCGCTCGAGCGCGCACCGCAGCTGAGTGTGCTCGATGCCGATGATGGTTCGCTCGAGCAGCTCAGCGGCGCAGGGCGTGATGTGGAGCGAGAGGTGGGGCGCGTTGCGGTGGCTCCCGGGGACCCGTTCTTCATCTGTTACACCTCGGGCACCACGGGTGATCCCAAGGGTGCGGTGCTCACGCACCAGAGTTGGTTCTACGCGTCGATGGTGCGTGCGCTGCAGGGTGGCATCAACCTGAACGACCGCATCCTGCTGCCGTTCCCGATGGCGTTCACCGGTGGGCTCGCACTGTCGCTGGTGGCGATGTGGAGCGGTGCACAACTGGTGCTGGAGCCGGCGTTCGACCCGGCCCGTGCGCTGCACCTCATCGAGTCGCAGCGCATCACCGTGTTCATGGCGGTGCCCACGATCTTCCAGCAGATGTCGCTGCACCCGAACTTCGCGTCCACCGACCTCTCGTCGATCCGGTGTGCATCGTCGGGCGGTGCCACGGTGCCGGTGCCGTTGCTGCGCACCTACCTCGACCGGGGTATCACGATGACCCAGACCTACACGCTCACCGAGGTGAGTGCGTCGGGCATCACGCTGCCGTATCACCAGGCGCTCGAGCGGGTGGGGTCGTGCGGTGTGCCGGCCATGCACAGTGAGGCGCGCATCGTGGACGAGCACGGCAACGAGGTGCCGCCCGGCACGGTGGGCGAGATCGCCATTCGTGGTCCCGAGGTGATGAGTGGGTACTGGCGCAATCCGGAGGCGACGGCGGCTGCGCTGCGCGACGGCTGGTGCCACACCGGTGACCTCGGCACGATGGATGCCGACGGGTACTTCTATGTGGTGGACCGGGCCAAGGACATGCTGATCTCGGGTGGGCTGAACGTGTACCCGGCCGAGATCGAGCGGCAGTTGGCGGGGCTCGAGGGTGTGGTGGAGCTGGCCGTGATCGGAGTGCCCGACGAGAAGTGGGGCGAAACGCCAGCGGTGATCGCAGTTGCCCAACCGGGCTCCACGATCACCGCTGAGAGGGTTCTTGAGCGTTGTGTCGGACAGCTTGCCGACTTCAAGTTGCCGCGCTATCTGGTGGTGCGCCCCGAGCCGCTTCCCCGCAATATGTCGGGCAAAGTGCTGAAGGCGGACCTGCGGCGTGAGTATGCCGACCTGCCGTCGACTGCATCACCGATCCGCTGACACGGGACCGTTGATGCAGGCCCGGTGTTGGTCACCGGGCCGGGACGGAATCAGGCGAGGCAGTTCCAGGGCATGACCGGCGCCGGGGCGTCGCTGTTGTTGGCCGGGGCGTTGATGCCGACCGACACGCTGAGCACCTGGCCCGGGGTGTTGATGTAGCAGCCGACCTTGGCGCCGCCGTTGGCGTGCGAGGCCGGGGCCATGGCGAAGGCGCTGGCGATGGCGACTGCGGAAACCGTGAGACCGAGAGCGATCTTCTTCTTCATGGTGAACCCTCCGATGTTTCTTGGTCGGCAACTCCCTCCGACCCGCTGAGAGAAAGATAGACAAAAGTCCACCGCAATGCGTAGTACGAATGTCACTCGATGTGGTGGTAGTCCACTACTCAGCGTCAACCCTGCGGCACCGGGGGCGCGACCTGCGCGCGGATGGCGCGAATTCGGCCATTTTCGCTACAGCGTTGTGGGGTCGCTGGGTCCGTAGAGCGCTTCGTTCACCCACCGAGCGCGTACTGCAGCGTCGAGGTAGAGGTTCGGGAGCAGCCCGGATCGGGCCGTGACCGCCGGGAGGAACGTGAGGAATGCGACGGCGTCCTCGAAACTGCACCACGACCCGAGCAACTTTGACGGAGCACGCCCCGCTGCCTCGAGCGCGTTGAGGGCTGCAGCGACCGTTACCGCCTCCTCCTCGGTGACGTTCAGCGGGAGTTTCATGGCGATGAATGCGCCGGAGCCGAGCAATGGGTGACTCGAAGCGGTGTCTACCTGCACCATCGCCGTTTCGATCGGTCCCTCGCCGTGCACCATTGCTTCGATGCTGGTGCGGGTCCCGGTGAAGGGAACCTCGCCGGTGAATGCGGTGTCCTCGCCGTTTGCGAACGACCACTGCTCGGCGAAGCGAAGAAGTTCGCTCATCAGCGGGCCCGAGAAGGATGGTCGGTCGTCCGTCGATTGCTGGCCGGCGATAGCGGCGACGTCCAGCAGCTCGTCGGGCAGGGGGCGCATCCCGTTTGCCGGGTGCGCCGAGTGCGACGGCTGGCCGGGAATCTGGAGAGCGAGATCCTCCCAGATCACCTGGGCGAGCAGGTTCTGGACCACCGCACTGACCATCAATAGCGGGGTCCACAGATCTGCCGTATCGGCGTGGACGCGGACGACTGAGTACGAGTCAATGGTGCCGGACTCCCCATCACAGACGAGAGCGCTCAGCGCTTGCGAGGGGTTTGCCCGGTTGATTACTGACGTGGCCTTCAGGCGATCGGCCTCGGGTACGTCTCGAAGAATCTCGGTTCGGATGGTGATGGTGGACCCCAGAGCCCCGTCATCGGATGGTGTGGGCTCGTCGGCATCGATGTGCTGGGCGTGACGGAACGCCCACCAAGTAAACCCTCGCGGCCGACGTACCGCCCACGCGTCGTCGATCATCATCCCGCTGTACATCGCCTCCACGGCAGCGATACCGATGTCGTCGTCGGAGACGTTGTCGCCGCCCGGCCTGCTCCTCGGCGCAGTCGAAGTTGCGGTGGTCTGAGACTCCTCGGCGGAACCAGCTGCGATGAACTCCTTCAGGACGATCTCACGCAGGTTCGGGCTGAGCCGACACGACTGTAGGAACTCCATCTGGCCAGCCTTGGACGCGACCTTGGCCGTCTTGCTGCCGAGGCCGCGCGACCGAAGTGCAGACACCACATTCTTGCGGTGTCCAGGGGCTCCGCCGAGCCATCGGTCTCGCAGCAGCGGCCAGGCAGCATCGACAAGGTTGACTGTGGGTGGTGTGCCGAAGCGCTCCGCAAGGTCGTCGGCCGCAAAGGTCACGCGGAGACCGGTATCACGGGCGATTTCCCGGAGGAGCGCCTTGCTGAAGTTCTCCCAGCGAAACATGTGAGGCCCCATTTCCTTCATTGATAGGAATGAAAAGGACAATAAGCCATCGGTCGACGGTGGCGCCGGGGAGTTCAAGAACCCCAATCCCGGCAGGCTTTTCTGCGCCACACAAGGCTGGAGAACTGGAGTTGGACGCAAGAGGCAGCGAAGTGGATGAATCGGAACCTCGGGGGCGGATCTTCGGCTGATGCCCCCGTTTCCCTACGATGTTTCAGGTGGATTCAGTAGAACTTGTTCGAAGTCGATCTGGTGGAATCCGACGAACGGTGGAGGCGACTTACTCGTCAGCTCGGGGCCTGACGATTTCCGTACATGACCTCGGTGACGGAGCCAGCATGATCGGTGACGAGCACGAGGGGTGGTATCGAGTCAGCAAGCGGAGCATGGCCGCATTTTGCGACGAGTTCGGAATTGACCCGACCGATGTGCTCTCGAGCCTCAAGAAGCATTACTCGGGGCGGAGGTTCGCCGCCCTCGAGAAGGCGATGAGGGAGTCGCGGCTCGTCAGGATGAGTTCTTGGTTCTGACCTTGATCAACCCGCCGCCGGCCCGTGATGCCCCTCGCACCGGGCAATTCTTCGTGCCCTTTTGTGACCTTGGGAGTCCCGACCCGTCCGGGGAGGTCCGTGAGCAATACGGAAACGTCTCGCCCTTTGGTCCTTTCGAGCGGACGCATGTCGGCGAGTGAGGCCCGAGTATTCATTGGAAATATCCACGATGAGATTCTTCATTTTTTAAAAGAGTGATAGACAACATGTCGTGTCTGACCTTCCGCCTCCCCCCTATAGCCAAAATCACCCGGCGCCTCGAGCGAAATGGTTCAGGCGCCGGATCCTGAGACTGCCGGTGTGGGCTTGGCTCATCATCGTCGCAGCGATCGGTGCTGCAGCGGGATCGGCAGGCTCGGCCAGCACGCAGAAGAGTTCGACTTCGCCGACCGAGTCGACGACCACCACTTCCGTCGGCACGCCAAGCACCGCAGCAAGTACGTCTACAACGAGCACCACGACGTCGACCACCTCGACGACCACACTCCCTCCGACAACTACACAACCCGAGCCGAAGACGATCGAGTCAGGGACCTATGTGGTGGGGAGCGAACTGGCGCCAGGCGAGTATCGAGTTGTTGGTTACTTCGCTCGGCTCGACTCCAAGATGGAGATCATCGACAACGACGGGGTGTACTCGGAGGGAGCACTCACCTTCATGAAGGTCCTGCCGACCGATGCGTATGTGCAGATTAACGGCGAGGCGATCAGTGTGGAGGAGTTCCGAAAGTTTGCGCCGGCCTATGACCCCATCGCGAATGGAGTTGTCGAGGGGACGTACATCGTCGGAGAGGACATCGCGCCTGGGAGGTATCGCGTGCAGAAAGACAGCTACGCCTACGCTGCCCGGCTCCGATGCAGCCGCGACATCATCGACAACGAGGGGAACGCGGGTTCCGTCATCATCATTATCCGGAGCAATGACTGCCTGTTCCAGTTCAGCGGGGTTCTCAGCAAGATCGGTTAGGAGCGTCCACTCGTTGCATGGACCCCTCGTCGGCGTAGATCTTGGGTCGCCGCTCAGTCCCGACTGAGCAGCTTGCGTACCTCGGCGGGGGACCGTGGGGTGTCGACGCCATGATGGAGCATGGCGTGACAGTTGGGGCAGACGGGAATGAGGTCCCGAATCGGGTCGAGTCGATACTCGACACCGATTGAAGCAATAGGCACCACGTGGTGGACGTGGATGAAACCGGTGGCCAAGCCTCCGTACGCAGTCGCGAAGTCGAGGTCGCACACCGAGCACGCTGTCCCGTAGTGATCGATGCAGAGCTTGCGGGCGCGGCGGTTCCGTTCGTAGCGGTTCACCTTGACCGTCGTCTTTGCGCCTTCGCTGAGCCCGGCCACGGCTTCATCCCCACCTGCGGCTCGGTTTTCGATTCCATCACCCACGTCCCATGCGTCCAGGAGGGCACGAGCGTCGTCCGGGTGGAGCTGAATCCCCGAGGCCAGTACGGCATCCCAGTCGGTGTACGTGGTTGCACTCTTCATCTCCTCGATGGTCATTCGCTCGTCGTGATGCACCCATTGGAGCCAGTCGATGTCGACGTAGTTCGCGTTTCTGCCCGAGCCGTCCCAGTGCTGCCCTTGGTAAATCTCGCTCGCTGCAACGCCGTAGGCAACCAGCCCGCGGTCGACCTCCTGACGGAACATGAAGACATGGTCCCCGGGGAAGATCCCCGTCTTGCGGTTACCCGTGGCCCAGCGACCGGGATGGACCCCGCCCGCCTGGGTCTCATTGATCGCCTCGGCGATCTCATCGTCCGAGAGGACCCAGCGCCGCGGGTTCCACGTCGTCACGAAGGCCCTGCTCAACCGCTCGGAGCCGGAGGGGGCGCCATTGGCATCTGCCGTGACCACGATGAAGCCAAGCTGACGCAACTTCGCGACCACCGACGACGAGCCTCCGCTGAACTCGGAGGCAGCGAGTGGCTCATTCCCCGGGAGGAAGCCGTGCGCTGCGCCGCAGAGGGCCTTTGAGTCGTAGAACCGGCCGTCGTGAAGGACGACGTACTTGCGTGAGCGCTTGAACTCGTAGCGAGCGAGGAAGCCGTCTCGGCCGAGTGTGTCGTACTCACGAATTGCCGCAAGAACAGCAGTCCGAGTAAGTGCAGCGAGCCCCATGGAACGACACTATTGGGCCCGTTCCAGCGGAGGGGATCAGCAATTCGGACTGCCCGAAAGTTGGCACCGTGGCGCGGCCATTGTTCGAGCTCATGGGACTTTCTGGACCAAGTTCTCGCGGTCTGTGCCGCAAGTCGGGGCGTCGGGCGCTCCCGGACCCATGGGTAATCTCGGGATTGATAGGCCCTAATCAAGCGTTGAACTAGTAACGACTCCTACCCCCCTCCAGAGCATCAGAGGCGCCGACCGAAGCGCTACCGCTGGGAGAGTGTCCTCGCCTCGGTTCGCTTGCATCGAGCGTCGAGTGCCCTCGCTCGACGCCCAGAATGCCGAGGGGTCAGCGCTTCGCTCTGCCCTGCGAAGGCCGTACGGCCGCGAGAACCGCCTTGCCAACGGCTCTCGCCAACGGTGGCGGCACAGCGTTCCCGATCTGCCGGGCGATCTCCTGACGATTGCCGCACCAGAGATGCCTCGAATCGAAGCCTTGAAGGAGGGCCGCCTCGGCATGAGTCAGGGCCCGATGTGCCTCAGGGTGGAGGTACCGCCCCTTTTCCGGCTTGAAGAACTCGGTACGGATGGTGACCGACGGCTTGTCCCACGAAAGCCGGCCCATCACGTCTCCGGCACCGCTGGTATGGCGCAGCCAGCATGGTGCCTTCAGGTCGTCCGGCAGGTCGAAGCGGTTGCCTCCGGGCGGAATCTTCAGGAAGCGCTTCTTCGACAGGTCGCTGTAGTTGCGGCCCACGTGTATCTCGTCCAACTTGAAGATCCCCGGTATCGGTTCGCCAAACATCTCCGTCGCTTGGTCAGGCCAGCCCAGGTCGGGCCTCCAAGGCAATCCCTCTATGGCGTCCGCCACGGTCCGCCAACTCTTCAGACCAGACCCGCCATCTCGCGAATGCGATGCAGTTACGGGTCCGATTGGACCGATCTTGGAGCCGATGATGACAGTCCTCAGTCGACGTTGAGGGGTCCCGTAGTCGGCCGCATTGAGAAGGTGGCGCTCCAGCGTGAATCCCTCGAGCAGGCCGCCTTTGCGGGCCGCCCGGTCGAGAGCCTCCATCTCAGGAGACCGGGAAAAGCGATCAACATTTTCGAGGACGAACACGGAGCACCCGCTCGCCTTAACGACCCGGGCGTATTCCCGCCACAGTTTGTTGCGGCGGTCGTCAGGGTCTTTCTTCCCTAGGCCAGAAAAGCCCTGGCACGGCGGACCGCCGACCACAACGTCAACCTTCGGAATATCGCGGAGGGACGAAATCCCAGCCCATAAGGCTCTCTCGACCCCGAAGTTTGCCGCGAAAGTGGCTGATGCGGCCCGATCGTTGTCGATTCCCAGCTCGAGGCGCATTCCTGCGTCCTCGAAACCTCGCGTCAGCCCGCCGCAGCCCGCAAACAAGTCGATGAATGCGGGTGAGCGTCCCATAGTAGCCGAGGCTAGCCGGCCGACTGGGCCGGAGGGGTGAACCTCGGAACGCAACTCTGCGTCACGCGGCCGAGCGTGACGCAGAGTTGGCACTTGGGTGAGCGACCAACGCGGTGTTGACGGCACACCTTCGGAAAGGCCACAAATGATCTGCCTCACGGCTGATCGGCTAGAAAATATGGGGGACGTCCGGCATGCCTGGACTCGAACGTGGGGCTTCAGGTAATGGAATCCGACAGCGAGCTTCTCAAGATGGCGATAGAGGCGACTTCGCCTGCGGATCTCGACGCCCTTTGGACGTGCCTGGCTGCCCGTGCCCCACATGTCCGCCCCGTAGGAGATCGGTGGGGCAATCGGGGGCTGTTCACCGCTGCGGGTGGCAGTTTCGACCTCAAACTGATCGAACTGATCTCAAACATGCACGATGCCATCGTCCTCGCCGAGGCCATCCGGCAGTGGGGCTCGGACCTCCAGCGAGAGGACAGCTACTCACTGTGGCCGTCACCTCAGCACGCCGTTTCCGAACTCTTCTCCGGTGTGCCACGTGGGGACCTTGCCACCCTGGCACGCGTAGAACTTCGGAGCGGAGGTGACAATCGCCGCGATCGAACAGTCGTGTTCAGGGATAGCGGGATCGGCCTTAGCCCCGAGGACGTACCGGGCTCGCTGTTTCGCGTTGGGTCCTCCCGTAAAGACGGAGTCCTCTGGCAGTTAGGGGCGTTCGGGCGGGGAGGCTTGACTGTTCTCCCGAACTGCTACGGCTGGGTGGTGGTCAGCCGAAAGCGCCAGACGACCGGCGTAGCGCCGGTCGTGATCACGTGCGTCAAATGGGATCGGATCGGAAACCGACAGACGCTGACGGCGCTCTATCAGGTGACTTCCGCATGGGAGCACGATGGGGATAGTGCTGTCCCTGCGACGCTCGACGTCCCGGAGGAGGAGTTCGGTTACGGAACGCACCTGGGCATCATCGCGTTTCACGCCGATGGCATCGCTGTGTCGCGACTCGGAGACGAGAGATCACTCGACACGGTCGTTGACACTCGGCTCTTCGAACCTGCGCTACCAATCTCCCTAACCACCCCAGCTCTCGGTGCGCGAAACGACCGCACGACGGTGCTGCGCGGGCTTGGTCGGAGACTCGCCGACAACCCAAGGAGCGATCGGCAGGAGGGGGCCGAAGAGCTTCCGATCCAATATCGAGGGTCGGTCTATCGACTCACGATCAGGTTCTACCTCTTCCCTGCTGGCGACACCGGGGCCCGCAGGCGGTTCGTCGCACGCGATCACGCGCTCCTCCTGACCTCTAACGGTCAAGTACATGCTCACTGGACCACGAGCGACTTCCGACAGCGGACCCGATTGCCGAAACTTGCTGAGCGGATTCTGGTCGTCGTCGGAACCGACACCCTTCCGCTGGAACTGCGAACCACCCTGTTCACCGCTGATCGAACCGACCTCGTACGCAACTCCGATGCCATCCGACTCGAGGAGGAGATCGTCGCGTTTCTCGACGACTGGGATGCACTGCGTGAGGCAAACGCCGCCATGGTCCGCGACGCGATCCGACGGAGTAATGCTGACCGCTCCACCAAGGCGGTGGCTGGCCGCATCTCACGGGTGCTCAACGTCAAGGCCGCTGGGCCCACGCGACAAGGCGTAACCCGAGACCCGGCGAACAGGGTTCCGCCGCCGCGGGAACTCTTTGCGGACCCGACCGAGTTGACTATGCCCTCGTCGGTGGTCGCTCAACGGGGAAGAACAAAGGGCGTGCACCTATCGCTCAATGCACTCGACGAGTTCGTGCCTCGGCGTGCGAGTCTGCGGGTTCGCACGAACCATCTCGATATCGACCCCGAGACAGCGATCACGGTAGGGGACCTTAAGAACGGTCGGATTCGCGTGACGCTTGCCGTGCCAACCGACGCCGAGCTCGGAGAAGCAAGTCTCGAGGTCACCGTCGGGGAGTGGGTCGACAACACCGGCCATCTACGCACCCCGCTCGCATGCACGTCGACTCTCACCGTGGTGGACCAGGTCGAGCCAACGCCCGCACCGCCAGCTGGCACTAACGCTCCAAGTGGGTCAGCAGACTTCGCCACGATAGGGCTCCTCTGGACCAGCCACGAGGCCGAGGAAGGCTGGACCCCGAACACGGTCGGAGCCGTCGAAACAGTGGAAGCCGACCTGCTCGGTTCCGCTCACGACGACTATGCCGACCTTCGAGGCCAGCATTTCGACATCCTGGTCATCAAGCTGAACGAGGAGTTCACGCCCCTCAAGAACTACACGGCCGTCCGAGCACGGAATGTTGGTGATGAGGGCGTGGCAAGGGCCAAGGACCGCTATGCCCTCGGGGTTGGGGTCCAGTTGATTCTCCTCGATACCGCCGAGAAGAAGCGCCAGTTGCCCGGCCAAGGCTCGGACGACGATCCTGTTAGCGAGACTGCGGCTTTCGCCGCCAGAGGAGTGCTTGCCGTGTTGCCAGACTACGACGCCCTCACAGCGGAGGTTGGACTCGATGACCTCTGATCACACAGAGCGCCTCAGGCCTAGCTGGACGAACTCGGGTGGATGGGGACAAATTGAGGTGGATGGTGCGAAGTTCCTTCCACCGGATCCTCGGGTGATGGAGGCGTTGGGACTCAATCACGCGCTTGAGACGGCACTGGCGGACCTCGTCGACAACTCCATCGACGCTGGCGCCGACACCGTGCTCGTCCGATTTGTCAGGCGCGAGCATCGACTACTCGGCCTGTACGTAGTCGACAACGGGTGCGGAATGGACGACACGACGATCGATGTAGCGATGACACCGGGCGGAAGTCGAGAGTATGGGGAGAATGCTCTCGGCCACTTTGGGGTCGGCCTCAACGCAGCCTCGCTCGGCCAAGCGGGCTCCTTTACCGTCGCCTCTCGGGCGGCTGGTCACGATGCAGTGGGGCGCCGCTCAACGAAGTCGGGGGCGTCCCAGGACTTCATCTGTGAGGTCATCAGCTCCACCTCAGCTCAGGCGATGATGGATTACGAGTGGGGTCTGCTTCGAACTACGACGGGAACCGTCGTCAGATGGGACGACGTCAAGGTATTTCCTGGTTCGCGTGACCCAGACCTCGTAGAGCGATACCTCGAGACCACGCTCGTCAAGATCCGACATCATCTTGGATTGGTGTTTCACAGGTTTATCGAACGTAGAACCGTTCAACTCATCGTGGACACCTTCGACCTCGACACGAACAGTGCGGGACCACCCTTCATCGTCGAGCCGCTGGACCCCTTTGGCTACATAAGGTCAGGTCGGCCCGGCTATCCCCGCGAACTCACCGTCAGGTTTGGCGACGAGCGGCTGGTGCTGACCTGCCACATCTGGCCGGGACGCTCTCAGCTCTCAAACTTCAACCTTCCTGGAAGGCCGCCGCTCAGTAGCCAGGGCCTCTACTTCTACCGCCATGACAGGCTTCTCCAGGTCGGGGGATGGAACAGCACCTCCACGAACGAACGAGAAACCCAACTTGCGCGAGTCGCAATCGACATACCGGATTCGCTGCTTCACCTGTTCCAAATGAATCCTGAGAAGACTCGGGTCGAAACCGGACCCGCATTCTCGGCGGCCGTCGATACCGCAGGTGCGGCGGGCGGGGACCTCGACAGCCCATGGCGTCAGTACCTGAGTGACGCACACGACACCTTCAAGCTGTCCAGGAAGCGCAAGAGGGAGAGAGCCAAGGTGGTGCCACCCGGTCGCGGCTTCTCACCAAAGGTCCGCAAGGCAATCGAACGCGAGCTCGACTTCCTGCCCGGCGAGGAGCCGATCGAAATCCGCTGGGTCGACTTCGAAGACGATGACTTCTTCGAGGTCGACCGCGATTCACAGAGCATTTGGCTCAACAAGGCCTACCGGGCTGCCGTGATCGGCGACCGAAACTCGGGCATGAACGATGCGCCCTTGGTGAAGGCTCTCCTCTATCTGCTCACCGAAGACCTGTTCCACGGGGCGTTTCTCGGTGCAAAGGATCGCGACAACATCGAACTCTGGTCGGCGATTCTTGGAGCCGCAGCGAAGGCCGAGCTTGAATGACCGAAATCCCCAATCCGCGCCACCTAAGTCGCGAGGGTCTTGCGCAGTACATGTCGGCCGGCGTACCAGCCGTCGTAGACGTCCTCGGAGTCCCCAGCGCCGTCCTGGTGATCGAGCCAAGTGACGAGACGATCGCTGTACGAGTAGATCGCCAGGCTGGCGACGCGCCGGACCTCGAGTACTTCAAGCACTTCCTTGCAAAGACTCTGTCATGGCAAGGGAGCCAATGGGTTGAGATCCGAGTGGCCCCAGGAGTCGACCCGTTCGAGGCCTACCCGGTGCTCTGCGCGATCCTTGACCGCGTCCAACTCGAGGGCTCCACCACAGGTCCGGCCGTCCTCAAGACTCTCGACAACTACCGAGAGCTCCTCGCCGGACTCGAGCGACTGAGCGACGAGGCCGAAACCGGACTCTGTGGGGAGCTACTTGTTCTGAGGCATTTCGTTGGCGTCTACGGAACAACGACCGCGCTCGATGCTTGGTGTGGGCCGACCGCAGCTGAGCACGACTTCGCCCTCCCGACTTACGACCTCGAGGCCAAGACGACCACAGCCGAGTCCCGGCAACACTGGATCAACGATCTAAACCAGCTGGTGCCATCGCCTAACCGGGAACTGCTTCTGCTCTCCATCCAACTAACGACGGGCGGAGCCGCCGGCCTTCGTCTCCCACAGTTGATCGACGCGGTTCGGGCCGACATGGATCCGGAGGGCCAACCAAGGTTCGATGACGTACTTCGTACCGAGTATCACTGGAGTCCGTCGCAGACTCCGCTCTACCGTCGTGCCTTCCGTCTCCGATCCGAACCCGCCGCGTTTCGGATCGACGATGCCTTTCCATCGATCACGCCGAAGACCCTCGCTGCCGCCGGGCTCGACCAAGCCCGCTTTAAGAAAGTCCGCTACCAACTCGATCTGGCTGGTATCGACCCTGTGCTCGACACGGCCGATCAGCTGCACAAGATCGGAGAGGATCTGTCATGACTGCCAACACGTTGGTTGAGTCCTATCTCGCCGCCCTCAACGCGTTGAGCGACGGCGCCCCGAAGCCGCTTCTCCCCCGTGCCAGGGTCGAGGCTGAGGATCGAGATCCGTCGGCCGACGTGTCATTGGAGGCCCTCCACGTCTACCTCGAGACTGCCAAAGTTAACGATGAACTTCGAAAGCAGCTTCATCTGGCGATCGCCCGCTGGGACGCCTTGGCAACCGCGGAGCCGTGGTCGGGCGACACCCAGCCGAGCACAACGGAGCGGAGGACAGCGATCTACGCCGCGCTTGGGGTGCAACCTGCGTTGGCCGCGCTGCTTGACGAACGATTCAAGATCCTCGGTGGCGGGCCAACGGTTATCAGCGACGAGTTCGAACCTTGGTACAGCGATGAACGTCGAACGCAGCACGGCTTTTACTGGCCTGCCTACACCAAGACCCTCACCAAGTCCGGATGGCCCGCCGAGTCGCTGAACGACCTCGATATCGCAACTGCAAGGGTCATCGAGCGGCTGACTGACCCGCTACGTCTGGAGGCCCGCCAGTCCAAAGGCCTCGTGGTGGGCTACGTCCAGAGCGGCAAGACAGCCAACTTCACTGGCGTGGTCGCACGCGCCATCGATGCGGGCTACAGGCTCATCATTGTTCTGACTGGCACAGTCGAACTTCTACGGCAGCAGACCCAGCGACGTCTCGACTTCGAGTTGGTCGGAAAGGAGAACATCCTTCGAGGGATCGATCCGAACGATCCAGACATGATGGCGGACGTCGACTACCAGAACGACCCAGATTGGGCAACGCGCTGCATCGAGCATGGCATTCTTCCCTCCTCCTCGGGCTTCCCCGACATCGTTCGGCTAACTACGCACGAGAAGGACTACGAGAAGCTCAAGGCGGGCATCGTTGCACTCGATTACGAGAAGATGGACAAAGGCAAGCCTCTCTTCGACCCTTCAAATCTGTACGGGTCAAATGCTCGTCTCCTTGTCGTGAAGAAGAATGGTCCGATCCTCACCAAACTGGTAAAGGACCTCAAGAAGATCCAAGCGACCCTCGGCGAGATACCCGCACTGATCATCGACGATGAATCCGACCAAGCCTCGGTCAACACCACAAATCCAAAGAACTGGAAGGCCGACACGCCGGAACGCAAGGAGCGCACGGCCATCAACCGGCTGATCTCCGATCTGCTGGGGCTCCTACCGCGCGCCCAGTATGTCGGTTATACAGCGACGCCGTTCGCGAACGTCTTCGTGGATCCGAGTGACGTCGAGAACATCTTCCCCAAGGACTACTTGATCGCTCTAGATCGTCCGCCTGGGTACATGGGAGCAAGCGACTTCCACGACCTAGATCCGGATATGGAGGGGGTGGAGAAGACACTCGCCAACTCGAACGAGAAGTGCCTCGTGAGGGATGTGCGACCGACAAATCCCGACCCGCATGCGAAGTTGCGAGAAGCGGTCGATGCGTTTGTGCTCTCGGGCGCGATCAAGCTCTACCGAGAGTCGGTGGTGTCAGGCCCCTCGTTCAAGCATCACACGATGCTCGTACATGAGTCGGTGAAGCAGATCGAACACGCAGCACTGGCGACGTTGATCGCGAACATCTGGACATCGGCTGCCTACAGCAGCGCCTCTGGGCTCGCCCGGCTCAAGGCGCTCTTCTTGTCCGATTTCGTCTCGGTGTGTGGCGTCCGGCCGGCAGGTCCAGTTCCCCCCGACTTTGAGGCACTCGTCCCCTTTGTCGGCCAGACCGTAACCCGGGTGACGAAGGATGGAGCCAACCCAGTCATCATCGTCAACGGCGACAAAGACTTGGGAAGCGAGGACGTCGCCTTTGACAAGCGGAGCGTGTGGCGCATTCTCGTCGGAGGGACCAAGCTCAGCCGCGGCTTCACGGTAGAGGGATTGACTGTCTCGTACTACCGGCGGAAGACCAAGCAGGGTGCAACGCTCATGCAGATGGGGCGTTGGTTCGGCTTCCGAAATAACTACTCGGACCTCGTTCGGCTCTACATCGGCCGAGCCGAGCCTGACGGCAAGCAAACGCTGGATCTGTACGAGGCATTCGAAGCGATCGTCCGCGACGAGGAGGCCTTCCGGTCGGAACTCCAGAGATACAGCCACCTTGTCGACGGTAAGCCTCTCGTGACGCCTCGCGAGATCCCTCCTCTCGTTTCTCAGCATCTACCGTGGCTTCGCCCGGAGGCACGGAACAAGATGTTCAACGCCAAACTTGTTCGAAAGCGCGTTACCGGGTCTCCGGTGATTCCTACGGGCTACCCGAAAGCGAATCGAGACAAGAACTTCCACAGGATGCTTCCGCTGCTCACCACTGCGGCGAAGCCAGCGAAGCTTGTCGTGCCAGCTATGAAGGGCGTGAACCGAGGCGAGTTCGACGCGTTCATCGGCTTGGTAGATCACGAGACGTTCACAACCGCCCTTTCCTCGCTCGAGTGGATCACTCCGGACTACTACTCACCCGAGATCGCATTCGTCGCGGAGCTCGCGGGAGCGGTCGATGACTGGCTCGTGATCGTCCCGCAACTGGATGGCGGAGGAAACACGAGGAAAGTCGCCGGGATCGGCCCGAGGTCGGTGTTCAAAAGAGACTTCCGCACCGATCGGAACCTCTGGGGCGAGCCTACCGATCGCAAGCATCGACCTGCCGCCGAGCGGGTTGCAGGCGCGATTCAGAGTTACGGCGACCCGGTTCTGGAGGCATTGTGTCAGCCAAAGCGGGGCGCTCTGCTGCTCTATCTCATCAACGAGGATCCGAAGTCACTACCAGCGGGGGTCTCGGGCAGCGAGATCGTTGTCGGCATGGGTTGGGTGGTCCCTACCAGTGTCACCGTCAAGCCCGGCCAGATTCTCCAGTTCGAGGCCCGGGACAAGAAGAAGGAGAAGGAAGCGATCGTCGACGTGCCTCCCACTGCTGCCTGACGAGTCCGGCCCCGGACATGCTGGAGAGTCTCGTCGCCGTGGCCGTATCGCCGGTCAAGGCGAGAGACTGGCTCAATGCTGGCTAGACCGCCAATGACCTCGTGGCCTCGGGAACAAGCTCCGCTCAACTATTCGGGGCGGAACCTCACGATGGATCTGGCTGCGCTCTGATGACCGCCCGGCATGGATCCTTGCCGTCGGTGGCAATGGCGGACTCGCTCGGCCGTGGCACCGACAGGGGGTATCGGCGAAAGCGTTGTCGGGTGCCGCTGCGCCTGGTCTACGGCCCGAGGACCTTTACCGATGAACAGCGGTGCGATCGAGGCCGAGAAGGGCACCGTGCTCGAGAAGATCTTCGGGAAACTCGATGCCAAGAAGGTCCGTTGCTCGCTCACCATCTTTGCCCTGATCTGCCACCAGTTCCCCGGCAGCGGGCCGGAGGTTGGGCACGCCATTGAGATGCTCGACTTCGACAACAGTCGGTGCCAGCACACCATCACGACCATGCTGAACTGGCAGAGGCAGCACCCGTGAGCGGCGGCGAGCTGCGCGGTAGGTGGCTCTGCTGTGTCCCCGGCTGAACGGTAAGTACTTGCTGAACAGGTACCGCAACGCCCACGTAGGCCTGTATCAACCAGCGCCACCGTCGGAGCCGTGACTGCGGTGCGACACAGGGTGACAGCGCATTCCAGGCGAAGAGCGTGTGTCCCTCGAGGCTTGCTCAATGGTCTGCGCGGTGCCGAAAGTTCGCCCGGAGGCCGATTGGGCTCGTGAATATGGTTCGCCGCATACGGGTCAAGCGTTGGTGCACGGCGTGCAAAGTTGCGTCACCCGGGAATCGACGAAGGGCGCTCGCCTAGGATCAATCCGATGACGACCGTCTGGGGTATTCACAATGACCGACCCTCGCTTGACTTGATCAGGGGAGAATTCGTCAGCGTCGGTTGGGACGAAATTGGCGATCTCCGGCCACTGACCGGACCTGGCGCAGACCTGAAACGGCAGTTGGCTGCGGCGTACCCGACCGCGAAACCCGGTGCCATTCCCGTGTGGGCCGGGGTCCTCAACCGATTCGCCACCGGGATGGCCATCGGCGACTATGTGATCGGCCCGAACAAAGCTGACAGCACGCTCAATTTCGGCAGGATCTCCGGCGATTACTACTTCGACGCGGAGGCGGAGTACCACCGGCACCGTCGGCCCGTCACGTGGCTGCGTACTGGGGTGCCGCGGGTGGAGTTCTCGCAGAGCGCGCTCTATGAGATCGGCTCGGCAGTCACGCTGTTCAAGGTGAACCGGCATGCAGCCGAGTTCCTCGGGTTCCTCAATGGAAAAGGCGTGTCGGGGGGCCCGGGCGGCGGGTCGGGTCCGGGTGGCGGGGCTGGCCAACTGGGCGAGTCGGACGACACCCCGAACGTGCGGAGGATCACCGACCACACCCGGGACTTCGTCATCAACACCCTCCACCGTGGGCTCGGGCCGCAGAGTTTTGAGGAGTTCGTCGCTGCCCTGCTCCGGGCAATGGGCTATCGCTCGACCGCCACGCAGTACTCCGGCGATGGTGGCGTCGACGTCGTTGCATACCGTGATCCACTCGGCCTGGAGCCGCCCCTCATCAAGGTGCAGTGCAAGCGAATGGTGAACACTATTGGTGGCCCCGAGGTGCAGAAACTGGTGGGCACTCTCGCGCCCGGTGGTGGCGAGGTGGGCATGTTCATCACCTTGGGCAACTACTCGAGCGATGCCATTCGAATGGAGCGGATCCGGCATGACCTCCGACTCGTGAATGGAGCCCAGTTGGTGGACCTGGTACTCGAGCACTATGAGTCGCTAGACCCCGAGTGGAAGCAGTTGCTGCCCATCAGACAGGTCTATGTCGTAGATCGAGAACTCGGCACGTTCTGATTGAGGGCGACTCATTCGGCGGCTGTCGATGCCGGTTCGGTGACACACCATGGCCCAGCGACTGATTTCCCTCCGGTATGCGGGTTTGTGCCGGCAATGCGCGGCTTCATTGCCCGCGAAGAGCAAAGCGTGGTGGGACGACGGGCCCAAGACGGTCACCTGTCTGGCCTGTTACGAATCATCCGGTGTTGTTGCCGCGACATCCGACGTAGCCGAGCCCCCTGATTCCGGGGTCGCCGGAGCGTCGGCCCGCAAGGAGTACGAACGGCGGAAGACGAAGCGCGAGGCAGCAATCGACGCCAAGTGGGGGCGCTTTGCCGGAGTGGTGAAGTTCCTCACGGAGGAGCCCCAGTCGACGCGGGCATGGGCGCGGGGAGCGAGCGGCGAGGAGCGTCTGGCCACGGTGCTCCACGCTCGGCTGACCGACCGGGCTATTCCGCTGCACGACCGCAAGGTGCCGGGCACCCGGGGAAACATCGATCATCTGGTGATCGCCCCAACCGGGATCTGGATCATCGACGCCAAGGCGTTCCGCGGTCGTGTGCAGCGACGCGACGTCGGCGGATGGTTCCGAACTGACCTTCGGTTGTACGTCGGTGGTCGGGACCGCACGAAGGCAGTCCAAGGGCTCACCTGGCAACGCAAGGCCGTCACCGAGGTACTTGGCAGCGATGAAGTATCCGTGAGCCAAGTGCTCTGCTTCACCGATGCCGAGTGGGGAGTCTTCGACAAGCCGTTCACGCTCGACGGTGTTCTGTGCACCTATCCGCGTGCACTTGCGGAGTCCATCAACGGCCCCGGTCCGCTCACGCCGGAGCAGGTCGTCGACTTCGCACAGCGGCTCGCTACTGCGTTTCCGGCAACTCACGCGAGGCCGAGCAGTCCCGGCGACGAGCAACCCGAACCCTGAATGGGGGTTCGGGAGTTTCCGATGTCGCGCGACATCACATGGCGGAACGGGAGGGATTCGAACCCCCGGGCCTTGTGGGCCGGCCGCTTTCAAGGCGGCTGCATTTGTCCGCTCTGCCACCGTTCCGTCCAACAGGCTAACGGCGTCTGCACATCCCTCTGCCGTTGCACCGATGCCCGTTGTGCCTGCGCTCGTTGTGCTGGTGCGAGAGCACCGGCGCAGGCAGCCGTCAGCGCGGCGCGATGTCGAGGCCGAACAGCTCCTTGAACCGTGCGTAGTACTCGGCATCGTCCTCGATGGCCCCAAGACCGATCCAGTCCGCATCGCTGATGCGAGCCCGGCCCTCGATCAATTCCTTGCCCCCCCACGAGGTGACGTACCGCAACTGCGGGGAATCGGTGGTGTACGCGTGGTGAACCACCTCGGCCACCTCCATCGGGTCGGTGGCCACCGGGATTCCTGCCGCGTAGAACTGGAAGAGCCGTCGGTAATGAGCGTCGTACGCGCCGGTCTGGTTCGGTGCGTCCACGTTCTTCGCGAAGATCGCCGACTTGGTGATGCCGGGCTCGATCACCACCACCCGGATGCCGAACGGAGCAAGTTCCTGCGCGAGACCGTCGGAGAGACCCTCGAGCGCGAACTTCGACGCCACGTACGGCGACTGCGCGAGTGCTGCGATCTTGCCGGTGATGGAACTGATGTTCACGATGCAGCCGCTTCGTCGTTCGCGCATGCCCGGCAGCACCGCCTGCGCACAGCGCGCCGGCCCGCACAGGTTGATGTTCATCACCTCGAGGTACAGGCTCGTCGGGCACTCCTCGGCCACCGCATTGCCGCCCACGCCGGCGTTGTTCACCAACAGGTCCACGCGTCCGGCGGCAGCGAGGATCTTCGCGAAGCCGTTGCGCACGGAGTCGTCGTCGGCAACATCGAGCTCCACCAGTTCCACCGACACACCGGCATCGGCGGCCATCGCCTCGAGCTTGGCGGCCTTGGACACCTCGCGCACCGTGCCGAACACGCGCATCCCCTGCGCAGCGAGGTGGATGGCACACGCCCGGCCGATTCCCGAGTTCGCCCCCGTGACCACGGCGACCTGTTGTGAGTTCCCCGATGCGCTCATGGCGTCATCGTAGGTCGGGCCGCTGCGTGTGACCCGAGGGCTCTTGTCTCGGGCTCTGCCCAGGACTCGGGTGGTGGGCGAAGGCAGGCGTCGGGCGCCCATGACCCGCTCAGGTTCAAGTCGGAGCGCGATTTCCGCGTCCGAACTACTGTCAAAAGAACCGAACGCGGAGGTCAGACCAATGTCGGAGATTCGCACGACCTTGTTGAGTGGTTCGGGCGGTGTGTGGCCGGCGGTGAGCCGACTTTCCGGTGGCCCGCGGCTGGCGGCCATTGCCTTTCTTGGCGCCGGGGCCCCCTTTCTTCTCCCCCAATTCAGAGGTGGCGACACGATTGTGTGCGACGCCTCGGATCGAGCCATTAAGAGTGGTGCTACCTCCCTCGACGCCCTCCTCGAGCTGAGCCGTCGAAATGTCTTGCTCTACCACCACCCCAACCTGCACGCGAAGGTTGTTTCAGTAGGCAACACGGCTGTTATTGGCTCGATGAACGCGTCACAGACCTCGGCGTCACTTGACGAAGCCGCGCTAGTTAGCTCCGACCCGCGCATTGTCAAAGACGCACGCTCTTTCGTCCGCCGATTGGTGTCCGAGGGCATTGCGATTGACGAAGTCTTTCTCCGCCGAATTCGCAGATTGCCCGCCCGAAAGGCAGGAACGGGTGGGCCACCCGATCGCGGGTCAGCACCGCCCGTGAGGGTGCTTCAGTTTGCGCGGCTGCACCAACCCGCCTACGTCGCTCGAGCCATCGATGCCAGGGTCGCCTCGACGCCAAGAGAGACCGGGTTCGTGCTCAGCGCATCATGGAGTCAGCCAAACGAGGGACCGGACAGAACTCGCCGTCCGTCTGACCTCGTTCTGTGGATAGACCGCGGTAGCGGCAGCGATCCGTCGATTGAGATTTCGCGGATCGTTGACCGTGAACATCTCGGCAGCCGGTGGGTCTACTACGAAATCGTCCCGGTCAAGTACAAACCGGTTCGCCTGTCGAAAGTGAAACAGATCCTTGCCAGCCGGGGGTTCCGTGGCGACCTCGCGTCCCTCGGCAACCGGACGCAGACGATCCGGCTCGAGGGGTTGGAGGAAGATCTGCGGGCGGTGTTCGGGAGTACCTTTCCACCGATCCTGTAACTCCCCTCGTTGCGCTCCCACGGTCGAATCCGATTCGCAGTCAACCACGTCGCGAAACGCAGTCTTGCTGGGCATTCCACTCCGGTGCGTCAGTTCAGTCCAGCACGCTCTTGCGTGCGACGCAATGAGGCACTGAGAACGGACCCGGGCCGCAGTGTGCGGATCAGTCGATCTGCGACTGCAGGTGCCGCACCCAGTCGTCGGCCTGGCGCCAGCGCTCGTCGGCATGCATCCGGCTCGCCGTGCTGTGCTCCTTGGCCGCTGGGTACGAGCCGAGGAACTTCACCCGGCCCTGCTTGGCGTGCAGCGTCCGCACTGCATCGGCCAGCAACTCATCGGCGATGTGACCGTGCGCGTAGATGATGAAGCAGTAGTCGCCGAGCCCGCCCTCCTTGGTGGGGCGCGAGATGAGGTTCTCGAGGTTGATGCGACGCGCCGCGAACTCCTGCAGGATCGAGATGAGCGACCCCGGCTCGTTCGCCCGCTGGTACACCACGAGCGCGGTCTGATCGTTGCCGGTGGGCGCAGGCACGCCCTCGCGGGCCACCAGGACGAACCGCGTCTGGTTGTGGTCCACATCTCCGATGCCCTCGGCGAGGATCTCGAGCCCGTACAGGCGCGCCGCCACGCGCGGCGCAATCGCCGCCCAGCCGGTGCGCTGCTCGTCGGCGACGGTCTTTGCTGCCTCGGCCGTGGAGTTGGCCACGCGCACCTCGGCCGAGCGGAGTCGGTTGCGGAGGAACTTGTGGCACTGCGCCGTGGCCACCGGCATGGACACCACCGTGGTGATGCCGTCGAGCGAGGTCCCGGCGGGAGCCATGAGACAGTGCTCGATGTCGATCACCACCTCCCGCTGGATGAGCAGGTCGTGGTTGAACGCCAACTCGTCCTGCGAGAGGTTCACCGCTCCCTCAATCGAGTTCTCGATGGCGACGAACCCATAGTCGACCTCGCCGGCATCCACCGCGTCGAGGATGTCGGGCATCGTTCGGTACAGCACATGACGGCACGCAGCGAGGTCGGCCTGACCCAGGAGCGCCTGCTCCGTGAACGAGCCGCTGGGTCCGAGGTACCCGATGCTGGCGGTGGGCCGAACATGCATAAGCGGTCAGGCTACCAATCTGGCCGGTTTCGCCGTCAGAATAAGCACGTGGACGAAGCAACGTTGCGGGCACTCATCGACGACATCGCCTCGGGACGTGTCAGCGCCGACGACGCCGTGCGACGGCTCCAACGACTCCCCTTCGCCGATGTGGGCGACGCACTCGTTGATCACCACCGCGCCCTGCGTCAGGGTCTGCCCGAGGCCGTCTACGCGCCCGGCAAGACCGCCGAGCAGTGCGTTCGCATCGTCGGCGAGCTGCTCACCCACGGAACCGGGCCGGTGCTCGTCACGCGCGCCAACGACGAACAGGCCAAGGCCGTGCTCGCTGCACACCCCGACGGTCTGCAGCGCGCCGGCTGTGTGGCATGGCGACTCCCTGCCGAGCACGAACGCTCCACGCACCGCGTGCTCTGTGCAGCAGCGGGAACCGCCGATACCTCCGTGCTCGACGAGGCCATCCTCACCCTCGAGGCCTACGGGTTCGCCCCGAGTCGTCTCGTCGATGTGGGCGTTGCCGGCCTCCACCGACTCCTCGCGCACGTCGACGCCGTGCACGCCGCCGACGCCGTCATCGTGTGCGCCGGTATGGAGGGTGCGCTCGCGAGCGTGGTGGGCGGCCTCACCTCGGCGCCCGTGGTGGCCGTGCCCACCTCGGTCGGCTACGGAAGCTCGCTGCAGGGGGTGACGGCGCTGCTCGCCATGCTCTCGTCGTGCGCTGCTGGTGTGTCGGTAGTGGGTATCGACAACGGCTACGGCGCAGCGTGCGCGATTGCCCGGATCCTGCGGAGCCGGTCGTGAGCGATCAGGCCGTGCCGGGCACGCGCCGCACCGCTTGGTTCCACTGCTTCTCGGGCGTGAGCGGCGACATGACCCTCGGTGCCCTGCTCGACGCAGGCGCCGATCCCGCTGCGGTCTCGCGCATCATCGACCTGCTCGGTATCGAGGGATGGTCACTCGGGAGCGACACCGTCGAGCGACAGGGCCTCGTTGCCACCCATGCCATCGTGGACGCCCCCGACGACCACCAGCACCACCGCCCCTACCGCCTCATCCGCGAGCGCCTCGAGGCAGCACCGCTCCCGGCGCGCGTCCGCGAACGCGCGTGTCGCGTCTTTGCTGTGCTCGCCGAGGCAGAGGCCGCACTGCACGGCACTGCGGTGGACGACGTGGAGTTCCACGAGGTCGGCTCCCTCGACGCCATCGTCGACGTGGTGGGCGTGTGCGCCGCACTCGAGGTGCTCGGTGTTGAGCGCGTGGTGTGCTCACCCATCAGCGTGGGCAGGGGAGAGGTCCGTGCAGCGCACGGCGTGCTGCCCAACCCGGCCCCCGCCGTCGCCGCCATCGCCGCACGCCACGGCCTCGTGCTCACGGGCCTCGACGAACCGAGCGAGCTCGCCACGCCCACCGGCGTTGCGCTCATGGCCGCACTCGCCGATGCGCACGGCCCGCTCCCCACCGGCACCGTGACCGCCACCGGACTCGGCGCAGGTGGTCGCAACCCCGCCCACCGCCCGAACGTGCTGCAGGTGCTCGTGGTGGACGAAGCAGCCACCGCAACGCAACCCGGTGCCGTGGTGCTGCTCGAGACGAACCTCGACGACATCACCGGTGAACAGCTCGCGTTCGCCATCGAGGAGTGCCTGCGCGCCGGCGCTCTTGATGCCTGGGCCACGCCCATCGTCATGAAGAAGGGCCGTCCCGCGCACACCCTGCGGGTGCTTGCCGATGCAGCGCACACCGAGTTGCTGCGGCGCTGCATCACTACTCACACCGGAACGCTCGGCGTGCGGGTGAGCGTGCTGGAACGCTGGGCGGAGGAGCGCGATGTCGTCGAGGTGAGTGTGGACGGACACCGAGTGCGCGTGAAGCGTTCGGGCGGCCGGCTGAAGGCCGAGTACGACGACGCGGCCGCAGCAGCGCGCGCACTCGATCGCCCGCTGCGCTCGGTGCAACAGGCCGCCGAGCACGAGGCACGCAGTCGTCACCAACAGCAACAGCAACAGCAACAGCAGCAGCAATAGGGCGGCCGTCAGCATGCGCAACGCCATCATCGTGGGTGCCGGCCCGAATGGGCTCACCGCTGCAGCACGCCTCGCCCGCGAGGGATGGGACGTCACCGTGTACGAGGCACGCCCCACCATCGGCGGTGGCAGTCGCACGGCCGAACTCATCGAGCCCGGCGTGCTCCACGATGTCTGTGCTGCCGTGCACCCCTCGGGTGCGGCGTCGGCAGCGTTCGCTGCGCTGCACCTCGAGCAGCACGGCCTGCAGTGGTTGCACCCCGAGATCCCGCTCGTTCACCCCATCGACGCCGACCGGGCCGTGGCGCTGCATCGCTCGCTCGACGACACCGTTGCCCAGATGCCCACCGCCGATGCCCGCCGCTGGCGCCGGCTCGTGCAACCACTGCTCGACCGCTTCGCCGCAGTGAACGCCTTCACCCAGGGACCCCTGCTCGCGTGGCCCGACGACCTCGTTGCCGCAGCCGTGTTCGGCGTGCGCGGCCTGTGGCCCGCCTCGCTGGTGCAGCGTGCGTTCGCCGGCGACGAGGCACCTGCGCTGCTCGCAGGACTCGCTGCTCATTCATGCCTCCCGCTCAACCGTCCCTTCACCGGTGGGCTCGGGGTGATGATCGGTGCGCTCGGTCATGCAGTGGGCTGGCCGGTTGCAGCGGGCGGCTCGCAAGCCGTCGTCGAGGCCCTGGCCTCGGTGGTCCGCACGCACGGCGGGCGTTTCGTGCTGAACAGCGAGGTCACCGATCTGCGCGAACTCCCCGCTGCCGACGCAGTGCTGCTCGATGTGTCGCCCCGCCAGTTCGTGTCGATGGCGGGATCGCGTCTGTCTGCGCGCGCGGCACGTCCGTACCGGCGCTTCCGCTACGGCTGGAGCGCCTGCAAGGTGGACTACGTGCTGAGCGGGCCGATGCCGTGGCGCTCTCCCGAGGCACGCCGCACCGCAACGCTGCATCTCGGCGGCACCTTCGACGAGGTGGCAGCCAGTGAGTCGGCCGTGCGACGCGGTGGCGTCCACGAATCGCCGTTCGTCCTGGTGGCGCAGGCGTCGGTGGTGGACCCGAGTCGCACCGGCGACGGCCGCCACACGCTCTGGGCGTACTGCCACGTACCGAATGCATCGCCGCTCGATGTGAGTGACCGCATCGAGGCCCAGTTCGACCGCTTCGCCCCCGGATGGCGCGATCTCGTGCTCGGTCGCTCCGTGCGCACCGCACCCACCTTCGCCACCTACAACCCCGCAGCCATCGGCGGCGACTTTGCCGGCGGCTCGATGAGCGGCCTGCAACTGCTGGCGCGCCCGCGTTTCGCGCTCGACCCCTACCGCACACCGCTCGACGGCGTGTGGCTCTGCTCGGCCTCCACCCCGCCGGGCGCTGCGGTGCACGGCATGTGTGGCTGGAACGCAGCGGGCAGTGTGCTGCGCTCCGCCGGCGTGCAACGCTGAGGTTCCCGAGGAGGACACCACGATGAGCGAACCGACGAGTACACCGAATCCGGCCGCGCTGCCCCCGATCGTGTCGCCCGAATGGGTGCTCGCCCACCGCAGCGAGGTGCTGGTGGCCGATGTGCGCTGGTACCTCGACGGCCGCTCCTCGGCCGCCGCGTACGAGGCGGGTCACATCGAGGGCGCCGTCTATGTCGACATGGACACCGATCTTGCGGACCACAGCCGTCCTGCATCGTTCGGCCGTCACCCGCTGCCGTCGCCCGAGCACTTCGCCACAGCCATGTCGCGCCTCGGCATCGCCGACGACACCCCAGTGGTGGCCTACGACGACACGGGCGGTGCCACGGCAGGTCGTCTCGTGGTGATGCTGCGCAGCACCGGGCACTGCGCAGCGCTGCTCGACGGTGGCCTGCGTGCGTGGGCCGGACCCACGGCAACCGGTGCGCCGACGCCGCGCCCCGCAGCAGTGTTCACCGCGCGCCCCTGGCCGGAGGATCGATTCGCCACCGCTGATGAGGTGGCCCGCACGGTCACCAGTGGCGTGGTGCTCGATGCGCGCTCGGCCGACCGTTTCCGCGGCGAGAGCGAGCCCATCGACCCGCGACCCGGTCACGTCCCCGGCGCGCGCAACGCACCGTGGTCGGTGAATGTTCATCGTGAGACGGGTCGCTACCGGAGCCCCGACGAACTTCGGGCGCACTATGCATCGCTGGGCATCACCCCCGGCACCGACGTGGTCTGTTACTGCGGATCGGGTGTCTCGGCGTGCGCAGACGTACTCGGCATCGAGCACGCCGGCTTCGCCCCGCCGCGCCTGTACGTGGCGAGCTGGTCGGGCTGGTCGAGCGAGATGCACCGTCCGGCGGCCACCGGCGATGCGTGAGCGCGCTCGGGCACGAGCCGGTCGCTAGCGTCGACCAGCGATGACCACCGCTGCCCACCCGGTTGATGCGCTGCGCGCGCTCAGGTCGGCACGGCAGCGCAAGCGGCTCGTCCGCCTCGAGTGGTTCGAACTCGCCTACAAGGTCTACGTGGCTGCACTCGCCGTGCTGGGTGCGGTGGTGCTCCTCTCCAACATCGTGGGCGACGATCCGCTCACGGTCACCGAGACCGCCGATGTGTTCCGTCTCGGCCCGCCCGCTGTGGGTGTGGCCCTCGCCGCAGCGGTGCTGCTGGGGTTGCGCTCGGGTGCACGCGGTGGTCCGCTGTCGGTGGAGGCAGCCGACGTGCAGTACGTGATGCTCGCCCCCATCGATCGCCGTGCGGTGATGATGCGCCCCGCCGTGCAGCAGTACCGACTCGCAGCGTTCGCCGGCGCGTCGCTCGGCGGCATCTCCGGGCAGTTGCTCGGCCGGCGCCTCGAGCGTGCCCTCATCCCGTGGGCAACGATGGGCGCGCTCGTGGGTGCCACCATCGGCATCGCCTTCGTGTGCGCAGCATTCGCAGCCCACATCACGCGCGCACGCCGCTGGCAGGCCGCGTTGCTGGGGCTCGGCCTGCTCGCCTGGCAGGTCGCCGCGGTGCCCAGCGACTGGGACGTCCCCGGGCCGTTCGACACCCTCGGCAGCCTTGCGCTCTGGCCCGACCGCATCCACGCACACGATGTCGTGCTGCCCGTTGCGGTCACGCTTCTTGCGCTCTCCACGCTGCTCGGTCTGCGACGGATCTCCATCGACGCACTCGCACGGCGCACGGCACTCGTCCGGCAACTGCGTTTCGCGGTGACGATGCGCGACCTGCGCACGGTGATCCTGCTGCGCCGCCAGTTGAGCAACGAGCAGTTGCGGGTGCGGCCGTGGTTCCGCGCACCGCGACGGCTCGGGACGGCCGTGACCCGTCGTGGTCTGCAGAGCGCCGCACGGCTCCCCGCTGCACGCCTGCTGCGCATGGGCGCGCTCTCGGCCATTGCCGGTGCTGCTCAGGTTGCGGCGTTCCGCGGCACCACTCCTGCGGTGTTCGTGAGTGCCCTCGCCGCGTTCGTGCTCGGCCTGGAGTGCCTCGAGCCCTTCGCCCAGGAGGTCGACCAACCCGACCGCTGCGACTCGCTGCCCCAGCAACGCGGCTGGCTCCTGCTGCGACACCTCACGGTTCCCGCCCTCACCGCAGTGGTCCTCGGTCTGGTGGGCGCAGGCACCGCCATGGCCATTGCGCGCAACGAGGTGGGGTGGCAGCTGTCGCTGTTGCTCCTCCTCCCCGTGGTGTGGGCGGGCCTCGGCGGGGCGGTGCTCAACGTGATGGCCGCACTCCCCGCACCGGAACTTCCGGGTTCGGTGAACGACCTGCTGCCCCCCGAGGTGGCCGGCATGCGCGAGGTGCTGCGCACGATCCGCCCGCTGCTGGTAGCGGTGGCGGGGAGCCTGCCGGTACTGGCGGGCCGTGCTGCCTGGCGGTCCGGCAACCAACCGGTGCCGCCCACACTGCAGGCCATCGTGGCCGTTGCACTCCTGCTGGCTGCGGTGGTGTGGTGGGCACGGCGTCGCGACGAGGTGCGGGCCAAGGCGCGCGCACTCTGGGCCGCTGGCGGGGCCGAGTTCGATGCGCGACGCTCGCAGTCACCGAGGTGACGAAGCGCTCGATGAACCCGCAACCACTCTCATCACCCAAGCCCCCCACATCACTCACATCACAGGAACCATCACGATGACGGCGCACGAGCAGGACCACGATCGATCATGAGCACCAACGATCTGCCCGCGCTGCGCGCCCTCGGGGTGAGCAAGGACTACGGCGACCGCCCTGCGCTCACGCCCACCGACTTCGTCGTCGCCGAGGGCGAGCGGATGGTGCTCATCGGCCACAACGGTTCGGGCAAGACCACGCTGCTCAAGATCAGCGCCGGCCTGCTCGATGCATCGGGTGGCACGGTGGAGATCTTCGGTCGTCCCGCTGGCTCCGAGCCCGCCCGCCGCCGTCTCGCCTACCTCGGCGACACACCAACCTTCTACGAGGACCTCTCGGTGATGGAGCACCTCGAGTACGTGGCCCGCCTCCACGGTGTGGAGCAGTGGGAACCGCGTGGGCGCGAACTGCTGCAGCGCCTCGGTATCTCCGAGCGTGCCGACGACCTGCCCACGCGCTTCAGCCGTGGCATGCGCCAAAAGACAGCGATCGCGCTGGGATTCATCCGCCCGTTCTCGCTCCTGCTCGTCGACGAACCCTTCGTGGGCCTCGACGAACCGGGCCGCCGCGCGCTCGTGTCGCTCGTGGACGACGCACACCGTTCGGGTGCCACTGTGGTGGTGGCCACCCACGAGCTCACCTATGCCGCCGAGGCCCCGCGGGTGGTGGCACTGCGCGAGGGCGCCGTGGTGTACGACGGTGATCCGGGTGGTGCCGACCTGCACGATCTCGTCGGCTGAGGCGTACCGGGGTCAGGCAACCGGCGGGTCGGTGTACTGGTTGCCCGCACGCGCCACGTGCTCGGTCCACTGCGAGCCGTCCCAGTAGCGCAGCTCGTAGCGACCCGACGGGTCGCGGTACCAGCCGGCCGGTGTGGCCGACGCATAGGTGGCCGGGGCCGCCTGCTGCACGGGTTGTTGGGGTGCCACCGACTGCGGGGTGCTGCCGTAGGAGGTGCCGTAGGTTCCCGTCGACGCCGGCCGCGAGGCGGGTGCGGGCTCGGGGTTGGCGGCCCAGCCGGCGGGCTCCTGTGCGCCGCTCGGGGCGGTGATGGTGACGGCTGCGGCTGCAACACCCACCGAGGTGCTGGCGTTGGTGTCCCGCACGAGGAATGCCGTGACATCGGCACCCGCCGGCGTGCCGGTGGGCGCCACCGAGACCACGGACCAGCCCTGTGCGGCACGCTCGTTCATGAGGGCCACGAGGGCGGCGGGATCGCTGGAGGAAGCACTGACGCTCGAGTACTCACGCATGGTCCGGACGCTAGCGGTGAAAGGCGGCGGTACCCCGTCGCGAACCGGGGCATCGGCGCCACCTAGCCTGACGGGGACATGCGCGCCACCCCCATCGGACATGCAGGGATCCTCGTGGAGACCCGCGGGCAGTCGATCCTCTGCGATCCATGGTTCGTGCCGGCCTTCTTCGCATCGTGGTTCGTGTTCCCGCGCAACGATCAACTGCCGGCCGACCTGCTCGAGCGCATCGAGCACCCCGCCTATCTCTACATCTCGCACCTCCACGGCGATCACCTCGACGAGGCCTGGCTCTCGGATCACGTGAGCCGCGACACCACCGTGCTCGTGCCGGGCTATCCCACCCGCGAACTCGAGCGTCGGCTCCGTCACCTCGGATTCGTGAACTTCGTGCGCACCAAGAACGGCGAGCCCACCGATCTGGGCAACGGTCTGCAGGTGGTGATCCACGTGGAGACCTCCATCACCGACGGACCGGGTGGCGACTCCGCACTCGTTGTCTCCGACGGCGAGCACGTCCTCGTCAACCAGAACGACTGCCGCACGACGGATCTCGCCGCGCTCGGCCGTCACGGCCGGGTGGACCTGCACTTCCTCCAGCACTCCGGTGCCATCTGGTACCCGATGGTGTACGACGAGACACCCGAGCGGATGCGCGAACTCGCCGCCGCCAAGGTGGAGAGTCAGCTCACGCGCGCGATGCGGTACGTGGAGGCAGTCGATGCGCGCGCCGTGGTTCCGTCTGCCGGGCCGCCGTGCTTCCTCGACGACGACCTGTTCGCCCTCAACGTCATCACCGGTGACGAGCCGTCGATCTTCCCCGACCAACGGGCGTTCCTCGAGCGGCTGGCGCGGGCCGGGCGACACGGGGTGCTCAACATCCCGGGTACCACCATCGACGTGTCGGCCGGCGCTGTGACCGTGACGCACCCGTTGCCCGATGCCGAGGTTGCCGCCATCTTCGCCGACAAGGGTGCGTATCTGCGTCGCTATCAGGCCGACTGGGCCGGGTGGATCGCGGCACAGCGCAGCACCTGGGTTCCTGCACGGCCCGACCTGCTCGAGCGGCTCGCATCGTGGTGGGAACCGCTGATGGAACTTGCGCCGAACCTGCGCGCTGCCATCGGTGCGGGCATCCTGCTCCGCGCGGGAGACCTCGATGTGTACCTCGACATGCCGGCCGGCACGGTGCGCGCCTGGAACGGCGAGCCCTATCGCTACCGGTTCGAGATCGAGCGTGAACTCGTCGAGACCGTTGCTGCCGAGGAGGCCGTCGACTGGAGCAATGCACTGTTCCTCTCGTGCAGGTTCCGTGCGTGGCGAGAGGGCCCGTTCAACGAGTACGTCTACAACTTCTTCAAGTCGCTGTCACCCGAGCGCATGAAGCGCGCCGAGGCCGATGCCGCCCGCAAGCTCGACCCGCCCGACAACGACGAGGAGATCGAGCTGTGTGGCTACGTGATGGAGCGGTACTGCCCGCACCGTCAGGCCGATCTCTCGGTGTTCGGCGAGGTGGAGGACGGTCTGCTCACCTGCACGCTGCACGGCTGGCAGTTCGATCTCGCCACCGGCGAGTGCCTCACCGCGACCGATCGGAGCCTGCGGGTCCGTCGAGCGGGGTCGTGAGCGGCCGCAGCGACAACCGGTAGGCGAGGGTCCACGGACCCGTCCGCACCCGGTACTGGGGGAGTACGTCGGGGCCGCAACTCGCGGTGCCGAGCCCACGTGTTGCAGCATCCACGTGCACGGTGAGCTGCCTGCGTCGTACGAGTTCGGTCTGGTCGCGCGCCGCAAAGAGGTCGTGGTCGGTGTGCCAGGTGGCCGAGCAGTTCACGTGGTGCGGCGAGATCGGGGTCACGCGCAGCACCAGTTCGGGCTCGGGTGCGATCAGCTCGAACCAACGGCACTGGGTGCGCAGGCCGAAGTCCTGGGGGACGAGATACGGCAGCTCGTCGGGCTCGCCCGCCCACACACCGGTGAGTGCAGACGCACAGCGGTCGGGATAGTTCTCGTGCGGTCCGAGGCCGAACCACCGCACGAGCGTGAAGGACTCGTGCGCCCGGAACACCGAACCCACGCGCGCCACGTCGTCGAGCGCTGCGGGGAGGTTCACGTGGTGCTCCACCACCACATCGCCGCCCGGCTCGTCCACGAGGTGCATCACGTGATCGATACGCGGGTCGAGCAGTTCGGCACCCGCGCGGTCGAGACCCCACTCCACCCACTGTTGGAGTGCCCGACCGCCGCCGTGGTGCTGGCGCATCAACTTGAAGCCGTCGTTGTCGGTGGCGGCACGCCAGAGCGACAACGACACGTCGGTGACGGCCTCGCGCACCGTTGCCGACACCAGATCGCGGGTGTCGTCCCCGTCGGGCGCAGACGGCGGCACGGCACGGTGCTCGGTGGTGAGCACCACCTCGTCCCACGCCACCAGGTGACCGGCGGGGGCCCAGGCCGTGTCGTCGCGCAGGCGCCACTGCACGGCGAGGTGTGTCTCACAACCCATCGGTGCGTGCACCTCGCGCGGGAACGGGATCTGTACCGACTCCTCGGGTCCCACGGCAGGCACCTCGAGCAGACCACGCGCCGTGATCACGCCGTCGTGGCGCAGTGTCCACGAGGCAACGAGGTGCGACAGGTCGGTGAAGCGCTGTGCGTTGGTGACGTGCAGCCCACTCCCGTGTGCAGCGAGTGCAACGCGCACGGGCCGGTGCACCCACGCCACCTCGCGCATCGCCGGGTGCGGCTCGAGGTCCGACGACATCAGGCCGTCGGCCACGAAGTTGCCGTCGTTGGGCACATCGCCGAACTGACCGCCGTACGCGAGGCGCCAGCCGCCGTCCACGCGCTGACGGATGCCGTGGTCCTTCCACTCCCAGAGGAAACCGCCCTGCACGCCGGGCGTGTGCTCGAACACGGCCCAGTAGTCGGCGAGCGAACCGTTCGAGTTGCCCATCGCATGGCTGTACTCGCACATGATGAGCGGACGGTCGCCGATCTCGTTGCGCCCGTAGTGCTCCACCGCCCACACGGGCGCGTACATCGGGCACACCACATCGGTGACGGTGCGGCCGCCCTCCGCCCAGCCCGCATGGAACACGGCACCCTCGTAGTGCAGCGGCCGGGTGGGGTCCGCAGCGCGGATCCAGGCGGCGAGTGCCTCGTGGTTCGTGCCGTAGCCAGCCTCGTTGCCGAGCGACCACAGGATGATGCTCGGATGGTTGCGGTCGCGCTCCACCATCCGGGTGCCGCGTGCCAGCCAGGTGCTGCGGTAGCGCGGGTCGTTGCAGAGGCTCGTGTTGTAGGCGTGCGACTCGATGTTGGCCTCGTCCACCACGTACAGGCCGAGCTCGTCGCACAGGTCGAGGAAGCGGTGATCGTTCGGGTAGTGCGAGCAGCGCACGGCATTGATGTTGTGCTGCTTCATCGCCACGATGTCGGCGCGCAGGTCGTCCACCGTCACGGCCTTGCCGCGGTCGGGATGGTGATCGTGACGGTTCACGCCGCGCACGATGATGCGCCGCCCGTTCACGAGCAGCGACCGGTTGCGGATCTCCACCGTGCGGAAGCCGATGTGCTGGGTGACCGCTTCTGCAACACGGCCGGCAGGATCGAGGAGTTCCACCACGAGTCGGTAGCGCCATGGCGTCTCTGCGGTCCATGCCTGCACGTGGCGGACCCGTGCGGTCACCGATGCCGTGTGACCCGAGAACACATAGGGCTGGAGGTCTGCCGCCACCGGCGTCACCGCAGTGTCGGGATCCCACAGCACCTCGGGAGCGGCGTCTGTTGATGCAGGGCCCAGAGCGTTCGTGGGTGCGTCGAGGTGCCAGCGCACCTGCCACCCCTCGGGCACGGCATCACCGTCGGCGCGCGCGATGCGCGCCTGGGCCGCGAGCACACCGCTGCCGTCCTCCCACGAAGCGCTCACCTGCACATCGGCGAGATGGGTCTGCGCGCGGGCCTCGAGGAACACGCTGCGGTGGAGGCCCGCCATCCACCACTGGTCCTGGTCCTCCACATAACTCTGCGCCGAATAGCGCACCACCACGATGGCGAGGCTGTTGGTGCCGGCCACGAGATGATCGGTGAGGTCGTACTCGCTCGGCAGGCGGCTGTCGGTGCCGTAGCCCACGAATGCACCGTTCACGTACACGGCGTGCACACTCTCGGCGCCGCCGAGGTGCAGCACCACACGACGCCCGCGCCACGCAGCCGGGCGCCGGAAGGTGCGGCGGTAGACGCCGGTGGGCAGTGTGTCGGGCAGGCGCGGTGGCGGCCCAGCGAAGGGCATCACCACATTGGTGTAGTGCGGCGTGTCGTCGACACCGTCGAGTGTCCAGTTGCCCGGCACCGGCGTGGTGCGCCATCCGGTGCCCGCGGCGTCACCGGCTACTGCAGTGCGCGGTACGCGGTCGGGATGCGAGAAGCGGCGGAACCGCCAGCGGCCGTCGAGGGGCAGTACCCACGGCGACGCGGCGTTGCGCTGTGCATCTCTCCGTGTGTCGTGGCGCACCAGCGGTACGTGCATCGGCAGGCGGCCGATCGACACCACCTCGGGATCGGCCCAGGGCCGCAGGTCGCCGATCACCGGGAGCACCCCGCGATCTTGCCCGTTCCGGATCCGCTCGTCACCACCCAGCGAGCGGTGTGGCGCTGTTGGTCAGGCCGCTGCTGCGGCCGCCGCTGCTGCGGCTCGGGCGGCCTTGGGGTCGCCGTGCACCCAGATGGTGGCGCCCAGCGGGACGAGATCGTTGTCCCAGAGGAAATCCATGGCGGGCAGGCTGAGCCGCACACAACCGTGCGATGCCGGCTCGGGCGGAACGATGTCCATGCCGTGGATGGCCACGCCACCGCTGAAGTACTTCGGGCGGTAGATCTTGCCGAGGTCGCCCCACCACCAACCGCTTCGCTTCTGGCGGTACACGGTGAACACACCGTTCGGCGTGGTGGCCCGGTCGTACTCGAGGGTGCCGGGCTTGTCCCGGTTCCAGTAGGAGTACGTCTCATCGGTGCCGGTCGCGGTGTTGAACACCCACATCGTGCGGCCCTCACGGATGAGGAAGAACAACTGCTTGGTCTCGTCGATCTCCACGAGTGTGCCGTCCGCGATCGATGCGTGGGCGCGGTGCGTGGCATTGGTGAGCGCAGCAGCAGTTGCCTCGTCGACGTTCCCGGTGCGCTTGAGCCCCGCCCACTTCTGGAAGGCAAAGAGTGCTTGTCGCGTGGTGAGCCCGTATCGGCCGCTCACACCGTTGAGCCAGAAGCCGAGTTCGAGCAGACGCTTCTGGACGCGCTTGGTCTGGGCGCCGCTCTTGCGCCCGGTGGCCACGAAGGGCGTGGCTCGCTGATCGGAGACGGCGACGCGCGGCACGTCATCGCTCTGGGCAGCAGTCTCGAGCGCAGCCTCGGCACCGGTGTCGGACTCGAGGTTGCCGGAGAGCTCTGCATCGGGGGTGCTGCTCACCGTGACGCTGTCGTCGGCGACGGTCTCGTCGACTGCTGCATCGGTGGTGTCTGTGTCGGCTGTGTCGCTTGGCGATTCCACGATGCTCGTGGAGTCGTCACCGTCGGGCTCGGGTCGGGGCTGACCCTGTCCGCTCGGCGTTGCGTCCTCGGCATCGGCGAGCGTCGAGGACGCATCACCCGACTTCGAACCGGAATCCATGCACGCCGCAACGCCCACCACGGATGCGACGACCGCAAGCGCCGATGCCACGAAGGCCCGTGAGCGCTGGTTGCGGTTGATCATGTACGTGTAGAGCCTGTTCCGGGGCGATGAGCCGATGGTCGGTGACTGGCCCCACCGTACCGAGAGCGCACGGCGCGGCGGTGTCACCAAAGGTCCCGAACCGTTACGGGATGTCGACAGATGTGTGTCGGTGTGCTCGGGCGGGATGCCGGTTCAGTCGAGCACGGCGGGCAGCTCGAACCAGATGGTGAGTGCGTACTTCGTGCCCGAACGGATCGGCAGGGTCTCGTGCGGATGGGTCACCAGCGACGGCCATGCCATCACCTCGCCAACCGCCAGCGATTCGTTGGTGATGCCCTGGCGGGGGAAGCTCAACTCGCCACCCCGGTAGCCGTCGTTCAGCTTGATGGAGCCCGACACCTGCGCCACGTCGTGGTGGATGCGCAGCGATTCCTGACCACCCGGCTCGTACTTGATGACGAAGGCGTCGCGCAGGCCGTAGAAGTCGATGTACGGCCACTCCTGGCGCAGCACCGGCCAGAGCCGCTCGCCGAGGTCGGCCTCCACTGCCTGGTAGAGCCGCGGGCTGATCACGGCGAGGGAGACCTCGTGGCCCGGCACCGGGTCGTCGGGCTGGGGCTCAAAGGCACCCACGGCCTCGGCGGCCCGGACAATCGCTGCACAGAACGACGGCGTCCAGAACGGCACGACGAAGATCTCGTCGCCGATCCGCCGGAGCGGGGTGTCGTGCTGCAGAGCGGGGTCGGCGGCATCGGCGTAGCCGAGCACTCGCTGGAGATCGTCCATCACCCGAGACTACGTGTGCGACCCGTCGCTGCCCGGATGGTGCGGTGCCGTCCATGGTGAGCGGGGGAGACGGTCCCAGGTGAAGCGCTCCACGAGCGCAGCCGCCGAGACGGGTTCGTCCGGTTCTGCGAGGCCGATGCTCACGGCGAGCTGCGAGCGCAGGGCGTCGGGCCCGATGCCCTGCGCAGCGAGGTCGGCACGGGTCACAGCACCATGGCGTTTGGCGAGGCGCTCCCCATCACCGCCGAGCACGAGCGGCACATGAGCGTGGATCGGCACTCGCAGACCGAGCAACCGGGCAAGGTGGATCTGGCGCGGTGTGGAGGTGGCGAGGTCGTCGCCGCGCACGACCTCGTCGATTCCCTGTGCATCGTCATCGACCACCACCGCCAGGTTGTAGGCGGGCACGCCGTCGTTGCGCTGCAGCACCACATCGTCCACGGTGCCCGACACCTCACCGAGCACGGTGTCGGTGAAGGTGATCACCTCTCCATGCGAGCGCAGGCGGATGGCCGGCTGGCGACCGGGTGCAAGCCGTTCGGTTCGTTCGCGTCGCTGCGCAGCACCGAGATCGCGACACGTTCCGGGGTAGGTCACCTCGCCGCCGTGCGGTGCCTGAGCAGCCTCGAGGATCTCGCGCCGCGTACAGAAACACTGATACGTGAGCCCGAGGTCGGTGAGTCGGTCGATGGCGGCCCGGTACCGGTCGAAGCGCTCGGACTGGAACACCACCTCACCGTCCCAGTCGATGCCGAGTGCGGCGAGGTCGTCGAGCTGGCGTGCAGCGAGGGCGGTCGACGACGTGACCCGGTCGAGGTCCTCCATGCGCACGGTGAAGGCACCACCGGCATGGCGCGCCGAGAGCCAGGCGATGAGCGCCGTGCGGAGGTTGCCGAGGTGCAGGTCGCCCGTGGGGCTCGGCGCGAAACGACCGTGCGTCACCGTCCCATCATGGCGCGCGCACTTCTGTCACACGACCCGATGGATCCGATGGATCTCCGGTCGCTGCGCTGGATACTGGGGAGGTGACCGAGTGGAGCGATCACGGGGCGGGCCGCCGCGATCTCAACCGGAGGGAGCGCCTCGAGCGCATCCTGCACCGGGACGGGCCGGTGTGCGTGTGGTGCGGGCGCGACCTCGGTGGTCTCGTGGAGGCCACCACCGAACACGTGGTGCCACGCATCAAGGGCGGTCCGAGCTGGATCGAGAACGAGGTTGCTGCCTGCCGGCGCTGCAACGGCCAGCGCGGGCACCTCACCCCGGCCGAGTGGCTGGACGAGTGCGAGCGCCGCGGGTGGGAGCCGCGCCGGGCGGTGATCCTCGCTGCACTGGGTGGCCTGCGCGAAGTGATTCGCGAGCGGGGTGGTCAGCGCCGCGCCCGTCCGTACATCGACGCCCAGATCCGCCGCATCGCGCCGCGCGCCGTGGAGGGTCCGCGCTAGTCGGCCAGCAGGCGGTGATCACGACCTGACGGCCAGGACCTCCTGCGGGTCGAAGTACTCGGCCCACCACACGATTCGTCCCGACCGGATCCGGAAGATCCAGCAATAACGGTTCTGGTAGGGCTTGCCGTCGCCCCGCTTGCCCTCCGAGCGACACGTGGCGACCCAGCGCTCGGGGTCCTCGGTGGCGAGGATCTCCAGATCGAGGAAGTGCAGCTCGGGCATGCGCCGCCGGGCACCGGCAAAGCGTTGCTCCACCGCAGCGAACCCCTCGAAGCGTGTGGGGTCACCGGTGGGCGAGAACGGGGTGTCGACGGTGATGGCGGGGTCGAGCAGGGCGAGCCAGCCGTCGACGTCGTTGCCGGAGCCGAGGCGGTGGAAGAACTGCTCCACGATGTGTCGGGACATGGGCCGAACCTAGTCGCGGTGGCCCGGGCACTGCCCGGGCGGGCATGATGCGTGGCACATCCACACGGAGCAGGGGGACATCGTGGGGCGACTCGGAGCCGAACAACTCGCCGACATCGAGGCGATCAAGAAGCTGAAGGCGCAGTACTTCTATTTCCTCGACAACAAGCAGTGGGAACGCCTCCGCACGCTGTTCACCGACGATGCCGACTTCGACTCGGCACGGATGGGCGAGTACCAGATGGACGGCCCCGACAACTTCGTGGAGTACGCACGTCAGGGTCTCACCGGGGGCGTGTCGGTGCACCACGGCCACATGCCCATCATCGATCTCGTCGGCAGCGACGAGGCCACCGGCATCTGGGCGATGATCGACTATGTCGAGGTGCCCGACGGCAACGGTGCCAAGCGCGGGTTCACCGGCTACGGCCACTACCACGAGCGCTACCGACGGGTGGGCGACACCTGGAAGATCTGCGGGTGGGCACTCACGCGTCTGCGGGTGGATCCACTGTGACCGCGCACGGATCGGTGTGTGGACGGGACCGGACAGCGGGGCGGTGAACGATGGGTCAGGATGAGCAGGTGTTGATGGGAATCGAGCGGGAGGCCGTGGAGGCCTGGGTGGGCGAGCACGCGCCCGACCTCGCCCCGCCGTTCACGTGGACCCGACTGGTCGGTGGGCACTCCAACCTCACCTACCGAATCGACGACCAGCGCGGTACGGCTGCGGTGGTGCGCCGACCGCCGCTCGGCGAGCTGCAGCCCAAGGCGCACGACATGAACCGCGAGTTCCGCATCATCTCGGCCCTCTGGGGAACCGGTGTGCCGGTGGCACGGCCCTACGCCTACTGCGCCGATCCGGCGGTCACCGGTGCTCCGTTCTACGTGATGGGATTCGTCGAGGGAGCGCCGCTCGGCGGTTCGAGCGATCCCGATACCTGGCTGGCCGAGGGTGCTCGCGCCACGGTGAGCAGGTCGTTCGCCGAGACGCTCGCAGCGCTGCACCTCGTCGACCCCATCGAGCGGGGAATCGGCGACCTCGGCCGCCACGACGACTTCGCCGGCCGTCAGCTGAAGGCGTGGTACCGGTCGTGGGTCACCTCTGCACCCGACGCGAAGTTCGACGACCCGCGTGCGCACTCGCTCCACGACTTCTTCATGGCGCACAAGCCCGCCGACGGGCGGGTGCGACTCGTGCACGGCGACTTCGGTCTCCACAACAGCCTCGTCGACGAGGCCGGTCACATCACGGCGGTACTCGACTGGGAGGTGGCCTCACTCGGCGAGCCCATGGCCGATCTTGCGTACCTGCTCAACATGTGGATCGAGCCCGGTGAGGAGGCGGTGCGTGGCGAGGGCATGACCGCCAAGGCGGGTTTCCTCCGTCGCCAGGACGTGATCGATCGCTACGCCGAGCGCACCGGTGGCATCGACGAGGCGAAGCTGCAGTACTTCATCGCGCTCAACCACTGGAAGTCGGCGTGCATCGTGCACGGGGTCTACACGCGGTATGTGCGCGGCCAGAAGTCGTCCGAGGGAGTCGATCTCGGGCGGTTCATCGAGGGCGCCAAGCGCAGCCTCTCGCTGTCGGAGCAGGCGGCCTCGGAACTCGGGCTGTGAGCGGCATCGTTCGCTGTCTGTGCTCGCGTCCCGGCCGCCGTGGCTGCGCCGCTGGGGCCTGACGTGCCGCCGCCGTTCCTCCCGCAGGAGATCATCCGTGCCAAGCGCGATGGACAGGAACTGCCCGATGCCGCGATCGAGTGGTTCGTGCGCGGGCTCACCGACGGCAGCATCGGCGACGACCAGGTTGCGGCGTTCGCGATGGCGGTCTTCTTCCGGGGGATGAGCACCGCCGAGCGCGTTGCGCTCACGCTGTCGATGGCGAAGTCGGGATCGACGCTCGCGTGGGACCGCTCCGAGATCCCCGGGCCGGTCCTCGACAAGCACAGCACCGGGGGTGTCGGCGACAAGGTGAGCCTCGTGCTCGCACCGCTGGTGGCAGCATGCGGCGGTGCGGTGCCGATGATCGCAGGCCGCGGGCTCGGTCATACCGGCGGAACGGTCGACAAGTTCGAGAGCATCCCCGGCTACAACACGCGGCCCGATGAGTTGCTCCTCCGTCGCACGGTGCGGGAGGTGGGGTGCGCAGTGGTGGGCCAGACCGCCGATCTCGCGCCCGCCGACCGACGGCTCTACGCCATCCGCGATGTCACCGCCACCGTGGAGTCGATTGCGCTCATCACGGCGTCGATCCTCTCCAAGAAGCTCGCCGCCGGCCTCGATGCGCTCGTCATGGACGTCAAGTTCGGTTCGGGTGCGTTCATGACCGATCCCGACGATGCGGTCGAGCTCGCCACCAGCATCGTCGACGTCGCCGAGGGTGCCGGGGTGCGCACCACTGCACTGCTCACCGACATGAACCAGGTGCTCGGGCGTACGGCGGGAAACGCCCTCGAGGTGCGCGAGAGCATCGACTGGTTGACCGGCGCGTTCTTGGACCCGCGACTCGACGAGGTGGTGTTCGCCCTCGGTGCCGAGATGCTCGTGTCGGGTGGCCTCGCCGATGACGAGTCTGCGGCGCGGTCGATGCTCGTGCACGCACGCAACACCGGTCGTGCCTGCGAACGCTTTGCGCAGATGGTTGCGGCCCTCGGCGGCCCCGCCGATCTGGTGGAGCGTCCCGAGGTGCACCTTGCTGCGGCTCCCGTGGTGCTCCCGGTAGTGGCCGTGCGGGCGGGCACCGTGCAGTCGATCGATGTGCACGCTGTGGGCATGGCCATCGTTGCGCTCGGCGGCGGTCGGCGCCGGGCCTCGGACCCGGTCGATCCCGCAGTGGGGCTCTCTGCAGTGCGCGGTATCGGCGAGACCGTGGACGCCTCGACACCGATTGCACTCGTGCATGCCCGCACCGACGACGATGCGCGTGCGGCGGTCGAGGCGGTGCGGGGTGCTGTGACGATCGCCGACGGGCCGGTGTCGGGTGGCCCTGTGGTGCGGACCCGAATCGCGCGCCGCTGAGCGGTCGTCAGGCGGCGAGCACCAGGAACAGGGCCGGCGCAGCGAACACCACATTGCGCACGATCGACGTCCGGTCGATGGGCCGCGCCCCGAGGCTGCCGAAGCACCGGCACTCCGGTGTGCGGCCCTGCCCGAGGTTTGCGCCGATTGCCGCGGTGAACGCAGCGAGCAGGAGCAGCGAGACGAGTCCACCCCACCAGTCGGTGGCCGGCACGAGCAGCAGCACTGCCGTGCCCAGTTCGACCGCTGGCAGCATCACGCTCACGGCCGCAGCGGCACTCGCAGGCACACCGAACGCCGACACCATCGAGCGGGTACCGCGCAGGTCGAACACCTTGGTCGTCGCCGACACCACGAACAGCGCCGCCATCGCGAGCCGTGCAATGAGGAGGGCCACGTCCATCGAGACGCACGCTACCGGCGGGTAGCAAGACGTTGCGTGGTGCGGTGAGTGCGGGGAGTTCGGTGGCTGCGTCCGTGAGTGAGAGACTCTCCGGTGATGAAGCGACACCTCCTCCTCGTTCCCGCCGTTGCCCTCGGACTGCTTGGCGTTGCGTGCAGCGACGACGACTCGTCCGCACCCACCACCGAGGCCACCACCACGGCGGCGCCCACGACGGCAGCACCCAGCACGAGCGCAGCAGTCAGCACCGCAGCGCCCAGCACCACGTATCCGTCCGACCCTGCAGCGCGCGCCGCCATCGTCGCGTCGTGGGAGAAGTTCATCAACAAGTCGAGCACGGTCCCCGAGCGGCTCGCGCTGCTCGAGTCCGCCGATGTGCTCACCGAGGCGATCAACCTCGCCGCCAAGAACCCGGTGCTCGGTCAGGCAGATTCCAAGGTGAAAGACGTCATCTTCACGGCGAAGGACCGTGCCCGGGTGATCTACGACGTGATCATCGGTGGTTCGGTGGCGCTCCCGGATTCAGAGGGCATCGCCGTGCTCGTCGGCACCGACTGGAAGGTGAGCAAGAGCACCTTCTGTGCCCTCGCCGCGCTGGCGGTGGGTGGCTCCGTGCCCGGCTGCTAGAACACCGCCCCGCTCACGCCTGATTGCGCGCCGCTCGACGGCGCGATCGGTTACGGCTCGACGATGAGTGCGGTGACCATCCCGAACATGCCCTTCGACGATTCCGCGTGGGTGAGGATGTGGCAGTGCCAAGCCCACACGCCGGGCTCGATCGCCTTGTAGAGCACGGTGTACCGCTCGCCGGGCGACACCCACACCGTGTCGGTGGGCATCGGGGTGAGCATCTGCACCCCATCCTTGGCGATGATCCATCCGGCCGGTTGGTGCAGGTGCATCGGGTGGCCCATGAGCCCCTCGTTGTAGTAGTTCACCGCCATCACCTCGCCCACCTTGAGCGTGTAGGCCTCGGTGGCGGGGAAGCTCTTGCCGTTGAGGCTGAGGCCGATGGTCCCGGCGTCGTTGAGCACCATGTTCACGACCTTGTCGATCTTGGTGTACCCCATCGGCACGAGTACCTCGGGAATCGTGGGGTCGCCCACCGTGATCGCCCCGAACATGCCGTTGGGGATCTGCTCCTGCGCGTTGTGGTGCGAGTGGTAGATGCCCACGGCGTAGTCCTTCGCCGTGAACTCGTAGGTGAACGAGCCACCGGGCAGCGTGGGCTCCTGGGTGTAGGGGTCCACGCCGTCCATGTTGTTGGGGACACGGATGCCGTGGAGGTGCAGCGAGGTGCTCTGCGGCAGTTCGTTCTGCAGGACGATGCGAACCTTGTCGCCCACGTTCACGTGGATCTCGGGAGCGGGCACCACGCCGTTGTAGGTCCACGCCTCCACGAAGCGGCCGGGTTCGACCTCCCACTGCACGATCTTGGCGACCAGACCGAACTGCTTGGTGCCGTCGGCAAGGATCTTGGGCTCGAGCCGTTGGCCGCCGCGTCCCTCGGTCTCGGCCGGGAACTTCTTCGCGACCTCCAGCATCAGGGCGTCCATCTGCTCATTCGTCATCGTGCCGCCGTGCGCCGAATCACCACCGCCGCCCGTGCCCACCACGAGTGTTCCGGTCATCCCGGCCTCCTTGTGGCCGGCAACACCGCAGTACATCTCGTAGGAACCCTCGGAGGTTGCCGGGATCTCGAGATCCACCGATTCGCCGGGTGCGAGTTCCGCAGTGCGGATCCCGAGATCGGGGATCACCAGCGAGTGTGGCGTCGCGTCGATGTTGGTGACACGCAGTCGCGCCCCGGCGGCCGGAATGGTGAGCTGTGCGGGCTCGAGCTTCATGGCGCCGAGGTTGAGTGTCACCGTCTCGATCGGTGCTGTTGTCTCCGTGGCGGCGGAATCGTTGCTGCGGGTGATGAGGAGGACTGCAGCGAAGAACATCGCCACCACCGCAACAGCGAAGGAGGCGATACTGAGGGCGCGCGAATCGTTGTTGCTCACGCCCAACAGGTTCACCCCCGGTTGCCCCCGGCAACATGGGCTCAACGTCCCGGGCGTGGGGACTTTTGTCCCCGTCGTGCAGCGAACCGGTCGGGCGGGGACTGTCCGGCGCTCAGTGCAGCGGAACGGTCCAGGTCGCGCTCGAGCCTCCGTCGGCGCTCGGCGCGATGCAGAAGGCACCGCCACGCCGTTCGGCGCGCTCGCGGAGGTTGTCGAGGCCGAGCCCGCCCGGGTTCGCCGCCGGGTCGATGCCCACTCCGTTGTCGGTAACCGCCACGGTGAAGGCACGATCGGCCACGCTGACGCGGACCGAGGAGTGCGATGCATGAGCGTGCTTGGCAACATTGGTGAGCAGTTCCCGGATGACGTCGACCGCCTCTCCGGCGATGTCGTCGGAGACGAGGGCGAGCACCCCGTCCTGCTGCAGGCTGGGGTGATGACCGAGCAGGCGTGACGACTCCGCGAGCACGAGACGCACCGCAGGCTCGAACCCTGCGTCGAGGCCGCGGAGGCTGTGCATCGTGAAGATGATGGTGCGGATCTCCTTGATGGCCTCATCGATCTCGTCGATGACGCCAACGAGGCGCTGTTCCTGGTCGGGCCGACCCAGCGCGGCCTGCAGGTGCAGACCGGCCGCAAAGAGGCGCTGGATGATGTTGTCGTGAAGGTCGCGTGCAATCCGGTCGCGCTCGTCGACCACGGCGAGCTTGGCAGCGGTTTCTCCGAGCCGGCGGATCATGCTCACGCGGTCGGAGATGTCGCGCACCGACACCACGATGAGACGATCCTCCTCGGTGGCCTGTGGGCTGAGCGCAATCTCCACGGGCACGGTGTGACCCTCGCGGTGCACTGCGGCAAGCTCGAGACCGCGTCCCATCATGCGCGGTCGCGGCGAGTCGGCGAAGTTGGAGCGGTGCTGCGTGTGGGACGAGCGGCTTGCCTCGGGGACCAGCACCTCGACGGGAAGGCCGATGAGTTCTCCCGGTTGCCAGCCGAGCACCTCGGTCGTGCGGCGATTGGCGTAGCGGATGACGCCGTCCCAATCGACCACGAGCGTGGCGTCGGCTGCACCCTCGAGAAGGCTCAGTCGTGGATCTGCGTCGAACACCCCTGCAGTTTCCCACCGACCATCACGGGTCACAATCGAAAGCCCTGCTCATGCAGTGCTCGAGGGGCAAGAGTGACAAAAGTCCTCGCACCGAGTGTCCGATGGCAAGTGGGCAAGTGCTGCGCCGTGCGTCACGCTGTCCGTTGTTCAGGGATGGTGACGATGTTGGTCCGAGATTTCACCGAGATCGCCGAGGCACAGTCGTGTGTCGTCGACCGGTTGAGCAGCGCCGAGACGTGGTCGTGCGCGATTGCTGATGCACTGTGCACCCCCGACCGTGAGGTGCTGGCCCGCTACGGGATGCTGGGCCTCGTCGGTACGAGCGCAGGTTCCACCGAGGTCAGGGTGTGTTCGGTGCATCGGCACCCGCGAGGCGTCGTGGTGGGCATTGCGTGGCAGGGAGCGGGTTGCCCGCAGTGGAACCCCGTGGTCGAGGCCGACGTCACCGTTTCCTCGCTCGGGCCGCGCCTGTCGCATGTGGAGTTCGCTGCTGCGTACTCGGGGCGATACGGACGCTCGTCCGCCGCGACCGACCGTGTGACACAGCAACGTGTGATGGAATATGCCGTGCGCCTGATCCTCACCCGGCTTGCCAGTCGGCTCAGTGCAGGCGCAGGGGTGTGAACATGACACAACCGATCCTTGCGGCATGGAGCGGCTCGGACGTCTCGGTACGGGTGCTCGAGGTAGCGAGCCAGTTCGCCGAGCAGCGCGGCGTGCCGCTGCGCGTGATGCTCGGCTGGGACTTCATCGACCAGCCCGGCACCGGATTCGACCCCGAGATCACCCCGGAGAAGGTGCAGAAGATGCTCGACGATGCCGTCGCAGGCCTCCGTGAGCAGCATCCCGGACTCGTCATCACCAGTGAGGCGCACATGGGCTGGGCGCCCTCGGTGATCTGCGATGCCGCGGAGTTCGCGTCGATGCTCGTGGTGGGGAGATCGTCCAAGTCGGAAGGTCACTTCGGGGATTGGTCTCCCGATGTCCTGGTGAAGCGCGTCCGCGTGCCGGTGGTGTACGTACCGTGAGGGAGACAGCATGACCAGCACACCGAATCCGGCAGAGTCACCGCACATCGTGGTGGGCATCGATGGCTCCGAGCCGTCGTACCGGGCCGCTGAGTGGGCTGCGCACGAGGCGGCGCGTCGATCCCTGCCGGTGCGGCTCGTGAGTTGTTACTCCGTGCCGCTGGCCGGCGAGCCGGGCATGGTCGGCACCTATGCGGTGGAGGCACAGGTCGATGCCATCCGGGACGAGCACGACGGTTTCGTCGACACCGCCGTGAAGCGGGTACGCGAGGCCGTCACGGGTCTCCGGATCGAGCGGCTCGTCACCCTGGCCAGCCCGTCGATCGTCCTTCCGAAGAACGCCGAACCCGATGGACTGCTCGTCGTCGGCTCGAGCGGCCGCTCCGGGCGGTTCGTCGACGTACTCGGTTCGGTCGCCACGGCCGCCTGTCATCACGCGTCGGTGCCCGTGGTGGTGGTCCCGGCAACATCGTCGAAACGAGGTTCCAGCATGAAGAAGATCGTCGTCGGTACCGATGGCTCCGAGTCGGCGCGACACGCGCTCGAGTGGGCGTACGAAGAAGCCCGTCTGGCCGGTGCAGAACTGGTCGTGGTGCACAGTTGGGAGTACCCGTACCCCGAGACCGCTGGCGACACCAGCGGTATGCGTGAGCGGATGCGACGTGATGCCGAGCGAGAGCTCGACGAGTCGGTCTCGGCCCACACCGCACGTGCCGGCGGAGAGGGTGTCACCCTCCGCAAGCACCTGGTGGAATCGCCGCCGGCCAAGGCACTCATCGACGAGTCCGAGGGCGCAGATCTCGTGGTGGTGGGCTCGCGCGGTCGCGGCGGGTTTGCGTCGATGCTGCTGGGGTCGGTGAGCCGTGCGGTGGTCCAGCACGCGCATTGCCCCATCGCGGTCATCAGGCACCCCAAGCACTGATCGGTTGGGATACTCATCAGACGACACCGTGATGCACGGGCAATGACGGAACCGGGGACGGTCGTGTTCGACGATCGTCTCGCTGCCGGTCTGCAACTCGGACTGGCCCTTGCCAGGCGCAACATCACCGATGCAGTCGTCCTCGGGCTGCCGCGCGGTGGTGTCCCGGTCGCCGCTGCGGTGGCGCAGGTGATTGCTGCCCCGCTCGACGTGATCGTGGTGCGCAAGCTCGGTGTGCCGGGCCAGCCAGAGGTTGCCATGGGCGCTGTCGGCGAGGACGGTGCTCTGGTGATGAACGACGAGATCGTGCAGCTCGCGCACGTGAGCGCTGATGCCATCGATCGCGCAGAGCACATCGAGCGCGAGGTGCTCGCAGCGCGGCTCTCGGGTATCCGGGCGGTTCGTCCACGGGTTGCGCTCACCGGTCGCACGGCGGTGCTCGTGGACGACGGGATCGCCACGGGTGCCACGATGCGGGCTGCGGTGCAGGTCGCACGGGCCCACGGTGCGCGGCGCGTCGTGGTGGCGGCACCGGTCGCCCCGCCTGACGCAATCGATGCATTCGCGCCGCTCGTCGACGATGTGGTCCTGCTCGAACAGCCCACCGACTTCATGGCGGTGGGCGCGTGGTACCGCGACTTCGATGCGGTACCCGACCACGAGGTGATCTCGCTCCTGCAGCGCTCGATCCGTCAGCCGGCGACGAGCACCGTGAGCATCGTCTGTCACGGTGCATCGCTCGATGCTGACCTCAGCATCCCCGAGCAGCCCCTCGGTGCGGTGGTCTTCGCCCACGGGAGCGGCAGCAACCGGTGCAGCCCGAGGAATCGCACGGTCGCCCGGATGCTCGAGCGCGGTGGGATCGCCACGTTGTTGATCGACCTGCGGACGCCGATCGAGGCGGCCGACGATCCCGAGGGATTCGACCCCGGGCATGGTGCGGAACGTCTGCTGTGTGCCGTGGAGTGGCTCGGCGCCGATGCGCGTTTGGCCGGATTGCCGATTGGTCTGATGGGTGCAAGCACGGGTGCAGCCGTCGCCGTCCGGGCTGCGGCTTCGGCTCCGGGCAGCGTCGCTGCCGTGGTGTCGAGGGGTGGGCGCGTCGATCTCGCCGCCGATGCCGTGCCACGTCTGCGCGTGCCCACGCTCTGCATCGTCGGTTCTGCCGATGTCGACGTGCTCCGACTCAACCAGGAGGCGGTAGCGGCCATGTCGTGTCGCTCCGAGGTCGTCGTGGTGGAGGGCGCAACCCACCTGTTCGGGGAGCCGGGCGCCATCGACGCAGCCGCCGTTGCCGCCTTCGGCTGGTTTCACCGCGAGTTCGCACAACATCGCCCGCACCATGGAGACTGATCGACATGACCCGCACCCCACCTGCCTCGCTCACCGTTCTCGGGGGCGCGCAGACCGTCACCGGTAGTCGCTATCTCCTCGAGTCCGAGGGTCGTCGGGTTCTTGTCGACTGCGGGATCTTCCAGGGACTCAAGGAGTTGCGTGAGCGGAACTGGGCCCCCTTCCCCGTCGACCCGTCGTCGATCGACGCAGTGGTCCTCACGCACGCGCACCTCGATCACGGCGGTTATCTGCCGAGGCTCGTCAGCCACGGATTCACCGGACCGGTCTACTGCACCGCCGATACCGCGAACCTGCTCTCGGTGGTGCTCCCCGACAGCGGGCGCCTCCACGAGGAGGAGGCCGAGTTCACCAACCGCGTCGGCTCGACGCGGCACCGTCCTGCGTTGCCGCTCTACACCGAGCAGGACGCCTATGACTCCCTCGAGCAACTCGTCTCGGTGGATTTCGGCGAGACGGTTGCGGTTGCCGACTCGTTCTCCGCCCGCTTCGACGTCGCCGGTCACATCCTCGGCAGTGCGACCCTGCTCTGTGAGATGCCCGACGGTGTGCGCGTCCGCTTCAGCGGCGATCTCGGGCGCCCGAACCATCCGGTGCTCGTGCCGGCGGCACCGCTCGGCGATGCCGACTTCGTGCTGGTGGAGTCCACCTACGGCGATCGCACACATCAACCCGAGGATCCCGTCGAGCGACTCGCAGCGCTCGTCGAGCGCACGGTGGAGCGCGGAGGTGTCGTGGTGATCCCCGCCTTCGCCGTGGACCGCACCGAGGTGCTGCTGTATCACCTCGCCCGTCTCGCCCGGTCCGGTCGACTGCCGCGGGTGCCCGTCTTCGTCGACAGTCCGATGGCCCTGGCCGCGCTGCGCATGTACCGCACGTCGATCCACGAGGGTCGTGCCGACATCCGCCCCGAGCTCCACGGCAACGGTGAGCTCTTCGAGGTGCCGCTGCTCGAGGAGAGCGAGACACCCGACAGTTCGAAGCGAATCTCGGCACGCACCGACTCGGCCATCATCATCGCCGGCGCAGGCATGGCAACCGGCGGACGAGTGGTGCATCACCTCAAGCGGTTCCTTCCCGACCGCAGCAACTCGGTGGCCCTCGTGGGTTTCCAGGCGGCGGGAACACGCGGTCGCGCCCTGCTGGAGGGGGCCGAGGTGCTGAAGATCCACGGCAAGTACGTGCCGGTGCGCGCCGAGGTGTGCGAGCTCCCCGGCTTCTCGGTGCATGCCGATCAGAACGAACTGTTGGCGTGGCTCCGCACTGCAACGCGCGAACCCGACACGACGCTCGTGGTGCACGGGGAGGCCACTGCTGCAGCCGCCTTCCGGCGCAAGATCGCCGACACGCTCGACTGGACTGCGGTGGCGCCCAGTTACGGCGAACGCTTCTCGCTCCGACGCGAGTAGCGAGGGACGGGCGTACCTGCGCCGGGGACCAAGGGCCTGTGATGAATGACGCTGAGCCCTAGGCGTCCCCCGCTCGTGTGGTGATCCTTGGTGTACGGCCCGCAGGGCCGCACGACATCAAGAGGAGCACATCATGACCACCACACTCGAACGACGCACCAGGCCGACGCGCCTGATGGACTGGTTCAACGCGAACGAGCTGTTCGAGTTCCCCGACCTGTTCCGCGTCTTCGAACGCGATCACCTCGACGAGTGGATCCGTGTCGAGGAGATCGTGAACGAGCATTCGCTCATGATCCGGGCCGAGTTGCCGGGCATCGACCCCGAGAAGGACGTGGACATCACCGTGAGCGAGGGCGTGCTGTCGATCCGGGCCGAGCGGCGGGCCGAGCACCTGGAGGAGACCAAGAATCGTCGACGCAGCGAGTTCCGCTACGGCTCGTTCCACCGCTCGATCCGCGTCCCCAAGGGTGTGAGCGGCAAGGACATTGTCGCTGCCTACAAGGACGGGATCCTCACCGTCACGGTGCCGATGCCCAAGCAGGTCGAGGCCGAGGTGCAGAAGGTGGCGGTGAGTCGCGCATGAGTGATCTCGGCGCGATGAATCGAGACGCCGACGACCGCCGTGATGCGGTCGTCCCCGAGAGAGGGGACGACCGCACCGGCGGGTTGGCGCGCGGAGCAGCGACGGGTGCGACCGACGACTCTGCGGACGATGAGGAAGTATCGGTGACGGAGCATCGCGAGGCGGTGCCGGTCGAGGTGAACGAGGCTGACTGGCTCGATTCGGCGACGGAGCCCACGCCGGATCCCGACGAACACCGTTGACCCGCCCAGCGTGTGAGGGCCCAGTATCCGGTGGCCCAGAATCCGGTTGCCCAGTCTCCGCTCGTCAGTAGCGGAGGACTGCCGCAGCAGACCGGGCGCCGTTGGGGAGCTCGGCGGGTTGCACCACGTGGATCCGTGCACCCGATGACATCGCAGCGATCACCGCACGGCAGAGCGCAATGCGATCTGCGTCGAGCAGGCCTCGGTACGGGATCCCGTTGGTGAGTTCGGCACTCACCAGCATCTGGTCGATGGCGCCGTGTGTGGCACTTGCCTCGATGTCAGCCGGATCGGTGAGGGTCTTCCCGGTGCCGATGAGATCTCGTGCTCGTTCTGCGGCCGCCTGGGCGGGTCCCGGCTGGCGCTCCATCACCGCCCAGGTCCGCTCGTGGACGCCGGCGAGGTCGAGATGATCGGCGTTGCCCGGAACCGGGGTGCGTACGACGTGGCGGTAGTGCGAGGCGTTGATGTACATCGAGGCTTCGTAGGCGACACCCATCACCACGAGGGGAGACTGCGAGTCGGTCAGGTGTGTGGTCACCGCACGGTCGATGAGGTGCAGGTATTGGGCGATGTCGTCCTTGTGGTACTGCTGACCACCACCGCTCGTGTGCGCTGCGCCCGAACCATGGCGCTCGAGCGTCGGTTCGCGCTTCACGTACCAGAGCGCATCGTCGAGGCTCTTGGGGAGGTCGGGGACGTGGACCGGGGTGATCGACCACCGGTTCGCGCTGAAGAGCTGCGCGTGGTTCTGCGACACCGTGAGCACGTGGTATTCCGGTCCGCCCAGGAGATGAGGGAGCAGCCGCAGTGTGTCGGCAACCGGGCCGATGCTCACGACATCGTCGGTGTGGTCGGCGAGGAGGATGCGGAGGTGTTGCCCGGGAGCGGCAAAGTATGCGATGCCGCGGGTCGGCAGGGCCCCTGTTGCCGAACTCGGCAGCGTGTCGTCATCCGCAAGTGGCGCGAGCAGCCGCGTTGCGGCAGACGGGTCGAGTCCGAGACTGCGCACGAGCTCATCGTGTGCCCACTGCATGGATGCCTTGAGGCGCGTGGGCTCGGTGTCGGGCCGTGTGGTGTCCTGCGGCACGAAGATGCTGACGACCGGTTCGGTCGACCAACCCGAGAACGCCGTGATGGAGGAACGCTGGAGTGACGAAGTGGTGCCCATTGGGCCAGCAAACCGCGCACAGCGCCCTCGTGCAGGGGCCCAAAGACCCTTAGTGGTGGGACGAACTCCTGCGGGCGATGAGTTCCACCACGGTGATGAGGGCCGACG
>JAULYZ010000002.1:0-6692 GCA_032117595.1 Acidimicrobiia bacterium | reverse complement strand
TGAGCGCCACCGACACACCCGCTGCCTTCGCCGATGCAGCGATGCGCACGCTGTCGTCGTGACATGCGTCGTTGCCCGCTGCCTGCAACAACAACGGGTTCAGCCCCGTGAGGTCCCGGTACACCGGTGAATGGCGCGGGTCCCGCGGATCGATGCCACCCGGCGACAGGAACGTGCGCGAGAGGTACTCCACCAACTCCTTGCGCACATCGTGACGGTTGCGCCGCGGGTCGTCGAGCGACGGCGTGTTCATCGCCACATCGGCCCACACACTGTTGAGCATCCCGCACGCCGGCTGCGGTACACCGAGATCGCGCGCATCGGCCATCAACGACAACGAGATCGCACCGCCCGCAGAGTCACCGGCCACCGCCACCTTGCCGGGCGCGAATCCACCCGGACCGATGAGGTGCCGATACACGGCAAGTGCATCCTCGTGCGCAGCAGGGAACGCAAAGCGCGGCGCGAGTCGGTAGTCGGCCGCCACCACCCGACAGCCGAGGCCGAGCGCGAGGCGGGCCGACGCTCGCCGCGCCCAGGCAGCGAGCCCACCCGAGTAACCACCACCGTGGAAGTAGGCCACCACCAGATCGGGTCGGGTCACCCCCGCAGCAGGCGCCGTCCATTCCACCGGCACACCACCCAGTTCGTCCCGGGTGAAGGTGACCCCCTCGGGTTCCACGATGAGCGGTGCGAAGAACTGCTCTTGCATCGCGATCTGTTGGGCAAGCTGCTGGGCGATCTGTTGGGCGAGTTGCTGGGCCGGGTCACTCATGGCCCCACTGTCGCGCACCGCCAGCCCTGCTCGCCGGGGGAGCCGGCGCCCACGAGCCGGTCACCCGATCCCGCAACCCGATCCCGCAACCCGATCCCGCAACCCGAACAGGCGGCCCCTGCACCCCGGTCACCGTAGGGCGGGTCACACCCGGGTGGGTTCCCTGCGTTCCCCTGCCGGTGCCTCCCGATCACAGCCCCACCCCCGCGCCCACGCCAGATCCCCATGCCGTCCCCGAGAGCAGCCGCACCCGAGCCGATACGCCCGCTGTCCTCGTCGCCGTGCGAATCCCCGATCACGAGTGGTTCCGACTCCACAACATGGCCAACCGTTGCGACGACGACGAACGTCTGCCGCTCGGGAATCTCCGCCTGTGCACGATCGGCGGCATGCGCTGCTGGCACGCCAGCGACGGTGTCCTCGCCGTGCAGTACCGCGCTGCGAGCGATCCCGGCGACTACGACCTGTTGGTGCCGCCGAGCATGATCCGGTTCTGCGACATCGCCGTCGACCGCACCGGTTCGGCCGAGATCCGACTCCTCGAGTACCCCAATGGCGACCTGCGCATCGAACTCACGGGCCCGGGCGGCTCGGTGTCCATGCCGTACCCCGACGTCACCAATCTCGAGTACCCCGATCTCAACGCCATCATGCTCACCGCCGATACCACGGGCGCGCGCAGCACGATCCGACAGGAACTCCTCATCGACCTCGCCCGCGACTCACGGACGCTCCGCCATCCCCTCCCCGACGATGCGAAGCAGCCCGTCTACGCGCTCACCCTGCAGCACGATCAACTCGCCATCGATGTCGACTGGTACGAGCTCGGTGTCTCCCACTACCGCGTGCCACTGGAGGGAAGCGGCGGCCCGACGCGGCGCCGGGTCAGCGCATCCCGCCTCGAGCTGGCCTGCCACATGTTCCCGAACGACGAGTTCCTCGATCTGATGTTCCCGAAGTCGTCCGATGATCCGGTCCAGATCACCGGTGAGGACACCACCGTGCTGCTCCAGCCCGTGCGCGAGGCACACGATCCGGCGGTGATCCGTCCGAAGGTGGAGCGCATCATCAATGAAGCGCTCGAGTCGCTCGGCGCCACGCCGGACCACAACGGTGAGTACCACCTCAGCCGTCAGGGGGTCCTGGTGCGGGGCCGCATCATGACTGACGCACCCGCATCGCTCCGGGTGTTCGCCGTGAGCATCGACGGCGTCGACACATCGCCCGAGCTCCTGCGCGAACTCAACGACCTCAACGCATCGCTCGGCTTGGCGCGTCTCTTCCATGCCAACAACCAGATCCGGGTGGAGGTCGACCTCCTCGTCGACTCACTCAGCGCCGACACCCTGACCGCCGCGATCGCACAGGTCCGCGCGGTGGTCGAGCGGGCCACGCCAATGCTCGCCGTGGTGTTCGGCGGCACCACGGCCGACGATCCGCGTGCCCGACGCTGGGAGCACTACCGCACCACGGTGGTGGAGGCCGAGGTCTCGCCCGGCAAGGCGGTGTGCCTCAACGGTCCCGATGCGGTTGCGGACTGGCCGTTCCCCGGGCCGGTCTACGTCATCACCGGCTGGAACCCGCAGGGCGTGTCGCTCGGGGACGACCGCCACCGCTCGGTCAACTCACAGATCGCGCGCGACATCGTTGCTCTCCACGGTCGGTTCGTTCACGGCGAGGGCCGGTCACCGGACGGCGCGCACCGCGAGCCCAGCCTCGTGGCGTGGGGCATCCCGCGCAAGGTGGCCGTCCGCATGGGGTTCCGCGCCCAGCAGGACGCCATCATCGAGATCGACGAGAGCGAGGTCCGACTCCTCTCGTGCACCGACTCCGCCGAGGAATCGTGGGGTCGGCTCGACTGACCGGCGCGCTCACCCGCAGAGCTCTGCCGCAGCTCCCGCAGCATCTCGCGGCGTGCGGAAGCGCCAGAGCCTGAACGATCCGGTGATGTTCTCGACAACACGGCCGATGCTCAGCGATTCGCGCTGGGCCTCGAACAGATCGGGAAATGCGCCGCACTGCAGGGCCGCACGGGCAAGTTCCACCTCGGCGGGGTTGATCTTCGCCGACAGCACGATGTTGGTCGGAGCGAACGCGGCCACCATCCATGCGGGTCGCAGATCCTTCTCGTGGCCGGGCTTTCCGCGCCCGGTCAGGCGGACATGTGCCGTTATCGGGTTCGCCAGCCCGAAACGGTCGAGGACCCAGACGCGAAGTGGCATCCGGTAGCCGTAGATGCCGAGCGCCCCTGCGTACACGACCGCTGGTGTTCGTTCGGCGGCCTCCTTGCTGAGCGGGTACACCTCGAAGTACCCGTTGCTCTCGCCGTCGAGCACAAGGCCCCTTCCACCGTTGTCGAGGAAGAAGCGCGTTCGTTCCGCACCCGAGTACCACAGCCCTTTCTCGAAGTCGTGAATCGTCACAGGGTTCTTCTTCGACGAGATACGGCGGAAGACGGTTCGCTCGTCGTGAATAGCCGTGCGGTCGCTGATGGCATCAGTGATGCGCGGCGGCAGACCCGGGCGCGTGGCCGTCGACTGCGGCATGCGCAGTGTGATCATCGCCACCACGGCCCACGCACCGATCACTGCGAAAGCCACCGGGCGGAATCCGGGAAGTGGTGCAGCAGCAAACGGCATCAACAGGGCGAACAGCGCCGGGAGCAACATCCTCCCGTGCATGAAGTCGCCGCCGAGGCGCACGATGTAGAACGCATGGAGCGCAGCACCACCCAACGCTGCAGCAATCACTGCATGACGTGCCGAGGAGTCACCGCCTGCGCGATGCAGGAGCGGCCAGAGGAACACCGCGAGGAGCACCACCACCGGGAGCCACAGCACATACGGCGACGCAAGATCGGTGAGGTACCACCAACCGCGCTCCCAACTCGGCTTGGAAGCCTCCTTCGCAACCGCTGTGTTGGGAACCGGTAACCCGAAGTACGCCATTCGAATGAGGGTCCCCGTCACGGGTACGAGCGCAAGCCAGGCAATCGAGCGGATCAGCGACCGGCGTTGGCCGCGCAATTGCCAGAGCAGGGCAAGTGAGAAGCACACCGCGAACACCGCGAAGTCCGGCCGCACGAACGGACCGATACCGAACAGCAGGCACAGCGCCCGCGGTGCCCGGGCGACCTCACCCAGCTCGAACGACCACCGGGCGAGTGCCCACCAGGACATCCCGATCCAGAGCATTCCGAGACCGGTCTCGAGCCCGGAGGTGGAGAAGTCCCACGCAGCAGGAACCGAGACATAGACGAGTGCGCCCACCGGGATGAGCCACGCGTCCGAACCCGCCCACAGCCGACGGGCACCTGCGAGCGCACAGCCCACCCCCGCGGCGGTGGCGGCGATCGAGAACACCACGGCGATCCACTCGAGCGTCACAGGCAGGAGTACATCGGCAACAGCGAGCACGAAGATCCACACAGGGCTCGTACCTGCCTCCACCCTGTCGCCTGTGTTGAACACCGGGCCATTGCCTGACTGCAACTGCCGAACAATCCGAAAGTTGATGAAGGCGTCGTCGCATGTCCAGCGGCGCACCCACCCGAACCACGAAATCAGCACCACGGGGAACCAGAGCACCGCCCACCGTGCAGTGCCGGCCCACGTCGACCTGCGAGCCCAACCGGCGATCCACTGCCACCACGCATCCACCCGAATCGCCGACATGCCCCACGGACTCTACGGATCACCACGCCGCAGGCAGGTTGCGTACGATGAGGCACCGCTGCCACGGTGGGTAGCGGGGTGGTCCGAGGGTCCGGGCAGGAGGCAACAGCATGCGAGAGCGGCGGACGGGTACACATCGAGGGATTCGCAGGGCGGCGGGATGGTGCGCCGTGGCCACCGTGGCCGCTGGGTCGATCATGCTGTCCGGCGGCGCCGACGCCGTCCCGCCGTCGAGCACACCATCGTCGGCGCGCCAGTTCGGCACGAGTGGGCTCGACCATGCGGTGGACGTCGCAGTGAGCAGTACGGGCGTCGTGTACTCGGCGGGGTACACCACCGGCAGCCTCTCGGGCGCCAACAAGGGAGCGGCCGACGTCTGGGTGGCGCGGCACAACCCATCGGGTACCCGTCGCTGGACCAAGCAGTTCGGCAGCGACGCGATCGACTATGCCCAAGGCATCGCCGTGTCACCGCTCGGTGAGGTCTTCGTCGTCGGCGCGTCGGAGGGGTCCCTCGCAGGCACCAACGCACAGCCCGGTTACAACGACGGCTTCATCGCCAAGTACGACCAGTACGGACGGCGTCGCTGGATCCGCCAGGTGGCCTCACCCACCGGCGCAGACGACGATGTCCGCGCCGTAGCCGTGAGTTCCAGCGGCGAGATCTTCGTTGCGGGAACCACTACTGGCGAGGTCGCCGGGGCAGGTTCGGGCGTCGGTGATACCGACATCTGGGTTGCGCGTTACGACCGCAACGGCAACCGCGTCTGGATCCAGCAGTACGGCACCACGGCAGTCGACCTCGTCAACGGGCTCGCCGTCGCCCCGGGCGGACGTGTCTTCGTGATCGGTGAGACCGAGGGCAGCCTCCCCGACACGACCGCCAACGCCGGCGACCGCGACTTCTTCATGATCGGCTACGACCGGACGGGCACCCGTCAGGGGAACCTCCAATGGGGCACCTCCGAGTACGACACTGCGCGCGGCATTGCGGCCGGTTCCTTCGGCGAGGTGTACGTGGCTGGCACCACCCATGGCGCACTCCCGGGTCAAACGTGGTGGTACGCGGGTCGTATATCTACACGGTCGGCCACACACTGAGGAGCATCGCCCAGCCGACGGCCGGCGGCTACGACTTCCTTGCGGCGCGCTACAGCATCGGCGGGGAACAGCGGTGGATCGATCAGTTCGGGACGAGCAGCACCGACCTCACCGATGCGGCGGCGGTGTCGCGGTCCGGTCACCTGTATATCGTCGGCGGCACCGAGGGCACGCTTGGCGCAACGAGTGCCGGGAACGACGACGCCGTGATCGTTCGCTACGGCGCAACCCGCAACAACTCGTGGGTCGACCAGATCGGCAGTACCGAGAACGATTACTTCTATGCGGTGGCTGCTGCCTCCGATGGTTCGGTGTGGTCGGCCGGCACATCGGCCGGCGCAGTATGGGGCGGGTCCGGCGGTGGGCTCGACGTGCTGCTCACCAAGCACGATTCGTCGGGCAGCGAGATCTCGACCGTCACCTTCGGGACCGTTGCCACCGACTACGCGCTCGGCGCAGCCGCGGGACCCTCGGGGAGTGTGGTCGTCGTGGGGGCAACGGAGGGCGACTTCGCCGGATTCGGGTCGAATGAGGGCGACTACGACGGTTTTGTCGCCATGATCGACTCGTCGGGAACGGTGCTGTGGAAGCGCCAGCTCGGCAGCATCTACAGCGACACGCTCTCGGCCGTCGCTGTCACCTCCGCGGGCGATGTCTACGTCACCGGCACCGCAGGCGGCTCGGTAGAGGGGCTCAGTTGGTCCGGTGCCACCGATGTGATGATCGCCAAGTACGACCGGTTCGGCACCCGCAAGTGGCTCCGCCAGACCGGCACCGAGGGCGACGACTACGCCCGCGGGATCGGCGTCAGCCGTACCGGGGCGCTGTATGTGGTGGGTGAGAACGACTACTCGTTCACAACGGGGCTCGCGACAACGTCCCTTCCGTTCGCCATGCGCTACACCACCGGAGGTACCCGTAGGTGGGCCCGTCAGTACGACGTCACCGGCGGCGCCGGCAGTTTCACTGCAGTCGCCGTGACCCCTGGCGGTGAGATCTACGCCGCAGGCCTTGCCTCGGGCAGCATGCAGAGCGGCGTCGCCTTCCAAGGTGTGCGCGACCTGGTCGTCGCTCGGATCAACACGAGCGGCAGCCTCCGCTGGACACGACAATACGGAACCGCCGGGAGTGACCGCGCCTACG
>JAULYZ010000001.1:0-6364 GCA_032117595.1 Acidimicrobiia bacterium | reverse complement strand
CCGGACAGCAGGTGGAGCGTCCCCACGGCCTCGGGCGCCTCGAGATCAGCGTGACCCCGCCGGGACCCCTCACCCGCGACATGGTGGCTGCATATGCCGAGATCGGTGTGGACCGCATCGTGACGATGCCGGGAGCCGTGGCGCCCTCAGCTGGTTCTGGGACTGATGCCGTGACCGTCATCTCGGATCGCCTGCGCGCTGACGCCGAGTTGATCGCGGGCGTGGCGTAGCACGTAGGGCACGTAGGGCAGGTAGCGCACGGAGCAGCACGGAGCGGCTCAGCGCAGCGCAGACAAGCACGGACCGGCACAGCACGCGTGATACGTGCAGCGCTGGGTGACTCCGTGCGTCAGGCCGCCGCCGGGGTTCGTCGTCGTGGTGGCGACGCCGTGCGTGTGGCCACCCCGCAGGGTGGGCACTCGAGTACGTCGCCGCTCGGCATCTCGAGCTGCAACTGATGCGCATCGCCGCGCACCCGAACCCCGGGCCGGTGTTTCTCGGTGTGGTGATGTCGACACCACAGCACGAGGTTGTGGAGATCGCTGGTGCCACCCTCGGCCCACGGCGTGAGGTGATCAACATCGCACCACGCTGCCGGGATATCGCATCCGGGCCAGCGACAGCCGCCGTCGCGTGCCACCAGCGCCCGGAATTGTGCGGGCGTGGCAAAGCGCTCGTTGCGGCCTTCGTTGAGGATCTCGCTGCCGTTGCTGAGGACTCGCCGGAGCACGGCATCCTCGGCGAGGTGGCGCACGGAGCGCGCCGACACGGGATCGCCGAACGAGGTGACGGCGGGTGCATCGCCATGACCCGCCAGCGATTCGGCCGGGATGGTGACGAGGATGGTGGGGCGCTCATGGCCGCCGGTGACCTCGCCGCGCGCATACGCCGCGCAGAGCTGCACCAAACCATCGGCAAGTCGTTGATCGGTGGTGCGGGAATCGGCGCTGGAGGGCTTGCCGCCCAGGTACGAGATGGTGGAGATGACCTCCCGCGCGGCGAGCACGGGGAGGCGCCACGAACCGGAGATCATGCCGTCTTCGACGCGGCCATAGGTGAACGAGCGCTGCCGGTAGCAGCGATCTTCGCGCTCGGCATCGTCCTCGATCTGCTGTTCGAGGCGCCATTGCTCCACACGGGTGCGGGCTGCTGTGGGATCGAGCCCGGCAACACGGTCGACCAGATCGGACAGTGCCTCCACGGTGGGCGCATCGGCCACTGCTTGGAACAATGAGGTGGCGGTGGCTGCCGACACCGTGCCTGCGGCCACGGCGCTGGCGAGCTCGGGGCTGCGCTCGAGGGTGTCGGCGAGGCGAATCTTGCCGACGGTCTCGCCGTAGGCGGCGCCCGTGTGAGCAGCCAGCCAGCCCGACATGGAGCGGGCACCCGTTCCGAGGTGGGCCCCGGAATCCTGCGCCCGTTGGAGCCAACGGGCCTGGAGCACCTTCACCTGATCGAGGTGGCGCTGCACCCCCTCGATGAGCCGGCGCAGCTCGCCCGGCTGCAGCGACGAGACATCGACCGAGGAGAGCAGGTCCACGGTGTGCTCGCACTGCTGGAGGGCGGGGTTCATGGGCGTCACGCTATCGAACATACGTTCGCTTTTCTCCGCAGGAGGGCAAGAAATTTCGGGAAAATTCCGTGACTGAGAAGGCGCCCGGGACGACGACTCTCCGAGCGACGGTGATGCGCTGCGTAGCCTGCGCCCATGCCCTCGCTCGCAGCCTCCACGTGGGTGGACATCGCTGCGCAGCCGGATCCGGTGCTGGTGATTCCCGTGGGGTCGTGCGAGCAACATGGGCCCCACCTGTCGTTCGACACCGACACCGTGATTGCCGAGGCCTTGGTGCAGCCGATCGTGAACCTTCGACCGAACGTGTTCGTGGGCCCCACCATCACGGTCTCGGCAAGTGGCGAGCATGCGGGGTTCCCCGGCACGTTGTCGTTCGGGAGCGAGGCAACGGCGGAGGCGCTCATCGAGCTCGTGCGATCTGCCGACTGGGCACTCGGTGTGATGTTCGTGAATGCGCACGGCGGCAACAGCGATGCCTTCACCGACGTGGTGCTCACGGCGAGCATGGAGCAGCGGAACGTGTTGGTGTGGTCGCCACCGCCACCGGACGATGCGCGCGCCGACTCGCATGCGGGGTGGTTGGAGACCTCTGTGATGCTGCATCTGGACCCGTCACGCGTGCGGCTCGAGCACCTCGAGGTCGGCGACACACGCCCGCTTCGCACGATCATCGATCAACTCATGGACGATGGTGTCCGTTCGGTGTCGCCGAACGGTGTGCTGGGTGATCCCACTGCAGCCAACGCCGACGACGGGCGCGCCGTGCTGGAGCGCTGGACGAGCCAACTCGTTGACCGAGTGGAGACCTGGCTCGAACAACTGGGGAAGACGTGAGCGCGCGCGGGGCAACGCGTTGACCCGCTTCGAACTGGATTCGGGCTGCACCTTCGGTGACAACGGTCGCATGCTCATCGGCGGCTCGCCGCTCACGATGTTTCGGCTCACCAAGGGCGGCGTGCGCGTGGTGGAGCAGATCCGTTCCGGTACCGATCTGGCAGGCGGGCACGAGCGGCTCACCGACCGACTCCTCGAGCTGGGCGCCATTCATCCGGTGCCACTCGAGCACGGCGCGCCCACCGCTGCCGATGTGACGCTGGTGATTCCCGCGTACAACGCCGATCCTGCTGCGGTACGCCGAATCGTGTGCACCACGGGTGCGGGGCGTGCACTGATCATCGACGATGCATCGACCACGCCGTTCCCCAGCATCGACTGCGAACGTGCCGACGGCACGCTGATTCCCACGCAGGTGATCCGGCTCGTGCACAACGGCGGGCCCGGCTTTGCGCGTCAGGAGGGTCTGCGACTTGTGACGACACCGTTCGTCGCCTTCGTGGATACCGACGTGATCGTTGGCGAGGGCTGGCTGGAACAACTCCTTGCACACTTCACCTCTGATCGCACAGCGCTCGTGGCACCGCGTGTCTGCGCCGCCACGTTTGAGCTGCGGGCCGGCACCGCAGATCGCCTGCAGCGGTTCGAGGCCGTTCGCAACCCACTCGACCTCGGCGGCGTGCGCGCACGGATCCGGGCCGGCACGCGCGTGTCGTACGTCCCGGCTGCCGCACTCGTGGTGCGCACCGAGGCGCTCCGATCCGTGGACGGGTTCTCCCCCGGCATGCGTCTGGGCGAGGACGTGGACCTCGTGTGGCGACTCGACGAGGCCGGTTGGACCTGCCGGTACGAGCCCGCTGTGGTGGTGCGCCACACGGTGCGCAGCGATCTCGGCGCATGGATGCGCCAGCGCATGGGGTACGGGGAGTCGGCCACCGACCTTGCGGTGCGTCATCCCGGCGCTGTGCCGCCTGCACAGGCAAGCGCATGGAGTGCGGCTGCGTGGGCGCTCCCGGCACTCGGTGCGCCCCTGCTGGGTGCTGCGGTAGCGGTGGGGTCCACCGTTGCGCTCATCTCGAAACTGCCCGAGTCTGCAGACCGCCCCAAGCAGGCGCTTCGCCTGGCTGGCCTTGGCCACCTTCATGCGGGCCGCATCTTCGCCGCTGCAATCACGCGGTCGTGGTGGCCCCTTGCCCTGTTGATGGCACTGGTGAGCCGACGTGCACGGCGTGTGCTGGCGTGTGCGGTTCTGATCCCCACGCTGACCGAGTGGTGGAAGGTCCGCCACGACATCGACCCGCTCACGTTCGCGGGTCTCCGCCTGCTCGACGATGCGGCGTACGGTGCCGGGCTGTGGCGTGGCGCGCTCCGGCGTCGCTCTGCTGCGGCGCTGCTGCCCGATCTCACGAGCTGGCCCCGGCGCAATCGTTATGGGCGCGAGCGCTCACGGGATCCCCAGCGCGCCGGTGACGGCGTGCAGCAGGGCTAGCGTCGTCGCCCGATGGGCCTCACTCTGCACGTGAACACCGACGCCTGGAAGGCGATGGTGGACGAGGTGTGTGCGAGTTTCCCCGGGCTGGTGCCGGTGGTGAAGGGCAACGGCTACGGATTCGGGCGGGGATGGCTCACGCACGAGGCCATTGCGCTCGGGGCACAGGAAGTGGCGATTGGCACGGTGTTCGAGCAGGCCGATGTGGTGGCGCAGCCGGTGACGCCCATCGTGCTCACGCCGAGCCTCGAGCTGGACTCCGTGCGCGTTGCCCAGCACGTGGTACTCACGGTTGCGTCGCAGGTGCAGCTGGATCATCTGCTGGCGCACCGGCCGTCGAGCACGGTGGTGGTGAAGGTGATGTCGTCCACGCGCCGGCACGGGTTTGCACCCGAGACCGTGGCCGCTGCGGTGGATCAACTCCGCAATGGCGGCGCCACGGTGCAGAGCGCGTCGATCCACCCGGGGCTGGCCGATTCGAGGGACGCACGACGCTCCGAGATCGAACAACTGCTTGCCTCGGTTCCGGGCGATCTTCCGGTGTCGGTGAGTCATCTCGATGCGGAGAACTACGCCGTGCTGCGCGCCGCGCAACCCTCGCGCACGTTCAGCATCCGCTTGGGGAGTGCGTTGTGGCACCAGGACAAGCGCACCCTGCTGCTGCGTGCCACGGTGCTGGAGCTTCGCAGCGTGCGTGCCGGCGACCGGGCCGGGTACCGGGGCGGCACGGTTCCGGGCGACGGCTCCGTGGTGATCGTGAGCGCAGGAACGGCCCACGGCGTGGTGCCTCACGCAAACGGCGACAGTCCCTTCCACTTCGCCCAGCGCCGACTTGCCCTGCTGGAGGCGCCGCACATGCACGTGAGCATGGTGTTCGTGCCCGCAGGCGACCCCACGCCAGCCCCGGGCGACGAGGTGGACGTGCAGCGACCGCTCATCTCCACCCAGCCCGATCGCATCGCCTGGCACTGAGCCACCGGCCCACGTCACACATCGCGCCGACGCGAGCGTTCAATCCCGGACTGCACCCCGACCCTGCGGGTGGAGCGAGGAGAACGAGGTCGATGCGACTGGCGACGGGTACGCCCAAGGCACCGAGAACGGACGGGCGATGAACGTCCGACAGGAGGACCGTTGCGTGAGCAGCAAGCCGGTGCACGTGACGTGGGCGAGTGCTTCGACACCGAGTCGACAGGTGTTGCAGATGGGATTCCTCAACGAGCAGTTCGAGGGGCGAGAACCATTCGTGCGTCGGACCAATCTCGACGGAAGGGTGATGGCGCTCGAACAACTCGTCCCGCCCGGCACGGATGTGGTTGGTTGCTGCGAGGACTGGAGCGGGGTGATTACTCACCTGCGACACCCACTCGGCAGCGTCTGTATCGAGATGTACAGCCGTGGACCGGAAGTGACGGTGTCGGCATCCACACCCGAACGACTCGATGAGCTGCACGCACTGGTGATGACCTGCGTGCCGGAGCGACGCGACGACGAAGGCGTGCCCATGGTGGTGTGGATCTCCGACAGTGGCCGAGCGAGTTGGAGGCGACGCACGTTCCCGACACCCAGTTGGAGCGACATCCAGATCAACTACCCGACCCCGGTTCGTGCACAACTGGACTCGCTGATGCGGGTCAGGGAGCCCCAACAGGGCGGCCGGCTGGTGGTGTGGTACGGGCCGCCGGGAACGGGCAAGACCAATGCCATCCGAGCGCTTGCTGCCGAATGGTCACCATGGTGCGAGACCCACATCCTTGCTGACCCCGAGGCGTTCTTCGCATCGTCGTCGACGATTGAGGAAGTGCTCTCGTCGGCCCCCAGTGTGCGGCAGCCACCCACGGCGCAACGCGCCACGGTGCTGGCACCTCACTGGCGGCTCGTGGTGGCCGAGGACACCGACGACCTGCTGCAGGCAGTACGCAACGGGCAGGGCCGAGGTGCACTCGGGAGACTCTTCAACCTCTCGGACGGCATCATCGGCCAGGGCGCAAACGTGATCTTTCTCATCACCACGAATGCCCCGATACACGACATCCACCCGGCCCTCACCCGTCCGGGCCGGTGCCTCTCACGCCTCGAGTTCGAACGCTTCAGTGCGAGCGAGGCTCGTGATTGGTTACCCAACGGAGCGGCTGCACGGGTGAGCACGCCGATGACGCTGGCCGAGATGTACGAACTGCGGGGCGATCACGAGCGCATCGACCACCATCACATCGCCGAGCCAGCGGGCTACCTGTGAGCGTCGGCAAGCAATACGAGCACTCCGCAGCACCCGACGCGGCCGAACGCGTTGACGACTACGTTTCGAATAACCAGCCCGTGACTGCGCTGCACGGCAAACGCCAAAGAGGTGCCCCATGACTAAGCCATCGAAAAGTTGGTCAGTTGCCGATCTCGGCACCTCGGCCAAGGATTCGCTCAAGCACTACTGCTCTCCCGGTTCGAACAATGCGTGGCCTTGGTACGAC